>NZ_JAANQB010000027.1:0-102608 GCF_011605445.1 Cronobacter sp. HA18006 | reverse complement strand
CGCGAGGTGGCGTATATTACGCTTTCCTCTTTCAGAGTCAAGCGTTTATTTTCGCTTTCGTCTGCCTGACGGGCCGGCTCGTTTGCCGTTGTGCCGTGTCAGTGGAGGCGCATTATAGGGAGTTCTTTCCGCCTGACAACCCCTAATTTCAAAAAACTTTTCAACCGTCTCTTTTTTGTGCAAAAAACCTTTAGAGTGGCAGTTTTTCGAGCTTATTGAAGCCGTAACGCTGCAAAACGGACATTAACTGCGCAACTTCCGGCGTTAATGCCATACAGTAAGCAATATTCTCATCAGAAGAAGACGCATCCGGTGCTTCATGCTCCAGCAGCCACGCGGTGCGTCTGGCAATCGCCGCGCCCGAATCCACCAGCCGTGTGCCTTCCGGCAGCACCTGCAACAGCTCGTCGGCCAGCAGCGGGAAGTGCGTACAACCGAGCACAACGGTATCCGGCGGCTCCGGCATACGCAGCCACGGGCGCAGCACGCGGCGCAGCGCCTCCAGAGAGACCGGTTCGCCGTGCAGTTTCGCCTCAGCAATTTCCACCAGCTCCGCCGAGCCCAGCATTTCTATCTGGCATTCATTGGCGAAGCGCGCAATCAGCTCATGCGTATAAGGACGCTTAACGGTGCCACGGGTCGCGAGCAGCCCTACCACACCGTTCGCCGTCAGACGCGCAGCCGGTTTGATAGCAGGCACTACGCCCACCACAGGAAACGCGAATTTTTCACGCAAGGCAGGGAGAGATACCGTACTGGCAGAGTTGCAGGCGATAACGGCGAGCGCCAGGGGGTAGCGCGCCTGAACGGCAGTCACAATTTCGACCACACGCTCAACGATAAACGCTTCGCTTTTCTCGCCATAGGGGAATGCAACGTTATCGAAAGCGTAGATGTAATGCAGATCCGGCAGGAGATGCCGGATCTCATCATAAACAGAAAGCCCACCCACGCCGGAATCAAAAACCAGAATGGTTGGGCGGGCCTCAGAAGGTGTAGCTGCCTGACAACGTGTATTCTCGTCCTGCAGTCGCGTAGCCATAAGCCGTCTCGTAATCTTTATCGAACAGATTAGCTATTTTACCACGAACTGTAAGGTGAGAGGTGACCGGATACGAAACCGCGACATCCCAAAGGCTGACGCCGCCGAGCTTCACTTTTTTTGATGGGATAGCATTAAAATTAGTATCGTCACGCTCGCCGATATACTGGTAAGTGACATCCCACCCAAAGTCTGAGACTTCACCGCTGAGATCGTATTTCACCTGTTGTCTGGCGCGGCGCTGTAAACGCTCATGAGTTTCATCATCACGCGGATCGATATACTGCAACGTAAGCTGATGACTTACAGGCCCGGTGGTCAGATTGCCAGTCCACTCCACTCCTTTAATCGTGGCGGATTTGACGTTGTAATAAGCGTTATTGTTATAGCTTATCAGGTTGTCAATCTTGTATCGCCACGTCGACAAGCGCCAGTCCAGAGGACCGGTTACCCCTTCAATGCCTGCTTCCCACTGTCTGGATTTTTCCGGCTGAAGATCCGGGTTGGACGCAATATGATACTGCGGCGACCCAAACTGCTGGGTCAGGCCCGGCGCCAGAAACCCTGTACCATATGAAAGGGTGGCGCGGTAGCCATCCACAAACTCCCATCCAGCAGCGGTCTGCCAGGTGCCATGCCAGCCAAACTGCTCATCATGATCTTCACGACCTGACGCTTCGAGCGTGACATTATCAAGCACCTGTTGCTGGCCGGTAAGGTAAATCCCCGTGGTATCGCGTTTATAGCGGTCAGTATCAGCCTGCGTGACTGACGTGAGTTTTTCTTGCTTCCAGTCCACTCCGGCACTGACAGAACCGTGACCGACAACAAGGTTGTTACCCCACTGAATATAACGCTGTTCCATGCGATCAAGCGTCGTGCCATCCTGGTAACGGCCATAAAGGCTGCTGTAGTTATAGCTTTTCAGCTTCTGGAAACTGGCGATGAGCTGAGAAGAGTAGATGTCGGCGTTATAGCGTAATCCGGTGTCCCAGGACTGATTGTCATACTGGTTTTCATCCGCGCTGAATGCCGGAGAAAACGGCGGGCTGCCCACATCGAAATCGGCGTTATTGGCATAACCATAGCCGCGAAAGAAACCCTCAACGTTGTCAGAGAAATGATGTTGAAGGCTGCCAAAAAACGTTTTATTACGATAACCGTCGCGGTCGCTGTCATGGCTCCATGTCGATCCCGGCTGAACGTTAAACCCGTGAGTCGTCTGATACGCGCCTATCGCCGTTACCACCGTGTCGCCAAAACGCTGACGCAGCGTGCCCGAATATTCCTGATAGCCCTTAGAACCGACGCCAGCATCAATCCGTAACACTTCATCATCACTCTGCGTGATGATATTAATCACGCCCCCAATCGCTCCGGAGCCATATACCGCCGAACGCGGCCCGCGAATAAACTCAATACGCTGAATTAGCGACACCGGGATTTGATAAAGATTGGAGTCATTGGAAAGGTTTGGGCGAGAAACTGGCACGCCGTCCATCAGGATGAGCGCGTGGCGTGAATCCGTGCCGCGGACATAAACGGAAGCGAGTTGCCCCATTCCCCCGTTTTGTGAAATATCCACGCCAGGCAAACGACGCAGCACATCCAGCACTGTCTTAGACTGCCATTTATCGATTTGCTCACGCGTCACGACATCAGTCGGCGCCAGCACTGTATTGACCGGTTGCTGAAAACGGTTGGCGGTCACCACCAGAGAATCTGAGCCGCTATCCTGCGCCCAGCCAGAAAACGCCGTGACGGAAAGCGCCGTCAGCAGCGAGATTTTTTTTATCATCATTAATATAAGCATCCGCTTAACGTATAGGATGCCGCAGGCGCACTTAATAGAACGCGATAAGCGCGCGAGATGCGACGTGACTCCGGCAGGTCTTCGGGCTTGGAGGTGTGTTACGGATGAGGACTTCCCACCGGCGGGCCGGCAGTGTCTGCGAACGCGTTCATCCCACCTGTCTTTACCGCTGCGCGTCAGCTCCAGATTCGCACTGGATTCCCTTTTCACTCACAGGAGACCGGAAACGGCATGCTACATGGAGCGCCAGACAGAAGTCCAGACTTCCATCTGTGATGATGCAAAAACAATCAACGCTGGACATCACGCCCGCATTCCCTACAATCCCGGCGTAAATTTTTATCACCCCAGGACGCATGATGACCCCCGAACATCTCCCCATCGATCAATACGACGCACAGCTGGCCGAAAAAACAGAGCGCCTGCAAAGCATGATGGCGCCTTTCGCCGCGCCAGCGCCGGAGGTGTTCCGCTCGCCGGTAAGCCACTACCGCATGCGCGCCGAGTTCCGCCTCTGGCATGACGGCGACGACCTCTACCACATCATTTTCGATCAGGAGACGCGCAGCCGTATTCGCGTCGACAGTTTCCCGGCGGCGAGCGAGCTGATTAACGCCCTGATGCCGCGCATGATCGCGGGCATTCGCGACAACCGCACGCTGCGCCATAAGCTGTTCCAGATTGACTACCTGACCACCCGTAGCCAGCAGGCGGTCGTCTCGCTGCTCTATCACCGCGCGCTGGATGACGCCTGGCGTGAAGAGGCGACGCGTCTTCGCGACGCGCTGCGCGCCGACGGCTTCGACGTCCACTTCATTGGCCGCGCGACGAAAACCAAAATCATGCTCGATCAGGATTACATCGACGAGCGCCTGCCGGTCGCGGGCACAGAGATGATTTACCGCCAGGTGGAGAACAGCTTTACCCAGCCAAACGCGGCGATGAACATTCATATGCTGGAGTGGGCGCTGGATGTCACGCAGGGTTCAAAGGGCGATCTGCTGGAGCTTTACTGCGGTAACGGCAATTTCTCGCTGGCGCTGGCGCGCAACTTTAACCGCGTGCTGGCGACAGAAATCGCCAAGCCGTCCGTCGCCGCCGCGCAATACAACATTGCGGCCAACCACATCGACAACGTACAGATTATCCGCATGGCGGCGGAAGAATTTACCCAGGCGATGAATGGCGTGCGTGAATTTAACCGCCTGCAGGGGATCGACCTGAAAAGCTATCAGTGCGAGACGATCTTTGTCGATCCGCCGCGCAGCGGGCTGGATCAGGAAACGGTCAAAATGGTGCAGGCGTATCCGCGTATCCTTTATATCTCCTGCAACCCGCAAACACTTTGCGAGAACCTCGACACGCTAAGCCAGACGCACCGCGTTGAGCGCCTCGCGCTGTTCGATCAGTTCCCTTACACCCACCACATGGAATGCGGCGTGCTGTTAACGCGCCGCTAATAAAAAGGGCGCCGCGGCGCCCTTTCTTTACTCTTCGTAGCGCGCCTTGCGCTGACGCAGGCGAAAACCAATCCAGAACAGCAGCACCACCGATAACACCGACGGCAGGAAGTTAGAACCAATCGCCGGGTATTCGGCGCGCACCACAGCGCTGTACAGCAGCACGCCCAGAATAAAGCAGGCGGCGGCGATGCCAGGCAGGCCCACCGGCATCGTGCGGTTAAGGTAACGCTGATGCAGACAGTACACCGTCAGCGCCAGGGAAATAATCGGGAAAATCGAGAAAGGCACGATGGAGCTAAACAGCGCCGCGCAAGTGCCGTTAATTGACAGGCCAGCTAACAGCGCCAGCAGCAGCGTACCCTTTTCTTGTGTCGTGGTTCTCATTGCTCGTCCTTCACTTATCGGAATTTTGCGCCATCTTTTCTTGTTCGCGACGGTACCAGTAGTAAGCGCCTTTGGAAATCATGCGCAGCTGCAAGACCAGTCGCTCTTCTAATTGCCCGCGCTGTTCCGGGCTCACATCCAGCGCCTCAGCGCCAGCGCTAAAGACGATGGTCACCATCGCCTCCGCCTGAGCCTCGGTAAACGCGCGCGGCATATGATTTTCGAGTTCCAGATAATCGGCAAGTTCCGCGATGAAATGCTGGATTTCACGCGCCACGGCGGCGCGAAACGCCGCAGACGTGCCGGAGCGCTCGCGAAGCAGCAGCCGGAAGGCGTTCGGGTTATTGCCGATAAACTCCATAAAGGTGGAGACCGACGTGCGGATCACGCTGCCGCCTTTGGCGATGCGCTGGCGCGCCTGGCGCATCAGCTGGCGCAGCATCAGCCCGCTTTCATCCACCATCGTCAGACCCAGCTCATCCACATCGCGGAAATGCCGGTAAAACGAAGTCGGCGCGATACCGGCCTCGCGCGCCACTTCGCGCAGGCTCAGGCTGGCAAAACTTCTTTCCGCGCTTAGCTGACTAAACGCGGCTTCCACCAGCGACCGCCGGGTTCGTTCTTTTTGTTGCGCTCTGACGCCCATCACGTTGCCTGATTCCTTCCTGTTGAAACGGCACTATACCAGTTTTAAAACTACCGGGTTTATAACGGATTGTGAATGATTGTTTACGAAGCGGAGGCTACCAGAGATGGCAAAACGCACAGGGAGAATTGGGTTATTCTTTGGGTGATGTTACTATTCTGTTGCTTTTATGTATAAGAACAAGGTAAGCCTTACCATGCCACAAACCTACGATTATGATGTAATAGTGATTGGCTCTGGCCCTGGCGGCGAAGGCGCTGCAATGGGCCTGGTGAAACAGGGCGCCACGGTAGCCGTGATAGAGCGCTACCATAATGTCGGCGGCGGTTGCACCCACTGGGGCACCATCCCGTCGAAAGCGCTACGCCACGCCGTCAGCCGTATCATTGAATTTAACCAGAACCCGTTATACAGCGCCCACTCCCGTCCTCTCCGTTCCTCTTTCGCCGACATCCTCAACCACGCCGACAACGTGATCAATCAGCAGACCAACATGCGCCAGGGCTTTTATGAGCGCAACCGCTGCCAGATCCTGCAAGGCGACGCGCGTTTTATTGACGAGCATACGATTGAGCTGACCTGTCACGACGGCTCGATAGAGACCCTGACCGCAGAGAAATTCGTGATTGCCTGCGGCTCGCGTCCTTATCATCCGGACGATGTGGATTTCACTCACTCGCGCATCTACGACAGCGACTCCATCCTCAGCATGCATCATGAGCCGCGCCACGTGATTATTTACGGTGCGGGCGTCATCGGCTGTGAATATGCGTCGATTTTTCGCGGGATGAACGTCAAGGTGGATCTCATCAACACCCGCGACCGTCTGCTGGCGTTCCTCGATCAGGAGATGTCCGATTCGCTCTCATACCACTTCTGGAACAGCGGCGTGGTGATTCGCCACAACGAAGAGTATGAGCGTATCGAAGGCGTGGATGACGGCGTGATTGTGCACCTGAAATCAGGCAAGAAAGTGAAAGCTGACTGCCTGCTCTATGCCAACGGACGCACCGGCAACACCGATTCGCTGGCGCTGGAGAATATCGGGCTTGAGGCCGATGGCCGCGGGCTGCTGAAAGTCAACAGCATGTACCAGACCGCGCTGCCGCACATCTATGCCGTGGGCGATGTGATCGGTTATCCGAGCCTGGCTTCCGCCGCCTACGATCAGGGCCGCATCGCCGCGCAGGCGCTGGTGCAGGGCGTGGCGTCGGCGCACCTGGTGGAAGATATTCCAACCGGCATCTACACCATTCCGGAAATCAGCTCCGTCGGCAAAACCGAACAGCAGCTCACCGCCATGAAAGTGCCTTACGAAGTGGGACGCGCGCAGTTTAAACACCTGGCGCGCGCGCAAATTGTGGGCATGAACGTGGGCACGCTGAAGATTTTGTTCCACCGCGAAACCAAAGAGATTCTGGGAATTCATTGCTTTGGGGAGCGCGCGGCCGAGATTATTCATATCGGCCAGGCGATTATGGAGCAGAAAGGTGGCGGTAACACCATTGAGTACTTCGTTAACACCACCTTTAACTACCCGACGATGGCGGAAGCCTATCGGGTCGCCGCGCTGAACGGCTTAAACCGCCTGTTTTAACGCGCTGTCGAAGCGGCCATCCATCTGTTTGCGGATGGCCTCTGCGAGCTGCTCATAGCGGCTGCGCAGCGGCGAGCCCGGACGATACACCAGACCAATGGTGCGTCGCGGTTCCGGCTTCACGCAGGGCAGATAAACCACGCCATCGCGATGACGTTCCGGCGGTACGGCGAGCGCAGGCAAAAGCGTAATGCCGCTGCCTGCCGCCACCATATTACGCAGCGTTTCAAGGCTGGTCGCGCGGAAATGCGTGTCTTCATCCGCGCCCGCTTCGAAGCAAAAGCCCATCGCCTGATCGCGCAGGCAGTGGCCGTCTTCCAGCATCAGCAGTTTTTCGCCCGCCAGTTCGCCCATCGGCACGCGGTCGCGTCCGGCCCACGGGTGATCTTCATAGACCGCCAGCAGCATCGGCTCATCAAACAGCGGCACTTCGATAAAGGCTTCGCTCTCTTTGACCAGCGCAAGGATAGCGCAGTCGAGCTTGCCGCTGTCGAGCTGGGCCAGCAGTTGATGCGTCTGCGCTTCATGCAGATACATTTCGAGTTTGGGGAAGGTCTGGTGCAGCATCGGGATGATTTGCGGCAGCAGATAAGGGCTGATGGTCGGGATAAGGCCAATATGCAGCGGGCCGGACATGGTTTCGCCCTGCTGGCTCGCCATCTCCTTCAGCACTTTAACTTCACGTAAAACGGTACGCGCCTGGTCTACCAGCAGCAGCCCCGCCTGCGTGAACAGCACTTTGCGGCTGGTGCGTTCCAGCAGCATCACGCCGAGTTCATCTTCAAGCTTACGGATTTGACCGCTCAGGGTTGGCTGACTCACGTGGCAGGCGTCCGCCGCACGCCGGAAATGGCGATGTTCGGCAAGGGCCACCAGGTATTCAAGATCACGAATATTCATTCTTCATCCTCCGCCGCCATGATAGTTCATGGCGATAGATAGCATAGCAACCAACGATTATCCCTATCAAGCACGAAAGTGAATAATAGCCTCAGCCGCGGAGAACATCACTCCTTACCCTCACTGAGTGATAACCCGCACACAGAGTCTCTCTGTTAGCCGTATAACTAAAGCCAACGTGAACTATTTAGCGGACAGTAAGTCCGCTTTTTTTTGCCTGCGTTTCGGGACGCATAAAAAAAGCCCGACATCCGCCGGGCTTTCTTCTGCCATTCGCTATTATGCCAGTCGCGCTTTCGCCGCGCTAATGGCCTGCGCCACCTGCACCGGCGACACGCCGCCCTGCGCCGCGCGCTTATCAAGACACGACTGGAGCGACAGCACCGGGTACACATCGTCACTGATTACCGGGCTGAATTTTTGCAGGTCGCCGAGCGCCAGATCTTCCAGCGGTTTGCCCTGACGAATCGCCTCCACCACCGCCTCGCCCACAATGTGGTGCGCTTCGCGGAACGGCACGCCTTTAGCGACCAGGTAATCCGCCAGTTCCGTGGCGTTAGCGTAGCCCTGCTGCGCGGCTTCCTGGCAGCGCGGACGTTTCACCTGAATGCCGTCCAGCACCAGCGCCGCCATATGCAGGCAGTCAAGCCAGGTGTCGAGCGCGTCGAACAGCCCTTCTTTATCTTCCTGCATGTCTTTGTTGTACGCGAGCGGCAGGCCTTTCAGCGTCATCATCATGCCGGTGAGCGCGCCCTGCACGCGGCCGCACTTGCCGCGGATCAGCTCCAGCGCGTCCGGGTTTTTCTTCTGCGGCATTAACGAGGAGCCAGACGTCACGCGATCGGACAGCTCGACAAACCCCGCTTCGCCGGAGTTAAAGAAAATCAGGTCTTCGGCGAAACGCGACAGATGCACCATGCTGATGGCGGCGTCCGACAGCAGCTCCAGCACATGGTCGCGATCGGAAACGCTGTCCAGGCTGTTGCGCGTGGCGCTTGCGAAGCCGAGCCAGCCCGCCAGTTGTTCACGGTCGATCTCATACGCCGTACCGGCGAGCGCGCCGCTGCCAAGCGGGCTGACGTCCAGACGTTTCAGCGTATCTTTCAGGCGGCTTTCATCGCGCGCCAGCATTTCGACATACGCCAGGCACCAGTGCGCAAACGTCACCGGCTGGGCGCGTTGCAGATGGGTGTAACCCGGCATCACCGCATCCTGGTTTTCCTCGGCGGTGACCACCAGCGCCTGCTGGAGCTGACGCGTGGCGCTCAGCAGCGCATGCACCTGGGTTTTGCACCAGAGCTTCAGGTCAGTCGCGACCTGATCGTTACGGCTGCGTCCGGTATGCAGTTTTTTGCCGAGCGGGCCGACTTTGTCGATAAGCTTGCCTTCCACCCAGCTGTGAATATCTTCCGCGTCGCTTTCCAGAATCGCGTGCGGGTTTTCCAGCACCTCTTCCAGCAGCGTATTGAGCGCGCCTTCAAGCTGGCTCTGCTCCTGCGCGGTCAGCACGCCGACCGTAACCAGCGCTTTAGACCAGGCCACGGAGCCGATAATGTCCTGCTCGGCGAGTCGGTAGTCAAAGCGCAGAGAGTCATTAAATTGTTTAAACCGCCCGTCTGCCGCCTGAGTAAAACGTCCGCCCCAAAGTGCCATAATCCGCTCCGTTATCTGTCTTGCAATGGCGGGGGTGCTTTCCCCGCACTACGACTGTTCTGGTTATCTCTTAAATGGCGGGTGCGCTTCGCTTACCCGCCCTACAAACTACGATGAGGCGCTTCGCTTACCTGTGCTCCCCTTACCGCGCGTAGGGCGGGTAAGCGTCAGCGCACCCGCCATCCACGCAACAGCAGATTACTTCTTCAGCTCATTCAGCGCACGGATGCGTGAAGAGAGCGAGAACAGACGGATAAAGCCGCCCGCATGGCTGTGGTCATACACTTCGTCTTCGCCGAAGGTCGCGAACTCTTCGTTATACAGGCTGTTGGTCGATTTCTTCTGAATCGCGGTCACACGGCCTTTATAGAGCTCCAGCACCACTTCGCCGCTCACCTGCTCAGCCAGCGACTGCGCCGCCGCCTGCAGGGACTGACGCAGCGGGGCGAACCAGCGGCCATCGTACACCACGTAAGACATCTCAAGGCCCACCTGCTCGCGCCATTTAAAGCTGTCACGATCCAGCACCAGTTGCTCAACGCCGCGCAGCGCCGCCATCATAATGGTGCCCCCCGGGGTTTCGTAGCAGCCGCGGGATTTGATACCCACCAGACGGTTTTCCACGATATCGATACGGCCCACGCCATGCTTCGCGCCGATTTTGTTCAGCACTTCCAGGCAGCCAAACGGGGTCAGATGCTCGCCGTTAACCGCAACCACGTTGCCTTTCTCAACGGTCACGGTCACCTGCTCCGCCTCATCCGGCGCGTCTTTAGGATCGACCGTCCAGACCCAGCAATCCTGGTTCGGCGCATTCCACGGGCTTTCCAGCACGCCGCCTTCGGTAGAGATATGCCAGGCGTTCTCGTCGCGGCTGTAGATTTTCTCAAGCGACGCGGTGGTCGGGATATCGCGCGCTTTCAGGTAATCCAGCAGCGCCTCACGGGAACGCAGGTTCCACTCACGCCACGGGGCGATAACTTTCAGGTGCGGGGCCAGCGCCGCCCAGGCGGATTCAAAACGCACCTGGTCGTTGCCTTTACCGGTCGCGCCGTGGCACAGCGCATCGGCGCCCACTTTCTTCGCCACGTCCACCAGCGCTTTGGCGATCAGCGGACGCGCCATTGAAGTGCCCAGCAGATAGCTGCCTTCGTACAGCGCGCCGGTTTGCAGCACCGGGTACACGTAATCTTTGATGAACTCTTCACGCGCATCGACCACATAGCACTCGGACGCGCCGGAGCGCAGCGCTTTCTGCTCAACGCCTTTCAGATCGTCACGATCCTGGCCGATATCGACCACGCAGGCGACCACGTCGCAGCCTTCATAGTTTTCTTTCAGCCACGGAATGATGGCAGAGGTGTCGAGGCCGCCGGAGTAAGCGAGAACCACTTTTTTGATGCCGTGATTTTGCATTGTCTTTTTCCTTTAAAAAATTTGTAATCAGGCCAAAATGCGCGTGCCGATGGACACGCCATTAAACAGGGCGGGCAACTGCTCCGCGTGGCGCCAGGAGGCGATGTCCACCGGGCGGCCCAGCGTGCGGGCGGCGTCCAGCGCCGCATGCACTTTAACGATCATCCCGTCGGTGATGATGCCCTGCGCGATAAGCTGCTCGGCTTTCGCAGAGGTCATCTCAGCGATGCGCTGGCCTTTGCCGTCCAGAATGCCGCTGACGTCAGAGAGCAGAATCAGATCCGCGCCAAGCGTCGCCGCAAGTGCCGTGGCCGCCTGGTCGGCGTTCACGTTCATCAGGTCGCCAGTATCGGTGACGCCAATCGAGCTAATCACCGGCATAAAGCCGTTTTCCAGCAGCGTGTTAATCAGCTTCGGCGACCCCGGATGCGCCTGGCCCACATGGCCCAGTTCTTCATCCAGCGGCGTCACGCTGACGCTGTCGCCGTCGCCCAGGAACAGGCCGACGGAGGCAATACCGTGTTTTTTCGCCCAGGCGAGGAGCGTCTTGTTGGCGGTGCCCGCCAGCGCGCCGGTAATAATGTCGATTTGATCGGCAGGCGTGACGCGCAGGCCGTCTTTCTTTTTCACCGGCAGGTTGAGCTGCTTCATCAGGTCGTCAACGAGGCAGCCGCCGCCGTGAACGATGACCAACGGGCGCTGATGCTCCTTGCGGTAGTTAACGAGGGCGGTAAAAAGACGCTCCAGCGCCTCTTCGCTGTCGAGCAACACACCGCCTAACTTAATGATTAACGGGTTCATCATCACACCTGACTCGGTTAAATAAGTGACTGCGTTTCGGCGAAGCCAAAACGAATATTCATACACTGCACCGCCTGCGCGGCGGCCCCTTTCAGCAGGTTATCTTCCGTGGCGACCACGATCAGATGTTCGCCCTGCACGGCGAAACCGATGTCGCAAAACGGCAGACCCACCACGTTTTTCAGCGCGGGCACGCCTTTGTCATACAGCCGCACCAGCGGTTTGTCGCCGTAAGCGTCCTGGAAGGTGGCGGCGACTTGCTGCGCGCTCACCCCCGGCTTCAGGCGACAGGTGATAGTTTCCAGAATGCCGCGCGGGAAGCTGCCGAGGTGCGGCGTGAAGATCACCTCCGCGCCCAGATGGCTCGCGATTTCCGGCTGATGGCGATGCGTAAAAATGCCGTAAGGCTGAAGGCTCACTTCGCAGAAGCTGTTGGAGATAGCCGCTTTTCGCCCCGCGCCGCTCACGCCGCTGGTAGCGTTAATCACCGGCCACTGGTTGAGATCCAGCAAACCCGCGTCAATCAGCGGTTTCAGCGAAAGCTGCGCCGCGGTCGGGTAGCATCCCGGCACCGCCACCAGCGTCGCTTCCTTCAGCGCATCGCGATTCCACTCCGCCAGGCCATACACCGCCTGCGCCAGCAGCTCCGGGTGCTGGTGCGTGAATCCGTAAAATTTGTCGTAGAACGCGGCGTCGTTAACGCGAAAGGCGCCGGAGAGGTCAAACACCACGCAGCCCGCATCGAGAAACTGCGGCGCGAGATCGTGGCTGACCTCATGGGCGGTGGCGAGAAACACCACATCCACGCCGTCGGTGAACTCGCGAATGTCGCTCATCGGCTGCAGCGGCAGGTCAAGCACGCCTTTCAGCTGCGGATGCAGATCGGAGATTAACTTTCCCGCATCATTGCTTTGCGCTGAGACCGTCAATGCGGTTATGTTCATATGCGGATGGCGATTCACGTAGGTCGCAAGCTCTGCGCCGGCATAACCACTGGCGCCAACAATCAGCGTGTTCAACATCGGGGCTGGATACCTTCTACCGTCATGTATTTCAGGCGCGGGCCTCCGGGCCGTTGCCGCGTCCGCGAGCGTATCGTCTTCACCGGAACCCGGCGGTTCCCTTACGCTCAACGTTAATGTATTTTTATTCATAAATACTGCATGAATATTGATACTATCACGACCTGAGGTCTGTCAACAGTGAAAATGAAATTACCGCCATTTATCGAGATTTACCGCGCGCTTATCGCCACACCTTCCATCAGCGCCACCGACAGCGCGCTCGATCAGAGTAATGCGACTTTAATCAATTTGTTGGCGGGCTGGTTTGGCAGTCTCGGCTTCCAGGTCGAAGTGCAGCCGGTTCCCGGTACGCGCAATAAATTCAATATGCTGGCGAGCACCGGCAGCGGCGCAGGCGGCCTGTTGCTGGCCGGGCATACCGATACCGTGCCTTTCGACGACGGACGCTGGACGCGCGACCCTTTCACGCTGACCGAGCATGACAACAAACTGTTCGGGCTTGGCACCGCCGACATGAAAGGCTTTTTCGCGTTTATTCTTGATGCGCTGCGTGACGTGGATGTGACGCAGCTGAAAAAACCGCTCTACATCCTGGCGACTGCTGATGAAGAGACAAGCATGGCGGGGGCGCGCTATTTCGCCGAAACCACTGCCCTGCGCCCGGACTGCGCCATTATTGGCGAGCCGACGTCGCTCCAGCCCATCCGCGCCCATAAAGGCCATATTTCCAGCGCGATCCGCGTGCAGGGGCAATCCGGCCACTCCAGCGACCCGGAGCGCGGCGTAAATGCTATTGAACTGATGCATGACGCCATCGGGCGCATTATGCAACTGCGCGATTCGCTCAAAGAACGCTATCACTATGACGCGTTTACGGTGCCTTACCCGACGCTTAACCTCGGCCATATCCACGGCGGTGATGCGTCGAACCGTATTTGCGCCTGCTGCGAACTGCATATGGATATTCGTCCGCTGCCGGGCATGACGCTTGACGATTTAAGCGGGCTTCTGAACGAGGCGCTGGAGCCGGTAAGCCTGCGCTGGCCGGGCCGTCTGACGGTTTTTGATCTGCATCCGCCAATCCCTGGCTACGAATGTCCGCCGGATCATAAGCTGGTGCAGGTGGTGGAAAATCTGCTCGGCGCGCAAACCGATGTGGTGAACTACTGCACCGAAGCGCCGTTTATTCAGACGATTTGCCCGACGCTGGTGTTAGGCCCCGGCTCGATTAATCAGGCTCACCAGCCGGATGAATATCTGGAAACGCGGTTTATCAAGCCGACCCGCGAGCTGATTTCGCAGGTGGTGCATCACTTCTGCTGGCACTGAATGCCCTGAATGTCACGGTGGATGCGCTGCGCTTATCCACCCTACGAAAATCCAGATCTCATCCCCAAGGGCGGGTAAGCAAAGCGCACCCGCCGTTGTAGCGCCGCCCTTTCACCGTAGGGCGGGTAAGCCATGCGCACCCGCCAGTCCGCTCGTCACATGCAGCCCATTTCACTGCTTTTACGCCCTGCCGCAGCGCGTGTGACTGCACATCGCGCCGCTCGCCTGCACGCTATCTTCATAAGCGTTACTTATCTGCAATAACGTGAATTAACTTTCATAAATTGCCGCACTTTATTCACCTGCTGAAGCGATTTCGCAGCAATTGACGAACGGGATTTCACGTGGCTTTATAAAAGACGACAAAGAGCTATGTCCGAAAGATTTCAAGTTGCAGCAAGGCGGCAAACGAGCCCATCCCAGGGAGCTTACATAAGTAAGTGACCTGGGTGGGCGAGTGCAGCCAACACAGCTGCGGCTTGAAAGATACAGGACATTTACAAGTGAGATGGGGTGTCTGGGGTTATATGAACGAACAATATTCCGCTTTGCGAAGCAATGTCAGTATGCTCGGCAAGTTGCTCGGGGATACCATCAAGGATGCGCTGGGAGAAAACATCCTTGACCGCGTAGAAACAATCCGCAAGTTGTCGAAGTCGTCCCGTGCTGGCAATGAAGCAGACCGCCAGGCGCTGTTAACCACGCTGCAAAACCTTTCCAACGATGAACTGCTGCCGGTGGCCCGCGCGTTCAGCCAGTTCCTGAACCTGGCCAACACCGCCGAGCAATACCACAGCATTTCGCCGAAAGGCGAAGCCGCCAGCAATCCGGAAATTATCGCCCGCACCCTGCGCAAGCTTAAAGATCAGCCCGATATCAACGAAACCGCCATCCGTCAGGCCGTGGAATCGCTGTCGCTGGAACTGGTGCTGACCGCGCACCCGACCGAGATCACCCGCCGCACGCTGATCCACAAAATGGTCGAAGTGAACAACTGTTTAAAACAGCTCGACCATAAAGATATCGCCGACTACGAGCGCAACCAGATCATGCGTCGCCTGCGCCAGCTTATCGCGCAGTCCTGGCACACCGACGAAATTCGCAAAAACCGCCCAAGCCCGGTAGACGAGGCCAAATGGGGCTTCGCCGTGGTGGAAAACAGCCTCTGGGAAGGCGTACCGAATTATCTGCGCGAGCTGAACGAACAGCTGGAAGCGCATCTCGATTACAAACTGCCGGTGGATTTTGTGCCGGTGCGTTTCACCTCCTGGATGGGCGGCGACCGCGACGGCAACCCGAACGTCACCGCGGATATCACCCGTCACGTCCTGCTGCTGAGCCGCTGGAAAGCGACCGACCTGTTCCTGAAAGATATCCAGGTGCTGATTTCCGAGCTCTCGATGGTCGAGTGCAGCGACGCGCTGCGTGAATATGTCGGCACCGAAGGCGCACAGGAGCCTTACCGTTACCTGCTGAAAGGGCTGCGCGCGCAGCTGCTCGCGACCCAGGCCTGGCTCGAAGCGCGCCTGAAAGGCCAGAAGCTGCCGAAGCCGCAGGGCCTGCTGACGCAGAACGAACAGCTCTGGGAGCCGCTCTACGCCTGTTATGAATCGCTCGTCGCCTGTGGTCTTGGGATCATCGCCAACGGCGAACTGCTCGACACGCTGCGCCGCGTGAAAGCCTTCGGCGTGCCGCTGGTGCGTATCGACATCCGTCAGGAGAGCACCCGCCACACCGAAGCGCTGGGCGAGCTGACCCGTTATCTCGGCATTGGCGACTACGAAAGCTGGTCGGAAGCCGATAAACAGGCGTTCCTGATTCGCGAACTGAACTCCAAACGTCCGCTGCTGCCGCGCCAGTGGGAGCCGAGCGACAACACCCGCGAAGTGCTGGAAACCTGCAAAGTCATCGCCGAAGCGCCGAAAGGCTCGATCGCCGCTTATGTGATTTCCATGGCGAAAACGCCATCCGACGTGCTGGCCGTTCACCTGCTGCTGAAAGAAGCGGGCATTGGCTTTGCGCTGCCGGTGGCTCCGCTGTTTGAAACGCTCGACGACCTGAACAACGCCAACGACGTGATGACCCAGTTGCTGAATATCGACTGGTATCGCGGCTTTATTCAGGGCAAACAGATGGTGATGATTGGCTATTCCGACTCCGCGAAAGACGCGGGCGTGATGGCCGCCTCCTGGGCGCAGTACCAGGCGCAGGACGCGCTGATCAAAACCTGCGAGAAAGCAGGCATCGCACTGACGTTGTTCCACGGTCGCGGCGGCTCTATTGGCCGCGGCGGCGCGCCGGCGCACGCTGCCCTGCTCTCCCAGCCGCCGGGCAGCCTGAAAGGCGGCCTGCGCGTCACCGAACAGGGCGAGATGATCCGCTTTAAATACGGTCTGCCGGAAGTCACCATCAGCAGCCTGTCGCTTTATACCAGCGCCATTCTGGAAGCCAACCTGCTGCCGCCGCCGGAGCCGAAAGCCGCCTGGCGTCACATCATGGATGAGCTTTCTAACATCTCCTGCACCATGTACCGCGGCTATGTGCGTGAAAACAACGATTTCGTGCCGTACTTCCGCTCGGCAACGCCAGAACAAGAACTTGGCAAACTGCCGCTCGGTTCACGTCCGGCCAAGCGTCGCCCGACCGGCGGCGTGGAATCGCTGCGCGCCATTCCGTGGATTTTCGCCTGGACGCAAAACCGTCTGATGCTGCCCGCCTGGCTTGGCGCGGGCGCCGCGCTGCAAAAAGTGGTGGAAGATGGCAAACAGGACGAGCTGGAAACCATGTGCCGCGACTGGCCGTTCTTCTCCACGCGCCTCGGCATGCTGGAGATGGTCTTCGCCAAAGCGGATCTGTGGCTGGCGGAATACTACGATCAGCGTCTGGTGAAAAAGGAACTCTGGCCGCTCGGCCGTGAGCTGCGTCAGTTGCTGGAAGCCGACATCAAAGTGGTGCTGGATATCGCCAACGACTCGCATCTGATGGCGGACCTGCCGTGGATTGCCGAGTCCATCCAGCTGCGTAATATCTACACCGACCCGCTGAACGTGCTTCAGGCAGAGCTGCTGCACCGTTCACGTCTGGCGGAAGAAGAAGGCAAACCCGCCGATCCGTGCGTTGAACAGGCGCTGATGGTCACCATCGCAGGCGTCGCGGCAGGGATGCGCAACACGGGCTGATGTCGCGCCTCAGAGGATAAAAAGCCCCGGCATGCCGGGGCTTTTTTTATGGGCGCAACGGTCAGCGTCAGTAATAGAGCACCGTAAACGTAATCGCGCCGTTTGCTTTGCCAGGGCGCATACGGTCTTCCGTTTGGACATAACGCGCCACAAACGGAATGCGGTGCGTGTTGACATCATCCGTGCTCAGATTCCAGTAGTTATTGGTATAGGTGTTCAGCGCCATTGGCTCATGCGTCGCATCCGACACATTGCCTTTGGCTATCTGAATCCCGATCCCGCTGGCGCTGTCGCTGCCAGGCGTCACGGAGAAGATACCGTTGTTCGCATCAATCACCGTCGTGGAAGGCTTCATCGTGATCCACACCGGGTTTGGCGAGGCGTTACCCATCGTCGTGATGCCGCTATCATTCGCGTCAATATTGGTACGAATACCCCAGGCGCGCGGGCAGTTGGTCAGGGTAATCGACGCATCGCGCCACTCTGTCCCGCTTCCTACGCCGCTGAAATCATTCTCCGCGCTCCAGGTGCCAAGCTTCACATTCACATCCGGCGTGGTACAGGAGAGCGCGGCGATATTGACCGAACCAGTAAAATTGATTTTCAGCGCGTTAAGCGGACTGCCAGCGGCGCCTGACGCGATGAAGTCAATCGCCATCGACGGCAGATCCTGGCCGTTCACATATCCCGGCTGAATAGGGCCGGTTTTGATGAGATAGAGCCAGAACTCACTGTTCACCGTATGGTTCACGTTCTGATTGGGTTCAGGTCGAATGGTATCGATGTAATAGATTCCCGGAATAGCGATGTTTTTGTCACCCTGCGCCCATACCGCGACCCCCACGCCCGGCAGGTTAGTGTCCCAGACTTTGTTGGGGAACGGCGAGCCGCTCCACGGTGAGAGCGCGTGCGGCGTGCTGGTCCAGTGATAATCATACGAAACGTCGTACGGAATGCTGTCGGTCGAGAGACAGTCAATCTTGACCGGCGCGCTGGGCATGTAATGCAACCGGTAGAGCGTGCGCCCGTCAGAGGCGTCAGAGCCGACGGAAATCGTCCCGTTAATCGGCAGCGTCACGTTCACCGCGTGCGATCCGGTGTGATAAGAACAGGAGGTAGAAGCCAACGCGTCTTTGCTGAATAGCAGCAGCAGAAGCATCCCGGCTCCGAGAGATAAAACGGTTTTCCTTACAGCCATAATTCCCTCTTTACAGTGCATCATTCCCGTCACAGGAAATAGGTGATTGGCCGGCCCGTCAGGCCGACGTTATCCGGCCGTGAGCGCCGTCTGCCGCCGCCGGTCGGTGGAGAGTTGCAGCGGCGATGAAGACGACGCCACGCCTGAGGGCGGCAGACACGGCGTCTCGAAACGCTGAATCGACTGGCGCTGTCCCTCCGCCTGCGGCATCAGCAAATAGCTGATAAGACACTGCATCCCTACGCTCTCGCCCCACTTAACCGTAAGCTGGCCCTGGTTGTTGCCAACGCGGGCATAAACCAGCCCGCCCTGTCCTGCCGAGCCCACCTGATTGCCTTCGGCATCAAACACCACCGCGCCGAACGGCACCGGTTCGCCCTGATAGTTCGACGCGATAAGTACCGGTGTGCCGGTATTGGTTTTGTAGGTGAGCTTCACCACTGCCCCAAGATACGGCGCTACTTTCTGCGACGTGTTCTCCAGCTCCACATTCACCGGCGCGGTTTTCGGATCGACCGTAATGTCGTTGAACTGGTACGGGTCGAGATACGGCACAGCGGCATAGCCACGTCCATCCACAAACACGCCAGGATAGGACGACACCGCCGCGCCGCGCGCGCCTTTCGCCTCAACCAGCGCGAAAGTGTCCGAGGTATAGGGCGTAAATGTCAGCCCACCGGAATGACCAAGAATGGTGCCGGTCGCGCCAAGCGACACGCTACTGTAGTGATCGCCCACGCTGTAGCCGCCACTCACTGAGGTAACCTGGCTGCGGTAATCGGCGTTAAACGAACCGCTGGTGCCTTGTCCCTGATCGCCGTTCATCGCGGTCACGCTGTAGTTCATCTGGTTATAATCGCCAAGCGAACCGGAAACGCCGACCTGCTGCCCGTCGTGGCCGTTGCTGTCGCGCGTCAAATCGATATGCGCGTGTGGCGTATGCTGTTCGAAGCCCTCGCCCAGCGGGAAGCTCATCGTCAGCAAATAGTTCGTCTGCCCTTCGTTCTCTTTGCTGTAGGTGCGGCTCACCGTCACGCCATACGTCAGGCTTTTATAGTTGTTGTTGTAACCGACCTGGAACTGTTTATCGGAGCCCGCTTTATTCCAGTAATCCTGTAACGAGCCGCTGAGATAAAACTGTCCCCAGCCGTCATCGAGCCCCTGGCTGACCGTTGCCACGAACTGATTTTTCATGCGCAGGATATTGTCTGGCGACTCGCCGCGATCGACCGCATCGCGCGTCAGCATGGCGGTCTGGAAATCCATATACTGACTGGTCGCGAAGCGATACGCCGCCAGTGAAATGTTGCTGCGCGTCTCCGTGATATCTTTGCTGAAGCTGATTTTATAGCTCTGCCCGCTCAGGCTGTCGGCCCGACGCTGGCCCAGGAAAGAGGTGCCGTTATCCAGATGCGTGCGCGCCTGCGTGACGTCCAGCGCCAGCGAGCCGATGGGCGTACCGAAAGCCATCCCGAACAGCAGCGCGTAATAGCCCTGGCTCACCTGCACGCCACCGTAACTCGTCAGGCGGTTGGAGATCCCGTACTGGTAAGTGGCCTGATACAGCGCCGGTTTGGTGCGCAGCGAATCGTTGCGATATTCACCTGCGACCACGGAATAACGCAGCGCGCCGGGGCGTAACTGCTGCGCCACCGAGGCATAAGGCACCTGGAAATGTTGTTCGCTGCCGTCGGCTTCATAAACCGTTACGTCAAGATTGCCGCCGTAGCCGGTCGGGTAGAGATCGTTAATCGCGAATTCGCCGGGCGCGACGGTGGTTTCATAAATGGTCTGCCCGCTCTGACGCACCGTCACGCGGGCGTTAGTACGGGCGACGCCGCGGATATCCGGCGCGTAACCGCGCTGCGATTCCGGCAGCATGCGCTCGTCGCTCGCGACCTGCACGCCTTTGAAAGGCAGCGTGTCAAACACCTGCCCCTGGGTGCTGGTTTCCCCGATCAACGCGCGTCCTTTGATAACCGGAATATCGCGTTGCAAATAGGTGCTGATGCTGCTGTATTGCCGCTCGCCCTCTTCCATATAGCTGTAATAGCCGTTATGACGAAGATACCAGGCACCGACGTTCAGGCCGCCTTCAAGGCTTGAATAAAAGGAATCGAGCGTTTTGCCATTCGCGTGGCTGGAATAACCATTCATGTTATACCCGAGCATCAGCGCAGGAATACCGCTGTCCCATAGCTCCGGGTTAACGCTGCCGCGCGCGTTATGCAGCAGGTAGATTTGCGGCACGGAAATATCGAGCCGCTGTTCGCTGGTATCAAAGGCGATTTCCGAATGCGGAAGCTTTTTCTCCAGATCAAGGCACTGTTCACCCTGCTGAAACGGCGTCAGGAAATCCTTAGGCAGCTTTTCATAATGAAACGGGATCGTTTTAATGAGGTCAGATGTCAGGCACACCCGGCTGGTTTTATCCGGCTGCGCCACGACATCGATTTCACTGGTGAGCGTCGCCTGGCCGTTGATATAAACCAGCGCACGATAGCGTCCCGGCAGCGCCGCCGCGCCATTAGCGAAACGGCTTAAATCTACCGAATTTTTATTTTCCAGGTTGAGGAAGATATTATCGAATTCGACATGCTCAGCGATATCGACCGGTTCTTGTTCAGACTTTCCCGGCAACTCCTGTGCCTTCCCCGGCGTCGCCAGCAGACAAATAATCACAGCCATTATGCCTGGAGAGAACGTCGCTGCCTCTCCCTGGCGAAACCTGTTTTTCATCGCGCTTCTCTTTTACGGTGATAGTTGAATAAACAGAGCGACGGCTTATTTCAGCGTCGCCTCGAATTCATTCAGCGCGCCATAATCATTAACAAAGACGCCTGCGAGTTTATTTCCCGGACTGCCAGGCAGTTTTATTGTCATGGTCGATTTCGGCGCAATCATGTCGGCATCGAGGGTTTTCCCGTTCACTGTCAGATTGACCAGGGAAATAAAATAGGGCGTGGGGTTTGCCGCTTCGATAGTCTGTCCATTGGCGCGCCAGGTGACATGGTTAACAGAGTCATTGGCATTGCCTTCAAGCCCTGCAGGGCGAAGGAATAATTTAATGCGCGAGCGAAACGCGACCTGTAAATAGTTATCGCTGAGCGTCGCTTTTTTAGCAGGAATTTCCAGCACGTTAAGCCAGTAAACCGATTCGCGATCGGCGGGCAATAATTTACCGGTAAACGTAATACGCAGCGTCTGGCCTTTATCTGGCTCAACCCGGTTAATCGGTGGGGTTAAAATAAACGGCACCTGTATGGTTTCCGGCGCGGCGTCGGCATTGCCGTTATCGATCCAGCTTTGAATCAATACGGGCGAGGTGCCTTTATTATCGAGTTTTACGCTAACCTCTGGCGCATCGCTCGGATAAATCACGCGGGTACCGGTAATAACGATACTGGCGATGGCCGCCGGGCAGGCAAACCCCATCACCAGTATGAAGAATGCGCTTTTCCAGGAAAGGGTATTCGCCATGTGATTCACTCCCTTGAAGAAATACAGGAGGGATGCCCCTCCTGTCGCATTTTTTACTTATACATCAGTGAATAAACGACGCTGCTGTTAACCTTACCGGCCGTGGTGGCGTCTTCTGCGTAATATTCCACTGCGTAAGGCAGCGTGGCGGTGCCTTCGGTGGCGTCATACGTGACAAAGGTGGTTTTGGTGGACTGGCTGGCGTCGCCCGCTTTAATCACGTCGTAGGAAGTGCTGGAGCCGTCGCGCAGCTGGAGGCTGACTTTGGTGGCATTGTCTGCACCCGTGGCGTTTTTCAGACGGCCCGTGACCGGATCGACAGACGCACCTGCTTCAAAGTAGGCCGCCACGGTTTTCAGCGTGCCCGCACAGTTAGTCAGATCCATCACAAAATTGGTGCGGCCCGCCGTTTTACCGGCCGCATCAAGCTGATTAATCCCCATGGTTGGCAGTGTAATGGTCGCATCAGAACCCTGGCCATCAACATTTACGTCGCATGAAGTTGCGGTCAGCTCTCCTTCAAAGGTAATTGTGCCGGTGGAAGCAGCCTGCGCGGTCACGGCAAATCCCATTGCCGCAGCTAAAGAAAGGCCAAGTGCTAACTTTTTCATATATCATCCTAATTACATTAAAAGTTAAGCTATTTATCAAAATAGCCGGACTATATTCACAGCCTGTGAATATAATTTTCGCCCCGAATGCGCCCTGCGTATCAGGACAAAGCTGGTGATCATCTGCTATAAAATTCCGCCCTGGACGATTAATGGATTCGTTATCATTAGAGCGTCAGGGCAATGCTAATAAGCAACGTTATTAACCGCGTTACGATGATGGTGGCATTATAAAAAGCCCACTTCCAACAACAATAGACGAACCTATAACAGGTTCGATGATTAGATACAGTCACGCTAAAAAAGATCTTTAAAAATAACGGCATGAAAAATACCGAGCCAATTTCCTAAATACCAGGAAATCACAACCCTTATTAATCATAAAAAAATAAAACACAGCAGAATTAACACTGAATGCACGGGCAATAACGCGCAAATTTAAAAATATTAACGCACCAGCAAAAGCATATTATTTTTATTCTGAATAGAAGTCAGAACGAGAAATGAGAAAATCCAGGCATAGCGGGTTAATCTTTTCGTTGTTTATCTAACAACAATCCCTAATAACATGCGCACCATAAAAAAGGAGGCCCGTGGCCTCCTTTTTTGCATTACACGCTTAGGGTTACAGCGCCATATCGTGCTGCGGGCTGGATGCCTGCGCCGGTTTGGCTTCCGGTGTGGCGGGCTTCGCATCTTTCATCTGGATAACCGGCGGTTTGGTGAGCTGCAGCGTCGCTGCCGTCTCGTCCCATACCTGCTGGGTCAGCGCCACGTTGCCGTTCAGCTTCTGACCATAGCTCGGCACGATCTCACGCAGTTTGCTCTGCCAGGCTTCAGATTTGAACTGCTCCGGGAACAGCTGCTTGATGACGTTGATAGAGATAGGGGCCGCCGTGGACGCGCCCGGAGACGCGCCAAGCAGCGCCGCCAGGGTTTTCTGCTGGTCGGTGACGATTTCGGTGCCAAGCTTCAGCACGCCGCCTTTCTCCGGATCTTTTTTGATGATCTGGACACGCTGGCCCGCCTGGATAAGCTTCCAGTCCTCTTTACGCGCCGTCGGGTAGTACTCTTTCAGCGCTTCAAAGCGGTCTTCATCGCTCAGCATGACCTGACCAATCAGGTATTTCACCAGATCGAAATTATCGAGGCCCACATCGGTCATCGGCATAAAGTTGCTGGTGGTGGTGGTGCTCAGCAGATCGAAGAACGAACCGTTTTTCAGGAATTTGGTGGAGAACGTCGCGAATGGCCCGAACAGCACCACGCGTTTGCCATCCAGGAAACGGGCGTCGAGGTGCGGCACGGACATCGGCGGCGCGCCAACGGATGCCTGACCATAGACTTTTTCGCCATGCTGGCGGGCGATTTCCGGGTTCTCAGACACCAGGAACGAGCCGCCAACCGGGAAGCCTGCGTAGTTATCCGCTTCAGGAATGCCGGTTTTTTGCAGCAGCTTCAGCGCGCCGCCGCCGGCGCCGATGAACACATATTTCGCGTCCACGGCGTGCTCTTTCCCGCTCTTCACGTCTGTTATCGTGACGTGCCAGGAGTTATCGGCGTTGCGTTTGAAATCAGTAACTTCAGAAGAGGTTTCCAGCTTGAAGTTGCTGGTTTTTTTCAGGCTGCCCACCAGCTGACGGGTGATTTCGCCGTAGTTGACGTCGGTGCCGACCGGCGTCCAGGTCGCAGCGACTTTCTGCTTCGGATCGCGGCCTTCAATAATCAGCGGTGCCCATTTTTTGATTTGCTGCTGATCGGTGGAGAACTGCATCCCCTGGAACAGCGTGGTCTGCTGCAACGCCTGGTAACGTTTGGTCAGGTACTCCACATTTTTATCGCCCCAGACAAAGCTCATGTGCGGCGTGGAGTTAATAAAGGAGTGCGGATCGTTAAGTACGCCGCGTTTCACCTGAGAAGACCAGAACTGACGAGAAATCATAAACGCTTCATTGATTTCCAGCGCTTTGGTCACGTCAATCGAACCGTCTTCACGCTCCGGCGTGTAGTTCAGCTCCATGTTCGCCGAGTGGCCGGTACCTGCGTTATTCCAGCCGTTGGAGGATTCAAGCGCCACGCCGTCCAGTTTTTCTACCATCAGCTGTTTCCAGTCTGGCTGGATTTCCTGAAGGACCGTACCGAGCGACGCGCTCATGATGCCGCCGCCAATCAGCAGGACATCGGTTTTTTCCGTGGTGTTTTCCGCATAAGCGGCTGAACTGACAAGTAAAGCAATAAGCGAGAAAGCCGGTGCGTGCTTTCTGCTGAGCGTTATTTTAGACATCACAATCAACTATCATTGAAAATTTAGCTGATTATTTTAACGCATCAATTAAACTTTTAAAATTATTAAAACAAAAAATTAACAACCGCAAAAAGCGTGCGGTTATATCAGACGTTTCGCAGAAAAATACACAAATAGCGACGAATCATTTCGTTAAAATAAACAACCGGTTCCGGTGATAAACGGAACCGAGATGTTGACGATTCGCACTGACAAAATAAGTCGTTATGCCACGACAGACATGACGGTTATGCGCGACGACGCGGGCTGGCGTTAGGCGTTAATGACTTTGCCAATCGCGTTAACGGCTTCGAGAATATTTTTAGCGTAGCCTTCAATCTCTTTGGTCAGCATCAGCGCCTCGCGCGAAATAGCCGTCGTGGACGCCACCTCTTTACCGCTGCGGCAGATAGAATCCAGCGCGCTTTTCGTCAGGTTATCGTTTTTCTCGGTGATGCGCGTTATTTTCCCGGTCGCGTCATCGATACGGTCAGCCAGTGATTTCACTTCGGTTGCGACCACAGAAAAACCTTTACCGGAATCGCCCGCGCGCGCCGCCTCCACCGAGGCGTTGAGTGACAGCAATTTGGTCTGCGTCGCTATCTGCGCAATCACCGATGACAGGTCCATAATGCTTTCCGAGTCGTTTTTCAGGTTGGTGACGATGCCGATAACCTGCTCCATATTGCTTTGGATATTCTCCATTGCCGTGACGCAGTCATCTAAGGTCTTTCTGATCTCAACCGTTTTGGTCAGCGTCTCGCGGGAGACCGCTTCCGCTCTTTCCGTCGCCTGACGCTCATCGCGGCTTTTCTGTACTTCCGCCGTCACGTCATAGGCGAATTTCACCACGCGATAAAGGCGGCCTTTATCGTCAAAAACGGGGCTGTAACTGGCGCGCAGCCAGAGTTCATGACGATGTTTAGTGACGCGGCGAAAATCCCCGGAGGCGAATTCCCCGTGGTTCAGTTTGCGCCAGAAATCGGCATACTCTGCGCTCATCGCGTAGTCGCGCTCGCAGAAGATACGGTGATGCTTGCCGATAATTTCGTTCAGCGTGTATCCGGAAGCCTTACAGAAGTTCTCGTTCGCCGAGACAATATGTCCGTCCGGCGTAAATTCAATGATTGCCATAGAGCGGTGCGCCGCCTTGAGGATGGCGTCTTTGTTCAGCGCGTCATGGATCCTTCCTGAGATATCACGCGCCAGTTTAAGAACATACTCTACGTTGTTATTTTTACCGAGGACCGGAATATAATTCGCCTCCAGCCACATTTCGCTGCCATCTTTTTTATAGCGCTGGAATTTATCGCTGAAGGTTTCGCCGCGCCCAAGCCGTTGCCAGAACTGCTTATATTCAGGGCTGGCGGCATATTCCGGCGCGCAGAACATACGATGATGCTTACCCACCAGTTCATTAAGCGAATATCCCATAGCCGCCTGGAAAGCCGGATTCGCTTCCACAATCGTGCCGTCGGGGCGGAAAAGAATAACCGCCATATGCGCTTTTATCGCTGAGAACGCCGCGTCGTTTTTTAAAATATTCGTTATCTTGCTAATCATTATTGCTGTCCAGGAAGGTTTCTTACACAGCATATCGGCAATAATGAATAAGGCATAACGTGTATTTTTATATCGCTACGATAGCTACCAGCCCTGGTATTTTTAATAATAAAAAACCAGCAATAATAATATGCAGGCTAAGCGTCATAAATAGCAGTGACGGGTTTAAAACGCCTGCCCGCAAAGGTAAAAAGCACGGTGATTTAGCTTAAGAAAAAATAACCTGTACAATGCATATTTCTCTTGTACAGGTTTATAAAAACCCTGAAATATATATTTTGTAACACTCTGGTTAGCGCCAGACAAAAAAGGAGGCTCGCGCCTCCTTGTCATCCTCGCAATAGCATTACGCTGTTTTCAGTTCCAGCGCCGGCCTTACACCCAGCGTATGGCAGATGGCGTAACTCATTTCCGCGCGGTTAAGCGTATAGAAGTGGAAATCTTTTACGCCTTCGCGGCTTAGAATCTTCACCATGTCCATCGCAATGTTAGCGCCAACCAGCTTGCGGGTTTCGGCGTCGTCATCAAGCCCGGCAAACATTTGCGACATCCAGGACGGAATGCGCACGTTGGTCATGTCGGCAAACTTTTTCGCCTGCTTAAAGTTAGAGACCGGCAGAATGCCAGGGATGATTTCCACATCGATACCTGTAGCCGCGCAGCGGTCGCGAAAGCGCAGATAGCTTTCGACATCAAAGAAGAACTGGGTGATGGCGCGGTTAGCGCCCGCGTCGATTTTACGGCGCAGATTCAGCAGATCCGCCTGCGCGCTTTTCGCCTCCGGGTGTACTTCCGGGTACGCCGCGACGGAGATATCGAAATCGGCCACCTCTTTTAACAGCGCCACCAGATCGCTGGCGTACATTTCCGGTTTGCCGCTGCCAGCAGGCAGGTCGCCGCGCAGCGCGACAATGTGGCGAATGCCGTTGTTCCAGTAGTCGCGCGCGATGGTACGCAGCTCATCAGGCGTCGCGTCGACGCAGGTGAGGTGCGGCGCGGCTTCAAGGCCGGTGCGGTCTTTAATGCCTTTGATGATGCTGTGGGTGCGGTCGCGCTCGCCAGAGTTAGCGCCGTAGGTGACCGACACAAATTTCGGCTTCAGGCTGCTTAAGCGATCGATAGAGGACCAGAGGGTCTGCTCCATTTCACTGGTGCGCGGCGGGAAAAACTCAAAGGAGACGTTAATCTGTCCCTGCACTTCTGCGAGGCTCTGATTCAGGGCCTCCCGCTGGTTGGCGTGAAAAAAGCTCATACCTTACCTCATCAATCGCTGTGTCGTGGTCGCGTGTGTTGACTTCTATACGTTTAGACGTCCAGATGTAAAAATGACGGAAAAGCCGGATGGCGTCAACAGGTAAATCATCACTTGATGTGAGTATTTTTCAGCGAAGTTGAAAAAGCTTCATGACGGGGAAATGCGCAAAGGTTGTACAGCGGAAGAAAGGCATGGGGTGTTATCTGGCATGGCGGGTGCGCTGCGCTTACCCACCCTACACAACAAAACGTATGAGTTAGGTAGGGTGGGTAAGCGCAGCGCACCCACCACAATAAAATCAGAGCAACTGCGCCAGCCGGTTAAGATCCGACTGAATCGCCCCGGCGGTCACGTCGCGCCCGGCACCGGGCCCGCGGATAACTAACGGGTTATCGCGATACCAGCGGCTTTCAATGGCGAACACGTTATCGCACGGCAGCAATGACGCCAGCGGATGCTCTGGACGCACCGCCTCGACGCCGACGCGCGCCTTGCCGTTGGCGTCAAAGCGCGCCACATAACGCAGCACCAGGCCCAGCTCGCGCGCCGCCTCAAGACGTTGCACCATCTGCTCGTTCAGCGCGTCGCCATATTCAAAGAAGTGATCCACCGAGCCCTCTTCGCACCCGGCCGGCACCAGCGACTCCACGCGCACCTGATCGGGCTCGATATCGTAGCCCGCCTCGCGCGCCAGGATAACTAACTTGCGCATCACATCCTTACCGGAGAGATCCACGCGCGGATCTGGCTCCGTCAGCCCCTGCTGCCACGCCTGGTCCACCAGCTCGGTAAACGGCACTGTCCCGTCGAACTGCAAAAACAGCCATGACAGCGTGCCGGAGAAAATCCCGCTGATGGAGAGAATCGAATCACCGCTGTCGCGCAGATCGCGCACCGTGTGGTTGACCGGCAGCCCGGCGCCAACGGTCGCGTTATAGAGCCAGTGACGGCCCGTTTTCGCAAACGCGTCGCGGATCTGGCGGTAGTTCTGGCTGTTACTCGCGCCCGCCAGTTTATTGGCGCTGATGACGTGGAAACCGTAGCTGGCGAAATCGAGATACTGGTCCGCCAGATCCTGGCTTGCGGTTACGTCCAGCACCACTAAATCGTCATACGGGTGCGCGCGCATCCACAGGAACAATGACTCTTCATCCTGCTCCACCGCTTCATCATTGAAGAACGCCAGCGCTCGGCTCGCGTCAAGACCGTCGTAATTGAGCAGGCTGCGGCGGCTGTCCACCACGCCCGCCAGCACAAACTCAAGGCCGGTGCGGGCAGAGAGCGTCTCCTGCTCGCGTGCGAACAGTTCAAGCCAGCGCGAGCCGATATTCCCTTTGCCGAACAGCATCAGCCCGATACGTTTTTCCGCGCGGAACAGCGACTGGTGCAGCCCCTGGATCAGGCTCTCCGTCGGGCCGGTACGCAGCACCGCCACCAGGCTAATGGCCTCTTCCGACTGCCAGATAAACTCTACCGGCTGATCTTTGAGTTGCTGCCAGAAACGGTGGCTGTGCAACGGGTTGCGACACACGCCCGCCCCTACCAGCGCCACGAGCGCCAGCCCTTCACGCAGGCGCAGCTCGCCCGGCAGCGCGGCGTCTTCCAGCAGTTTGAGCGCGCTGCCAACCACTTCTGAGGTATAGCAGAGTTGCAGCAGGCGGCGGTCGGGATGCACGCCGACCGACAGCGGACGCAGCTGTGCGCGTCTTAAGAGCGCATCAACCTCTTTATGCGCCAGTTTGAAATCCTGGTGCGACGGCACTTCGAATTCGATAAGGCAAACGTCGTCATGGCTGGTGACGATACGTGCGCCAGTGCCGGAGGCCAGCACGCGCTCAATGCGCGTGGAACCCTGCTCTGGGCTGTAGCTGCAACGCAGCTGTAAATCGATATCGCTGCCGGAAACCGGCTGCAACGTGCGGGCGTGCAGCACAGGCGCGGCCAGACGCGCCAGCTCGCTCGCTTCGTCAAGGCGCAGCAGCGGCAGCAGGCAGGCATCTTTGACTTTGCGCGGGTCGGCGCTGTAAACGCCCGCCACGTCGCTCCAGATGGTGACGCGCGAGACACCCGCTAGCGCACCGATTTGCGTCGCTGAATAGTCGGAGCCGTTACGGCCGAGCAGCACGGTTTCGCCCGCGTCGTTACGGCAGATAAACCCGGTGACGACTAAACGTTTATTCGGGTGCTGCACCAGCAACTGCTGCAACAGCGGGAAAGAAAGGCCTTCGTTTACCTGCGGCTGCGCGGCGCGCTCTGCACGCAGGAAATCACGCGCGTCGAGCCAGGCGGCGTCGATCCCCTGCTGATTGAGCACGGCGGCCATGAGGCGCGCGGACCATATTTCGCCGTGGCCGACCACTTCCGCGTAAACCGCGTCGGTGATGGTGCCGTCCAGCAGCGCGGCCAGGCGCTCAAGATCGTGAATAAATTCGCTGATAAGCCCGTCGGCAACCGCGGCAGGCAGCAGCCCGGCGATAAGCTCGCTCTGATAACGGCGCAGCGCCTGTTGCACCTGATGCGCGGAGAGACGATCGCTCTGGCTTAACTTCAGCCAGCTAATCAGCTGGTTGGTCGTGCTGCCCGCCGCGGACACCACCATCATATCCCCGGCGCGGGAATAGTCGGCCATGATACCCGCCACGCGCAGGTAACATTTCACGTCGGCGAGACTGCTGCCGCCAAATTTGTGCAGCTGACGACCGTTCGTCCCTGCAGGCGCTGTAACACTCATGCTTACCCCTTAGCCCGCCGCCTGGAATGCTTTTTCCAGGTCGGCAATTAAATCTTCGCTATCTTCAATACCGGTCGAAATACGTAGCAGCGTCTCGGAGATGCCCGCCGCGGCGCGCGCTTCCGGTGCCATGCCCGCGTGGGTCATCGTCGCGGCGTGAGAAATCAGGCTCTCCACGCCGCCCAGCGATTCTGCCAGCGTGAACAGCTCCAGCGCGCCGAGGAAACGGCGCAGCGTCTGTTCGTCGCCATCCAGTTCAAAACTCAGCATCGCGCCGAAGCCCTTTTGCTGACGTGCGGCTATCTCATGCCCCGCATTCTCCGGCAGCGACGGATGATACAACTTTTTCACCCGCGGCTGCTGCTTAAGGAAATCGACAATCGCGCTGGCGTTACGCTGTGCCACTTCCATACGCGGGCTCAATGTACGCAGGCCGCGCAGCAGCAGGTAGCTGTCGAACGCGCCGCCGGTCACACCGATGTTATTGGCCCACCAGGCAAGCTCGGTAACGGTGTCAGGATCTTTTGCAATCACCACGCCCGCCACCACATCGGAGTGCCCGTTGAGGTATTTGGTGCAGGAGTGCAGAACCAGATCGGCCCCCAGCGCCAGCGGATTCTGCAGAGCCGGACTCAGGAACGTATTATCCACCACACTTATGGCTCCGGCCGCGCGCGAAAGTTCGCAAATTTTCGCAATATCCACCACGCGCAACAAGGGATTGCTCGGGCTTTCCACCAGCACCAGTTTCGGTTGTTCGGCAAGCGCCGCTTTCAGCGCCGCCTCATCACCCTGATCGACAAATTTGACGCGATAACAGCCGCGTTTCGCGAGGCTGTCAAAAAGGCGATAACTACCGCCGTAGCAGTCGTGCGGGGCCACCAGCAGATCGCCGGGCTTCAGGAAAACGGTCGTCACCAGATGGATTGCCGACATGCCGGTGTTAGTCAGCACGGCACCCGCGCCGCCTTCCAGCTCCGCCAGCGCGCGCTGAACCACATCGCGCGTCGGGTTGCCGCGACGGGAGTAGTCATGCGCGCGCGGCTCATTAAAACCGGTGAAGTTGTAGGTGCTGGAGAGGTGAATCGGCGGAACGACGCAGCCGTACTGCTCGTCGTCATTGAGCCCGCTGCGCACTGCGATGGTGGCCTGTTTACGCGTCATGAGGAGTCGTTTCCTGGCATTATCGGAGAAAAGTGAGGGACAGAGTAAACATTGCCAATATAGACGTCAATACATCTGGACATCTAAACTTCTTTGCGTATAGATTGAGCAAAACAGGATTAGCCGTTAAAATTATGTGTTTTATAGGGTAGTGATGCAGCATCGGTACGGAAGTCACGGTATTATTCTACGCTGCTGAACAACAGACTATCGGGTTAAGACCGTGAGACCTATCCGGTTTTAATCTTTTTCTAATGACTGAGAGGATTAAAGGTATCTCATGGCTGAATGGAACGGCGAATATATCAGCCCCTACGCTGAGCACGGCAAGAAGAGTGAACAGGTCAAAAAAATTACGGTTTCCATTCCTCTGAAGGTGTTAAAAATCCTCACCGATGAACGCACCCGTCGTCAGGTGAATAACCTGCGCCATGCCACTAACAGCGAGCTGCTGTGCGAGGCTTTCCTTCACGCCTTTACCGGCCAGCCCTTGCCGGACGACGATGACCTGCGCAAAGAGCGCAGCGATGAGATCCCCGAAGAGGCCAAGGTAATCATGCGTGAAATGGGTATCGACCCGGATACCTGGGAATACTGATTCGCATCAACGACAAAGGCGCCCACAGGCGCCTTTGTTTTATGCTCGGGAGCAACAAAAAAGGCGCCGTCTGGCGCCTTTTTTCGGGAAACTTATTTGCTGCCCGGGATGCTGAAGCGTTTGTTGAAACGCTCAACACGACCACCGGTATCAACAACACGCTGTTTACCAGTGAAGAACGGGTGGCAGTTGCCGCACACGTCCAGGTTCAGGTCGTGGCCAACGGTGGAGCGAGTTTTGATCACGTTACCGCAAGAGCAGGTAGCGGTGATTTCAACATATTTCGGGTGAATATCTTTTTTCATGGGAAACCTCAGTTAAGGCCGCGTCGCTCTTCCAGCCCTTACGCCAGACACCACGCGATGTTGATAAAGTCGGTTTGATACTTTTAAAGGGCATCAAAGGCGGCGAATCATACAGAAAATAACCGCCTCATGCAAACTGATCCGCAAATTTATGAACACACAGTGTACACTATCACGCTACTTTTATCAGCCCGGATGCCTTCATGCCTGTCGCCCGCGTCGCTCTGCCCGTTCCGCTTGCCCGCACCTTTGACTATCTGCTGCCCGATGCCATGACGGCGGCGGCAGGCTGTCGCGTGCGCGTGCCGTTCGGTCGCCAGCAGCGCGTCGGTGTGGTCGTGGCGGTAGGCGATGAGAGCGAGCTGCCGCTTGATGAGCTGAAAAGCGTGGTGGAGGTGCTGGACAGCGAATCGCTCTACCCGCCTGTGCTCTGGCGTATGCTGCTGTGGGCGGCCGATTATTATCATCACCCGATTGGCGAAGTGCTGTTCCACGCGCTGCCGGTACTGTTGCGCCAGGGCAAACCCGCAAGCCATGCGCCGCTCTGGTACTGGTTCGCCACCGAAGAGGGCCAGGCGGTCGATCTCAACAGCCTGAAGCGTTCGCCAAAGCAGCAGCAGGCGCTGGCGGCGCTGCGCCAGGGCAGACTCTGGCGGCATGAAGTGGCGCAGATGGCGTTTAATGACGCCGCGCTGCAGGCGCTGCGCGCCAAAGGGCTGTGCGAACTGGGCAGCGAGCTGCCGCCGGTCGCCGACTGGCGCGGTCAGTTTTCGGTATCCGGCGACAGGCTGCGGCTTAACACCGAGCAGGCGACGGCGGTCGGTGCCATTCGCGGCGAAGCCGATAACTTCTGCGCCTGGCTGCTGGCGGGCGTGACCGGCTCCGGCAAAACCGAAGTCTATTTAAGCGTGCTCGAAAACACGCTCGCGCAGGGCAAACAGGCGCTGGTGCTGGTGCCGGAAATCGGCCTGACACCCCAGACCATCGCCCGCTTTCGCGAGCGTTTCAACGCGCCCGTCGAAGTGCTGCACTCGGCGCTCAACGACAGCGAACGGCTGGCGGCCTGGCTGAAAGCCAAAAGCGGCGAGGCGGCGATTGTCATCGGCACGCGCTCGGCGCTGTTCACGCCCTTTAAAAATCTCGGCGTGATTGTTATCGATGAAGAGCACGACAGCTCTTATAAACAGCAGGAAGGCTGGCGCTATCACGCGCGCGATCTGGCAGTCTACCGGGCGCACAGCGAGCAGATCCCGATTATCTTAGGCTCCGCGACGCCCGCCCTCGAAACGCTGCACAACGTGCGCCAGCGTAAATACCGCGTGCTGAAGCTGACGCACCGGGCGGGCAACGCGCGCCCGGCGCAGCAGCACGTGCTGGATCTGAAAGGCCAGCCGCTCCAAGCGGGCCTTGCGCCTGCGCTGGTCGCCCGGATGCGCCAGCATTTGCAGGCGGATAATCAGGTCATTCTGTTTCTTAACCGCCGTGGCTTCGCGCCCGCGCTGCTCTGCCACGACTGTGGCTGGATAGCCGAATGCCCCCGCTGCGATCACTACTACACGCTGCATCAGTCCCAGCATCAGCTACGCTGCCACCACTGTGACAGCCAGCGCCCCGTGCCGCGCCAGTGCCCGCAGTGCGGCTCCACGCATCTGGTGCCGGTAGGGCTTGGCACCGAACAGCTGGAACAGAGCCTGGCGCCGCTGTTCCCCGGCGTGCCGCTGTCGCGTATCGACCGCGACACCACCAGCCGCAAAGGCGCGCTTGAAGAGCAACTGGCGGAAGTTCACCGTGGCGGCGCGCGTATTCTTATCGGCACCCAGATGCTCGCCAAAGGCCATCACTTCCCGGATGTGACGCTGGTGGCGCTGCTGGATGTCGACGGCGCGCTGTTCTGCGCCGATTTCCGCTCGGCGGAGCGTTTTGCCCAGCTCTACACGCAGGTGGCGGGCCGCGCCGGACGCGCAGGGAAACAGGGCGAAGTGGTTCTCCAGACGCACCACCCGGAACATCCTTTATTGCAGACGCTGCTGCATCAGGGTTATGACGCCTTTGCCGATCAGGCGCTCGCCGAACGCGGCAGCGTCTCGCTTCCGCCCTACAGCAGCCATATTTTGATCCGCGCGGAAGATCACCATAACCAGGACGCTCCCGCGTTTCTCCAGCAACTGCGCAATCTGCTCCAGGCAAGCCCGCTTGCGGATCAGAAACTCTGGCTGCTCGGCCCGGTGCCTGCGCTGCAGCCCAAACGCGGCGGACGCTATCGCTGGCAGTTGCTGCTGCAACACCCGTCTCGTTTGCAGCTCCAGCGTATTGTCTCCGGCAGCCTGCCGCTGATAGGTACGCTGCCCGCCGCGCGTAAAGTGAAGTGGACGCTCGACGTCGACCCGACCGAAGGCTGAACCGCGCCCCGCTTCTGCGAAACGGATCGTAAAATTTAATATCCGTCACATCTCCGATGTAATTTTTGTAACCGACACGCCTAATATCTGATAAGAATGTGAGGCGTGTCAGATTACAGGACGAGTCTGCGCCCGCGGACCGCTACGAGGAGATGAAGTGAAGTCCAGAAAGCAGGTTGCTGCCGCAACCATGAAAGATGTCGCCGTTCGTGCCAGGGTTTCAACGGCGACGGTATCCCGTGCGTTAATGAATCCCGAGAAAGTCTCACAGGCCACCCGCAACCGTGTGGAGCAGGCCGCCATTGACGTGGGTTATCTGCCCGGTTCGCTCAACCGCAACCTGAAGCGCAACGAATCGCGCACCATTCTGGTGATTGTCCCGGACATCTGCGATCCGTTTTTCAGCGAAATCATTCGCGGCATAGAAGTCACCGCGGCGGACCAGGGCTATCTGGTGCTGATTGGCGACTGCGCGCACCAGAATCAGCAGGAAAAAACCTTCATCGACCTCATCATCACCAAACAGATAGACGGCATGCTGCTGCTGGGCTCGCGCCTGCCGTTTGACGCCAGCAAAGAAGAGCAGCGCAATCTGCCACCCATGGTCATGGCGAACGAATTCGCGCCGGAACTGGAGCTGCCGACGGTGCATATCGACAACCTCACCGCCGCGTTCAACGCCGTCAATTATTTGCATGAACTGGGGCATCAGCGGATCGCCTGTATCGCCGGGCCGGAAGAGATGCCGCTGTGTCATTACCGTCTGCAGGGCTACGTTCAGGCGCTGCGCCGCAGCGGTATGACGGTCGATCCGCACTATATCGCCCGCGGCGATTTTACCTATGAAGCGGGCGCGAACGCGCTGGAACAGTTGCTAAGCCTGCCGCAACCGCCGACGGCGATTTTCTGCCACAGCGACGTGATGGCGCTTGGCGCGTTGTCGATGGCGAAACGCCGCGGCTTTCGCGTGCCTGACGATCTCTCCATTATTGGCTTTGATAACATTGCGTTAGCCGAGTTTTGCGATCCGCCGCTCACCACCGTGGCGCAGCCGCGTTTTGATATTGGTCGGGAGGCGATGCTGCTGTTGCTCAGCCAGCTCAACGGACACACCGTCAGCAGCGGCTCGCGTCTGCTGGACTGCGAACTGGTGCTGCGCGGCACCACGCGCGCGCCGAAGCCGCGAAATTAACCGCCTTTAAGACTCCTTATCTGGTCAAAGGCCCGTCCCTTAAGTAACATGGCGGGCTGTTAACGAATGGATACAGCGAAACGATAGTGGCACAACGAGATTATGTACGCCGCGGACAGCCGACGCCCGCGCGGCGCAAGAAAACTAACACCCGCAAAAAGCAACGTAACCTGCCTGCTGTTTCACCGGCGATGGTCGCTATCGCAGCGGCGGCGCTGGTCGCCTTTATTGGCGGTCTGTACTTTATTACGCATCATAAAAAAGAAGAGTCGGAAACCCTGCCGGGCCATAAAGTCACCGGCAACGGTCTGCCGCCCAAGCCCGAAGAGCGCTGGCGCTATATCAAAGAGCTGGAAAGCCGCCAGCCAGGCGTGCTGAAGCCGACCGAGCCATCCGCGGGTGGCGAAATCATGAATCAGGATCAGCTGACCGACGAACAGCGTCAGTTGCTCGACCAGATGCAGGCAGATATGCGTCGTCAGCCGACGCAGCTTAGCGAAGTGCCGTGGAACGAACAGACCCCGGCGCAGCGCCAGCAGACGCTGCAACGCCAGAAGCAGCTTCAGCAACAGCAGCAGATGCAGCAGTGGAATAACACCGCGCAGCAGCCGGTACGCACCGCGCCGCGTGTGGAAACGCCGCGCACGGAAGCCCCGCGCACAGAAACGCGATATCAGCAGCCGCAGACCCGCACCGTGCAGACGCAGCAGCCCGCGCGTACCACCACGCAGCCTGCTCAACCGCCGCGCCAGCAGCAGACAACCAACGCGCCGTATCAGGATCTGCTCCAGACGCCGCCGCATACCACGCAGCGTGAAACCGCCCAGAGCAAGCCCGCGCAAACCGCGCCGGTAACGCGCGAGACGGAAGCCGCGAAGCCCGCCGAGAAGAAAGACGAGCGCCGCTGGATGGTGCAGTGCGGTTCGTTTAAAGGCACAGAGCAGGCCGAAACCGTGCGCGCGCAGCTGGCGTTTGAAGGGTTCGACTCACGCATTACGTCCAACAATGGCTGGAACCGTGTGGTCATTGGCCCTATCAAAGGCAAAGACAACGCCGACGGCACGCTCAACCGCCTGAAGATGGCGGGTCACTCAAACTGCATTCGTCTCGCCTCCGGGGGTTGAAACCCCCGAAACATCCCCCATCTATAATTGCATTCTGCCCTGCATCACTCGCAGGGCGCTGTCTTCAGCTTATGCAATAAGGGGTTTGCTCGTGACAACAATAGTAAGTGTGCGCCGCAACGGCCAGGTAGTGATCGGTGGCGACGGCCAGGCCACCCTGGGCAACACCGTAATGAAAGGCAACGTGAAAAAAGTCCGCCGTCTGTATAACGATAAAGTTATCGCGGGCTTCGCGGGCGGCACCGCCGACGCCTTTACCCTCTTCGAACTCTTCGAACGTAAACTCGAAATGCACCAGGGCCATCTGGTGAAAGCCGCCGTGGAACTGGCGAAAGACTGGCGTACCGACCGTATGCTGCGCCGCCTCGAAGCGCTGCTGGCGGTGGCCGACGAAAACGCCTCGCTGATTATTACCGGCAACGGTGACGTCGTGCAGCCGGAAAACGATCTGATCGCCATTGGCTCCGGCGGGCCTTACGCGCAGGCTGCGGCACGCGCGCTGCTGGAAAACACCGAGCTTGGCGCTCGTGACATCGTCGAGAAGTCGCTGGGGATTGCAGGCGATATCTGCATCTACACCAACCACTTCCTCACCATCGAAGAATTGAACTCCAAAGCGTAAGGACCTCACATGTCTGAAATGACCCCACGCGAGATTGTCAGCGAACTCGACAAACACATTATCGGCCAGGACGCGGCGAAGCGTTCTGTTGCTATCGCGCTGCGTAACCGCTGGCGCCGTATGCAGCTTAACGAAGAGCTGCGTCATGAAGTGACCCCGAAAAACATCCTGATGATTGGCCCGACCGGCGTCGGTAAAACCGAAATCGCCCGTCGTCTGGCGAAACTCGCCAACGCGCCGTTCATCAAAGTGGAAGCGACGAAATTCACCGAAGTCGGTTATGTCGGTAAAGAAGTGGATTCCATCATCCGCGATCTGACCGATTCCGCCATTAAAATGGTGCGCATGCAGTCGATTGAGAAAAACCGCTACCGCGCCGAAGAGATGGCCGAAGAGCGCATTCTCGACGTGCTGATCCCGCCGGCTAAAAACAACTGGGGCCAGCCGGAGCAGCAGCAAGAGCCGTCCGCGGCGCGTCAGGCGTTTCGCAAAAAACTGCGTGAAGGCGAGCTCGACGACAAAGAGATTGAAATCAATCTGGCCGCGGCGCCGATGGGCGTCGAAATTATGGCGCCTCCGGGCATGGAAGAGATGACCAGCCAGCTGCAGTCTATGTTCCAGAACCTGGGCGGCCAGAAGCAAAAACCGCGCAAGCTGAAAATCAAAGACGCGATGAAACTGCTGGTGGAAGAAGAAGCCGCCAAACTGGTGAACCCGGAAGAGCTGAAAGAGCAGGCTATCGAAGCCGTTGAGCAGCACGGCATCGTGTTTATCGACGAGATCGATAAAATCTGTAAGCGCGGTAATGTCTCCGGCCCGGACGTTTCCCGCGAAGGTGTACAGCGCGACCTGCTGCCGCTGGTGGAAGGCTGCACCGTCTCCACCAAACACGGCATGGTGAAAACCGACCACATCCTGTTTATCGCCTCCGGCGCGTTCCAGGTGGCGAGCCCATCCGATCTGATCCCTGAACTGCAGGGTCGTCTGCCGATCCGCGTTGAGCTGCAGGCGCTGACCGCGGAAGATTTCGAGCGCATCCTGACCGAGCCGAACGCTTCTGTCACCGTGCAGTACAAAGCGCTGATGGAAACCGAAGGCGTGCATATTGAATTCACCGACGACGGCATTAAGCGCATCGCGCAGGCGGCGTGGCAGGTGAATGAAACCACGGAAAACATCGGCGCGCGCCGTCTGCATACGGTGCTTGAGCGTCTGATGGAAGATATCTCCTATGACGCGAGCGATCTGGGCGGCCAGACGATTACTATCGACGCGGATTATGTGAGCAAACACCTGGATGCGCTGGTCGCAGATGAAGATCTGAGCCGTTTTATCTTATAATCGCGCTCAACGCATTTTCATCACTTTTGGTGAGGGCTTTTGCCCGCCGATGTGAGGTGCGGTAAGGCGGTCAGTCTGTTCCCGGCGTTTGCGCCGGGTTATGCAGACGACGCCAGCCATCCGCAGCTTCGTCAGGCAGGCAAGCCCTCATTTTTATTGGCTCAGATCCGCTTATGAATACATCGACACACGCAGTAAATCGCACTCAGGCCTGGCTTGAAAGCCTGCGGCCACGCACGCTGCCGCTGGCGTTTTCCGCCATTCTCGTCGGCAGCGCGCTCGCCAGCTGGCAGGGCTATTTCGATCCCGTGATTACGCTGCTGGCGCTGCTGACCGCCGGGCTGCTGCAAATTCTCTCTAACCTTGCCAACGATTATGGCGACGCCGTCAAAGGCAGCGATCAGCCGGACCGCCTCGGCCCGCTGCGCGGCATGCAGAAAGGCGCGATAACCGCACCGCAGATGAAGCGCGCCATTCAGCTCACCGTGGCGCTGATTTGCATCTCCGGGCTGGCGCTGGTTTATGTCGCCTGTCACAGCATGGCCGATGTGCTCGGGTTCCTGGCGCTTGGCGCGCTCTCTATCCTCGCCGCCATTACCTACACCGTCGGCACGCGTCCTTACGGTTATATGGGGCTTGGCGATGTCTCGGTGCTGATTTTCTTCGGCTGGCTGAGCGTGCTCGGCAGCTGGTATCTCCAGGCCCATACGCTGATTGCGCCGGTCTGGCTGCCTGCGACCGCCTGCGGATTGCTGGCGGCGGCAGTGCTTAATATCAACAACCTGCGCGATATCGACAGCGATCGCCGCAACGGCAAAAACACGCTGGCGGTGCGCCTCGGCCCCGTCGTCGCCCGCCGTTACCACGTGGCACTGCTGGCGGGCGCGCTGGTCTGCCTCGCGGCGTTTAATCTTCTGTGGCTGCACAGCCTGTGGGGCTGGCTGTTCCTGCTCTCTAGCCCGCTGCTGGCGCGTCAGGCGCGCTTTGTGCTGCGCGAAACCGAGCCTGCCGCGATGCGCCCAATGCTTGAGCGCACCGTGAAAGCGGCGCTGCTGGTTAATCTGCTGTTTATCATCGGGCTTATCGTCAGCCAGCAGCTGCGTTAACTGACCCGCATCAATTAACAATTGATGATTTTGCCAACAGCGCGCGTTAAGCGATATACTGACAGTTCTTGCAGCAACTGAACGTTAAACCTATGAAATACGATACTTCTGAGCTTTGTGACATCTACCAAGAAGAGGTCAACGTTGTGGAGCCTCTGTTCTCCAACTTCGGCGGTCGCTCTTCTTTTGGCGGGCAAATCATCACGGTGAAATGTTTCGAGGACAACGGGTTGCTGTATGAGCTGCTCGAAGAAAATGGCCGCGGACGCGTTTTACTGGTAGATGGCGGCGGTTCGGTACGCCGTGCCCTGATCGATGCGGAACTGGCGCGCCTTGCGGTGCAGAATGAATGGGAAGGGCTTGTCGTCTACGGCGCGGTGCGTCAGGTGGACGATCTGGCGGAGCTGGATGTCGGCATCCAGGCGCTGGCGGCGATCCCGGTGGGTGCTGCGGGCGAAGGCATCGGCGAAAGCGACGTGCGCGTCAATTTCGGCGGGGTGACCTTCTTCTCCGGCGATCATCTTTACGCTGACAATACCGGTATTATCCTTTCTGAAGATCCGCTGGATATCGAGTAACAAAAACGGGCGCCCTGAGCGCCCGTTCTTTTTGGTTCAAAGTGCGGTAATCACACTTCTTCCATTTTTCCCAGCAGCGCCTGCAGGCGTTCCTGCCAGACATGCTGCTGTTCGCGCAGCTGGTGGTTTTCATGCTCCAGCGCTTCGCGGCTGCCCTGGGCGTTCTGAACTTCCTGAGCAAGTTGATTGTTCTTGTCTTTCAGCTCTTCGATTTCCATCTGCAGCAGGGTGATAGTATCAACAGCCTGCTGAACTTTGGCTTCCAGTTTCTCAAACACTTCAAATGACATCGTCCTACCTCTCCTGAATTGCAAGGCGTTGATGGATAACTATCCTCGTCCCGGTGCCCGGCGACGCCTTAAATTAATCTGTGCGCACAACACTAGTCCCGATTGTATGAAGCCCTTGTGCCCCTGTCCAGCGACAACCCGCACGGATTGCGGTTTGCGCGCTTTTTCAGTCTAAACCGAGTGTATTCACGACACGCTACGGTAAATTGTTAACATATGCGTTAATGAAATGATTCAGCTCTCACTTCATCCTGTCCGAAAAACACGCTATCGAGCGCGAAAACGCTCATTTTCTTGACGTGACACACACATTTTAATTTCGATATTTCTCGTTTTTGTTCGCTAACGATAAGTTAACACCATGTCTACATGACATCGTGGTCGTCTTCGACACCATGCATACAATAATCATCAATTAGCCTTCAGGACCCGATTATGAGTCAAACATCAACCTTAAAAGGCGAGTGCATCGCCGAATTCCTCGGTACCGGGTTGTTGATTTTCTTCGGTGTGGGCTGCGTGGCGGCGCTGAAAGTGGCAGGAGCCAGTTTCGGTCAGTGGGAAATCAGCATCATCTGGGGTCTGGGCGTGGCGATGGCCATCTACCTGACCGCAGGCGTTTCCGGCGCGCATCTTAACCCGGCGGTAACCATCGCGTTGTGGCTGTTTGCCTGTTTCGACGGGCGCAAAGTGGTTCCTTTTATTATTTCTCAGTTTGCCGGCGCCTTTTGCGCAGCGGCGTTAGTTTACGGGCTTTACTACAATCTCTTCCTCGATTACGAACAGACTCACCACATGGTTCGCGGCAGCGTCGAAAGTCTCGATCTGGCCGGTATTTTCTCGACTTATCCAAACCCGCATATCAACTTGGTTCAGGCGTTTGCGGTTGAAATGATCATTACCGCCATTCTGATGGGCGTTATCCTGGCGCTGACCGACGACGGCAACGGCATTCCGCGTGGTCCGCTGGCACCGCTGCTGATTGGCCTGCTGATTGCGGTTATTGGCGCGTCAATGGGCCCGCTCACCGGCTTCGCCATGAACCCGGCGCGCGATTTAGGACCGAAGGCGTTCGCATGGCTCGCTGGCTGGGGTAACGTGGCCTTTACCGGCGGGCGTGACATTCCTTACTTCCTGGTGCCGGCCCTGGGCCCGGTCGTCGGCGCGGCGCTTGGCGCGTTTGGCTACCGCAAACTGATTGGCCGCCATTTACCGTGCGACACCTGCGAGCCAGAAGCGGATAAACCTTCTGCCAGCAGCGCACAACAGAAAGCTTCGCTGTAACCGATTTACGGGATAAAAATGATGACTACAGAAAAAAAATATATCGTTGCGCTCGACCAGGGCACGACCAGCTCCCGCGCCGTCGTGCTGGATCATGACGCCAACATCGTCAGCGTCTCCCAGCGTGAATTTGAACAGATCTATCCGCGTCCAGGCTGGGTAGAACACGACCCGATGGAAATCTGGGCCTCCCAGAGCTCCACGCTGGTAGAAGCCCTCGCGAAAGCAGATATCAGTTCCGATCAGATTGCCGCTATCGGCATTACCAACCAGCGCGAAACGGCGGTGGTCTGGGAGCGTGAAACCGGCAAACCGATTCATAACGCTATTGTCTGGCAGTGCCGCCGTACCTCAGAGATTTGCGAAAAACTGAAACGCGACGGCATGGAAGATTACGTGCGCCAGGCGACCGGCCTCGTCATTGACCCGTACTTCTCCGGCACCAAAGTGAAGTGGATCCTTGACCACGTCGACGGTGCCCGTGAACGCGCGAAGCGCGGCGAACTGCTGTTCGGCACCGTCGATACCTGGCTTATCTGGAAAATGACCCAGGGCCGCGTGCATGTGACCGACTATACCAACGCCTCGCGCACCATGCTGTTCAACATCCATGAGCTTGACTGGGATGACAGAATGCTGGAGGCGCTGGATATTCCGCGCGCCATGCTGCCGCAGGTGCGTAAGTCGTCTGAAGTGTACGGCCAGACCAACATTGGCGGTAAAGGCGGCACCCGTATTCCTATCGCCGGTATCGCGGGCGACCAGCAGGCTGCGCTGTTTGGCCAGCTCTGCGTGAAAGAAGGGATGGCGAAAAACACCTACGGCACCGGCTGCTTTATGCTGATGAACACCGGCGAAAAAGCGGTGGCGTCCACCCACGGCCTGCTGACCACCATCGCCTGCGGCCCGCGCGGTGAAGTGAACTATGCGCTGGAAGGCGCGGTGTTTATGGCGGGCGCGTCAATCCAGTGGCTGCGCGACGAGATGAAGCTCATCAGCGACGCGTTTGACTCCGAATATTTCGCCACCAAAGTGAAAGACACCAACGGCGTCTATGTGGTACCGGCGTTTACCGGCCTCGGCGCACCGTACTGGGACCCGTATGCCCGCGGCGCGATTTTCGGCCTCACCCGCGGCGTGAACTCGAATCACATCATTCGAGCCACGCTGGAATCCATCGCCTACCAGACCCGCGACGTGCTGGAAGCGATGCAGGCGGACTCCGGCATTCGTCTGCATGCCCTGCGCGTGGATGGCGGCGCGGTGGCGAACAACTTCCTGATGCAGTTCCAGTCTGACATTCTCGGCACCCGCGTGGAGCGCCCGGAAGTCCGTGAAGTCACCGCGCTGGGCGCAGCCTATCTGGCGGGTCTTGCGGTCGGCTACTGGCAGAATCTGGACGAACTGCAGGAAAAAGCGGTGATTGAGCGTGAATTCCGCCCCGGTATTGAAACCACCGAGCGTAACTACCGCTACGAAGGCTGGCGCAAGGCGGTTAAACGCGCCATGGCCTGGGAAGAGCACGACAAAGAGTAAGCGTTAACCTCATTGGTATCTCCCTTTTCTCCCGCCTTCGGGCGGGAGACTTTTCCCGCTTTTTTCATTCGTCCCCCGCAATTAGTGTATCCTTTGCAGCAATACCCCCTTTTCTGATGGTTTGTGTGAATGAAAGAGATCGAAAAAGCTGAAATTAAACGCCTGAGCGACCGCCTTGATGCCCTGCGTCACCAGCAGGCCGCCGTTTCCCTGACAGAAGCCGCCGATAAATACGCGGAGCTGGAGCAGGAGATCGCCACGCTGGAAGCGGAAATCGCGCGCCTGAAAGATGTGCGTACGGACAAGCTCAGCAAAGAAGCGCAGAAGCTGATGGCGATGCCGTTTAAACGCGCTATCACCAAAAAAGAGCAGGCCGATATGGGCAAGCTGAAGAAAAGCGTGCGCGGGCTGGTGGTCGTTCACCCGATGACCGCGCTGGGCCGTGAAATGGGCCTGAAAGAGATGACCGGCTTTGCGAAAAGCGAGTTTTGATACTTAAACGCGGGCAGGAGATCGGCCCGCTGTTTTATTCTGCCGTCGGGAATAATGTGGCGAGGGCATTGACCGGGAAAAAGAGCCGCTGACGTCCATCGGAGCCTTCCGCTGGCAAAAAGCCTAAGCGCTCATAAAACTGAGCCGCGTATTCATCTTTGGCCTCAACGAACATCGCATAGACACCTATGGTTCGGGCGACTTGATAAACTCGCCTTGCTGCATCAGCCACCAGCATCGATCCGATGCCCCTTCCTGCAAATGTCTTATCCACCGCCAACCTGCCCAGTAAAACGCATGGGGCGCTCGCATAAGGGATCTGCCGTTGCTGGTCGCCCAGCAGCACTTTTTCGAAAGATGCCCCAGAGAGCGTGTAATAACCCACTACCGCTGGCTCTGGCTCGCTCGTGATAACAACATAAGCGCGCAGGACATTGCGCTGTTGCTGGCGCGCCAGGCGCTGGTGTAAGAAATCATTAAGCGCGCGGCAACCGCAGTCGAACGCGGCGGTTTTCCAGCCCTGCTCCGGCGAAAAAGGAAAAACACCTTTTTTCAGTTTCATTCCCAGAATTCGCCGTTGTTCAGGTTTTCAACAGCACGTTTAAGATTTTCATTGGGCGCAGGGGGATTATCCAGCGCAGCCATAACATCCTGCCAGCCCTGCTCGGTTAGCTGAATGCGGCGGTGTTCATCAAGCAGCGTTCGGGCACGAGCGCGGGAGGCATCGACAATGAATTGCGAAACGCTGGTTCCTGAAAGGCTGGCAGCCGCCTCAATAACCGCTTTATCCTCGGCTGAGAGGCGAAACTCAAGGCGCTCTTTTTTCGATGACGCTGACATAACAGGCTCCCCTGCAAATAAGACGCTATGTTGTACGGTAAAAAACCGGACATTCAGCGTAGATGTCAAACGCTCCATTTTCAATCGCCTCCTTCTGACTACCGCCCTGAAAAAATAATGCACAACGATTTTAACGCGCTTCGAATGTTAGCAACCCAGCAAAATGGCCCCTTTGCGAGATGCCTTCCGGTAAAATTTACGTCCTCTGAAAATCGTACATTGGCCCAACCAATTCCCTCGCAAACTTACCACCCACTAACAAAACCCCAAAAAAGCGCAACCAACGCGTTGCCGACACCTAACAAATAGTTAACCTTTTGTTGTCATTCACCCTACAACAACACATTGGTTGGGCCACTTTTACAAATCCGCGCTAACAGAAGCACAGACTTCCGGCACGAATGAAGGCCCGCAGGAGATTCGCTATGCACCTCTGGCAGCAGAATTACGACCCGGCAGGGAATCTCTGGCTTTCGAGCCTGATTGCCGCTTTGCCGATCCTGTTTTTCTTTTTCGCGCTGATTAAGCTCAAGCTGAAGGGCTACATGGCGGCGACCATTACCGTCGCCATCGCGCTGCTGGTGGCGCTCTTTTTCTACAAAATGCCGGCGGAGCGCGCGTTCGCGTCCGTGATTTATGGTTTCTTCTACGGCCTGTGGCCTATCGCGTGGATTATCATCGCCGCGGTGTTCGTTTATAAAATTTCGGTGAAAACCGGGCAGTTCGACATCATCCGTTCCTCGATTCTCTCCATCACGCCGGACCAGCGTCTGCAAATGCTGATTGTCGGTTTCTCCTTCGGCGCGTTTCTGGAAGGGGCCGCAGGCTTTGGCGCGCCGGTGGCGATCACCGCCGCGTTACTGGTGGGGCTTGGCTTTAACCCGCTGTACGCCGCCGGGCTGTGCCTGATTGTTAACACCGCGCCGGTAGCGTTTGGCGCGATGGGTATCCCGATTCTGGTGGCAGGCCAGGTGACCGGCCTCGACAGCTTCCAGATTGGCCAGATGGTCGGCCGTCAGTTGCCGTTCCTGACCATTATCGTGCTGTTCTGGATCATGGCGATTATGGACGGCTGGCGCGGCATTAAAGAGACCTGGCCCGCGGTGCTGGTGGCAGGCGGCTCGTTCGCTATCGCCCAGTATTTAAGCTCGAACTTTATCGGGCCGGAGCTGCCGGACATTATCTCCTCGCTGGTGTCGCTGGTCTGCCTGACGCTGTTTCTTAAACGCTGGCAGCCGGTGCGTATTTTCCGCTTCGGCGATATGGGCGCCTCGGTGGTCGATCAGACGCTGGCGCGCAAGCATTATACCGCAGGGCAGGTGGTGCGCGCCTGGACGCCGTTCCTGTTCCTGACCGCCACGGTGACGCTCTGGAGCATTCCGCCGTTTAAAGCGCTGTTCGCCAAAGGCGGCCCGCTCTCAGACCTGGTGTTTAACGTCTCCGTGCCGTATCTCGATGGCCTCGTGGCCCGCATGCCGCCGGTCGTCGCAAAGGCCACCTCTTATGCGGCGGTCTATAAATTCGACTGGCTCTCCGCCACCGGCACCGCGATTTTTGTGGCGGCTATCATTTCGATTATCTGGCTGCGCATGAAGCCGAAAGCCGCTGTAGAAACCTTCGGCCAGACCATGAAAGAGCTGGCGTTGCCGATTTACTCCATCGGCATGGTGCTGGCGTTCGCGTTTATCTCTAACTACTCCGGGCTCTCCTCGACGCTGGCGCTCGCGCTCGCGCACACCGGCAGCGCGTTTCCGTTCTTCTCGCCGTTCCTCGGCTGGCTTGGCGTGTTCCTGACCGGCTCAGATACGTCGTCGAACGCGCTCTTTGCAGCACTCCAGGCCACGGCCGCCCAGCAGACCGGCGTCTCAGATATTCTGATGGTAGCGGCAAATACCACCGGCGGCGTGACCGGCAAGATGATTTCGCCGCAGTCCATTGCTATCGCCTGCGCGGCGGTGGGGCTGGTGGGCAAAGAGTCCGATCTTTTCCGTTTTACCGTGAAGCACAGCCTGGCGTTCACCTGCATGGTGGGGCTTATCACGCTGCTTCAGGCTTATTACTTTACCTGGATGATCCCATGACATTGATGACCCGGCGACTGGCCGACCATCTGGTGGAGCGCATTCGTGCGCTCATCACCGAGCGCGGGCTGGAAGCCGGAATGCGCCTGCCCTCTGAGCGACAGCTCGCGCAGGAGCTTGGCGTCTCGCGTAATTCACTGCGCGAAGCGTTACAGATTTTGATTCGCGACGGGCTGCTGATAAGCCGTCGCGGCGGCGGCACCTTTGTGCGCTATCAGCTGGAGCCGTGGTCGGAACAGCGCATCGTCCAGCCCATCCGTCACCTGATGGCGGACGATCCGGGTTATCGCTACGACATTTTAGAGGCGCGCCACGCCATTGAGGCCAGCACCGCGTGGTATGCGGCGCTGCGCGCCACCGCGCAGGATAAAGAAAAGCTGCGCTACTGCTTCGACGCGATGTTGCAGTTTACCGAGCGTGACGACCCGGATCTCGCCTCGCAGGCCGACGTGCGCTTTCACCTGGCGATTGCCGAGGCGTCGCACAACGTGGTGCTGCTCCAGACCATGCGCGGCTTTTTCGATCTGCTGCAGTCGTCGGTGATGGAGAGCCGTCAGCGGATGTATCTGCAACAGCCGATTTTCGCGCAGCTCACCGGCCAGCACCGCGAGATGCTGGAGGCGATTGAAACCGGCGATGCCGAACGGGCGCGCAACGCGACGCTGCGCCACCTCGGCTTTGTCCACTCCACGATTAAACAGCTTGATGAAGATGTCGCCCGCCAGGCGCGTGTCACCCGCCTGCCCGACGACGTAATGCAACCTTCCAGGGAGAATAAAGAATGATTATTTCCGCAGCCAGCGACTATCGCGCAGCGGCGCAGCGTATCCTGCCGCCGTTTCTGTTTCACTATATCGACGGCGGGGCCTACGCGGAATATACCCTTAAGCGCAACGTAGAAGATCTCTCGCAGGTAGCGCTGCGCCAGCGCGTGCTGAAAAATATGTCGGATTTGAGCCTTGAGACGACGCTGTTTAACGAAACGCTCTCGATGCCCGTCGCGCTGGGGCCGGTCGGCTTGTGCGGCATGTACGCGCGTCGCGGCGAAGTTCAGGCGGCGCGCGCGGCCTCGGCGAAAGGCATTCCGTTTACGCTCTCGACGGTGTCCGTCTGCCCCATTGAAGAAGTCGCGCCAGTGATGAACCGCCCGATGTGGTTTCAGCTCTACGTGCTGCGCGACCGCGGTTTTATGCGTAACGCGCTGGAGCGCGCCAAAGCGGCGGGCTGCTCAACGCTGGTGTTTACCGTTGATATGCCCACACCCGGCGCGCGTTACCGCGACGCCCATTCCGGTATGAGCGGCACCAATGCCGCCATGCGCCGCTACTGGCAGGCGGTGACGCACCCGCAGTGGGCGTGGGACGTGGGCCTGAATGGCCGCCCGCACGATCTCGGCAATATTTCCGCGTACCTTGGCAAGCCGACCGGGCTTGAGGATTACATCGGCTGGCTGGCGAACAATTTCGATCCGTCTATTTCGTGGAAAGACCTGGAGTGGATCCGCGAATTCTGGGACGGCCCGATGGTGATCAAAGGGATCCTTGACCCGGAAGATGCCCGCGACGCGGTGCGCTTCGGTGCCGACGGGATTGTGGTCTCCAACCACGGTGGCCGCCAGCTTGACGGCGTGCTCTCGTCCGCCCGCGCGCTGCCCGCCATCGCCGATGCGGTGAAGGGCGACATCACCATCCTCGCCGACAGCGGCATCCGCAACGGGCTGGATGTGGTGCGTATGATTGCGCTCGGTGCCGACAGCGTGCTGCTGGGCCGCGCGTACCTTTACGCGCTCGCGACCCACGGCGAGAAAGGCGTGGCGAACCTGCTGAATCTGATTGAGAAAGAAATGCGGGTGGCGATGACGCTGACCGGCGCGAAGTCGATTAAGGAGATCACCCGAGAATCACTGGTGCCGTCGCCGGAATTTACGTCCGTTTTAGCGGATCTGCCCGCCGCCAGCGCGAAGCCTGAGCACGATGACGCGGCGTAAATGTTGATGATGTGAGGGTGGCGGGGAAAGTCGTGACGGGTAAGTGGCGACGGCGGGTGCGCTGCGCTTACCCGCCCTACCATTTATATATACGTATTTTTCCATAGAGTGGGTATCCGTAGGGTGGGTAAGCGAAGCGCACCCACCAAAAAACGCCGCCCCATTTTCCCGTAGGGTGGGTAAGCGAAGCGCACCCACCAACAAACACCGCCCCATTTCCCGTAGGGTGGGTAAGCGAAGCGCACCCACCAACAAACGCCGCTCCATTTCCCGTAGGGTGGGTAAGCAAAGCGCACCCACCAACGATTTTCGGATAACCCGCCTGCTACCCTCTACCCCACAACCTGCGCGAAAAACTCTCGATCTTCCCGCTAAGACGCCGGTTTTGCAGCGTTTTCGCCCAACTGGCGGAAAGCCCGCCTGCGCTCATGAGCCGGTGATACTGCTCGTCATCGAATGGCGTATGCCACGCAATCGCGGCGGCCTCGCGCACGGAAATGGCGCTCACCCGCGACACCAGCTCCAGCGGCGCGTCGCTAAACACCTTCCCTTCGCCGATCACCCGGTAGAGCCAGCCGCAGCGCGCGGTATCCTGCATCCGGCCGGAAAGCTCGCTAATCCCCGAGTGAAAATTAACCTTAAAGCACGGCGAACGCGGCTGGGTGATCTGTATCAGCGCCTCGCCCCAACGAAAGATATCGCCGATAAACGCGTTTTCTTCTGTCAGCCCCAGCGTTGAGAGATTCTCGCCAAACGCGGGCGGCGCGAACCACTCCTCCTGTTCCGGGTATTCACGCGCCCAGACGGCGTAATGCTCGCGTGGGTAGTGGCACAGCGCGCGGTCCGCCCCGCCGTGAATTTTCTTCTCCGCCTGCTGATCGCCAACCAGCCCGCGGCTGGTAAGTGACAACTCGCCCTCCACCTGCACTTTGCCGATGGCGCTGGGCCTGCTGCCTTCATAGTCGCGGATTTTGCCGAGATACACCTGCACCGGGAAATACATACGCGCCTCCTTTTGCGGATATAAAAAAAGCGAGCCATCAGGCTCGCTTTTTACAGGTCAGGTTGCAACCTTATTTCTGAGAAGCGAAACGCGCTGCGGCTTCGTCCCAGTTAACCACGTTCCAGAACTCTTTGATGTAGTCCGGACGGCGGTTCTGGAATTTCAGGTAGTACGCGTGCTCCCACACGTCCAGGCCCAGGATCGGGTAGCCGGAAGCGCCGGAGATAGCTTCGCCCATCAGCGGGGAATCCTGGTTTGCGGTGGAAACGACAGCCAGTTTGTCGCCTTTCAGCACCAGCCACGCCCAGCCAGAGCCGAAACGGGTCGCTGCTGCTTTCTCGAACTCTTCTTTGAATTTCTCAACGGAGCCGAAATCGCGCTCGATAGCCGCTTTCAGGTCGCCCTGCAGGGTGGTGCCTTTTTTCAGGCCTTTCCAGAACAGGCTGTGGTTCGCGTGGCCGCCCGCGTTGTTACGCAGAACGGTTTTCTTGTCCGCCGGAACCTGATCCAGTTTGGTGATCAGCTCTTCAACCGGCAGATTCGCCAGCTCCGGCAGGCTTTCCAGCGCCGCGTTAGCGTTGTTGACGTAGGTCTGGTGGTGTTTGGTGTGATGGATTTCCATCGTCTGCTTGTCGAAATGCGGTTCCAGGGCGTCGTATGCGTACGGCAGGGATGGCAGTGTGTAACTCATATTCATCATCTCCATTATTGTCGGGCGGCATAGGTGTTAACGCCGCGTAAGCAGTGGGTTCATTATAGTTAATTAAATGATATTGAAAATGTTTATCAATGCCGCAGTTTTTATATGGTTATAACTTAACGCAATATTAGCCAAAAATGGACACTCTGTGCCGTTTTTCGCACATATTTCCAACGCTTAGGCATCGTCTGAATTCACCGTAAAGAGTGATCCCCGTTCGGCTTACTCGCTGTTTTTTGCCACCCGTTAACGCTTCGCGGCAGCGCCCCGAAGGTGAAAGCGTGAGCGCCTCAATAGACTCGATTCGGTTAGGGGGCGGCTTTCGCTCCTGTCTGGTGCTATGACGGAAACGAGGACGACAGCATGAGTAACGCAATAACCATGGGCATACTGTGGCACTTGATTGGCGCGGCGAGCGCCGCCTGCTTTTATGCGCCCTTTAAGAAGGTACGGCACTGGTCCTGGGAGACCATGTGGTCAGTGGGCGGCGTGGTATCCTGGCTGATTTTACCCTGGGTGGTCAGCGCGCTGCTGCTGCCCGATTTCTGGGCCTACTACCGCTCGTTCAGCGCCGCCACGCTGCTGCCGGTGTTTCTGTTTGGCGCGATGTGGGGCATCGGCAACATTAACTACGGCCTGACCATGCGCTATCTCGGTATGTCGATGGGCATCGGTATCGCGATTGGTATTACGCTGATTGTCGGTACGCTGATGACGCCGCTGATGAACGGCAAATTCGGTGTGCTCGTCGGCACCGCCGGCGGGCGGATGACGCTGCTTGGCGTGTTCGTCGCACTCGTTGGCGTCGCGATTGTCACCCGCGCAGGCCAGCTGAAAGAGCGCCAGATGGGCATCAAAGCCGAAGAGTTTAACCTGAAGAAAGGCCTGGTTCTGGCGGTGCTGTGCGGCGTGTTCTCAGCCGGCATGTCGTTTGCGATGGACGCCGCGAAGCCGATGCATGAAGCCGCCGCCGCGCTGGGCGTCGATCCGCTCTACGTCGCGCTGCCAAGCTATGTCGTTATCATGGGCGGCGGCGCGCTGATTAACCTCGGCTTCTGCTTTATCCGCCTCGCGAAGGTGAAAAACCTGTCGATTAAAGCCGATTTCTCGCTGGCGAAACCGCTGCTTATCAGCAACGTGCTGCTCTCAGCGCTCGGCGGGCTGATGTGGTATTTGCAGTTCTTTTTCTACGCCTGGGGCCATGCGCGTATTCCGGCGCAGTATGACTACATCAGCTGGATGCTGCACATGAGTTTTTACGTGCTGTGCGGCGGCATCGTCGGGCTGGTGCTGCGCGAGTGGAAAGCGGCGGGACGTCGCCCGGTCAGCGTGCTGAGCCTGGGCTGCGTGGTGATTATCGTGGCGGCGAATATCGTCGGGCTGGGCATGGCGACCAACTAACCGGCCATCGCACCCCACTGCTGACGCCACACCCGTGGCGTCACGCCCGTTTCACGGGTAAACACCACCGAGAAATAGTTACTGTCTTCAAAGCCGCAGCGCGCGGCGATCTCGCTTATCAGCAACGAGGAGTGGCGCAGCAGATACTGCGCCTGGCAAAGGCGTAACTGGCGCAGGTACTGGCTGATGGTCATGCCCGTCTGCTGGCGGAACAGCTGGCGCAGCGGGCGTTCGGCAATCTGATAATGACTGCAAAAGTGCTGTAAATCGAACGGCACGTCGAGGCTGTTGCCGAGCGCGGCCATCAGCAGATCGAGTGTTTCGCCCTCGCCCGGCCCCGTACCGCCCGATGGCTGGTAACGATGACGGCGAAGCGTAATCGCCAGCTGTAAAAAGAGGCTTTCGGCCAGGCAGTGCGAGAGCGCGTCTTGCTTCGGGCTTTCATGCTCAAGCTGGTCAATCACCTGACGCGCCTGCACCATGCCCTGGCTGCTGAGCCGCCAGCGCGGGTCGCCGTTCACGCCGCGCGGGTTTTCAAGCAGATCGCGCCAGTTGACGTTCAGTTGCAGCCTTTCCGGGCAATAGATGATGTTGTGCAGCACCAGATCGTTAACCGACTGGTAGCTGTGGCGGTCTTCGGCGCGGATATAAAAGAGATCGCCGCAGGTAATGCGGTAAGGCCTGTCGTTCAGCACATGCAGCCCGTTGCCGCGCCACACCAGCACCAGTTCACAGAACTCGTGGGTATGCTCGGCGAAAACGTTTTGCGGGTAGCGGTCAGCCACGACGACCGGCTGGGTGGGTGTCGCGAAGAAATCCGCTTTCCTGAGCACTAACTGAGAGGCCACAGCGTATCTCCGGGGCAAATGGCTGCAAAGTATGCGTTTTTTCGCCGCGGAAAACGGTGATTTCCTTCGCGTTACTGGATTTGCCCGTCGCGCCCCTGACGAATCTCACGCGGCGACCACGAAAACTCGCGCCGGAAGAGCGTGGAGAAGTGGTTGCTGTCGCCAAAGCCGCACTGATAGGCGATATCCGTGACGCTCTCTTCGCTGTGGCGCAACAGATAGCGCGCTTTCATCAGGCGCAGGCGGTTAAGGTAGCGCTGCGGCGTCAGCCCGGTGCGCTGCTTAAGCTGGCGGTGCAGCGTGCGCAGCGACAGCCGGTGATGGTCGGCGAGCTGCTCCCAGCAAATCTCTTCCGCGTAATGTTCCTCAAGCCAGGCGATAAGCTGGTTCAGCCGTTCATCAGGGCGGCCGTCGCCCTGCGCATGCGCGCCGCTACGCAGCAAAATCAGCAGCTGCATAAAGAGCATCTCCATGCTGGCGATGGCGTGGACGTCGCTGCTTTCTCGCAGCGCTTCCAGTTGCCCGACCAGCGGGCGGGCCTGATGCAGCGTCTGCTGGCTGACGCGCCAGTGCGACGGATAGTGACCGTCCTGCTCCTGCGGCAGGAGCTTTTCAAGCCCTGACAGGAAACTGAACGCCTGCGGCGAGCGATACAGCACATTGGTCAGGCAGAGGTTTTCGGTGTGCTCGTAGAGATGACGATCGTGGTCGCGCACAAAGCAGACGGAGCCGCCGCTGAGCGTATACGGCTGACCATTAAACACATGCGTACCGGTGCCGTGCTCAACGATGACAATCTCATAAAAATCATGATGATGCTCAGGAAAAGCCGCCTGCGGAAGACGCGGTTCAATGGTCACCGACGCCGCGCCGGATGGGAAAAAATCAACGCTCTGTAGTACCGTCATCATTGCCCCCGCATTCTGTGAAACCTGCCTGATAGTAGATAACGGTTCTCACTGACACCTTAAATTTTCGACGCCAAAACGCGCAAAGCCTGTCGGTTTTTTAAGAAACACCGTGAAATTTCTGGAAATGCGGCGCGGCTCACACCCCGGTCAGCCAGGCGGCCAGACGCCATTTTGTGAACTCCCTCACGTTCATCTTTGCCTCCTTGCCAGCGCGTTTAACGCACTGTCCGTGGAGTGAAGGTGCGCCGCCGCGCCGCTCCCTAGACTGGCGTCAGAGATTCCAACAAGGACCCCAACCATGACTATTCGCCATAGCGTCGCGGTCGATCTGGGGGCGTCCAGCGGCCGCGTGATGCTGGCCCGCTACGACAGCCACGGACAGCGCCTGACGCTTGAGGAAATACACCGCTTCGCCAACGGCCTGCGCCGCGTGGACGGCTTCGACACCTGGGATGTGGATGCGCTGGAGCGTGAAGTGCGCGCGGGGCTGGAGAAAGCCTGCGCGCGCGGCGTCGCTATCGACAGCATCGGCATCGACACCTGGGGTGTCGATTATGTGCTGCTGGATGCGCGCGGCGAGCGCGTCGGCCTGCCGGTGTCGTATCGCGACAGCCGCACCGACGGCATTATGGCCCGCGCGGAGCAGCAAATGGGCCGCGAGGCGATTTACCGCCGCACCGGCATTCAGTTTCTGCCGTTTAACACGCTGTATCAGTTTCGGGCGCTGGTGGAGCAGCAGCCGGAGCTGGCTGGCCGCGTGGCGCATGCGCTGCTCATCCCGGATTACCTCTGCTACCGGCTGACCGGCGCGCTGAACTGGGATTACACCAACGCCACCACCACGCAGCTTATCAATATCAACACCGATAACTGGGACGAGACGCTGCTCGACTGGGCGGGCGTGCCGCGCCACTGGCTCGGCGCGCCGACGCATCCGGGCAACGTGATCGGCCACTGGCGCAGCGCGCAGGGCGTGGAAGTGCCGGTGGTTTCTGTGGCGACGCACGACACCGCCAGCGCGGTGATCGCCGCGCCGCTGGCGACGCCGGACGCGGCGTACCTTTCCTCCGGCACCTGGTCGCTGATGGGCTTTGAGAGTAAAACGCCGTACACCGATGACCGCGCGCTCGCAGCCAATATCACCAACGAAGGCGGTGCCGAAGGGCGCTACCGGGTGCTGAAAAACATCATGGGGCTGTGGCTGTTGCAGCGCGTCTGCCAGGAGCAGCAGATTACCGACCTGCCCGCCCTTATCGACGAGGCGCGCGCGCTTGCGCCCTGCCGCTTTGTGGTGAACCCGAATGACGACCGCTTTATCAACCCGGAAAACATGAGCCGCGAAATTCAGGCCGCCTGCCTGGAGCGCGGCGAGCCTGCGCCGCAAAGCGCGGCAGAGCTGGCGCGCTGTGTTTTTGACAGCCTGGCGCTGCTCTACGCCCGCGTGCTGGACGAGCTCACCGCCCTGCGCGGGCGGCCGTTCACGGTGCTGCATATCGTCGGTGGCGGCAGCCAGAACCCGCTGCTGAATCAACTCTGCGCCGATGCCTGCGGCATTCCGGTGCTGGCAGGCCCGGTGGAGGCCTCCACGCTCGGCAATATCGGCTGCCAGTTGATGGCGCTGGATGATATCGCCGATGTCGATGCGTTTCGCCGCGTTGTCATAGCCAGCCAGACGCTGACCCCATTTCACCCTCAGACGGACAGCGAAATAGCGCGCCACGCGGCGCGGGTATCGCCGTCCCGTCAAATCAGGAAGGAGCTTTACGCATGACCACTCACATTCATCAGGCCTGGGAACTGGCGAAGCAGCGCTTCGCCGCCGTTGGCGTCGATGCCGAAGCCGCGCTAAACCAGCTCGACCGCCTGCCGGTTTCCATGCACTGCTGGCAGGGCGACGACGTGGCCGGGTTTGAAAACCCGCAGGGGCAGCTCACCGGCGGCATTCAGGCGACCGGCAACTATCCGGGCAAGGCGCGCAACGCCGAAGAGCTGCGCGCCGATCTTGACCAGGCGCTGCGCCTGATCCCCGGCCCCAAACGCCTGAACCTGCACGCCATCTATCTGGAATCCGACACGCCGGTCGCCCGCAATGAGATCAAACCGGAACACTTCGCGAACTGGGTGGCGTGGGCGCGCGAGCGCCAGCTGGGGCTGGATTTCAACCCGTCGTGCTTCTCTCACCCGCTGAGCGCCGACGGCTTTACGCTCTCGCACCCCAACCCGGAAATTCGCCAGTTCTGGATTGAGCACTGCCAGGCGAGCCGCCGCGTGTCGGCGTCGTTTGGCGAACAGCTCGGCACGCCGTCGGTGATGAACATCTGGATCCCGGACGGCATGAAAGATACGCCGGTGGACCGCCTGGCGCCGCGACGCCGTCTGCTCGCCGCGCTGGATGAGGTTATCCGCGAAAAACTCAACCCGGCGCACCACATCGACGCGGTAGAGAGCAAGCTGTTCGGCATCGGTGCGGAGAGCTACACCGTCGGCTCGAACGAGTTTTACCTGGGCTATGCCGCAAGCCGCCAGACCGCGCTGTGCCTCGACGCCGGCCATTTCCACCCGACGGAAGTGATCTCCGACAAAATCTCCGCCGCGATACTCTACGTGCCGCGCCTGCTGCTGCACGTGAGCCGCCCGGTGCGCTGGGACAGCGATCATGTCGTGCTGCTGGATGACGAAACACAGGCCATCGCCGGTGAAATTATTCGCCATGACCTGTTTGACCGCGTGCATATCGGCCTCGATTTCTTCGACGCCTCCATCAATCGCATCGCGGCGTGGGTGATTGGCACCCGCAATATGAAGAAAGCGCTGCTGCGCGCGCTGCTGGAGCCGACCGCGCAACTGCGTCAGCTGGAGCTCGAAGGCGATTACACCGCGCGTCTGGCGCTGCTCGAAGAGCAAAAATCGCTGCCGTGGCAGGCCGTCTGGGAGATGTATTGCGAGCGCCACGACACGCCAGCCGATGCCGCGTGGCTCTCCGCCGTCCGCCACTATGAACAACATGTATTAAGCACGCGCTAAGGAGCATTCATGCAACGCATTCTCTCTTCCTGGTTTGTTCAGGGAATGGTTAAAGCCACCAGCGATATGTGGCTGAAAGGCTGGGACGAACGCAACGGCGGCAACGTGAGCCTGCGCCTTGACGCAGCCGACGTGGAGCCTTATCGCGACGAGTTTTACCCCGCGCCACGCTGCGTGGAGCTGAGCCAGCCGCGCACGGAACTCGCGGGCTGCTGGTTTCTCGTGACCGGCTCCGGGAAGTTTTTCCGTAACGTGCAGCTCGACCCGGCAGACACGCTGGTGCTGCTGCAAATCACCGATGACGGTATGGCGTATCACATTCACTGGGGGCTGACCAACGGCGGCCTGCCGACATCGGAGCTGGCGTCGCATTTTCAGTCGCACGCGGTACGCAAAGCGGTCTCCGGCGGCAAGGACCGCGTGATTATGCACTGTCACGCCACGAATCTGATTGCGCTGAGCTTTGTGCTGGAACTGGATGAAGCGCGCTTTACGCGCCTGTTGTGGGAAGGCAGCACCGAATGCCTGGTGGTGTTCCCGGACGGTATCGGCATTGTGCCGTGGATGGTGCCGGGCACCGATGGCATCGGCAGCGCCACATCGGCGCAGATGAAAACCCACACGCTGGTGCTGTGGCCGCATCACGGGATTTTCGGCACCGGGCCGACGCTTGATGAGGCGTTCGGGCTTATCGATACCGCCGAGAAATCCGCCGAGATCCTGGTCAAGGTGTTGTCGATGGGCGGCATGAAGCAGACCATCACGCGCGAGGAGTTGATTGCGCTCGGCGAGCGTTTTGGCGTGACGCCGCACGCGGGTGCCATCGCGCTTTAAGCGGGCGGGCGTTAGCCGGTTGAACGGTGGGTGCGCTGCGCTTACCCACCCTACCCATCCTCAATGTAGGGCGGGTAAGCAAAGCGCACCCGCCAGCGTGAATACACCCGTAGGGCGGGTAAGCAACGCGCACCCGCCAGCGTGAATACAACCGTAGGGCGGGTAAGCAACGCGCACCCGCCGCCGTGAATACAACCGTAGGGCGGGTAAGCAACGCGCACCCGCCATTACCGTAAAAGCAAGGAGAAGCTGCATGAGCTTTATGTTGGCACTGCCCAAAATTAGCCTGCATGGCGCAGGCGCTATCGAAGACATGGTGAAACTGGTGGCGAATAAAGCCTGGGGCAAGGCGCTTATCGTCACCGACGGACAACTGGTTAAACTCGGCCTGCTCGATAGCCTCTTTGCCGCACTGGATACGCATCAGCTTTCATACGAGCTGTTTGATGACGTTTTTCCGAACCCCACCGAAGCGCTGGTGCAGCGCGGCTTCGCAATCTGGCGCAATGCGCAATGCGACTACCTGATCGCCTTCGGCGGCGGCAGCCCCATCGACACCGCTAAAGCCATCAAAATTCTCACCGCCAATCCAGGCGCATCCATCGATTACGCGGGCGTAGGTCATGTCAAAAACCCTGGCGCACCGCTGGTGGCGATTAACACCACGGCCGGAACGGCGGCGGAAATGACCAGCAATGCGGTGATCACCAACGAGGCGCGACGGGTCAAAGAGGTGATTATCGACCCGAATCTGATCCCCGATATCGCCGTGGATGACGCAAGCGTGATGCTGGATATTCCGCCCGCCATCACCGCCGCGACCGGCATGGACGCGCTGACCCACGCGGTCGAGGCGTTTGTCTCGGTGGGTGCGCACCCGCTGACCGACGCCAACGCGCTGGAGGCGATTCGCCTGATTAACGAGTGGCTGCCAAAGGCGGTGGAGGACGGGCACAATCTGGAGGCGCGCGAGCAGATGGCGTGCGGTCAGTATCTGGCGGGCATGGCGTTTAACAGCGCGGGCTTAGGCCTGGTACACGCGCTGGCGCACCAGCCGGGCGCGACGCACAACCTGCCGCACGGCGTCTGCAACGCGATTTTGCTACCCGTTATTGAAAATTTTAACCGCCCGCGCGCCGTGAAGCGGTTTGCGCGCGTGGCGCAGGCGATGGGCGTCGATACCCGTGACATGAGCGATGAACAGGCGAGCCATGAAGCTATCAACGCGATCCGCGCGCTGTCGGCGCGTGTCGGCATTCCTTCCGGCTTCAGCCAGCTTGGTGTGACGAAAGCGGATATCGAAGGCTGGCTTGATAACGCGCTGGCTGACCCTTGCGCGCCGTGCAACCCGCGCGTCGCCTCGCGCGACGAGGTCCGCGAGCTCTATCTGGAGGCGTTATGATCCGCAAAGCGTTTGTAATGCAGGTAAACCCCGACGCGCACGACGAGTATCAGCGCCGCCATTCGCCCATCTGGCCGGAGCTGGAGGCGGTGCTGAAACAGCATGGCGCGCACCATTACGCCATCTGGCTTGATGCGCAGCGTCATTTGCTCTTCGCGACGGTCGAGATAGAGAGCGAGGCGCGCTGGAACGCCGTGGCGCAAACCGAGGTGTGCCAGCGCTGGTGGAAGCATATGCGCGAGATTATGCCCTCCAACCCGGATAACAGCCCGGTGAGCCAGGAGTTGAAAAACGTGTTTTATCTGGAGTGAGCGTGGGTGTGTATGAATGGCGGGTGCGCTGGCGCTTACCCGCCCTACGAGAGATTTAATTTGGGAACTGGCGGGTGCGCTGGCGCTTACCCGCCCTACGGTTAATGCAATGCCGTGTGTGATGTAGGGCGGGTAAGCAAAGCGCACCCGCCGTCATTACGGTTATAAATGATAAACGCCAACCTTACGCCTTCACCGTCTCTTCTGACACCACCGCCTGCCGCGTGTTTGTGAGCGTAAACGCCGAGACCACCGTTATCGCCAGCACAAAGCTGCCGAGAATCAGATACGTATCCTGAAACCCTATCCGGTCATACATCGTGCCGGCGAAGGCGGAGAGAAAAATCGCCGCCATCTGCTTGGCAAACTGAAAGCCAATCAGATAAATGGTCGCCGACAGGCGCGTATCGAACACGCCGGTAATGTATTTAAACGCGCCCACCAGCAGGAACGGCACTTCCAGCGCGTGCAGCATTTTCAGCGCCACGATTTCATAAACGTTCGTGGCAAACGCCGAGCCGATAATACGCGTGGCCATAATCGTGCCCGCAATCAGCAGCGTGTTCTTCGCGCCGATGCGGTTAATGATCCACGGTGAGCAGAACATAATGATGGCGTTACACAACTCACCGGCTGTGGTGGCGAAACCAAACGCCTGCGTGCCCGCCTGCGGCGTCGGGAAGAACGATTTAAAAAACGTGGCGAACTGCTGGTCAAACACGTCATACACGCACGCCACGCCGACCACATAGAGAATAAACATCCACAACTTCGGCAGGCGGAACAGGCCCAGCGCCATTTTCGCCGTCACCTGCGGCTGGTTGGCGCCGAGCGCGTTCATCACCTGCGCCGTCTGATTCGCGCGAGGGCGCGCGAACAGCAGCAGCCCCATCAGCACCAGCGCCGCGCTGGAACCCATCCAGAACACGATGGCCGGGTTGACGTTAAACAGCATCCCCGCCGTCGAGGCGCACAGCCCCCAGCCGAGGCAGCCAAACATGCGCGCCTTGCCATATTCAAAACCGCTGCTGCGGCTCACGCGCTCAATGTATGCCTCAATCGCCCCGGCGCCGGAGGAGAAGCAAAAGCCGATATACAGCCCGCCCATCAGCGCGCCGAGCCAGATATTCACCTTCAGCAGCGGCCCGAACACCCACAGGAAGAACGGCGCGAACAGCACCAGCAAGGTGGTGATAATCCACAGCAGATGTTTTTTTAAGCCCAGCTTGTCGGAAATCACGCCCAGCACCGGCTGAAACGCAATGGCGAACAGCGACATACAGGAGAACACAATGCCGGTATCGGTTTTGTTCAGGCCAATCACATCCGACAGCCAGATAGGCAGAAACGGAAAGCAGGTGGCCATGATGAAGAAGTAGAAAAAGAAGAAGAGACCAAAGATCCAGAAGTTCGGGTTATGTTTTGGGGTACAGACGGTATTTTTCATTATTGTCGCCCTTAGAAGACCAGACCATTGAGGTGCCGCTTTCACGGCACCCGCCTGTTACACGCGCTCAAACGCGATAAGCATCGCGGTTTCGGGGTCGAGCACCGGCAGTTGCAGCCCCGCCTGCGCCAGCCATTCGCCGCTGGCGCTGACAGGCTCGCTCATCCAGCCCGGCAGTTTGCGCATGGTGTGGCCGCCTTCGCCGGTCAACTGAATATTCGGATGATCCACCAGCCGCACCTGGTAACGGGCCTGCGGATCGAGCCCCGGCACGCGCAGCGCGCCTGGCAGCGTGTAATCCGGCATCGCCAGCTGGCTTACCAGAAACAGCCCCTGCGTCTTATCCTGACTGACGACGCCCTGCACCTGCGTGGCGGCGTCCGGCATCTCTACGCGCCACAGGTCTCCGGTGTGGATCAGCTCACGCCATTCCTTATAAAGCGCGGCATAGCGCTGATAGCCCGCCGCCTCCTGCTCGCCAGCGCTGACCGGGTCCAGCTCCAGCCCCATATGACCGAACAGCGCCGTCAGGCCGCGAAACTCAATGCTGTGCTGGCGGAACGTCGCGTGGCAGCGCGGGTTGCCGATATGCGCGCCCATCACTTCCGGCGGGAAAAAGTAGCTCATGCCGCGCTGGATGGTGTTGCGCTCCAGCGCGTCGTTGTTGTCGGAGGCCCAGAAGCGGTGCGTGCGCGTCAGCACTTCGAAATCGATACGCCCACCGCCGGACGCGCAGGATTCAAATTCAATGTGCGGGAAACGCGCGCGCAGCACATCCAGCAGGCGATAGAACTGGCGCGTCTGGGCGTCTGCCGCCGCTTTGCCCGCGTGGCCCGGCTGCACCAGCTCACGGTTCATATCCCACTTCACGTAATCAACCGGATGCTCGCCCAGAAGCCAGCTCATGCGTTCCAGCAGGTAATCGAAGGCGGCAGGAATGTTGAGATTAAGCACCCACTGGTGGCGTCCGGTGGTTTTCGGGTAGCCCGGCAGCGCCAGCACCCAGTCCGGGTGCGCGCGGTAAAGATCGGAATCGGGGTTAATCATCTCCGGCTCCACCCAGATGCCGAACTCCATCCCGAGACTTTTCACATGGTTAATCACCGGCATCAGGCCGTTCGGGTATTTCTGCTCATCGAGATACCAGTCGCCGAGCGCCGCGTGGTCATCGTTGCGGCCCTTAAACCAGCCGTCGTCAATGATAAAGCGCTCCACGCCGAGCGCCGCGGCCCTGGTCGCCATCTGCATGATGTACTCCGGCTGATGGTCGAAGTAGATCCCCTCCCAGGTGTTGAGGTGCACCGGGCGCGGTTTGTTGCCAGGAAAACGGATGATTTCCTTACGCAGAAAGCGGTGAAACTGCTGGCTCATACCGTTCAGACCACGCGTGGAGTGGCTCGCGTAGAGCCAGGGCGTGTGCAGCGTCTCGCCGGTCGCCAGCGCCATTTCGCCCGGCAGATAGAGCGCCTCGGCCTGGAGATAGCGCCGCCCGTCGGTTTTCGCTTCGCACTTCAGCCGGTGGTTGCCGCTCCACCCAAGATGCACGCCCCAGACGTCGCCGTGCTGCTCGCCAAAACCCGGCGTACCGGCGATAAGCGCCGGAAAATGCTCGTGCGAGGTGCGCCCGCGGCGGTTCTCCAGCACAAAGCCGTCATGGCTTAACGTCACGCGGTGCGGCTGGAACTCACGTATCCAGCGGCCATGAAACGCCATCACTTCAAACGCCCGCTCCGCCACCGGCAGCGTGACCGCGAAACGATCCACCTGCCAGGCGCCGTCACGCAGATTGGTCAGGCCGTGGCGCACTTTCAGCACGCCGCTGTCGCTGAGCGAAAGCTCGCTCACGAGCCGCAGCCCGGCGGTGGCGTCTTCACTGGTAATCACCAGCGTCTGCCCGTTCTGGTTGACGTCCTGCGTGGTAAACACCGGCGAGGCGTCCAGCCCGTTGCGGTGCCCTTCCAGTCCCGGCGCGCCAAACAGCCCGTGGCCGTTCTCCGCCATTAACGTGACGGGTGCATCCGTATCCAGACGGCCATTAGCCACCGGGCGCACGAGGCTCGCACAATCGTGCTCCGAAAAGTGCGCAAGATGCGGCCCCCAGTAGAGAATTTCAGCGAACGGGTGCGTTTTGATAACAACATCGGTTGTGGGGCTGGTAAGTCGATGAATGCGGGTTTCCATAAAAGCATCTCCGGTAAAAGAATGCTTTTACTGTTGATCCGAAACGTTTCGGATGCCAACCAAAACGTTTCGGATGTGTGATCTGCACGGAATTTTGCTTAAGAAAATGCGGAGGGTTTAGTCAGCGGGATGAAGCGTGCTGCCTTCCAGAAAATCGGGTTGCCAGAGCACCTGAAGCTGTTCTGCGGGCTCGCCCGCGATAAGACGCTGCACCATGTCGGCGATTTGTCGCCCCACGCCTTCGCGCGTGGACTGAATGACCGCCGCCACATCCATCTCCACGATGCTGTCAGGCGGCAGACCGTCATAGACCACCAGCGAAACCGCCCCTTCGCCCTGCAAGCGATTGAGCGTTTGCAGCGCCATCGCGGCCCCGTCGCCGAGCGAGTTGCAGTCGGTCACAATGGCCGTCGGCGGCGCGGGCAGCGCCATCAGTTCCAGCACCGCTTTATAGCCCGCGCGGCGGGTGGGCGGCAGCATCCGCAGGCTGCTGTCATCAAGCTGATGCGCTTTCAGCGCGTCTCGCCAGCCCTCGCGGCGCTGGGTGATAAACGCCTGGCTGTTGTGCTCGCCAAGCATCGCGATGCGCCGGTGCCCGAGACGGATTAACCGCTCGGTGGCCTGATGCGTACCGGCGTAGTTGTCGAAATCAAACCAGGCGTAGGGTTGCGGCAACCGGCTGCGTCCGAGCGCCAGGAAAGGAAAATTCACCGTCTGAAGCTGCTGCAAACGTGGGTCGTTATCGAGCGTATGCGCCACAATCAGCGCGTCCACGCGACGGCTTTGCACCAGACGCATATAGCTGTGGCTGTCTGCGAGATCGTCATCGGCAATCAGCAGCAAATCGACCTCATGTTGCGCCAGTTCGCGGCTTATCTCACCCACCATCTCCATAAAGACGCTGTTATTGAGCGGCACGGGATGTACGGGAAAGACCAGCCCGACGGCGTCGATTTTGCCCATTTTCAGGCGACGCGCGAACGTGTTTGGCCGGTAGCCGCGTCGCGCCGCTTCAGCCTCCACCCGCGCGCGGGTTTCCTGAGAAACGTCGTCGTAGCCGTTCAGCGCGCGGCTGACGGTGGTGACGGAGAGGCCAAGTTGTGCGGCGATTGCTTTAAGCGACATAAGTTAAGTGCCTGATTGCATGATGCGTAAGAGTGTCGCCTGGGGTGGTACAGGCGTCCACAGATTCTGTAGGGCTTAATTCTGTTCCGCCACCAGAATTGCCTGAGTATCCGGCTCCAGCGCGCGAAAAACGTGCGCCCGATCGGCGGGGTAACAGATGTAATCCCCGGCGTGCAGCTCTTCCGGCGCTTCCGCGAGCCCGACCAGCGCGCGCCCCTGCGTCACGATGATATGTTCCACCGAGCCCGCCGGGTGCGGCTGTGACAGACGCTCGCCTTCCGGCTGCGTCAGCAGCAGGTAGATATCGCGACGCGCGCCCGGCGGGCAGGTCGCCAGCAAAATCGCCTGGTAATTGGCGAGTTCCGCAACGACTTTCGGCCCTTCACCGCGGCGGATCACCTGCGTTTGGTTGGCCTGCGGTTCCATCAGGCGGGCAAAAGGAATATCAAGCGCCACGCATAGCGCCCAGAGCGTCTCCAGGCTCGGATTACCGTTACCGGCTTCCAGCTGCGACAGCGTGGATTTGGCGATCCCCGCGCGGCGAGCCACTTCGGCCAGCGACAACCCGGCGCGCGTGCGTTCGCGCACCAGGCTTTGAGCAATCACGGTAATGGGCTGTGTCATGTCGGGTTCCCTCGTTCGTTAAAATGAACGAACGTTCGTGTTGAAAATAGACAGCGGCATGTTCATTATAATGTTCATTCGTTCGTTATAGGTGAAAAACGTATGATTCTGCACCGGTTCGCCTGCCTTAAAGGCGACATTATAAAGGCTATTGTGCTGGTCTGTCTGGCCGTTGGCGTGGTCGGGATTTCTTATGGCACGCTGGCGATGGCTTATGGCTTCGCGATGTGGGTGCCGCTGCTGTTGTCCATCGCGGTACTGGCAGGCGCGTCGGAGTTTATTTTTATCGGCATCGTTGCGAGCGGCGGTAATCCGCTGGCCGCGGCGGCGGCGGGGCTGCTGGTTAACGCGCGCCATCTGCCGTTTGGCATCACGGTGCGGGATCTGGTGGGCCGTGGCGCAAAAAGATTGCTGGGCTCACACATCATGAATGATGAAAGCGTGGTGTTCGGGTTATCTCAACAGACGCCTGAAACGCGTAAAGCGGCGTACTGGCTGTGCGGGCTTGGCGTGGCGCTGTGCTGGCCGCTTGGCGTTGTGATCGGCGTGGCGATGGGCACGCTGCTGCCCGCGCCGGAAACCATCGGTCTTGACGCCGTTTTTCCGGCGATTTTACTTGCGCTGGTACTCCCTGCCCTGAAAAACAGAACCACGCTTATCCGCGCAGGCAGCGGCGCGGCGCTCTCGCTTGCCGCCGTGCCGTTCGCGCCGGTCGGGCTGCCGGTGCTGCTCTCGCTGGCAGGCTTACTCACGAGGAAGAAATAATGGCGAGTACCATGATGATTCTGGCCGGGATCGCCGTGCTCTCTGTCGGCACGTATCTGATGCGCTTTGGCGGGGCGAAACTCGGTAACAAACTGGCGCTGAGTGAGCGCGCGCAGGCGCTGCTCTCCGATGCGGCAACGACATTACTGTTTGCCGTGGCGCTGGCGGCGACGTTTTACGAAGGTGAAAGCTTTGCGGGTATGGCGAGGTTGCTGGGTGTGGGGTTCGCGCTCTTTCTGGCCTGGCGCAAGGCACCGTTAATCGTGGTGATTGTTGCGGCGGCGGTGGTTACCGCACTGCTGCGTCTGGCGGGCATGCCATAAAAAAGCGCCCGCAGGCGCTCTTTCGACAACTTCTGGCTTATTTGTTCAGTTCGGCAGTCATGTGGACCTGGTTGCCGGTGAACGCTTCGGTGATTTTGTACGTCGCGCCCATCTGCTCGGCCTGCGCGGCGATTTTAGCTTCTGCGCCAGAAAGCGTGGTATCGGTCGCGGTGATGGACTGGCCAGCGAAAGCGCCGAAAGCGGTAGCAAGCGTCATAACTGCAACAAAAGATTTGATAGTGTTCATTGTGAAATTCCTTCCGTTTTGATGTGAGTGAGAAGGCGCATTGCCTTCGATGTGTGTAATAGTAGACCTGCACACCGGAAACCAAAAGCGGAAGGATTTGCCGTTCTTTTTCAGAAAAACTGAACAAAAATCACGCGTTTTTATCGCCTGCGATCAGGCGCTGGGGATGCGTGTAAATCGTCGCGCGGCCAGGGCGTGAAAAGCCCACCAGCGTCAGGTTGCAGCGCTCGGCGACCTCCACGGCGAGTGTGGTGGCGGCGGAGACCGCAAAGAGAATTTCCACGCCACAGGTCGCGGCTTTCTGCACCATTTCATAGCTGGCGCGACTCGACACCAGCACCGCGCCCTGCTGCCACGCTTCACGCGCGCGTCGGCCGAGCAGCTTATCGAGCGCCACGTGACGCCCGACATCTTCATGCCCACCCGCAATGTCGCCCTGCGGGGTCAGCCAGGCGGCGGCGTGCGTACAGCCGGTGAGCTCGCCGACAGGCTGGACGCTGGCGAGCTGACGCAGCGCGCCGTCGAGGTTATCGAGCGAGAAAGTTTGCGTGAACGGCAGCGGAGCCAGAGGACGCACAATATCGTTAAGCTGTTCCACACCGCAGACGCCGCAGCCGGTTCGCCCCGCCAGATTGCGGCGGCGCGCTTTCAACTCCATAAAGCGACGACTGGAAAGTTCCACCTGAATTTCGATACCATTACACCCATGGATAATATCCATGCCGTAAATTTCGTGTGAAGATTCGACAATTCCTTCCGATAACGAAAATCCAAGGGCGAAGATTTCCAAATCTTTGGGAGACGCCATCATCACGACGTGCGAGATACCGTTGTAGACCAGCGCTACCGGCACTTCTTCCGCCAGCCAGTCCGGCTCGGTGGTGGTGAGGTTCTCTCTTTTCCAGAGCGGAAGGGAACGAGCGGCCGTGACATCGGTCACGTTTTGCAACAGTTCTGGATGGTTCTTATTCACTTTTTATTAACCGTCTGAAACAGCCTCAGCAACATTGTGGTATTCTGTTGCCCCTAATCCCTCCTCGTTAAGAAGGGAATTACGATTGTGAACCGTTGCGGCGGCATCCGCAAAAGAAAAACCATACGACTTACTTTGTGACAATGTCTGAACAAGGAGCAATCCATGCAGGTCAGCAGAAGGCAGTTCTTTAAGATCTGCGCTGGCGGTATGGCAGGCACCACGGCAGCCGCACTGGGATTTGCTCCCAGCGTCGCGCTGGCGGAAACACGGCAATATAAACTGCTGCGCACCCGCGAAACCCGTAATACCTGTACGTACTGCTCCGTCGGCTGTGGGCTGTTGATGTATAGCCTCGGCGACGGCGCGAAAAACGCGAAATCCTCGATTTTCCACATCGAAGGGGACCCGGATCATCCGGTCAACCGCGGGGCGCTTTGCCCGAAAGGCGCAGGTCTGGTGGATTTCATCCACTCCGAATCGCGTCTGAAATACCCTGAATACCGCGCGCCTGGCTCCGATAAATGGCAGCGCATCAGCTGGGACGAGGCGTTCAATCGCATCGCGAAGCTGATGAAAGAAGACCGCGACGCGAACTTTATCGCGCAAAACGCCGAAGGCACCACCGTTAACCGCTGGCTCTCCACCGGTATGCTGTGCGCCTCCGCTTCCAGTAACGAAACCGGCTATTTAACCCAGAAATTTACCCGCGCCCTCGGCATGTTAGCCGTGGATAACCAGGCGCGTGTCTGACACGGACCAACGGTAGCAAGTCTTGCTCCAACATTTGGTCGCGGTGCGATGACCAACCACTGGGTTGATATGAAGAACGCCAACCTCATCGTCGTGATGGGTGGGAACGCGGCAGAAGCGCATCCGGTGGGATTCCGCTGGGCGATGGAAGCCAAGATCCACAATGGCGCGAAGCTTATCGTTATTGACCCGCGCTTTACGCGCACGGCGTCGGTGGCCGATTTCTATACGCCTATCCGTTCCGGTACTGACATCGCTTTCCTGTCAGGCGTACTGCTGTACCTGCTGAACAACAACAAGTTTAACCGCGAATATGTCGAGGCCTACACCAACGCCAGCCTGATCGTGCGTGAAGATTACGGTTTCGATGACGGCCTGTTTACCGGCTACGACGCGGAAAAACGCAAATATGACAAAACCAGCTGGCACTATGAGCTGGACGAAAAAGGCTTCGCAAAACGCGATACCACGCTTTCTCACCCGCGCTGCGTCTGGAACCTGCTGAAAACGCACGTCTCTCGCTATACGCCGGATGTCGTTGAGAATATCTGTGGTACGCCGAAAGCCGATTTCCTGAAGGTGTGCGAATACATCGCCGAAACCAGCGTACACGACAAAACCGCGTCGTTCCTGTATGCGCTCGGCTGGACGCAGCACTCCGTGGGCGCCCAGAACATCCGTACTATGGCCATGATCCAGCTGCTGCTGGGCAACATGGGTATGGCGGGTGGCGGCGTGAATGCGCTTCGCGGACACTCCAACATCCAGGGCCTGACCGACCTCGGTCTGCTGAGCCAGAGCCTGACCGGCTACATGTCGCTGCCAAGCGAAAAACAGGCCGATCTGCAAACTTACCTGACCGCCAACACGCCGAAACCGCTGCTGGAAGGCCAGGTGAACTACTGGGGCAACTACCCGAAATTCTTCGTTTCGCTGATGAAAGCCTTCTATGGCGACAAAGCGACGGCGGAGAACAGCTGGGGCTTCGACTGGCTGCCGAAGTGGGATAAAGGCTACGACGTCCTGCAATATTTCGAGATGATGCATCAGGGCAAAGTCAACGGCTATATCTGCCAGGGCTTTAACCCGGTCGCCTCGTTCCCGAACAAAAACAAAGTGGTCGCTTCACTCTCAAAACTGAAGTTCCTGGTGACTATCGATCCGCTCAATACCGAGACCTCTACCTTCTGGCAGAACCACGGCGAGCAGAACGATGTCGATCCGGCGAGCATTCAGACCGAAGTGTTCCGCCTGCCGTCCACCTGCTTTGCCGAAGAGAACGGATCTATCGTGAACTCCGGCCGCTGGCTGCAGTGGCACTGGAAAGGTCAGGACGCGCCGGGCGAAGCGCTGAACGACGGCGAAATCCTGGCCGGTATCTTCCTGCGCCTGCGTAAGATGTACGCCGAGCAGGGCGGCGCATGCCCGGAACAAGTCCTTAACATGAGCTGGAACTATTCGACGCCGGAAAACCCGTCGCCGGAAGAAGTGGCCATGGAGAGCAACGGTAAAGCGCTGGCGGATATCATCGATCCGGTGACCGGCAACGTGCTGGCGAAGAAAGGCGATCAGCTGGGCACCTTCGCGCATCTGCGTGACGACGGCACCACCTCAAGCGGCTGCTGGATCTTCGCGGGTAGCTGGACGCCGGATGGCAACCAGATGGCGCGCCGCGACAACGCCGACCCGTCAGGCCTTGGCAATACGCTGGGCTGGGCATGGGCGTGGCCGCTGAACCGCCGCATTCTGTATAACCGCGCCTCCGCGGATCCGCAGGGCAAACCGTGGGACCCGAAACGTCAGCTTCTCTCTTACGCCAACGGCAAGTGGGTCGGCGCCGATATTCCGGACTACAGCACCGCGCCTCCGGGCAGCGATGTCGGTCCGTTTATCATGCAGCCGGAAGGCATGGGCCGCCTGTTCGCCATCGACAAAATGGCGGAAGGCCCGTTCCCGGAACACTACGAGCCGTTCGAGACGCCGCTTGGCACCAACCCGCTGCACCCGAATGTGGTGTCTAACCCGGCGGCGCGCGTGTTCAAAGGCGATCTGGAAGCGATGGGCAAAGCGGATAAGTTCCCGTATGTCGGCACCACGTACCGTCTGACCGAGCATTTCCACTACTGGACCAAGCACGCGCTGTTAAACGCCATCGCGCAGCCGGAACAGTTTGTGGAAATCGGCGAGAAACTCGCCGGTAAGCTTGGCATCGCGCAGGGCGATACCGTGAAAGTCTCCTCCAACCGCGGCTATATCAAAGCCAAGGCGGTGGTGACCAAGCGTATTCGCACGCTCAACGTGAACGGCAAACAGGTGGATACCATCGGTATTCCAATCCACTGGGGTTACGAAGGGGTCGCGAAGAAAGGCTTTATCGCCAACACGCTGACGCCGTTCGTGGGCGACGCCAACACCCAGACGCCGGAATTTAAGGCGTTCCTGGTGAACGTGGAAAAGGTGTAACGGAGACGACTCATGGCTTATCAATCGCAAGACATTATCCGTCGTTCCGCGACTAACGGTTTCACGCCCGCGCCTCAGGCGCGGGACCACCAGCAGGAAGTGGCGAAGCTTATCGACGTAACCACCTGTATCGGCTGTAAAGCCTGTCAGGTGGCCTGTTCCGAGTGGAACGATCTGCGTGACGAAGTCGGTCATAACGTCGGGGTGTATGACAACCCGGCGGATCTGACCGCCAAGTCCTGGACCGTGATGCGCTTCTCGGAAGTGGAGCAGAACGACAAACTGGAATGGCTTATCCGCAAGGATGGCTGTATGCACTGCGCCGATCCGGGCTGCCTGAAGGCGTGCCCGTCTGAAGGCGCTATCATTCAGTATGCCAACGGCATCGTCGATTTTCAGTCTGAACAGTGCATCGGCTGCGGCTACTGCATCGCGGGCTGTCCGTTCGACGTCCCGCGCCTGAACCCGGAAGATAACCGCGTCTACAAATGCACCCTGTGCGTGGACCGCGTAACCGTGGGCCAGGAGCCGGCGTGCGTGAAGACCTGTCCGACCGGCGCTATCCACTTTGGTACCAAAGAGGATATGAAACAGCTGGCAGGCGAGCGCGTGGCGGAGCTGAAAACCCGTGGTTACGAAAACGCGGGCCTGTACGATCCGGCAGGCGTTGGCGGTACGCACGTGATGTACGTGCTGCACCACAACGACAAGCCGAATCTGTATCACGGCCTGCCGGAGAACCCGGAAATCAGCGAAGCCGTTAAGTTCTGGAAAGGCATCTGGAAACCGCTCGCCGCCATCGGCTTTGCGGCGACCTTCGCAGCCAGCGTTTTCCACTACGTCGGTATCGGTCCAAACCGCGCCGAGGAAGATGAAGACAATCTGCACCATGACGATGATGAGGTGCGTAAATGAAAAGACGTGACACCATCGTGCGCTACAGCGCGCCAGAGCGAATCAACCACTGGATCACCGCCTTCGCCTTCGTGCTGGCGGCGGTGAGCGGGCTGGGGTTCTTTTTCCCCTCCTTCAACTGGCTGATGAACATTCTTGGCACGCCGCAGCTGGCGCGCATCCTCCACCCCTTCGTTGGGGTGGTGATGTTCGTTTCGTTTATGCTGATGTTTTTCCGTTACTGGCACCACAACCTCATTAACCGTGACGATATTCTGTGGGCGAAAAACATCCACAAAATCGCCATGAACGAGGAAGTGGGCGATACCGGGCGCTATAATTTCGGTCAGAAGTGCGTCTTCTGGGCGGCCATCCTGCTGCTTCTGCTGTTACTGGCGAGCGGCGTGGTTATCTGGCGTCCGTGGTTCGCGCCGATGTTCCCCATCCCGGTGATTCGCCTGGCGCTGCTGGCGCATTCATTTGCCGCGGTGGCCTTAATTGTGGTTATCATGGTGCATATTTACGCGGCCCTGTGGGTCAAAGGCACCATTACCGCCATGGTGGAAGGCTGGGTTACCAAAACCTGGGCGAAGAAACACCACCCGCGCTGGTATCGCGAAGTGCGCGAGAAACAGGAAAAATCATCTGAATGAGTATTCGCATCATCCCGCAAGACCAGCTGGAGAAGAGCGATAAACGTACGGCGGAAGTGATTCCGCCGTTATTGTTCCCCAGACTGAAAAATCTCTATAACCGCCGCGCCGCACGCCTGCGCGAGCTGGCTGAAAATAATCCGCTGGGCGATTACCTGCGTTTTGCCGCGCTTATCGCGCATGCCCAGGAGGTGGTGCTCTATGACCACCCGCTGGAGATGGATTTGACGGCACGCATCAAAGCAGCCGCGGAACAGGGCAAGCCTCCGCTCGATATTCACGTGCTGCCGCGCGACGGCCACTGGCAGAAGCTGTTGCAGTCGCTGATTGCCGAGCTGAAGCCGGAGATGAGCGGCCCGGCGCTGGCGGTTATCGAAAATCTCGAAAAAGCCTCGGCGCAGGAGCTGGAAACCATGGCGAGCGCCCTGTTCAACGCCGATTTCAGCGCGGTGAGCAGCGACAAAGCCCCGTTTATCTGGGCGGCGCTGTCGCTCTACTGGGCGCAGATGGCGAGCCTGATCCCCGGCAAAGCGCGGGCGGAATATGGCGAAGCGCGCCAGTTCTGTCCGGTCTGCGGCAGCATTCCGGTCTCCAGCATGGTGCATATCGGCTCAAGCCAGGGGCTGCGCTACCTGCACTGCAACCTGTGCGAAACCGAGTGGCACGTGGTGCGCGTTAAATGCAGCAACTGCGAGCAGACCCGCGATTTGCACTACTGGTCGCTGGAGAGCGAGCAGGCGGCCATTAAAGCCGAAAGCTGCGGCGACTGCGGGACTTACCTGAAGATCCTGTATCAGGAAAAAGACCCGAACGTGGAGCCGGTGGCGGATGACCTCGCCTCGCTGGTGCTCGACGCCCGCATGGAGCAGGAAGGCTTCGCCAGAAGCTCCATCAACCCGTTCCTGTTCCCGGGAGAGGGTGAGTAAACCTTGTCTGTAGCCCGCTCGTTCAGGGCGGGCTAGTTCAGAACATAGGGAATTTCTGCTCCTGTTACCCCTTCAAAATCCTTGCTGTTGCGCGTAAGCAACATGCGCGAGTGCACCTGCGCAGTAGCAAGAATAATGGCATCTGGTAATTTCATTCCGCACTGTCGGCGAATTTCTACGCTGCGTTCCGCGACGGATAATGACACCGGCAGGACAGTAAAAGTAGCCAGGACCTCACGTGTTTGTTGTTCCTGATGATGCTTACGCGCGCCTACCATCACTTCGATCCAGGTAATCAGGCTAATGGCACGATTTTCCGGAAATCGCCCTAACGTTTGCCGTGCCTTTTCGTGACCGCTAAAAAGATCGATCAAGATATTGGTATCAAAAACGGCGAGCATACCCATTGCTTACCACTCGCTACGCAAACTGCGCTCATAACTCAGGCCATCCTCAGCGTTAACGCCCCACAGACCCAGCGCGTCATGCAACACATCCTTTTTTTGCTGGTCAGAAGAATATTCTCCCTTACTGTAGACGCGAGGTGTACGTAACAGTTGAGAAGGTATGTTAAGCGCCTCGGGGCAACGAATCGGCTCACCGGACGGCTCGCGAGAAATTCTGCTCACAACAATCTCCTTAATCACCACAGCTTCTTTCCTCCTGATATACCGACAACGACTTAAGACAGAACGGCACCTGGCAAGGTTACCATCGGCAACAACAGACGCGAACACCCGCCACCATGAACATTTCCCTTCTGCGATCCCCCTTCCGTAATGATTTGTTCCATTACATCAACGGGATAAATGTTTAGTCGGAGTTGATATGCTCTTTGCAGTATCGCTTTTTCCAGGCAGCCGGAGTGAGGCCGTGATGACGGCGAAAAACCCGCCGGAAATAGCCGACATCTGGAAAACCACAGTTTTTGGCTACTTCGCAAAGCGAGAGCGAGTCGTTAATCAGCTGTTTTTCCGCGGCGATGACCCGCTGATGCTGCACCGCCTCGGTGATGGTCAGGCGAAACGTCTGGCGATAGACGCGCCCCAGGTAATCCGCGTTGCAGTGCAGGCTCGCGGCGAGGGTTGAGGTAGAGAGCGGCAGATGATATTGCGTACGGATAAGCTGTTGAGCCTTCCAGGCGAGCGCCGCGCCACTGCCCTCTGTGGGTTGCACATCGCCTGCGCTGGCGCACAGTTGCTGGAGTATTAATAACAAAATAATTTCCAGCGCCAGCGTGCGCGTGACATTTTCCTGCTCATTCAGAAACTGACGAAACAGCGAAATAATATGCTGCGGCTCGCGCGCCCAACAATGTTGAGGAATGGACAATAAAGATAAATCGCAGCCCGCTTTATTTTGAGCTGGAGGATAATACTCAAAATGCAGCCAGTAAAATTTCAGATCCGCTGGAAATATGCCAACGCCCTGATGTTCTCTTCCTGGCCATAATAGTAAGCTTTCTCCCGCGTTAACCTCAAAAATCGTCTCTTCTTCGCGGATCGTAAGCGTCCCTTTTTCAACAAAAATGATTTCCCATGAGTCGAGCCTGCGCGCAGGGTGCTGGCCAACGCCACGGGAGATAAAGCGCCCGCCGTTTTGCACTTTCACCGGTAAATTAATATTTATTTCAAACATGTAACACCATGACCACGCAAATCATTTTATCCGATCTTAGCGGCTGAAGCGGCGGGCGAGGATTTTTTTAAGCGCGAGGGGATCTGCTTCACAATTTTGCCAGCAGGTCGGAATCGTCCCTTTTTTATACTTTCCCGTTGCCTTGTTGCCCGACGTATCGCATGCAGAATAAATAACGTGACTGGCCAGTGACACTTTACCCCGGCAAATAAGCGGTTTTATTTCTGGCATAACTTATCCGATAACGCGAGGCGTTAATCATGAATGCTACTTCTGTTACGACAGCGGATATTTCCGTCGCCGCTGTGAGTGAAAAGCTGTCGCTGCGGGAAAAAATAGGCTACGGATTAGGCGACGCGGGCGGCACGATTATTACCTGCCTGATCATGAATTTTCTGACCTTCTTTTACACCGATGTTTTTGGGCTGACTCCCGCGCTGGTGGGCACGCTGTTTATGGCCCTGCGCGTTTTCGACGCCATCTCCGACCCGGTAATGGGCGTTATCGCCGACCGCACGCAGAGCCGCTGGGGACGCTTTCGCCCGTGGCAGCTGTGGGTGGCAGTGCCCATCGGCGTTATTGGCGTACTCACGTTTACCGTGCCGGAAGCCAGTACGGGCGTCAAAATCGCCTGGGCATTCGGGACATATCTTTTGCTGTCTGTCGGCTATACCGCCATCAACGTGCCTTATTGCGCGTTGATCAACACCATGACCACGCGTCATCACGAAGTGCTGGCCTGTCAATCCTGGCGCTTTGTGTTATGCGGCGTGGCAGGGTTTCTGGTCTCGGTGGGGCTGCCATGGCTCGTCAAAGCGCTGGGCGAGGGCAACGCCGCCCGCGGCTGGCAACTCGGCGTTGGCGTGCTGTGCGCCGTGGCGGTCGTGATGTTCCTGTGCTGCTTCTTTTGGGTGCGCGAACGCGTCTCGCTGGCGCTGATGGGGAAATTTACGCTGCGCGAGCATTTTGCCGGGCTGCGTAATAACGATCAGCTTCTACTGATGCTGGTGATGTCATTCCTGCTGATTAACGTGTTTAACATTCGCGGCGGCGGGTATATGTACTTCATCACCTATGTGCTTCAGGGCAGCACTGCTTATACCTCGCTGTTTTTTACCATGGTGACGTTCGCCGCCATTGCCGGTGCGATGATAGTTAGCCCGCTGTCGCGCCGTGTCGACACCGTTAAGCTCTATTTCCATACTAATCTTATCCTGGCGGCGTTGGCCGTCGCGATGTGGCTACTGCCCGCAAGCCCGGCGCATCAGCACCTTTGGCTTGCCGTTATCCTCGGCAACGGCATTATTCTCGGCTTCACGCTGCCGCTGCACTTTTCCCTGATGGCGTTTGCCGACGATTACGGCGAGTGGAAAACCGGCGTGCGTTCGTCGGGAATGAATTTCGCGTTTAACCTCTTTTTCATCAAGCTCGCCTGGGCGTCCAGCGCCGGCATTATCAGCCTGGTATTTATTGTAGTGGCCTATCAACCCGGTGCCGGAAACCAGACGGCCGCGTCGCTCCAGGGGATGACGGCCATGGAGAGCCTGCTGCCTGCGTTGTTTCATCTGCTGCTGGCGATCACGATTCGCTGGTGCAAACTCAATAATCCGCTGATGGCGCGCATTTCCGGCGATTTGCGCCAGCGCCACGTGCAACCCTCCTGAAGGAAATCATCATGACTCAGCCAGACGTGCATGAAATCTCTCTGCATCATCTGAAAATCACCGATCCGTTTCTCGGCCAGTATCAGCAACTGGTGCGGGACGTAGTAATCCCGTATCAGTGGGACGCGCTTAACGATCGCCTTCCCGAGGCGGAGCCGAGCCACGCCATTACCAACTTTCGGATAGCCGCGGGTCTTGAGCACGGCGAGTTCTATGGCATGGTCTTTCAGGACAGCGATGTGGCGAAATGGCTGGAGGCCGTAGCCTGGTCTCTGTGCCAGAAGCCGGACGCCACGCTTGAAAAAACCGCCGACGAGGTGATTGAACTGGTTGCGGCGGCGCAATGCGACGACGGCTATCTGAACACCTATTTCACCGTAAAAGCGCCTGGCGAGCGCTGGACCAACCTCGCTGAATGCCACGAACTCTATTGTGCCGGTCATATGATTGAGGCAGGCGTCGCGTTCTGGCAGGCCACCGGCAAACGCCGCCTGCTGGGCGTAGTGTGCCGTCTTGCCGATCACCTCTGTCAGGTTTTCGGTCCCGGTGAGAATCAGCTTCACGGCTATCCCGGTCACCCGGAAATTGAACTGGCATTGATGCGCCTGTATGAAGCCACGCAGGAGCCGCGCTACCAGGCGCTGGCACGCTACTTTGTCGAGCAGCGCGGGACGCAGCCGCACTTTTACGATATCGAATACGAAAAACGCGGCCGCACCTCTTACTGGAACACTTATGGGCCGGCCTGGATGGTGCAGGATAAAGCCTACAGCCAGGCGCACCAGCCGCTGGCAGAGCAGACGCGCGCCGTGGGCCACGCGGTGCGCTTCGTCTATCTCATGACAGGCGTCGCGCATCTGGCGCGCCTGAGCGGCGACGAAGAAAAACGCCGGGCCTGCCTGCGGTTATGGGAAAATATGGCGCGCCGCCAGCTTTATATCACTGGCGGTATCGGTTCCCAGAGCAGTGGAGAAGCGTTCAGCACTGATTACGATCTGCCCAACGACACGGTCTATGCGGAAAGCTGCGCCTCGATAGGCCTGCTCATGTTCGCCCGCCGGATGCTGGAGATGGAAGGCGACAGCCAGTATGCCGACGTCATGGAGCGTGCGCTGTATAACACTGTGCTCGGAGGGATGGCGCTGGATGGCAAACACTTCTTTTACGTCAATCCACTGGAAGTGCATCCGAAAACGCTGAAATTTAATCATATCTACGATCACGTTAAGCCTGTCCGCCAGCGCTGGTTTGGCTGTGCCTGCTGTCCACCGAATATCGCGCGGCTGCTCACTTCGCTCGGACATTACATCTACACCGCGCGCGAAGATGCGCTGTTTATCAATCTCTACATCGGCAACAACGTTCAGTTGCCGGTCGGTGACAGCACGCTGCGATTACGTATCAGCGGCGATTTCCCGTGGCATGAAGAGGTGCGCATTCATATCGATTCGCCTCGGCCGGTTGAACACACGCTGGCGCTGCGCCTGCCGGACTGGTGCGAGGCGCCGCGCGTAATGCTGAACGGTCGCCCCTGTGAAGGCGATATTCGTAAAGGGTATCTCTGGCTGACGCGCACCTGGCACGAAGGCGATACGCTGACGCTGACGCTGCCCATGCCGGTGCGCCGCGTCTACGGCAACCCGCTGGTGCGCCATGTCGCAGGCAAAGTAGCGATTCAGCGCGGGCCGCTGATTTACTGTCTGGAAGAGGCGGACAACGGCAGCGAGCTCCATAACCTGCAACTGCCCGCCACATCGACGTTCCACGAACGGGAAGGAAAAGGCATTTTCGCCCGTCAGGTCTTAATTCAGGCCGAGGGCTGGCGACAGGCGAGCCCACAGCCCGAATCGCGGCCACTCTGGCAGTATGACCGCTCTCCGGCGCAGGCCACGCCGCAAACGCTGACCTTTATACCGTGGTTTAGCTGGGCCAACCGCGGCGAAGGCGAAATGCGCGTCTGGATAGACGAATGCCGTTAACGCCTCACCCGCCTATTTCAGCATCGCCAGCGCAGAGGAGAGCGTGAGGAAAAACAGAAACAGCCCGCCGCCGGTATCGACGACGACCTTCAGCCAGCGCACCGAAAAGCGGCGCGTGGTCAGCACTATCGCGCCGCCGCACAGCAGCAGCCAGGACGCCATAATGGCGACATGAATGCTGGCGAGCAGCAGATAGTGCGTGAAGGCCGTTCCGGCAAACGCGGGCACCACCGTCAGCCAGAACAGAATCGCTTTAATGTTAAAAAGATTCGCCAGCAGCGCCTCTTTCACGCCCGCGCCGCGGCCTGTTGTGTGCTGCGGACGCCGCCAGGCCTGAATGCCGCTTACAACAAGCCGCAGCGCCAGCCAGAGCAAATAGAGCGTGCCTGTAAGCTGTAAGGTTTTCATCACGGCCGGGTAGCGTACCAGCAGTTGCGTGACGCCAAGCCCCACCAGCGAGGCGTGAATATAAATGCCGATAAGCGTGCCTGTGATAACGCTGAACACGCCCATAATCCCCCGGTGGATAACATTGTTCATCGCCAGCGTAAAGCTGGCACCGGGGGAGAGTGCCACCGGCGCAATCGCCAGCACAAAACCTGAAATATCCACGCCACCGCCTCTGTTCACATCCGCCGTTACTTAACCACAATCACGACATGCGCGGTATTCACCATAAATAGCGGCAGATTACCTTCCTTTACGTTGCGTTTTCGCAGGTACGCCATACTCAAAAGCGGAACCCGGTTTGTCACAGAAGGAATGACCATGCGTAAGTTTATCGGTTTTGACGTCGGCGGCACGCATATCAAACACGGCCTGATCACCGAAGAGGGCGAGGAGCTTTCCAGCGACGAATATGACACGCACTACGATCCTAACGCGTTTAAAAACGCCTGGCGCGAGACCGTTGAGCATTATCAAAAGCGCGACGAGATAGCCGGTATCGGCGTCAGTTTTCCAGGCTATATCAATCCGCATACCGGCCATGTGCCGAAGGCGGGCGCGCTGACGTTTCTCGACGGCTGCAATCTGCTGGAGCTGTTTGGCGAGTTAACGTCGCTGCCGGTCACGGTGGAAAACGATGCGAACTGCGCGGCGCTTGGCGAGATGTGGCGCGGTGCCGGTCAGCGCTACGAGTCGTTTATCTGCATGACCATCGGCACCGGCATTGGCGGTGGGCTGATACTGAACCGCGAACTTTTGCGCGGCGCACATTTCCGCGCGGGCGAATTTGGCGTGATCCCGGTTGGCGACAACGGCGAAAACATGCATCAGATCGCCTCCGCGCGCGGGCTGGTGGAGGCGAGCCGCCAGGCGCTGTCGCTGCCGTCAGATGCGCCGCTGCATGGCAAAGAAATTTTCGAGCGTATGGGCGGCGATGTGCATCTGCGTGAAGTGGTGGAGCGCTGGGTCGGTTATCTGGCGCGCGGCGTCTATAGCGTGGTGTCGCTCTACGATCCGCAGGTGGTGCTGATTGGCGGCGGCATCAGCCAGCAGAAAGAACTCTACCCGATGCTTGAACGCACGCTTGAAAAATATAACTTCTGGGATGCGTTGCGGGTGCCCATTCAGCCCTGCCAGCTCGGTAACCAGGCCGGACGCCTGGGCGCGGTGTGGCTCGCGAAACAACAGTAGCCCCGCCGCAGCGGGGCTTAAGCGTTACATCGCCGCACGATAAATCGCCATGATCTCCGCGTGGCTTGCCTGTACCGGATTGGTTAATCCGCAGGCGTCCTTAAGCGCGTTTTCCGCCAGCTGAGCAATGTCATTTTCACGCACTCTCAGCTCGCGTAAACCAGCAGGAATATGCACCCGGCGAGCCAGCGCGCAAATCGCCTCGATACAGGCATTCGCGCCTTCAGCGTCGCTCATGGCGCGAACGTTAACGCCCATCGCCTGCGCGCAGTCGCGCAGCCGGTGCGCCGCCACGCTGCTGTTGAAGCGCTGTACATGCGGCAGCAGGATGGCGTTGCAAACGCCGTGCGGCAGATCGTAAAAACCGCCGAGCTGATGCGCCATCGCGTGGACATACCCGAGCGAGGCGTTATTAAACGCCATTCCCGCCATGAACTGCGCCCAGGCCATCGCCTCGCGCGCCGCGACATCATCCCCCTCTTCCACCGCCTGCGGCAGCGTTTGCGCAATCATGCTAATGGCTTTCAGGGCGCAGGCGTCAGTGACCGGCGTGGCGGCGGTGGAGACATACGCTTCGATGGCGTGGGTCAGCGCGTCCATGCCTGTCGCGGCGGTCAGCGATCTCGGCATCCCCATCATCAGCGCCGGATCGTTTACCGACATCACCGGCGTCACGTGTTTATCGACAATGGCCATTTTCACATGGCGCTCCTGATCGGTGATGATGCAAAAACGCGTCATCTCAGATGCGGTGCCCGCCGTGGTGTTGATGGCGATCATCGGCAGTTGCGGTTTGCGGGAACGGTCAACGCCTTCGTAATCGCGAATATCGCCGCCATTAGCCGCTACCAGCGCGATGCCTTTGGCGCAGTCGTGCGGCGAGCCGCCGCCGAGCGAAATCACGCAGTCACAGCGGTGCGCGCGCAGCATACTTAAGCCCGCTTCCACGTTTTCCGTGGTCGGGTTCGGGCGGGTGCCGTCGAAAATCACGCTGTTAATGCCTTTCTGCGACAGCATTTCCTTGAGCTGGCCGGCCATGCCCAGCGCTGACAACATACCGTCCGTCACAATCAGCGCGTTGCGGTAGCCATATTCGCTGGCCATTTTCAGCGCTTCATCGAGACTATTCATGCCAATCATATTAATGGAGGGAATATAAAAAACAGACGCGGTCATACTCATTATCCTTAATGAATGAAATGAGCTTTCGAAAATACACCGCATGGCAGAGTGAAAAAAGCGAGTTGCCGCGAATTACGACGAATTGGTTGCCAGAAAGCACCATAAAATAAAACAGTTAGCGGAATTTCTCGTAATTATTCATGGAGTGATTAAAGGACGGGGAATATATATTTCATAAATATACATTCCCCCATTTCGTTATTTTTTACAGTGCGGAATTAAACAGCGCGCTGTCACGCAACAGATGTTCATTACCGCGACGGCGGGTAAAGCCGATGCGGTCGAAATATTCCAGAATCTGAATCGCCAGTTTACGGCCCACGTTCAGGCTGTCGCGGAAATCGGCGGCGACGGTCGCGCCTTTTTCGCGATCGAGCGTGCGGATCAGATCGGCGAACGCCACAATGCGATCGTGACGGTAGTAGCGATCTTTAACGATCGCCGTGATAAAACCCTGCTGCGCGGCGAGCCGCAATAGCTGGCGCATCGCCTGTTCTTCTTCGCCCGCTTCGCGCGCCAGATCGCGCACCCACCACGGCTCGTCGCCAAACAGTCCCTGGATTTTCTCCCACAGCGCCTGCTGAGCCTCACTGAAACCGGCTTTATGGCCCGGCAGATGCAGCCAGCCTTCGCGGCTCGCGAGTTGTCCGTCACGGCGCATCCGTTCGATCAGCGCCAGCACCAGCGGTTCCGGCTCGGAAGGGAGCGCCATGCGACGCAGCCGTTCGCGGCCGGGGCCGGGCTCTTCGCTGTGCGTTTCATGGTAGCGGGCGAGCGTAGCGAGCAGTTTCTCCTGCCAGCGCGCCGCGAGCGCGCTGCTTAACAGATAACCGTTCGCCTGGAGATAGTCCCCACTGCCCGCCAGCGCGTCGAGCGATGCCGCAGAGAGCTGGCGCGCCCAGCCGAATGTCGCCAGCGCGACCGCGCCGCGCGAGGCATGGAGCCGCAGCGCGTCGGCGTCGGTTCTGGCACTCGCCAGTTCGTTGAGAAACGCGAGGAACTCCGGCTGGCGTTTGCCGCGCCGCGGGGTTTCCAGCGTGACGACGCGCGCGCCTGCGAGCGTCTGGCGCGCGCTAATGTCGCGCAGCACCAGCCGGTCGTTATCGGCCAGGAACAGCGGCGTGTCGAATACCAGCTCAGCCAGATCATCTTCCAGTAACGAAACGCGCCCGGTGACGTGGCTTGCCGCATGGTGAATATGCAGCGGCTGCCACTGTTGCAGCGGCGCATGGCGGTCGAGCGTGACGATAACCCGCTCTGCGGCCTGCGGCGGTGCGTCGCTGAGCAGCCAGTCGCCGCGCCGGATATCCGCTTTCTGCGCGTCGCCGCTAATATTCAGCGCGATGCGCTGACCGGCGAATGCACGTTCCGTCGGCTGATTCTGCGCATGCAGGCCGCGCACGCGCATCGGCGTATTCGCGCCGGTCAGGTAGAGCGTATCGCCGACATTCACCTCGCCGGAAAGCGCCGTGCCGGTAACCACCAGGCCCGCGCCCTTGACGGTAAACGCGCGATCGACCGCCAGGCGAAAGCGCTGCCCGGCAGGGTGCGTGCGCTCAGGCAACTGGCGCAAATGGTCGCGCAGCGCCTCAACGCCCACGCCTTCGGTGGCCGCCGTGACGAACAGCGTGGCGTCGTGCCAGCCGTAGTCGTTCAATGTGGCCATCACCTGCGCTTTCACCTGCGCGAGGCGCGCGTCATCCACCCGGTCGGCTTTGGTGAGCGCCACGGTGAGCGTCGGCTGGCCGGTCAGTTGCAAAATCGCCAGATGCTCGCGCGTCTGGGCCATCACGCCGTCATCGCACGCCACCATCAGCAGCGCATGATCGATGCCGCCCACGCCCGCCAGCATATTAGCGAGGAATTTTTCATGGCCCGGCACGTCGATAAAGCCGATGACGCGCCCGTCCGGCTGCGGCCAGTAGGCGTAACCGAGATCGATAGTCATGCCGCGCTTTTTCTCTTCCGGCAGACGGTCGGCGTTAATGCCGGTAAGCGCTTCAAGCAGCGTGGTTTTGCCGTGGTCCACGTGCCCGGCGGTGGCGATAATCATTGCAACAACATCTCCATCAGTCCTGCCTCATCTTCAAGGCAGCGTAAATCGAGCCATAACCGCCCGTCGCCCACGCGCCCGATAACCGGCACCGGCAGGCGACGCCAGCGGGCGGCGAGCGCCTCAAGGCTGCTGCCGCGCCCGTCGCGCGGGGTGAAGGTGAGCGCCGCACCCGGAAGCCGGTCGACCGGCAGCGAACCGCTTCCAATCTGCGACAGGCAGGGCATCACGTCTATCTGAAATTCATCGCCGTAGCGGGTCTCCAGCGCCGGACGCAGGCGCTGCGCCTGTTCGTTAATGTCAGACGCCTGGCGCGTCAGCAGCCGCAGCGTCGGCAGCCGTTGTGCGAGTTTTTCCGGGTGCAGATAAAGGCGCAATGTGGCGTCGAGCGCCGCCAGCGTCATTTTATCGGCGCGCAGGGCGCGCTTGAGCGGGTGTTTCTGAAGCGCCGCGATAAGCGCTTTTTTCCCGACGATAATCCCCGCCTGCGGCCCGCCCGGCAGTTTATCGCCGGAAAAGCTCACAAGACTCGCCCCGGCGGCGAGCGCCTCCTGCGGCATCGGCTCTTTCGGCAGCCCATACTGACTGAGATCGATAAGCGAACCGCTGCCGAGATCGACAATCACCGGAAGCGTTGACGCCTGCGCCAGTTCGGCGGCATCTACGGCTTTGGTAAAGCCTTCAATCTGGTAATTGCTGGTGTGCACTTTCATCAGCAGCGCGGTCTGCTCGCCGACCGCATCGAGATAATCGCGCAAGTGTGTGCGGTTGGTCGTGCCCACTTCCACCAGCTGACAGCCCGCCTGGCGCATCACATCCGGGATACGAAACGCGCCGCCAATCTCCACCAGCTCGCCGCGCGACACAATCACCTCTTTGCCTGCGCCCAGCGCCGCCAGCATCAGCAACACCGCCGCCGCGTTGTTATTAACGATACAGGCGTCTTCCGCGCCGGTAAGTTCACAGAGTAGCTCCGCCAGCGCGCGGTCGCGGTGGCCGCGCTCGCCGCCTTCGGCGTCATACTCCAGCGTCACGGGCGAGCGCATGGCGCGGGCGACCGCCTCAACCGCTTCTTCCGCCTGCAACGCGCGGCCAAGATTGGTGTGCAGCACCGTGCCGGTAAGGTTAAAGACCGGGCGCAGCGCGCTTTGCGAACCGCGCGCCAGCCGCCCGGCCGCCGCCGCGGCCCAGTCATCGCACCATGAGGGCAGCGCCTGGCGTTCGCGAATGGCGAGCCGCGCCGCCTCCTGCATCGCGCGAAGGGTGTTGACCACGCGGGTATGGCCGTAGGTGTCCAGCAACGGCTGGAACGCGCTGTCGCGCAGCAGGCGGTCGGTGGCGGGAAGCTGACTGTAAAGCAGACGGGAATCGGTCGTCATGGCGTGCATAAACCTGGATAAAACGTGGCGATAATTTAGCAGGAAACGCGGGGCAGTTCAGTCCCCGCGCCCGGTCAGCGCAATAAAGGGCGGTTCACGCCCGCTCAGGCGCTGGGCGGCTCGGTACGCGCGAAGCTGTCGCGGGCAAAGAGCGCTTCCACCAGTTTCACCAGATGCGGACGCTGCGCGCACCAGCCCGGCGCCACGCGACGGAAATTGAGATAGCCGATGGCGCAGGCGGTGGCGATGGTGGCGAGCGTCAGTTCCTCAGCCTTTAGCGTGCCGTCAGCCACATACCCTTCCAGCGCATCGAGGCCGCGGTTGATTTTCTCTCGCTGGCGCAGCAGTTCGTTTTCCGACTGCTGTTCCGGCGGGCGCGCCTGCTCGCGCACCGAAACCAGCGCCGCGTCCATAATGCCGTCGGCGAGCGCCTCCAGCTGGCGCACTTTTAGCGCAGCGCGCGGTTCTTGCGGCACCAGCGCCGGTTGCGCGTCCAGCAACTCGATATACTGTGCGATGATGGGCGAATCAAACCAGGTTTCGCCGTCGTCGGTCACCAGCGCCGGCACTTTCCCGAGCGGGTTGTACTGCGCCATGCCGTTCTGTTCGGCATACGGCGATTCATTCACGAACTCAAACACGATGCCTTTTTCAAGCAACATGACGGAGATTTTGCGTACAAACGGGCTGGTGTAACTACCGATAAGTTTCATGCCGGGTCCTTTTACGTTATCGCCAGGGTAAGGGTAAGTATGGGTCAGGATACGCCAAAAGGAGGCGCGACGGCGCGCTAAAACGCGTTTCGCCGACGCCATTTTGCAAGAATTCCCGGCTGTAACTTTCTTACAGACTCTCCCTGTTAGCATGAGTGAAAAATGTACGATGCCTGTTCGGATTATTCCTGGGAAATATTTTGTGATTAACGTCACAAACTAATAACAAACACGCCGAAAGAAAATGTGACTTTATTCACATTTAAGGGGCGTTTATGGCGACATTTTGCGCATTGTCTTTTTTTTACACGTCTTTTTTGTGATTCAAATCACGCAAATTTACCCCGATCACCCCGACATCCCGTGATCGCGATCACACTTAAAGTGCCTGTCTGGACACCATCGCGATTCAGTGCCAGATTTCGCGTCATCAGAGCATGGGTCCGGCTACCTCTGCCGCCACGTTAACAATAAACCTCGGGCCGCAAGCCTGCGCGTAAACATAAGAAGGGGTGTTCTATGTCATCCGATATCAAGATCAAAGTGCAAAGCTTTGGTCGCTTTCTCAGCAATATGGTAATGCCTAACATCGGCGCGTTTATCGCCTGGGGTATTATCACCGCGTTATTTATTCCCACAGGATGGTGGCCAAACGAGACGCTGGCGAAGCTGGTCGGCCCGATGATCAGCTACCTGCTGCCGCTGCTTATCGGTTATACCGGCGGTAAGCTGGTTGGCGGCGAGCGTGGCGGCGTGGTGGGCGCGATTACCACCATGGGCGTTATCGTCGGCGCGGACATCCCGATGTTCCTGGGCGCGATGATCGCAGGCCCGCTCGGCGGCTTCTGCATCAAGAAATTCGACGCCTCGGTCGACGGCAAAATCAAATCCGGCTTTGAAATGCTGGTGAACAACTTCTCCGCGGGCATCATCGGTATGATCCTCGCGATTCTGGCGTTCCTCGGCATTGGCCCGGCGGTCGAAGTGCTCTCCAAAGTGCTGGCTGCTGGCGTGAACTTTATGGTGGTTCACGACATGCTGCCGCTGGCGTCGATTTTTGTTGAACCGGCGAAAATCCTGTTCCTCAACAACGCCATCAACCACGGCATCTTCTCGCCGCTGGGCATTCAGCAGTCGCATGAACTCGGTAAATCTATTTTCTTCCTGATTGAAGCCAACCCGGGTCCGGGTATGGGCATCCTGCTGGCGTACATGTTCTTTGGACGCGGCAGCGCCAAACAGTCTGCGGGCGGCGCGGCTATCATCCACTTCTTGGGCGGTATCCACGAAATCTACTTCCCGTATGTGCTGATGAACCCGCGTCTGATCATCGCCGTTATCCTGGGCGGTATGACTGGCGTCTTCTGCCTGACCGTACTGAACGGCGGCCTGGTTTCTCCGGCGTCTCCGGGCTCTATCCTGGCGGTACTGGCGATGACGCCGAAAGGCGCGTACTTCGCAAACCTGGTGGCGATTTTCGCCGCGATGGCCGTCTCCTTCGTGGTCGCCGCTATCCTGCTGAAAACCAGCAAAGTGAAAGAAGAAGACGATATCGATGCTGCGACCCGTCGCATGCAGGATATGAAAGCGCAGTCCAAAGGTGCCGCGACCGCAGCGAGCGCGGATCTGAGCAACGACCTGAGCCACGTGCGTAAAATCATTGTCGCCTGCGACGCCGGTATGGGTTCCAGTGCCATGGGCGCAGGCGTGCTGCGTAAGAAAGTGCAGGACGCGGGCCTGAGCCATATTTCCGTTACCAACAGCGCGATTAACAGCCTGCCGGGCGATGTGGATCTGGTTATCACCCACCGCGATTTAACCGAGCGCGCCATGCGCCAGGCACCGCACGCGCAGCACATTTCGCTGACCAACTTCCTGGACAGCGGCCTGTACGCTGGCCTGACCGAACGTCTGGTGGCCGCGCAGCGTCATTCGCAGAACGAAGAGAAAGTGCGCACCAGCCTGCAGGACAGCTTTGATGCCAACGACAGCCACCTGTTTAAGCTCAGCGCGGACAACATCTTCCTTGGCCGTCAGGCCGCGACTAAAGAAGAAGCGATTCGCTTTGCGGGTGAACAGCTGGTGAAAGGCGGTTACGTGCAGCCGGAATATGTGGACGCGATGCTGGAGCGCGAAAAACTCACCCCGACTTATCTCGGCGAGTCTATCGCGGTTCCGCACGGCACCGTCGAAGCCAAAGATCGCGTGCTGAAAACCGGCGTCGTATTCTGCCAGTATCCGCAGGGCGTGCGTTTCGGTGAAGAAGAAGACGATATCGCCCGTCTGGTGATTGGTATCGCGGCGCGTAATAACGAGCATATTCAGGTCATCACCAGCCTGACCAACGCGCTGGATGATGAAAGCGTGATTGAGCGCCTGGCGCACACCAACAGCGTCGATGAAGTCCTGGCGCTGCTTTCCGGTAAAACCGTGGCGTAAGACCGTGCAGAGAGGGACACTGTCCCTCTCTTTCTCATTGAGAAGCTATTGAGATAATTGTGCTCCACCAGGGCAACCCTGACTCTCCCGCTCAGGGAGAGGGCAAGGGAAAGGGAGGTCGCACGCAGCACCCTTTCCCCCGTCCTCTCGGGCGATACAGTTCCGCTTTAAGTAAGAAGGTATTCCCATGAAAGCATTACATTTTGGCGCAGGTAATATTGGTCGTGGCTTTATTGGCAAACTGCTCGCTGACGCAGGCATTGGCCTGACGTTCGCCGACGTGAACCAGACGGTGCTGGACGCGTTAAACGCGCGCCACAGCTATCAGGTGCGCGTGGTGGGCGAGCAGGAGCAGATTGATACCGTTTCCGGCGTGGATGCGGTTAACAGCACCAGCGAGGATGTCGTGACGCTTATCGCCACGGTCGATCTCGTGACGACCGCCGTTGGCCCGGTGGTACTGGAGCGCATCGCTCCGGCGATTGCCAAAGGTCTGGCGCTGCGTAAAGCGCAGGGCAACGAGCGCCCGCTCAATATCATCGCCTGTGAAAACATGGTGCGCGGCACCAGCCAGCTGAAAACGCACGTCTTTAACGCGCTCGCAGAGGGTGACAAAGCCTGGGTGGAAAGCCACATCGGTTTTGTTGACTCAGCCGTTGACCGTATCGTGCCGCCGTCGGCATCCGCCGCGCACGATCCGCTGGAAGTCACCGTGGAAACCTTCAGCGAATGGATTGTCGATAAAACTCAGTTCAAAGGCGAGTTGCCGACCATCGCAGGCATGGAGCTGACCGACAATCTGATGGCATTTGTTGAACGCAAGCTCTTCACCCTGAACACCGGGCATGCTATAACCGCCTACCTCGGAAAACAGGCCGGTCATCAGACCATTCGCGACGCGATTCTGGATGAGAAAATTCGTCTGGTGGTGCGCGGCGCGATGGAAGAGAGCGGCGCGGTGCTGATTAAACGCTACGGCTTTGATGACGCGAAACATGCCGCGTATATCGAGAAAATCCTTAGCCGTTTTGAAAACCCGTACCTGAAAGACGATGTGGAGCGCGTTGGCCGTCAGCCGCTGCGCAAACTGAGCGCGGGCGACCGTCTGATTAAACCGCTGCTGGGCACGCTGGAATATGGCCTGCCGCATCAGAATCTGGTGCTGGGTATCGCCGCCGCGATGCATTTCCGCAGCGAAGACGATCCGCAGGCGCAGGAGCTGGCGCAGCTTATCGCCGATAAAGGCCCGCAGGCCGCGCTGGCGCAGATTTCCGGTCTGGACGCCAACAGCGATGTCGTGGCTTCGGCAGTAAACGCGTATAACGCAACAGCGTAATGAATAACGGGCGCGGCTGAGTCTGCGCCCGCTGATGATGTGTCAGATATGCAGGCAATGATGGAAGAAACCCAGGCCTTTGAAAACCGTGTGCTTGAGCGTCTGAATGCTGGCAAAACCGTAAGAAGTTTTTTGATCGCAGCCGTAGAGTTGCTCACCGAGGCGGTCAATATTCTGGTGTTGCAGGTGTTCCGTAAAGACGACTACGCGGTCAAATATGCCGTTGAGCCGTTGCTCGACGGCAGCGGCCCGCTGGGCGATCTCTCCGTGCGCCTGAAGCTGATTTACGGGCTCGGCGTGATAAGCCGCGCCGAATATGAAGACTGCGAACTCCTGATGGCGCTGCGTGAAGAACTCAATCACGACGGCAATGACTACGCCTTTACCGACGACGAAATTCTCGGCCCCTTCGGCGAACTGCACTGCGTCGTCGCGCTGCCTCCGGCGCCGCCCGCGCTTGAAAGCAGCGATCCGCAGCTTATCCAGATGCAACAGCAGCGCTACCAGCAGGTGGTGCGCTCCACCATGGTCCTTTCCCTGACTGAATTGCTCTCAAGGATCAGCTTAAAAAAAGCCTTCCAGAAGTAGCTTCGGTGGCCGCGTAGCGCTTCTGTTCTCTCTCCCACCGGTCAGCCCTCCGTAACAGCCGTTACCCGCTCTGTGCTACACTCCGACGCAGTTAATCTTGCGGAAAAGAGTCATGAAACGAGAACTTGCCATCGAATTTTCACGCGTCACCGAAGCGGCGGCGCTGGCCGGGTACAAGTGGCTGGGACGCGGCGATAAAAACCTCGCTGACGGCGCGGCCGTTAACGCCATGCGCATTATGCTCAACAAAGTCGATATCGACGGGCAGATTGTGATTGGCGAAGGCGAAATCGATGAAGCGCCGATGCTCTATATCGGCGAGAAGGTCGGCACCGGCAACGGCGACGCGGTTGATATCGCCGTTGATCCTATCGAAGGCACGCGCATGACGGCGATGGGCCAGGCCAACGCGCTGGCGGTGCTGGCGGTAGGCGATAAAGGCAGCTTCCTGAACGCGCCCGATATGTATATGGAAAAGCTGATTGTCGGCCCTGGCGCGAAAGGCGTTATCGATCTCAACCTGCCGCTTGAGCAGAACCTGAAGAACATCGCCGCAGCGCTCGATAAACCGCTTAGTGAACTCACCGTCACTATTCTCGCCAAGCCGCGCCACGATGCGGTTATCGCGCAGATGCAGCAGCTCGGCGTGCGCGTTTTCGCCATTCCCGACGGCGACGTGGCGGCGTCTATTCTCACCTGTATGCCGGACAGCGAAGTGGACGTGCTTTACGGCATCGGCGGCGCGCCGGAAGGCGTGGTGTCGGCGGCGGTGATCCGCGCGCTGGATGGCGATATGCAGGGCCGGCTGCTGGCGCGCCACGTTGTGAAAGGCGACACGCCGGAAAATCGCCGCATCGGCGAGCAGGAGCTGGCGCGCTGTCAGGCGATGGGCATCACGGCGGGCAACGTGCTGAAACTGGATGAAATGGCGCACAACGATAACGTGATTTTCTCAGCGACCGGCATCACCAAAGGCGATCTGCTGGATGGCATTACCCGCAAGGGCAATATCGCCACCACCGAGACGCTGCTGATCCGCGGCAAATCGCGCACCATTCGCCGCATTCAGTCGATTCACTATCTCGACCGCAAAGACCCGGAGATCCAGACACACATTCTTTAATCGTTTGTCGGAACGAGCTTTCCGGCCCGCACGGGCTGGAAATGATGCGCGGCGCTGGCGAAGATAAAGCATCAGTTAACACAGGAGCGAAACATGGCGGATTGGGTTACAGGTAAAGTGGTTCGGGTTCAGCACTGGACCGATTCTCTCTTCAGTCTCGTGGTTCACGCCCCTGTCGCGCCTTTCACCGCCGGACAATTCACCAAGCTGGGCCTTGAGATTGACGGCGAGCGCGTGCAGCGCGCCTATTCTTACGTCAACGCGCCGGGCAACCCGGATCTGGAGTTTTATCTGGTGACGGTGCCGGAGGGCAAACTCAGCCCGCGGCTGCACGCGATGCAGCCCGGTGATGACGTGATGGTGGTAAGCGACGCGGCGGGCTTTTTCGTGCTGGAAGAAATTCCCGAGTGCGAGACGTTATGGATGCTGGCGACCGGCACGGCCATCGGCCCGTATCTGTCGATTTTACAGGAAGGCAAAGATCTCGAGCGCTTTAAAAATATCGTGCTGGTGCATGCGGTGCGTTACGCCCAGGATTTGAGCTACTTACCGCTGATGCTGGAGCTGCAACAGCGCTACGACGGCAAGCTACGGGTGCAGACGGTGGTAAGCCGGGAAACGGTCTCCGGCTCGCTGACCGGGCGCGTGCCGGCGCTGATTGAGAGCGGCGCGCTGGAAGAGGCGGTCGGGCTGCCGATGGACACCGCGACCAGCCATGTGATGCTGTGCGGGAACCCGCAGATGGTGCGCGATACGCAGCAGTTGCTCAAAGATACGCGCCAGATGGCGAAACACCTGCGCCGCCGTCCGGGGCATATGACGGCGGAGCACTACTGGTAATCAGCGGTACTTCACGTCCAGCGTGTCTTTACCGTATTTGTTTTCGCCCTGGGTGCCGAGAAACGCGCCCAGGTCCAGCACCATCATCACCATGATAAGCGTCGGGATGAAGCGCCCCACGGCCCACTGCCAGACGCCGCCCAGCACCGCCCAGTTACCGGCGAGCAGCATCCACGCGAGGATCATTAACAGCGCCCACGCGCCGGATTTGCCGCGGTCGTGCAGGCGTTTCACCACCACCGCCGCCGTCGGCCAGAGCAGGCAAACCAGCATAAACGCGGCGGTCTGCGTATTGAGCAAATCATTGCCAGTGAGGGTAAAAAGGATAATCATCGACGCCACCCAGAGCGCCATCCATACCCAGAAATCACGACGGCCAATACGGCCTTTAAAAGAGAACAACCACTGCTGAAGGGTCATAGCTAAAACCTTACTGTGTGCGTGGCGCACAGTTTACCCTGGTGCGGACGGGTTTTGACAAGCCAGCCCGATCTGGTTTTAATCGCTGTGATACGCAACCGGGAAAGGTGAATCATGAAGCCGCTGTTTTATCTTCTTTTTCTGACGCTGCCGCTGGCGGCGTGCTTCGCTGATGCCGAAACCGACCCGGATACACTGACGCCGACCGCGCCCTATCTGCTGCCCGGCTCGCCCACTTTTGATCTCTCCATTTCCCAGTTTCGCGAACGCTTCAACGCCGACAACCCCACGCTCCCGCTCAATGAATTTCGCGCCATCGACGTGAAAGGCGACAAAATCAATCTGGTGCGCGCAGCCAGCAAGATTAATGAAAATCTCTATGCCTCCACGGCGCTGGAGCGCGGCACGCTGAAAATCAAAAGTATTCAGATGACCTGGCTGCCTATTCAGGGGCCGGAGCAAAAAGCGGCGAAAGCCAAAGCGCTGGAGTATATGGCCGCGCTGCTGCGAAGCTTTACGCCGAAAATCAGCAAAGCGCAAAGTCAGCAACGGCTGACGCGCTTGCTTACCGAGGGCAAGGGCAAACGCTACTTCAGCCAGGCCGAAGGCGCGATTCGCTATATTGTCGCAGACAGCGGCGAAAAGGGCCTTACCTTCGCGGTTGAACCGATTAAGCTTGCGCTATCGCAAACGCTGGAAGGGAGCAATAAATGACAAAAAGCAAAGCCTTTCCGGGTACGAATCTCTATACTGTTTCACAGACCACGCTGCCTGACGGGCAGCAATATTCCTTAATTCGCTTAGCGCGTGGAGAATGAAAATGCGACATCCTTTAGTGATGGGTAACTGGAAACTGAACGGCAGCCGCCACATGGTAAACGAGCTGGTAGCTAACCTGCGTAAAGAGCTGGCTGGCGTATCTGGCTGCGACGTAGCGATCGCCCCGCCGGCGATGTATCTGGATCTGGCAAAGCAGGCCGCTGCTGGCAGCCACATCATTCTTGGTGCCCAGAACGTCGACGTTAACCTCTCCGGCGCGTTCACCGGTGAAACTTCCGCTGAAATGCTTAAAGATATCGGCGCAAAGTACATCATTATCGGCCACTCCGAGCGTCGTACTTACCACGCGGAATCTGACGAACTGATCGCGAAAAAATTCGCCGTGCTGAAAGCGCAGGGTCTGGTGCCGGTACTGTGCATCGGTGAAACCGAAGCTGAAAACGAAGCGGGCAAAACGGAAGAAGTCTGCGCACGTCAGATCGACGCTGTGCTGAAAACCCAAGGCGCCGCGGCGTTTGAAGGCGTTGTGATTGCTTACGAACCGGTATGGGCTATCGGTACCGGCAAATCCGCCACTCCGGCGCAGGCACAGGCGGTTCACAAATTCATCCGTGACCACATCGCCAAAGCCGACGCGAAAATCGCCGAGCAGGTTATCATTCAGTACGGCGGTTCTGTAAACGCGGCTAACGCGGCAGAGCTCTTCACCCAGCCGGACATCGACGGCGCGCTGGTAGGCGGTGCCTCTCTGAAAGCGGACGCGTTCGCGGTTATCGTGAAAGCCGCTGAAGAAGCGAAAAAAGCGTAATGCTCTGCGCCGCTCATTCGGGCGGCGCTCTTTCATCCCTTCCCTGCGCTCTCCATTGCCTTCAGGCGCTTTTCCGCTGACGATGAAACTTGATGCTCTGCATAATTTCCTGATACTGCCAGTGGTGTGCATCCAGAAATTCACCGATGCAGGTGCCGATATAGCTCACCATCTTTTTACCTTCCTGCGCATCGTTTATCAGAATCACCGTCTGGCGCTGAAACACCGGCGTATTGTCTTCCATATACTGATAAAACATATCGACCGCCGGTTCGCCGTCGATCACGGTCATCTCCGTGGATTCCAGACGGAATTCGGGCAGGGAGGTTTCCATTTCTCTGACGATGCGGGCGGCGACGGCATGGACCTTATCATCCGCATTGGCAGAGGCTCGGGAAACGACAAAGGTTAATTCACTTTCGTTACTGTCACTAACGGGGAATAAATTCATAACTCAGTCTTTATCTATTTTGGGCGTAACACGCTCTGCTACCTGTTAAAAAAAGAAAACACGACGCCGCACGGGCGACCGCCATATTAAAAATCGCACATTTATGCTGGGTGTATTTGCGTTAAGATAAACCGCATTTCCGGCAGAGGATAACGCGTTTCGTCGGGCAATTAAAAGCCCTGGGGACAATTTCCTGCCTTATGTGAAATTTATTCAATACAGACAATAAGTTATATGCCCTGTGGTTATGCAATAGCAGCGATAATTCTCTATTTTCTTATGATTTTACTGTGCATATGATCAGGCAATATAACCGATGCGGTAACAGATAAGCATTAATTGATAAAAAGCGTCAGGGGAAATCAGGCTGATAAAGCTTGTGAGACAACGGAAAAGGAAAAACCGCCGGACGCTATCTCACCTTTATCCTGAAAATAAGCACATTTAGGTGATGCTGCAAACTTACTGATTAAGTGTATGATGGTGTTTTTGAGGTGCTCCAGTGGCTTCTGTTTATATCAGCTGTCCCTCCTGTTCAGCTACAGACGGGGTGGTGCGTAACGGTAAAAGTACTGCCGGACATCAGCGCTATCTCTGCTCTCACTGCCGTAAAACATGGCAACTGCAGTTCACTTACACCGCTTCTCAACCCGGTACGCACCAGAAAATCATTGATATGGCCATGAATGGCGTTGGATGCCGGGCAACCGCCCGCATTATGGGCGTTGGCCTCAACACGATTTTACGACACTTAAAAAACTCAGGCCGCAGTCGGTAACCTCGCGCATACAGCCGGGCAGTGACGTCATCGTCTGCGCGGAAATGGACGAACAGTGGGGATACGTCGGGGCTAAATCGCGCCAGCGCTGGCTGTTTTACGCGTATGACAGGCTCCGGAAGACGGTTGTTGCGCACGTATTCGGTGAACGCACTATGGCGACGCTGGGGCGTCTTATGAGCCTGCTGTCACCCTTTGACGTGGTGATATGGATGACGGATGGCTGGCCGCTGTATGAATCCCGCCTGAAGGGAAAGCTGCACGTAATCAGCAAGCGATATACGCAGCGAATTGAGCGGCATAACCTGAATCTGAGGCAGCACCTGGCACGGCTGGGACGGAAGTCGCTGTCGTTCTCAAAATCGGTGGAGCTGCATGACAAAGTCATCGGGCATTATCTGAACATAAAACACTATCAATAAGTTGGGACCATTACCGCACATTTAAAGCCGGTATAATGCTCTTATAAAATCATCAAATGACTCTGCAACCTCAAAGAGGGCATTGCCATCTTGGGCGTAGAGATAGATATGGCCGTAATCGCTTGCTTTTAATGAAAGAAAAAAAGGATTGCCGCCATTATCATAAGCGAAAGGAATAAACTCATTTTTATGCCAGGGGCCATATCCGCTCTCAGCAGGCGAAATGCTGAATATGTCATTAATGAGTGTTTCAATGGGAAGCGGCCCATACTTGATCGGGTTAAAACCGCCCACAGGGATTCCCCACCGTTCTGCCTCAACGTCTTCCTCAGCTAAATAACCGCCGTTTATTCTTAAGTAGTGCGCTTTGAAGGATTCCGGCAGGGATACTGGAAAGCATTTTGTAAATTTTGCCCATTCGATGTGACTTATCTTTCTTTCGGGATCGACCAGTTCAACCATGGGTGTGTGCTCCTTTAGGAAAAACATATTTAAAAAAATAATTCGCAAGATATTTGATTTTTTATTATCGCCAAGAGATACCCTATACTTACACATTAGTGGTTTGTTAAAAGCATCATTAACTTCAAAACGTTTTTTAATATCATTACATCAATCGCCTTCAAACAGGCCAATGTACTTTAAATCATTATAGCTGATTGATGGATCTGGCTTAATATTCAATTCGGAGTCGGCATACTATACTAAAGCATTCGTTTTTTGAATTCCTGGTGCATTACATTTCGCTTTAACATTTTCTTTCTCCCCCTCGTCTACAGCAGCTGCTTCAAGAAGATCATCCAAAGAAACTTCTTTATTTTCTCTGGGTATAATGCCAATAAATTTATCATCGTACCATTAGATACCTAAATCCCTACAGAATCCGCACACGTTATAATCGGGATCGTCTATATCGCCATCGGTAGAATAATCCAATTCAAAATAACGCATATAGTCATCTTCCGATGAAAAGTTATTTCCTATCCATAAATTAACTTTATTTTTTATCATTCCAAAAACCTCTGGCATTAAAGTGCCGGGTATAATTTAAAGGAAACCCCCTAACATCATCATACTTATCAATCAGATTTTGGCTCAGGTTTTCATATGAAGGCATAATCTGATGATGGTTAAAAAATTTAAAGCTTCTGCTTTTGTTACTATGAGTTAAAAGACAGGGCAGCTCTTCGATTACCGATGCGCCATTACATGTGCTCTTTCTTCCACTGAGAAAATATCATTTTATATTTTTCATGATCTGGTATTGTAAACGCTGTTTTCTCAATAGCTGTTTCAAGATAACCAAAAAGCTTAGTCTTCAAAAAAGCTTCATCATGCACGGCCTCCATACCGAAAAAATAGGTAAAAGCACCATCTTTACTATCCTCTCTAAAGTACCCATCCCTTTCGGTGTCCGTTACTATAACTGTCACCATCTCACCTATAGGATGTTTAGGTTCATATGAAGACAGCTGTGTTGTCAAAATTTTTATTTCTGGGTAGAGTTTATTGTAAGTTTTGGATAGCTTCCTATCGTCAACAGCAATTGTTAGTGATACTTTCATAATTACCTACTAATTTTGATGATAAACAGGGTTATAAGGCGGCATATCAAAAAATATCCACTCATATATTTTAATATAACGAATTCCTAATGTTCATGCAGCAGACTTACCTTTAAAATTTGTCAAGCTAGTTGAGTACACATCAATACCCAACACACTGAATCGTTTTTGATGCTCTGCAATTATATTATGTATGCGGATCCTATAAATATAATTAAATTATCTTGTATTCAAAATCGCCTACTCTTTACATATCATTTAAAATATCATCTACCCAAGAGAAGGATTTCCGAGAACAAATAATGTTATCCAGAAATATCATAACACCCTCATTTTTACTTACGTTATCATATTCAAAATCAGGCATAGCAAATATATAACTAATTTTCTCTACACCTAAGGCGTAAAGCCTCTCTGCAATAGGAGTTGAAATAAAAAGAAAGCCATTGTCAATAGCCGGATTATCAGGGGTAATATCTCCCAATTCTCCATGCTCTTTCCCATACCATATTGAAATGGCATGGTCATAATCAATAAATCTATTTTTTAAACCAAAATCTTTTTCAAATTTGGACGTTCCATTTTCTTTGGAAAAATAATTTTGAACTAACTCATAGGTTGCACAAGTTGAATACCACACTGCATATTTTTCAGTAAGTTCCATAAGTTCACCCTTAAAATGGTAGGTCGAATGGGCCAAATGGTCATCTTTTGGAAGACTATCTTCTTAAAGCATTCAGGTAAGACTCAATATCCTTCGCTTTTTCTGCAAAAGCGATCATTACCTTATGAGCCAATGATGACTGAGATGTCACGCCTCCTGAGTGTGGAAGCGTATGAGTACCCATTACGCCGTCATCATCCAGGAATTTAACCTTCTCTATTGGGGTTCTCTATCTCATATATTCATCAAACGTCACATTAATGCGTTCAAATTTATCTGCTTGAGAAATTGTTTGTTCCCAATAAATTTGTCGCGGTCAAGGTACTGGCCCTGGAAGCGCAGGTTCTGCGGCACCTGCCACTGCGGTACGCTGAGTTCGCGTTCCGTTTCGCCCCAGGTGCTGAACTGCCCGCGCCAGACGGTCTGGCCGTCCGCGTCCGTCACCCGCTCCGGCAGGCCGTTGAGTTCGGTGTGGTACCAGTAAATTTCACAGTCGTCGAAAACGCTGTCGACGCGCGCCAGCGGCTCGTAGCTGCCTTCGGTGTAAACGTACTGAACGTAGTGGTCCGGCTCGCGGTCGCTCTGTTCACCGGCGAGCTGTAAACCCTGCCAGTCGAAGCTTTTAACAATTTCGCTTCTCCCTCAAGAACGTCCTTATAAAATTTATTTTTTAATCTAAAATACCGTAAGATTTTCCAACCTGCACTGCTTTGTTCTTTATTTCAGGGATGGGATTTTTTGACAATGCTTTTAATTTCTCAATAGCGTAATTTGAACCTATTTTCACTAGAGCGTATATACAATTCCATGCCAACGTATAATTACCATCCTCTCTGTCATCAGCCAAATAATCGTATTCAGATAAAGCACATTTATATAGTACATTTACTGCATTATCGCTTTTAGCCTTTATTTTAACTAAAGCCCGCACAACATCATCATGTTTATAATGAAGATCATCATCCAAAAGATGTATCAAGATATCTTCATGCTTACTTGTAAATGTAAAGTGAAAGCTAATATATAACGCATATTCAACTTCTTTCGGATCCTTGGAAGAATGCGCGTTTTTTAAAATGTCATTTACAAAATCCTCAACATTTCCCTGAGTACATGGAAAAAGCTTTAGAAATTCTTCATCTGTTATTTTTCCAGCTCGGAGTGGTTTATTATTAACCACAGAAAGCACTAAGTTCTTTTGCTCTGAATTCATTATTGCCTCAACATATTAAAAGAATCGATACCATCGTTAAATATTTTTAATGCAGCCCCACCATCTCTGCCAAGACCAATATTAATTTGGTCTCCCTCGCCTTTAAAGGGCGTATTAGTAAAAACCCAACCTTTTGATTTTAATGGCCTCGGCATATCAGGATGAGTTGCAGCAGCAAGATCAGAGCTATCTCTAAATCCAATACCTTCTAACTGCGCTCAAGTACCCGGTTTTAAATTAAATTGTACAAGTATTCCTTCATAGTTTTCTGAAAACTCACGAGTCGGTGAAATTGTGGTTTCGGTGGTCCCGGGCATACGTCCTGTTTTTTGTAAAACAGCAAAATCTTCTTTTGACATAGTTCTGTAAAAGACATTGTCATGTGGAGACTTATAACATGCAACTAACCCCAGCGGATCACCCACGTAGCTGTAGGTATTCATCCCGCCCGCTAACCCAATCGGGTCCATCTGGGTGTAACGCCCCGCAACCGGGTCGTAATAACGGAACAGGTTGTAGTGAAGTCCGCACTACTCGCCACATCCCTGTGGCTCGCCCCTACGGGGTACGCTACGCGTATTCAAATTTGTTCCCTACAAATTTGTCGCGGTCGAGGTACTGGCCCTGGAAGCGCAGGTTCTGCGGCACCTGCCACTGCGGCACGCTGAGTTCGCGTTCCGTTTCACCCCAGGTGCTGAACTGCCCGCGCCAGACGGTCTGGCCGTCCGCGTCCGTCACCCGTTCCGGCAGGCCGTTGAGTTCGGTGTGGTACCAGTAAATTTCGCAGTCGTCGAAAACGCTGTCGACCCGCGCCAGCGGCTCGTAGCTGCCCTCGGTGTAGACGTACTGAACGTAGTGGTCCGGCTCGCGGTCGCTCTGTTCACCGGCGAGCTGTAAACCCTGCCAGTCGAAGCGAATGGTTTCCGGGTCTTTCTCACCGTAACGCCACAGAATCTTGTGAGTACGTCGGCCAAGCGGGTCGTAGCGGTACTCCACCCTGCGGAACTCAGCGTTCCTCTCAAAGCGAATCTCTTTTACCCGCTGCTCATCGTCATAGGCAAAGTGCTGGATAACGCCAGACTTGTCCCGCCGCTGAATCAGCCGCCCGAACCCGTCATAATCGAGCTTCAGCCCGTCGAGGCGCAGCAGCAGGTTGTGCCATACCGGGTTGCGGTACTCCTCAGTGCGGTTGCCTGCCGGGTTCCAGAAGAAGCGTTCTTCCTTCTGCGGTTCGACGGCTTTCGTGACCTGGCCCGCGGCATCGTAGCCCCACAGGTACTGGCTGTATTTTTCGCCCGGCGTTGCGGGCATGGTGTCGGTGTGTATCTGCTGGACTATCTGGTCGGTGCGGTCCCAGCGGTAGCGGCGCTCAAACACCAGTTCACGGCGGGCGTCCAGCACCGTGCGTTGCGTGACGCGCCCGGCGGCGTCGTAACGGGTCTCCTGCGAGAGCACGCCCTGGCTGCGGGAGATTTCCCGGTGCAGCCGGTCGCGGCCGTACGCCGCCAGCGTGTGCATTGCCCCGCCGTGGCGCAGCTGCATCTCCAGCAGGTGGCCGGTACCGTAGCGCAGCGTGGGTAGCGCGGTTTTTCCCGCGCGGCCAGGCTTAAATGAACGTATGGTTAAGGAGAATTAAAATATAAAAAATGCAAACTTTAATTTAGGAGATTCTTATAAATCACATCTCTAAATTTTATATTTTCACTGGTTAAAGTAAAATCACCTTTTTTAATGAAACGCTTAAAAATATCAATAGTCGGATGAGAAACAAAATCAATATCCTTACCAGCATTTACTCTTATTTTTAATAAACATAAAATTTCACTTGGTAAAAACTGCCATTCAGTAGCATCAAAGACATAAAACTTTTTGGAATCCTTACGACAGTTCTCAGCGTGAAAATCACCCAAAGAAGTAAATACCTTACTCACAACTTCAGAGTCATCACTTAAAAAATTGTTATAAGCGAAACTGTAAACCTCATTGAGGTTGTTTTTGGGGTCTATATTAAGTGGTACACTGCTACCATCCACTAGCCCCTCAAAAGAAGTAACATGATTTTCCACCCCAAAAAAATCATAAGCAAGCATAATAAACAATGGTAGAATACTATGCCCCGCTTCACATCTGGCTAAATTAGGATTACTTTTACTCTTGGCCTCGTTAGCTTTATTTTTAAGGAAAAAATCAAGATATTTCATGACATTTAGCTGATCTTCTTTTGTGAAAAAAGAAAGTGCCAATAGCCCCAACGAACTTATAGTAGAATCTAAATATCCCGGAAGTCTTTTTTTCATAAATAAAGACGCCGTAATCGCAATTAACTGAATATAATAAGAATTTATTAGTTGATTAAAGTTATCCTCATTTTTATTTTCATAGAAATTCTTTGCATAAATAGCAAACTCATTAAATTTTTTCGATAGAGCTGAGGCTATATCTTGCTGCGCAACGCGATAGCCAACATTTTCATTGACAAAATACTTGTATGAAAGATCAGTTTCTCCTGCCAAATAGTTCTCTAACCTTCTATTGAGGTCTTTATATGATTCAGCCTCTTCGTTTTTAACATAATTAACAATACCGTCAATTTCTTTAATTAACCTTTTCATCTATTACCTCCCTTATTCCCATATACTCATCAAATACTTCGACACAAACCAACGCCCATTAGCAGACCGGCCGACAAATACATCGATAACATATGTATCGCCTATATTATCCAGCATCTCATCGACTACATGCCCGTTAAGGTCATAGCCACCCTTAGGAACATCATTTCTTAACACGGTTTCAATAAACTCTTTTGAACTTAGCTGCCGATCGCTTAATTTTCCGACAGACCCAGTTGTATTTGTTTTTACTTCAAAGAAGTCATATTTCCCGTCATGCCTCAAACCGACTAAATCAATACCATTGTTAGATTTATTTTGCACCGAAAAAACATCTGCATAATTACCCGACGCTTTAAGCTGGGATTGCGCATGGGACTCGCCAAAATCCCCTAAGCGCTTACTAAAGCACAGACCAAGCGGATCAACCCAAGTTAATGGGTCCGGCACATATCCATAAGTATTAATCCCACCAAGCAACCCAATCGGGTCCATCTGGGTGTAACGCCCCGCCACGGGGTCGTAATAGCGGAACAGGTTGTAATGCAGGCCGCTTTCACGGTCGAGGTACTGGCCCTGGAAGCGCAGGTTTTGTGGCACCTGCCACTGCGGCACGCTGAGTTCGCGTTCGGTTTCGCCCCAGGTGCTGAACTGCCCGCGCCAGACGGTCTGGCCGTCCGCATCCGTCACCCGCTCCGGCAGGCCGTTGAGTTCGGTGTGGTACCAGTAAATTTCGCAGTCGTCGAAAACGCTGTCGACGCGCGCCAGCGGCTCGTAGCTGCCTTCGGTGTAGACGTACTGAACGTAGTGGTCCGGCTCGCGGTCGCTCTGTTCGCCCGCCAGTTGCAGCCCCTGCCAGTCAAAGCGAATGGTCTCCGGCTGCGGGTCGTTATAGCGCCATATTATCTTGTGCGTCCTGCGCCCCAGCGGGTCATAGCGGTATTCCACTTTTTTGAATTCCGCATGACCGGTGAAGGTGATTTCTTTTACCCGCTGCTCGTCGTCATAGGCAAAGTGCTGCACCACACCGCTTTTATCCTGACGGCGCGTTAGCCTGCCAAACCCGTCATAGTCAAGCGTCAGCCCGTCGAGGCGCAGCAGCAGGTTATGCCACACCGGTTTGCGGTGCTCCTCGGTGCGGTTGCCCGCGGCGTCCCAGAAAAAGCGTTCTTCTTTCTGCGGCTCAACGGCTTTTGTGACCTGGCC
>NZ_JAANQB010000026.1:0-132090 GCF_011605445.1 Cronobacter sp. HA18006 | reverse complement strand
TTTCCTCTTTCAGAGTCAAGCGTTTATTTTCGCTTTCGTCTGCCTGACGGGCCGGCTCGTTTGCCGTTGTGCCGTGTCAGTGGAGGCGCATTATAGGGAGTTCTTCTCAGCTGACAAGAGGAAATTTAAAAAAAGTTTTCAAGCGCGCTTTTTTTCACCATTTATCACGTAAAACCGCCATATAGCCTGTTATTTGCCGTTTTTTACATCAGATCATGCCCTGCAGTGGCATACTACTGCGCGAAGTAAAGCTGAAGGAATTGCCATTATGTCGTTACTGGCGCATCAACAGGCCGCTCAAAAGAACCTTTCTTATGTCCTGGCCGAGAAGCTGGCGCAACGCATCCTTAAAGGAGAGTTCAAGCCAGGCGAGATTTTACCTGGCGAGATGGAGCTGGGCGAACAGTTCGGCGTGAGCCGCACGGCGGTAAGAGAAGCCGTTAAGACGCTGACGGCCAAAGGGCTGGTCCTACCGCGCCCGCGTATTGGTACGCGCGTGCTGCCTCAAAGCCAGTGGAACTTCCTCGATAAAGAGCTGCTGACCTGGTGGATGGGCATCGAAACCTTCACCACGGTGGTTAATCACTTTCTGGTGATGCGCTCAAGCCTTGAGCCTCAGGCCTGCGCGCTGGCTGCGCTAAACGGTACTGAAGAACAAAAGCAGCGCTTCAGGAAAACGCTTGATGAAATGGCCGCGCTACAGATCTCGTTTAACCGCGAGCGCTGGATAGAAACCGACATGGCCTATCATGAACAGATCTATGAAATGAGTGGCAATCCCTTTATGACCGCTTTCGCGAGTCTGTTCCGCTCCATCTATTACAATTATTTCACGTCGATAACGCACAACCAGGTTATCAAGCCTGACATTCATCAGGCGATTGCGGACGCCATTCTTTCTTCCCAAAGCGAAGAGGCCTATCGCGCCTGTCAGACGCTTTTGCAGGCGACCGCATCGCAGGAAAAATAACAACAGGATCCGCATGACTAAAAAAGCGCGCAGTATGGCGGGCCTGCCGTGGATAGCGGCAATGGCCTTTTTTATGCAGGCACTGGATGCCACCATCCTCAACACCGCCCTGCCGGCTATCGCTCAAAGTCTTAACCGCTCGCCACTGGCGATGCAGTCCGCGATTATCAGCTACACCCTGACGGTCGCGATGTTAATTCCTGTCAGTGGCTGGCTGGCCGACCGTTTCGGCACCCGTCGCGTCTTTATGATCGCCGTCTCCCTGTTTACGCTGGGTTCGCTCGCCTGCGCCATGTCCGGCTCATTGAGTGAGCTGGTCATCTTCCGTATTGTGCAGGGTATCGGCGGGGCCATGATGATGCCGGTGGCGCGCCTCGCGCTTCTGCGCGCCTATCCGCGCAGCGAACTTCTGCCGGTGCTGAATTTCGTGACAATGCCAGGCCTGGTCGGCCCGATTCTCGGGCCGCTGCTTGGCGGCGTGCTGGTCACCTGGGCGAGCTGGCACTGGATCTTCCTGATTAATATCCCAATAGGCGTCGCGGGACTGTTCTACGCGCGCAAATATATGCCGAACTTCACCACGCCGCGTCGCCGCTTTGATATGCCCGGCTTCTTTCTGTTTGGCCTGAGCCTGGTGCTGTTCTCAAGCGGCATGGAATTGTTTGGCGAGCGTATCGTCTCGACGTGGATGGCGCTTGCGGTTATTGCCGGTGGGTTATTGCTGATGATGGCTTATATCTGGCACGCCCGCCGACACAGCGCGCCGCTGATTTCGCTGTCTCTGTTCAGAACACGCACCTTTTCCGTTGGCATTGCCGGGAATATCGCTTCCCGTCTGGGCACCGGCTGCGTGCCGTTCCTCATGCCGCTGATGCTACAGGTGGGCTTTGGTTATCCGGCCTTTATCGCCGGTTGCATGATGGCCCCCACGGCGGTTGGGTCGATTATCGCGAAGTCTGGCGTGACGCAGGTGCTGCGCTGGTTTGGCTACCGAAAAACGCTGGTCGGCATCACGCTGTTTATCGGGCTGATGATTGCGCAGTTCTCACTGCAGTCACCGGATAATCAGGTCTGGCTGCTGATCCTGCCGCTGTTTGTGCTGGGGCTTGCGATGTCCACGCAGTTCACCGCGATGAATACCATTACGCTTGCAGATCTCACAGATGAAAGCGCCAGCGGCGGCAACAGTATGCTGGCCGTGACGCAACAGTTATCGATAAGTCTTGGGGTGGCGGTCAGCGCCGCGGTGCTGCGCTTCTATGAGGGGTTCGATAACGCCAATACCGTCGAGCAGTTCCACTACACCTTTATTACGATGGGCGTGATTACGGTGGTGTCATCGCTGGTCTTCATGCTGTTACGTCCGAAAGATGGCCGTAACCTTATAAAAGATCGCCATAAAGCCTAAGCGGAGCCGCGTACCATCAGCTCTGGCGTTAACTGCAAACGCTGCTGCTGAAGCTCCGGCTGCGCCATGCGATGAATGAGTACATCGATGGCCAGCTCGCCCAGCTCATCTTTGGGCTGATGAATAGTGGTCAGCGGCGGCGTCATATAGCTTGCGAGCTCGATATCGTCGTAGCCCACCAGCGCGATATCCTGCGGAATGCGAAGGCCAGCCTGATAAAGCGCCTGGTAGGCACCGACCGCCATCGCGTCATTTCCCATAAATACCGCCTGCGGCGGCTCGGACAGCGCCAGCAGCGACTGCATCGCCCGCAGGCCGCCCGCGAATTCGAAATCGCCGATCACTTCATAACCTTCTGCCACCGGCAGGCCCGCGCGCTGCATCGCGGTGCGATACCCTTCCAGGCGCAGGCGCGCCGGCGTTTTATCGAGCGGGCCAGTCACACAAGCGATGCGCGTATAGCCTTTGTCGATTAAATACCGCGTGGCGATATCGCCGCCTAAAAGCGAATTGTCCTGAATCACGTCGCTGCCGCCATCGAAAGGCGACCAGTCCATCATCACGGTCGGGATGGCCGGGTAGCGCTTCATAATAGCGGGTGAAGGCTGATGCGTTTCGGTGCAGAGCAGCAGCAGCCCGTCGACGCGTTTTTGCAGCAGCGTCTCCAGATTGCGGTTCATGCGCTGCTCATCGCCATCGGTATTACACAACACCAGGCTATAGCCGCGCTCGAAGCAGCTACGCTCCACGCCGCGCACCAGCTCCGAGAAAAAGGGGTTAGAACTTGCCGTGATCAGCATCCCGATGGTACGGGTCTGGTTGAGCTTCAGGCTGCGCGCCAGTGCCGACGGCGCGTAATTCAGCGTTCTGATGGCATCCTCCACCCGCAAACGGATAGCCTCACTCACAAAACGATCTTTATTAATGACGTGCGAGACGGTGGAGGTGGAGACACCCGCAAGGCGGGCGACATCTTTCATTGTCGCCACGATGGCTTACCCCTGCGCTTGTAAGAAGGCGTCAATATCATCGCGCCACGGCACAGAAGGCTGCGCGCCAGGGCGCGTCACGGCTATAGCCGCGGCCGCATGAGCAAAACGAATGGCTTCAAGCATCGGCGTGCCTTCCAGCAGCGCCGTCATCAGCGCGCCGTTAAAAGTATCGCCAGCGGCGATGGTATCGACGGCTTTGACGCGAAAGCCGGGCACGCGTTGCCCTTCGCCGTTAACGCTCAACCATACGCCGCGGCTGCCGAGCGTAATAATGACCGTTTCAATGCCTTTCTGGTGCAGTACCCTGGCGGCCTGCGCCGCGCTGTCGTCATCAACGACTTTTACGCCGGTCAGTTTTTCCGCTTCGGTTTCATTGGGGGTAATGATATCCACCAGCGCCAGCAGCTCGTCAGAAAGCGCGCGGGCAGGGGCCGGGTTAAGAATCACAGTGGTCTGGTGTTCATGCGCAATGCGCGCGGCCGCGATAACGCTTTCTACCGGCGACTCCAGCTGCATCAGCAGCGCGCGGGCGTTGGCGATTTTCTCCCGCTGTTCGTTAACGCGCTCGGGCGTCAACGCCGCGTTCGCGCCAGCGTGAATGCCGATCACGTTTTCACCTTCGCCATTAACGAAAATGAGCGCCACGCCGGTCGATTCGCCCGCAACGGCGCTGACAGGCGCGACATCAATATTGTCGCGTGAAAGCTGCTGGCGGATACGCTCGCCGATATCATCCTCACCCACACAGGCGATAAACGCGATATCCGCGCCGCTGCGCCCGGCCGCGACGGCCTGGTTGGCCCCTTTACCGCCGAACGCCACCTGATACTGGCTGCCGGTGACAGTCTCGCCCGGCGCGGGGAAGGCTTCAAGGTTAAGGATATGATCGGCATTGATACTGCCGAGAACGACGAGTTGGCCAGCGCTTTTCATGATGTGTATCCCTGTAAAAGCGCCACATCCTGTGGCGCGTTGCCCTGCTTTTCTTAATGTCGGTTTTATTTGATAACCAGCTTCAGGTCGACCGGGATGCGGGCGCGTACTTTCTCGCCTTTCAGCACTTTATCCGCGGTCTGAACGCCGATAACGCCGATCTGCTCCGGCTGCTGCGCTACGGTCGCGCTCATCTTACCATCCTGAACGGCTTTCACGCCGTCGGCGGTGCCGTCAAAGCCAACGACCATAACGTCAGTTTTACCGGCGGTTTGCAGCGCACGCAGCGCGCCCAGCGCCATTTCGTCGTTCTGCGCGAATACTGCTTTCACATCAGGATGCGCGGTCAGCAGGTTCTGCATCACGTTCAGACCTTTGGTACGGTCGAAATCCGCCGGCTGGCTGGCCAGCACGTTCAGCTTGTGCGCTTCTACCGCCTGTTTAAAGCCTTCGCCGCGCTCGCGAGCGGCAGAGGTGCCTGCGATGCCCTGCAGCTCAATCACTTTCGCGCCGTCACCGGCCTGCTTGGCAATATAGTTACCGGCGATTTTACCGCCCGCGATGTTATCAGACGCGATATGGCTCACCACTTCGCCTTTCGACGCCATACGGTCGAGGGTGATGACCGGGATTTTCGCCTGGTTAGCCATCTTCACGGCGTTACCTACCGCGTCGGAATCGGTCGGGTTAATCAGCACCAGTTTGGTACCGCGCACGGTCAGATCCTGCACGTTCGCCAGCTCTTTCGCCGGGTTGTTCTGGGAATCCAGCACCACCAGCTCGTAACCCAGTTTTTCCGCTTCTTTCTGCGCGCCATCTTTCAGCGACACAAAGAACGGGTTGTTCAGCGTTGAAACCACCAGAGCAATCGTGTCTTTCGCCATCGCGTTGGCGCTGACGGTCGCGCTTAACGCCACGGCGGAAACCAGTGTAGCCAGCTTTTTCATATTCATAATCAGATGTCCTGTTGAGTAATGAGTTACTGCTTTTTGTTATCCACCAGCACCGCCAGCAAAATGACCACTGCTTTGACGATCATCTGGTAATAGGGAGAAACACCTAAGAGGTTCAGACTATTATTCAGGAAACCGAGGATCAGCGCGCCGATCAGCGTCCCAACAATGCGACCTTTACCACCGGCGAGGCTGGTGCCGCCGAGCACGACCGCCGCGATGGCGTCCAGCTCATAACCCGCGCCCGCCAGCGGCTGCGCCGACGAGAGACGCGCCACTTCTATCACGCCCGCCAGCGACGCCAGCAGGCCTGACAGCGAATAAACAATAATTTTGATTTTATTAACGCTGATACCAGACAGACGCGTCGCCGCCTCATTACCGCCGAGCGCATAGATATAGCGGCCCAGACGGGTGTGATGCAGCACATACCAGGTCACCAGGAACACCAGCGCCATTATCCATACCGGCGTCGGCACGCCCAGCGGGCGGCCAATACCGAACCAGCCAAACAGATCGGCGTTGTCATTAAAACCCGTACTGACCGGGCTGCCGTTGGTGTACTGAAGCGTCACCCCGCGCAGCAGCAGCATCATCACCAGCGTAGCGATAAACGCCTGTACGCGGCCCTTCGCCACAATCACGCCGGTCACCGCGCCGATAGCCGCGCCAAGCGCGAGGGCGGCAGCCACCGCCACCAGCGCGTTGACCTCAATGCCGACGAGCGAGGCGGCGACCGCCCCGGTTAGCGCCAGCAGGGAACCGACGGACAGATCGATACCCGAGGTAAGGATCACCAGCGTCATCCCGACCGCCATGATGGCGTTCACCGACGTCTGCTGGAGAATGTTCAGCATATTGTTAACGGTAAAGAAATTCGGGCTCAGGGTGGAGACAATCGCAATCAGCACCAGCAGGGCTATCAGCGACTTTTGCTCCATCAGCCACGCTTTTGTAAAAAAGCGACGAGTCGCAACGGTCTGGGTAGTCATACGTCTTTTACTCCTGGGTCACGCGATTGAGCTTGCCGACAGCCGCCGCCATCAGCAGTTCCTGGGTGGCCTGCTCGCGTGTGAATTCACCGCCGAGATGCCCTTCATGCATCACCATGATGCGATCGCTCATTCCCAGTACTTCCGGCATCTCAGACGAGACCAGAATGATGCTCAGCCCGTCGGCTTTGAACTGGTTAATGAGCTGATAAATCTCTTTTTTGGCGCCGACGTCCACGCCGCGGGTCGGCTCGTCGAGGATTAGCACTTTCGGGCGCGTCATGAGCCCGCGAGCGATCGCCACTTTCTGCTGGTTGCCGCCGGAAAGCAGGCCAATGGCCTGATCCATTGACGGTGTTTTAACATTAAAGAGACGAATAAAATCACCCACCGCCTGCTGTTCATCTTTATGCTTCAGGCTGCCGACGTCGTGGCTGAAATAGCGCAGCGCGGTCAGCGACATGTTTTCTTTTACCGACATGCCGAGCACCAGCCCGTCGCGTTTGCGGTCTTCGGAGATATAAACGATGCCGTTGGCAAGCCCGTCCTGCGGGGAGCGCGTCACCACCTCGCGGTTATCCAGCGTAACGCGACCGCCCGTGCGCGGCAGCGCGCCGTACAGCACTTTCATCAGTTCAGTACGGCCCGCGCCCATCAGCCCCGACACGCCGAGAATCTCTCCCTGACGCAGCGTAAAGCTCACGCCGTTGACGCCAGGGCCGCTCAGGTTGTCGACTTTCAGGCGGATCTCGCCCGGCGCTTTGTCGAGATGCGGGTATTGATCTTCAAGCTTGCGGCCCACCATCATCTCGATCAGCGTTTCTTCAGTCAGCGAGCTGACCTCACGCTCGGCGATAAACTGGCCGTCGCGCATCACCGTCACGTCATCGCAGATCTCAAAAATCTCTTTCATGCGGTGGGAGATATAGACAATCCCGCAGCCCTGCGCTTTCAGCTCGCGGATGGCGCGGAACAGGGATTCGGTCTCGGTATCGGTCAGGGCGTCGGTGGGTTCATCCATAATGATGACGCGCGATTCAAAGCTCAGCACTTTGGCGATTTCCACCATCTGCTGATCGCCTATCGACAGCTCGCCCACCAGCCGACGACTGTTAAAACGCAGGTTGAGCTTCGCCAGCAGTTTATCGGCTTCGGCATACATCTTTTTCCAGTCGATTTTGCCGAAATGGCTGACAAACTCGCGCCCTAAAAAGATGTTTTCCGCAATCGAGAGCTGCGGGATCAGGTTCAGCTCCTGGTGAATGATACCGATACCGGCTTCCTGGGAAGCTTTCGGCCCGCTGAACGTGGTCTCCTGGCCAAGCCAGAGCAGCGAACCGGCGTCACGGGTATAGATGCCGGTCAGCACTTTCATCAGCGTGGATTTACCGGCGCCGTTTTCCCCCACCAGCGCCATCACGCGTCCGGCGTAGACATTCAGCGTCGCGCCGGAAAGCGCCTTAACGCCGGGGAAGGATTTATCAATGCCTTTGAGCTGGAGTAAAGGTTCCATGGCGGCCTCAGAATGTGACGCCGGCACAGAGAATGATATTCGCATACGGGGAACACTCCCCGCTGCGAATGACCGCCTGACTGTCTGCGGTTTTTAGTTTGAACTGTTCATGTGAAACATAGCGAACAGTGATGGTATTCCCCTGGTGCTGCTGCAGCCGCTCGATCTGCCCGAGCAACGTTTCGTGGAGCTGCGGATTATGCTGTTTAATCTCTTCTGCGAGGATCGCCGCTTCAACCTGCATTTCTTGCGTGACGACATCAACCACCTGTAAGAATCCCGGCACGCCCTGGGTCAGCGCGAGATCGATACGTTCAGTCGTGGACGGAATCGGCAGCCCGGCGTCACACACCACAACGGTATCCGTATGGCCAAGACGCGAGATGACGGATGAAATGCCGGAATGAAGAACGGTGCCTTTTTTCATTTTTTGCTCCATCAGCGAAACGTTTCGCTAACAGGGAGTGTATCCGGCGAAAAGAACAATAAACAAACACCACGTTGCGAAACTGTGATCGCCATCGAAACGTTTCGCTTAAGGAAAAACTGGGAAAAAAAGAGAGCGCGCCCATCAACAAAAAACGCCTCCCGGAGTTCGGAAGGCGTTTCGCTTAAGGATTAAATCTCGACCTGTGTTCCCAGCTCGATAACGCGGTTCGGCGGGATCTCGAACTGGTCTGGCGCGCGTAAGGCGTTGCGCTGTAAGAGGAGGAACAGCTTGCCGCGCAGGCGTAAATACCAGGGCCGTTTATCGCCGATGATGAGCGACTCGTGCGACATAAAGAAAGAGGTTTCCATCATCCGGCAGCTTAAGCCCTCAAGCCCACAGCGGTGGAAAATTTCTTCCACGTTCGGCGTTTCGCGCCAGCCGTAGCTCGCCACCACGCGCCAGAAGGTCGGCGACAGCTGTTCGAGCGTCACGCGTTTCACATTATGGACGTAAGGCGCGTCTTCGGTGCGCAGCGTCAGCAGGATCACACGCTCATGCAGCACTTTGTTGTGCTTGAGGTTATGCAGCAGGGCGAACGGAATGACGTTCAGCGCGCGCGACATATACACCGCGGTGCCCGGCACGCGAACCGGCGGCGATTTCTCAAGCGAAGTGATCATCGCGTCCAGCGAGTTGCCGTGCTCGTGCATGCGGCGCAGCAGGCGGAAGCGCTCGCTTTTCCAGGTCGTCATAATGATGAACATCACCAGACCCAGGCTTAACGGCAGCCAGCCGCCGGAGAAAAGTTTCTCCAGGTTCGCCGAGAAAAGCGGTACGTCAACACACAGAAACGCCGTCACCATCAGGCCCACCAGAATGCGGCTCCAGTGCCAGTTTTTACGCGCGGCGGTCGCAAACAGAATTGAGGTCAGCACCATCGTACCGGTCACCGCGATGCCGTAAGCCGCCGCGAGATTGCTGGAGTGCTCAAAGCTGACGATGACAATCACCACCGCGAAGTAAAGCAGCCAGTTCACCACCGGGATATAGATCTGGCCCGATTCCATCTCCGACGTGTGAATAATGCGCATCGGCGACAGATAGCCCAGACGCACCGCCTGGCGGGTCAGCGAGAAGACCCCGGAAATGACCGCCTGCGACGCAATAACCGTGGCGAGCGTCGCCAGAATCAGCATCGGGATCAGCGCCCAGTCGGGAGCTAACAGGAAGAAGGGGTTTTTGATGGCTTCAGGGGTTTTCAGCAATAACGCGCCCTGGCCGAAGTAGTTCAGCACCAGTGATGGCAACACCACCGAGAACCACGCCACGCGAATAGGCAGCTTACCGAAATGCCCCATATCGGCGTACAGCGCTTCAACGCCGGTGATAGACAGCACCACCGCGCCCAGCGCCGCAAAGGAAACCGCTTTATATTCCAGGAAGAAATGCACCGCCCAGGCTGGGTTCAGCGCCTGTAACACTTCTGGGTTGTTCATAATGCCGCGCGCGCCGAGCACCGCCAGAATCAAAAACCAGGCGAGCATAATCGGTGCGAAGAGTTTCCCCACCATGCCGGTACCGTGCTTCTGGATCATAAACAGCAGCGTCAGTACCACTATCGAGAGCGGAACGATATACGGGTCAAGCGACGGGGCTGCGATCTCCAGACCTTCAATGGCCGACATCACCGAAATCGCAGGTGTGATCACCACCTCGCCATAAAAGAAGCTGCCGCCGATAAGCCCCAGGATCACCAGCACCGACGTCATACGCGCCGAGGTATTGCGCCCGGCAAGCGACATCAGCGTCAGGATACCGCCTTCGCCGGCGTTGTCGGCGCGCATTACAAAGGTGAGGTATTTAAAAGAAACAACAAAAACCAACAGCCAGAAAATTAAAGAAAGAAAGCCAAAAACGGCGTCCCGCTCCACGCCAAACCCAAACTGACCGGAAAGACACTCTCGTAATGTATAAAGCGGGCTGGTGCCGATATCACCGTACACCACCCCGATGGCCGCCAGCGTAATCGCTGGCAACGATTGCTTATTCTCAGTGCTCATAGACTAGTCTTCGTTGAAATCCCGTGTGCGCTTCGTCCCTTGGCCCACAAAAAGCGCACAGTATGCACGATTCGTTAAAAAATCGTACCCCTCAATCACCGAGTCTTTACCCAAATCAAGCCAAATAGATAATGGCATCAATCCATTATCAGCATGAATATGAAACGTCTATACTCGCACCAGAAACCAGGCGGCGTAGTCAGAATGCAGAGTAACTATTATGGCTCAACCCAATTTATTGGCGGAAAGAATTTCACGTCTCAGCGCAGCGCTGGAAAAAGGGCTGTTTGAACGCAGCCACGCCATCCGGATGTGTCTGCTGGCGGCGCTGAGCGGTGAAAGCGTATTTCTGCTTGGTCCGCCCGGCATTGCGAAAAGCCTGATAGCCCGGCGGCTTAAATTCGCGTTTCAGCACGCGCGCGCGTTTGAATACCTGATGACGCGCTTCTCGACGCCGGAAGAGGTCTTCGGGCCGCTCTCCATTCAGGCGCTAAAAGATGAAGGGCGCTATGAACGTCTGACCGCGGGTTATCTGCCGGAAGCGGAAATCGTATTTCTGGATGAGATCTGGAAAGCGGGCCCGGCCATTCTGAACACCCTTCTCACCGCCATTAATGAACGCCGCTTTCGTAACGGCGCGCATGAAGAAAAAATTCCGATGCGCCTGCTGGTCACCGCATCCAACGAGCTGCCCGAAGCGGACAGCAGTCTTGAGGCGCTCTATGACCGCATGCTGATTCGCCTGTGGCTCGACCGGGTGCAGGAGAAAAACAGCTTTCGCGCCATGCTGGTGAGCCAGCAGGATGAAAACGAAAATCCGGTGCCGCCGGGTCTTCAGGTGAGCGATGAAGAATATCAGCAGTGGCAGACCGGCATCGGCAACGTCAAACTGCCGGATACCGTCTTCGAGCTGATCTTCACCCTGCGCCAGCAGCTTGATGCGCTGCCGAACGCACCCTATGTCTCAGATCGTCGCTGGAAGAAAGCCATTCGCCTGTTGCAGGCCAGCGCCTTTTTCAGCGGACGCGATGCCGTGGCGCCTATCGATCTGATCCTTTTGAAAGACTGCCTGTGGCACGACGCCAGCGCCATGACGTTAATGCAGCAGCAAATCGCGCAGCTGATGACCTCACACGCCTGGGGCCAGTACGCGATGCTGAGCCGTCTTGGCGCTATCACCCAGCGCCGCATGCAGTTAGAACAGCAGCACAGCGATAAAACGGCGCTGCGCCTTGAGAAGCAGAGCGGCATGTTCAGCCGTCGTCCGCAATATCAGCTGCCCGCAAGCCTCACGGAGCCAACGCTGACGCTGCTGCTGCAAAAACCGCTGAAGCTGCACGATATCGACGTTATCCATGTGACGTTCGCGCGCGAGGCGCTGGAGACGTGGCTGCAAAAAGGCGGCGAGATCCGCGGCAAGCTGAACGGCATCGGCTTTGCCCAGGCGCTGGATCTGGAAGTGGACGCGAGCCAGCATCTGGTGCTGCGCGACGTCAGCCTGCAGGGTACGCGCCTTTCGCTGCCGGGCGCGGCGTCTGCCAACGGCATGCCGGATGAAATCAAACAGCAGCTTGACGATCTGGATAACGAGTGGCACCAGCAACATACGCGCTTTAGCGAGCAGCAAAAATGTCTGTTCGTCGAAAGCGACTGGTTAGGACGCATCGAGGCCAGCCTTCAGGACGTGGGCGAGCAGATTAAACAGGCGCGCCAATGCTGACAGCGGATTCGCTGAACCTGATTCTGGCTATCAGCGAAGGCGAGCTGGTAGAAGAGATCGTCATTGCGCTGCTGGCGTCGCCGCAGCTGGCGGTCTTTTTCGAAAAGTTTCCCCGCCTGAAACATGCGCTGACCCAGGATATTCCGCGCTGGCGCGAACAGCTTAAAACCCGCCTTAAAGAAGCGCACGTGCCGCCAGAGCTGGAAGAAGAGGTGATCGGCTATCAGAAAAGCCAGTTGCTCTCCACCAGCCAGTTTATCGTTCAGCTGCCGCAAATCAGCGAATTGCTGCGGCGCGTCGGTTCCCCGTTTGCCGACCAGGCGCAGCGGCTTATCGCCGATAACCCGTATTTTACGCCCGCCCTGCATACGCTCTTTCTACAGCGCTGGCGGTTAAGCCTTGTCGTGCAGGCGACGTCCTTTAATCAGCAGTTGCTGGAGGAAGAACGCGAGCAACTGCTGAGCGAAGTGCAGGAGCGCATGACGCTGAGCGGCCAGCTTGAGCAGGTGCTGGTGGAGAACGAAGATTCCGCCGGTCGTCTGTGGGATATGAGCGACGGCAAACTGCGGCGCGGCGATTATCAGCTTATCGTGAAATATGGCGATTTCCTGGCCGACCAGCCGGAGCTGATGCAGCTTGCCGAACAGCTCGGTCGCTCGCGTGAGGCGAAATCGGTGCCGAAGAAAGAGGCACCGCTGGAAACGTTCCGCACGCTGGTGCGTGAACCCGCGTCCGTGCCGGAACAGGTCGACGGCTTACAGCGCAGCGACGATATTCTGCGCCTGCTGCCGCCGGAGCTGGCGACGCTTGGCATTACCGAGCTGGAATATGAGTTTTACCGGCGGCTGGTGGAAAAACAGTTGCTGACTTACCGGCTTCAGGGCGACGCGTGGCGTGAAAAAGTCATGCAGCAGCCGGTGACGCGCCAGGATTATGACGAACAGCCGCGCGGGCCGTTTATCGTCTGCGTGGATACGTCCGGCTCGATGGGCGGCTTTAACGAGCAGTGCGCCAAGGCGTTTTGTCTGGCGCTGATGCGCATTGCGCTGGCCGATAACCGCCGCTGTTTTATCATGCTGTTTTCGAGCGAAGTGGTGCGTTATGAGCTGTGCGGGCGCGACGGTATCGAACAGGCGATCCGCTTTCTGAGCCAGCGCTTTCGCGGCGGCACCGATCTGGCGAGCTGTTTTCGCGCCATTGCGGAAAAGCTACAGGGCGGCGAGTGGTTCGACGCCGACGCGGTGGTGGTGTCCGATTTTATCGCCCAGCGGCTGCCGGATGAGGTGGTTAACAAGGTAAAGGAGTTGCAGCGCGTTCATCAGCACCGCTTTCACGCGGTGGCGATGTCCGCGCATGGCAAGCCCGGCATCATGCGCATTTTCGATCACATCTGGCGCTTTGATACCGGGATGCGCAGCCGTCTGGTGCGTCGTTTACGCCGCTGAATTACAGCAGCTCAGCGACGGTAGACTGCACCTGCTCCGGCCAGACGCCGCACTGGACCTGACCGATATGCGGCAGTTGCAGCAGCAGCATAGTGAGACGCGACTGACCGATCCCGCCGCCGATCGTTTGCGGCATTTCGCCGTTCAGCAGCGCCTGATGCCATTCCAGCGCCAGACGATCCTGATCGCCGGTGAGCGCCAGCTGGCGTTTAAGCGTGTCGGCATCGACACGGATCCCCATTGAGGAAATTTCAAACGCGTCTTCCAGTAGCGGGTTCCAGACGAGGATATCGCCGTTAAGCCCGGCAAAACCGCTTTCCGTCGGCGTGGTCCAGTCATCATAATCCGGCGCGCGCACGTCGTGGCGTTTGCCGTCGGCAAGTTTCCCGCCAATGCCAATCAGGAAGACCGCGCCCAACTCTTTCGCAATCGCACGCTCGCGCCCTTTGGCGTCCAGCTCCGGGAAGCGGCGCTGCAGCGTTTCGCTGTGCACAAAATGAATGGCGTCCGGCAGGAACGGCGTCAGCCCGAAGCGCTCCGCCGCCGCCAGTTCGGTTTCCTTAATCGCTGACCAGATGCTCTCCACCGTCTGCTTCAGCGTACCGAGATGGCGTTCGCCGTCGCCCATCACGCGCTCCCAGTCCCACTGATCCACATACACCGAGTGTACCGGAGAGAGACGGTCTTCATCGGGGCGCAGCGCTTTCATATGGGTATAAAGCCCTTCGCCCGCGCTGAAATCATGCTGGCCCAGCGTTTTGCGCTTCCATTTCGCGAGCGAGTGCACCACTTCAAACTGCGCGTGCGGCAGCGTTTTGACATTGACCTGCACCGCTTTTTCACAGCCGGAAAGGTTATCCTGCGTCCCGTCGCCGACGCGGCTTAAGATCGGTGCCTGCACTTCAAGCAGACCGAGTTTCTCCTCAAGCAGGCGGGAAAAATGGGCTTTCACAAAGCTAATCTGACGCTGGCGTGTGATGTAGGCGGTTTTCATTTTTTAGGGCTCCTGTACCTCTGTTGCTTTTGATTAAGCAATAAAAAAGCCCGCCAGTTCAATAATCATCAATAAAAAAGGCCACGCATCTTTTAATCCGATAATATAGGCGGCATGAAACTGACGATTACTGAATAAACATAAGGAAAACGTATGGAAAATTATCAGATCGATAATCTGGACCGCGGCATTCTGGAGGCATTAATGGCGAATGCGCGTACCGCCTATGCCGAACTCGCTAAACAGTTCGGCGTCAGTCCCGGCACGATTCATGTACGCGTGGAAAAAATGAAGCAGGCGGGGATCATCACTGGCGCGCGTATCGATATCAGCCCGAAACAGCTTGGTTACGATGTGTGCTGCTTTATCGGCATTATTCTCAAGAGTGCAAAAGATTACCCGGCCGCGCTCGAAAAGCTGGAAAGCCTGGATGAAGTGACCGAGGCCTATTACACCACCGGCCACTACAGCATCTTTATTAAAGTAATGTGTCGTTCGATAGACGCATTACAACAGGTGCTTATCAACAAGATCCAAACAATTGATGAAATTCAGTCCACCGAGACGTTGATCTCGCTGCAAAACCCGATCATGCGTACTATCCGCCCATAAAGGGATTTTTTAATACCCATATTATCCACAGGTAGATCCCAGCCCCTGCACAGCGTACAATACGCGTCGTTTACTCAAGGCGGACATCCATGACAGACATTACCCTGATCAGTGGCAGCACTCTTGGCGGCGCGGAATATGTGGCGGAGCACCTGGCTGAAAAGCTGGAAGACGCCGGTTTTAGCACCGAAACGCTGCATGGCCCGCTTCTTGAGGATCTTAAGCCTGAAGGCACCTGGCTTATCGTGACGTCCACGCATGGCGCGGGCGATCTGCCGGACAATCTGCAACCTTTATATGATGAGCTTGCAGAACAGCGTCCGGATCTCAGCCAGGTTCGCTACGGCGCTATCGGTATAGGAAGCCGCGAATACGACACGTTTTGCGGGGCGATTGAGAAACTGGACGCGCTGTTAATCGAATGCGGCGCGAAACGCGTCGGCGAACCGCTTAAGATCAACATTCTCGATCATGATATTCCCGAAGATCCGGCTGAGGTGTGGCTCGGATCATGGAAAAATTTACTCTGATCGGCGAAATGATCGCCATTCAGCTGTGGATAAAATAGCTTAAAAGCTTGGATCAACCCGTAGTTATCCAAGGTATAAGTGTTGTTCGCTTTTTGAGTTGTGTATAACCCTCATTTCTGATCCCAGCTTATACGGTCTGGGATCACCGATCATTCACAGCAAGCGATCCCGGATAACCTTTTGATCCCAAATGGGCGATCCGGGTTATCCACAAGGGATGTCGATCCTAATAAGAGATCATAATAAAACAGATCCTTTAGATAAAAGATCTTCTTTTTAATACCAACGATCCCGGCGCTTTCTCACCAGGCTAAAGTTGAGTAGAATCCACGCCCCGGGCTAGCTAACCCTCTTTCGCACAACCGCGAGGTCATACCAACATGTTTTATCCGGATCCTTTTGACGTCATTATCATTGGCGGGGGTCATGCAGGTACCGAGGCCGCAATGGCCGCTGCACGCATGGGTCAGCAGACCCTGCTTTTGACACACAATATCGACACGCTCGGACAGATGTCCTGCAACCCGGCGATCGGCGGTATTGGTAAAGGACATCTGGTTAAGGAAGTGGATGCCCTCGGCGGGCTTATGGCGAAAGCGATCGACCAGGCGGGTATCCAGTTTAGGATACTAAACGCCAGCAAAGGTCCGGCCGTACGCGCCACCCGCGCTCAGGCGGATCGCGTGCTGTACAAGCAGGCTGTGCGTACTGCACTGGAGAATCAGCCGAACCTGATGATCTTCCAGCAGGCCGTTGACGATCTGATCGTCGAAAACGATCGCGTTGTCGGTGCCGTCACGCAGATGGGCCTGAAATTCCGCGCGAAAGCGGTTGTTCTGACGGTCGGTACGTTCCTCGACGGCAAGATTCACATCGGGCTTGATAACTACAGCGGCGGCCGTGCGGGCGATCCGCCTTCCGTACCGCTGGCGCGTCGCCTGCGCGAACTGCCGCTGCGCGTCAGCCGCCTGAAAACCGGAACGCCGCCGCGTATTGACGCGCGCACTATCGATTTCAGCGTGCTCGACCAGCAGCATGGCGACAATCCGATGCCGGTCTTCTCATTCATGGGCTCGGCGGATCAGCATCCGCGTCAGGTGCCGTGCTACGTCACGCACACTAACGAGAAAACCCATGACGTGATCCGCAATAACCTCGATCGCAGCCCGATGTACGCAGGGGTTATTGAAGGGATCGGCCCGCGCTACTGCCCCTCGATTGAAGATAAAGTGATGCGCTTCGCCGATCGCAACGCGCACCAGATTTTCCTGGAGCCGGAAGGGCTGACCAGCAACGAAATTTACCCGAACGGCATCTCCACCAGCCTGCCGTTCGACGTGCAGATGCAAATCGTCCGTTCCATGAGAGGGATGGAGAACGCGAAGATTGTTCGCCCGGGTTACGCGATTGAGTACGATTTCTTCGATCCGCGCGACCTGAAGCCGACGCTCGAAAGCAAATATATCCATGGGTTGTTCTTCGCAGGCCAGATCAACGGCACGACCGGTTACGAAGAAGCCGCGGCTCAGGGGCTGCTGGCCGGTCTGAACGCGGGCCGTTACTCGGCGGAGAAAGAGGGCTGGGCGCCGGGGCGCTCTCAGGCTTACCTTGGCGTGCTGGTGGATGACCTCTGCACGCTCGGCACCAAAGAGCCGTACCGCATGTTCACCTCGCGTGCCGAATATCGCCTGATGCTGCGCGAAGATAACGCCGATTTACGCCTGACCGAAGTTGGTCGCGAAATGGGACTGGTCGACGATGCGCGCTGGGCGCGCTTCAACGAGAAGCTTGAGAATATCGAACGCGAGCGCCAGCGCCTGAGAAGCACCTGGGTGACGCCGTCTACCGCCTCGGTGGAGGAGATCAACACGATGCTCACTGCGCCGCTCTCCCGTGAAGCCAGCGGTGAAGATCTGCTGCGTCGCCCGGAAATGACCTATGCTCAGTTGACGACGCTATCGGCTTTCGCGCCGGCACTGGATGACGCGCAGGCGGCGGAGCAGGTTGAGATCCAGGTGAAATACGAAGGCTATATCGCTCGTCAGCAGGATGAGATTGAAAAACAGCAGCGCAACGAAAACACGCTGCTGCCGGCGACGCTGGATTATCGCCAGGTGAATGGCCTCTCCAATGAAGTGATCGCCAAGCTTAACGATCATAAACCGGCATCGATTGGCCAGGCGTCCCGTATCTCCGGGATCACGCCAGCCGCTATCTCGATTCTGCTGGTCTGGCTGAAAAAACAGGGGCTACTGCGCCGCAGTGCCTGAGTTGAAACGCTCTTCGGGCCAGCCTTGTCTGGCCCTTTTTATATGGAAAAACCGTCGTGCTGAATACACTGACCCGCCTGCTTGATGACGCAGGGATTACGCTGCCCGAACACCAGAAAGCGCAGCTGGTGGCCTATGTCGATATGCTGAACAAGTGGAACAAGGCTTATAACCTCACCTCCGTACGCGACCCGAACGAGATGCTGGTGCGCCATATCATGGACAGCATCGTGGTGGAGCCGCACTTAAAAGGCACCCGTTTTATTGATGTTGGCACAGGCCCTGGCCTGCCGGGTATTCCGCTGGCGATTGTGCGTCCGGACAGCCATTTCACGCTGCTGGACAGTCTCGGCAAGCGCGTGCGTTTTTTGCGTCAGGTGCAACACGAGCTGAAACTCGACAACATCACGCCGGTTCAAAGCCGCGTAGAAGCCTTTCCTGCCGAGCCGCCGTTTGATGGCGTTATCAGCCGCGCATTTGCGTCGCTCTCGGATATGGTGAACTGGTGCCATCATCTGCCGGGAGAAGAAGGGCGTTTTTATGCTCTTAAAGGCCAGCGTCCGGATGATGAAATCAGCGCGCTGCCGTCAGGTTTTGCTGTTGAAGAAATCGTCAGACTGTCTGTTCCGCGTCTCGATGGCGAACGCCATCTGGTTATCCTTAAAGCAAACAGAACTTAATATTTATCAAAAAAAGTAGAAATAAGGTGTCGGGATTGCGTCAGCAGAAAAAGAGGTATGGGGCGTAATTACAACATCTTATTTCACTTTTTATTAACTTGTTTGCAGCTTAAGGATAACTAAGCATCATTTGCGCCAAATGGTAAATAGTCACTGATGAAAATATAAGGGCGCTATGTACAGGTGTCTGTATGCTAATAAGGCGTAAATTGTTTCTCATAGATGTCAATGAAAGGTTTTAATCGTGTTTCGGGGTGTTTTAAAAAATTTTGGGTTTAAAGCGTCTTAAATTCAAAAGGTTATAAAACACGCATTCATAAAGGATCTGCTAAAGCTTGAGCAGAAATTGTTTAGAATGTGATCTCGTGCACGCTTTATTCACAAGGTTTTCGCGCGATTTGCAGTTTTTACATTTGCTTTCAGATTTAAGAGAAACTTGAAAAAAACGCCTCCTGAAAATTATTTAAACATTTATTCACCTTTTGGCTACTTATAGTTTGAAATCACGTGCTCGCCCCGTATAATTTGAGCGCTTTTTGAGGCTTGACTCAGAGCGTCAAAGAACGTTTTATACGACACGCGTCATACCTCGAAGGGAGCAGTGGCAAAATGTCTGCGTCGCTTATGAGTAAAAAAGTGGCCCGCAAGCTCCTGCTCATCCAGTTCATCGCGGTTCTGGCGGCAGGATTGTTGTTTTGCTTCAAAGACCCTTTCTGGGGCTTCTCTGCGTTATGCGGAGGGCTGGCAGTGTGGCTGCCGAATGTGCTGTTTATGAATTTTGCCTGGCGTCATCAGGCGCATACACCCGCTAAAGGCCGCGTGGCCTGGTCTTTCGCCTTCGGCGAAGCGTTTAAGGTGATTGCGACTTTTACCCTGCTGGTGGTGGCGCTGGCGTGTTTGAAGGCGGTTTTCTTGCCGCTGATTGTGACGTGGGTTTCGGTGCTGGTTGTGCAGATACTGGCGCCAGCTGTAATTAACAACAAAGGGTAAGAGGCATCATGTCTGCAGGAGAAATCTCGACGCCGCAGGAGTACATAGGCCACCATCTGAATAACCTTCAGATTGACCTGCGTACCTTCTCGCTGGTGGATCCGCATAACCCCCCGGCCACCTTCTGGACGCTCAACATCGACTCGATGTTTTTCTCGGTGGTGCTGGGCCTGTTATTCCTGGTTCTGTTCCGTAAAGTCGCCAAACACGCGACCAGCGGCGTACCGGGCAAATTCCAGACCGCGGTAGAGCTGGTTATCGGCTTTGTGCATGGTAGCGTACAAGACATGTACCACGGCAAAAGCAAGCTCATTGCGCCGCTGGCCCTGACGATTTTCGTCTGGGTATTCCTGATGAACCTGATGGATTTGCTGCCTATCGACCTGCTGCCGTACATCGGCGAGCACGTATTTGGCTTGCCGGCCCTGCGCGTGGTGCCGTCTGCGGACGTGAACATCACCCTTTCCATGGCGCTTGGTGTATTTATCCTCATTCTTTTCTACAGCATCAAAATGAAAGGCGTTGGCGGCTTTACTAAAGAGCTGACGCTGCAGCCGTTCAATCACCCGGTATTTATTCCGATCAACCTGATTCTGGAAGGTGTGAGCCTGCTGTCCAAACCGGTTTCTCTCGGTCTGCGACTGTTCGGCAACATGTATGCCGGTGAGCTGATTTTCATTCTGATTGCGGGTCTTCTGCCGTGGTGGTCACAATGGTTGTTAAATGTGCCCTGGGCCATTTTCCACATCCTGATCATTACGTTGCAGGCCTTCATTTTCATGGTTCTGACGATTGTCTATCTGTCGATGGCATCTGAAGAGCATTGATTTTTTACTCAACACTACTGCGTTTTAACTGAAACAAACTGGAGACTGTCATGGAAAACCTGAATATGGATCTGCTGTACATGGCTGCCGCTGTGATGATGGGTCTGGCGGCAATCGGTGCTGCGATCGGTATCGGCATCCTCGGGGGCAAATTCCTGGAAGGCGCTGCGCGCCAGCCTGATCTGATTCCTCTGCTGCGTACTCAGTTCTTTATCGTAATGGGTCTGGTGGATGCTATCCCGATGATCGCTGTGGGTCTGGGTCTGTACGTGATGTTCGCCGTCGCGTAGTAAACGAAGTTGTCTGAATTTCCAGACAATATCAGAACATTAACCAGATAAGAGGCATTGTGCTGTGAATCTTAACGCAACAATCCTCGGCCAGGCCATCGCGTTTGTCCTGTTCGTTCTGTTCTGTATGAAGTATGTATGGCCGCCAATTATGGCTGCCATCGAAAAACGTCAGAAAGAAATTGCTGACGGTCTGTCTTCTGCAGAACGCGCTAAAAAGGATCTGGAGCTTGCACAGTCCAACGCGACCGACCAGCTGAAAAAAGCGAAAGCGGAAGCCCAGGTGATTATTGAGCAGGCGAACAAACGCCGTGCTCAGATCCTGGACGAAGCGAAAGCTGAAGCAGAGCAGGAACGTAACAAAATCGTGGCGCAGGCCCAGGCCGAAATCGAAGCCGAGCGTAAACGTGCCCGTGAAGAGCTGCGCAAGCAGGTTGCTATCCTGGCTGTTGCTGGCGCCGAGAAGATCATTGAACGTTCCGTGGATGAAGCTGCTAACAGCGACATCGTGAATAAACTGGTCGCTGAACTGTAAGGAGGGAGGGGCTGATGTCTGAATTTGTAACGGTAGCTCGCCCCTACGCCAAAGCAGCTTTTGACTTTGCCGTCGAACACCAAAGCCTCGACCGCTGGCAGGATATGCTGGCGTTTGCCGCTGAAGTGGCCAAAAACGAACAGATGGCTGAGCTTCTCTCTGGCGCCCTGGCGCCAGAAACGCTCGCTGAGTCGTTTATCGCAATCTGTGGTGACCAGTTAGACGCCAACGGCCAGAACCTGATTCGGGTGATGGCAGAAAACGGCCGTCTGAAGGTACTTCCTGATGTTCTTGAGCAGTTCATTCAGTTACGCGCAGCCCTTGAGGCTACCGTTGAAGTCGAAGTGACTTCCGCCAGCGCACTGAGCGATGAACAGCTTGCGAAAATCAGCGCCGCGATGGAAAAACGTCTGTCACGCAAAGTGAAGCTGAATTGCAAAATTGATAAGTCTGTAATGGCGGGCGTCATCATCCGTTCGGGTGATACGGTCATTGACGGCAGCGTGCGCGGCCGTCTTGAGCGCCTCGCAGACGTCTTGCAGTCTTAAGGGGACTGGAGCATGCAACTGAATTCCACCGAAATCAGCGAACTGATCAAGCAGCGCATTGCTCAGTTCAATGTTGTGAGCGAAGCTCATAACGAAGGTACTATTGTTTCTGTAAGCGACGGTGTTATCCGCATTCACGGCCTGGCCGATTGTATGCAGGGTGAGATGATTTCCCTGCCGGGTAACCGTTACGCTATCGCACTGAACCTGGAGCGCGACTCCGTTGGTGCAGTGGTTATGGGGCCGTACGCTGACCTCGCCGAAGGCATGAAGGTGAAATGTACTGGCCGTATTCTTGAAGTACCGGTTGGCCGCGGCCTGCTGGGCCGTGTGGTTAACACCCTCGGCGCGCCGATCGATGGTAAAGGTCCGGTTGAACACGATGGCTTCTCGCCAATCGAAGTTATCGCACCAGGCGTTATCGATCGTCAGTCCGTAGACCAGCCTGTACAGACCGGTTATAAGTCCGTTGACGCCATGATCCCAATCGGTCGTGGTCAGCGTGAACTGATCATCGGCGACCGTCAGACCGGTAAAACCGCGATGGCTATCGACGCCATCATCAACCAGCGCGATTCCGGCATCAAATGCGTGTACGTGGCTATCGGCCAGAAAGCGTCCACCATTGCTAACGTGGTTCGTAAACTGGAAGAGCACGGTGCGCTGTCCAATACCATCGTTGTGGTTGCGACCGCTTCTGAATCCGCTGCGCTGCAGTACCTGGCTCCGTATGCCGGTTGCGCGATGGGCGAATACTTCCGTGACCGCGGCGAAGACGCGCTGATCGTTTACGATGACCTGTCTAAACAGGCTGTCGCTTACCGTCAGGTTTCCCTGCTGCTCCGTCGCCCGCCGGGACGTGAAGCATTCCCGGGCGACGTGTTCTACCTCCACTCCCGTCTGCTGGAGCGCGCATCCCGTGTTAACGCGGAATACGTTGAGAACTTCACCAAAGGTGCAGTGAAAGGTAAAACCGGCTCTCTGACCGCACTGCCGATCATCGAAACCCAGGCGGGTGACGTTTCCGCGTTCGTTCCGACCAACGTAATTTCTATTACCGATGGTCAGATCTTCCTGGAAACCAACCTGTTTAACTCCGGTATTCGTCCGGCGGTTAACCCGGGTATCTCCGTATCGCGTGTGGGTGGTGCTGCTCAGACCAAGATCATCAAGAAACTGTCCGGTGGTATCCGTACCGCGCTGGCGCAGTATCGTGAACTGGCGGCGTTCTCTCAGTTCGCCTCCGATCTGGACGAAGCAACCCGTAAGCAGCTGAGCCACGGCCAGAAAGTGACTGAACTGCTCAAGCAGAAACAGTACGCGCCGATGTCCGTTGCACAGCAGGGCCTGGTCCTGTTCGCGGCGGAGCGCGGTTACCTCGAAGATGTGGAACTGGCGAAAATCGGTAGCTTCGAAGCCGCTCTGCTGGCTTACGCTGACCGTGATCACGCTCCGCTGATGCAAGAGATCAACCAGACCGGTGGCTATAACGATGAGATCGAAGGCAAGCTGAAAAGCCTCCTCGACTCCTTCAAAGCAACCCAGTCTTGGTAACGTCTGGCGGCTTGCTGTAAGGCAAGCCGCAAGGCATTGAGGAGAAGCTCATGGCCGGCGCAAAAGAGATACGTAGTAAGATCGCAAGCGTCCAGAACACGCAAAAGATCACTAAAGCGATGGAGATGGTCGCCGCTTCCAAAATGCGTAAATCGCAGGATCGCATGGCGGCCAGCCGTCCTTATGCAGATACCATGCGCAAAGTGATTGGTCACCTTGCTACCGGTAATCTGGAATACAAACACCCGTACCTGGAAGAACGCGACGTTAAGCGCGTGGGCTACCTGGTGGTGTCGACTGACCGTGGTCTGTGCGGCGGCTTGAACATCAACCTGTTCAAGAAACTGCTGGCGGATATGAAAGCATGGTCCGATAAAGGCGTTCAGTGCGATATCGCAATGATCGGCTCTAAAGGCGTTTCTTTCTTCAATTCAGTGGGCGGCAACATTGTGGCGCAGGTCACCGGCATGGGGGACAACCCTTCCCTGTCCGATCTGATTGGCCCGGTTAAAGTGATGTTGCAGGCTTATGATGAAGGCCGTCTGGACAAGCTTTACGTTGTCAGCAACAAATTTATTAACACCATGTCTCAGGCTCCGACCATCACTCAGCTGCTGCCGCTGCCGGCATCAGAAGACGATGAGTTGAAGCACAAATCCTGGGATTACCTGTACGAACCCGATCCGAAGGCGCTGCTGGATACCCTGCTGCGTCGTTATGTCGAATCGCAGGTTTATCAGGGTGTGGTTGAAAACCTGGCCAGCGAGCAGGCCGCACGAATGGTGGCGATGAAAGCCGCAACCGATAATGGCGGCAGCCTGATTAAAGAGCTGCAGTTGGTGTACAACAAAGCTCGTCAGGCCAGCATTACTCAGGAACTCACCGAGATCGTCTCGGGGGCCGCCGCGGTTTAACCAGGTTATTTCGTAGAGGATTCAAGATGGCTACTGGAAAGATTGTCCAGGTAATCGGCGCCGTGGTGGACGTCGAGTTCCCTCAGGATGCTGTACCGAAAGTGTACGACGCCCTTGAGGTAACGAATGGTAATGAGCGTCTGGTGCTGGAAGTCCAGCAGCAGCTCGGCGGCGGTATCGTACGTACCATCGCGATGGGCTCTTCCGACGGTCTGCGTCGCGGTCTGCCTGTTGCAGACCTTGAGCACCCGATCGAAGTGCCGGTAGGTAAAGCGACGCTGGGTCGTATCATGAACGTCCTGGGTCAGCCTATCGACATGAAAGGCGACATCGGCGAAGAAGAGCGTTGGGCGATTCACCGCGCGGCGCCGTCCTATGAAGAGCTGTCCAGCTCTCAGGAACTGCTGGAAACCGGCATCAAAGTTATCGACCTGATGTGTCCGTTCGCGAAGGGCGGTAAAGTCGGTCTGTTCGGTGGTGCAGGTGTAGGTAAAACCGTAAACATGATGGAGCTTATTCGTAACATCGCGATTGAGCACTCCGGTTACTCCGTGTTTGCGGGCGTGGGCGAACGTACCCGTGAAGGTAACGACTTCTACCACGAAATGACCGACTCCAACGTACTGGATAAAGTATCCCTGGTGTACGGCCAGATGAACGAGCCGCCGGGAAACCGTCTGCGCGTTGCGCTGACCGGCCTGACCATGGCTGAGAAATTCCGTGACGAAGGTCGTGACGTTCTGCTGTTCGTCGACAACATCTACCGTTACACCCTGGCCGGTACTGAAGTATCCGCACTGCTGGGCCGTATGCCTTCAGCGGTAGGTTACCAGCCGACCCTGGCGGAAGAGATGGGCGTTCTGCAGGAGCGTATCACCTCCACCAAAACCGGTTCTATCACCTCCGTACAGGCGGTATACGTACCGGCGGATGACTTGACTGACCCGTCACCAGCCACCACCTTTGCGCACCTTGACGCAACCGTGGTACTGAGCCGTCAGATTGCTTCTCTGGGTATCTACCCGGCCGTTGACCCGCTGGATTCCACCAGCCGTCAGCTGGATCCGCTGGTAGTAGGCCAGGAGCACTACGACACCGCTCGCGGCGTGCAGTCCATCCTGCAGCGTTACCAGGAACTGAAAGACATCATCGCCATCCTCGGTATGGACGAGCTGTCTGAAGAAGACAAACTGGTCGTTGCGCGTGCTCGTAAAATTCAGCGTTTCCTGTCACAGCCGTTCTTCGTGGCAGAAGTGTTTACCGGCGCGCCGGGCAAATACGTATCGCTGAAAGACACCATCCGTGGCTTTAAAGGCATTATGGAAGGTGAATACGATCATCTGCCGGAGCAGGCGTTCTACATGGTTGGCTCCATTGATGAAGCCGTGGAAAAAGCCAAAAAACTTTAACGCCTTAATCGGAGGGTGACATGGCAATGACTTACCACCTGGATGTCGTCAGCGCAGAGAAACAGATGTTCTCTGGTCTGGTCGAGAAAATCCAGGTTACGGGTAGCGAAGGTGAACTGGGTATTTACCCGGGCCACGCGCCGCTGCTCACCGCCATTAAGCCTGGTATGATCCGCATCGTGAAACAGCACGGCCACGAAGAGTATATCTATCTCTCCGGCGGCGTGCTGGAAGTGCAGCCGGGCAACGTAACCGTGCTGGCTGACACCGCGATTCGCGGCCAGGATCTCGACGAAGCGCGAGCCCTGGAAGCGAAGCGTAAAGCGGAAGACCATATCCGTAGCTCCCACGGTGACGTGGACTACGCTCAGGCTTCTGCTGAGCTGGCCAAGGCGATCGCCAAACTGCGCGTTATCGAGTTGACCAAAAAAGCGATGTAACACCGGCTTGAAAGTTAAAAAGCCAGCCAGGGCGACCCGGCTGGCTTTTTTTATGTCTGCGTTATACGCAAGGACGTATGTTTGCTGGATTTTAGTCGGCATTTATCGCGCTTTATTCCAGACGCAAAAAAACGGCATCCCATTGTTTTTATGAATGATAAGACGCCAGAAAGCGTTTACGCTCTCTTTTTACGCCTTCCGGCATGCATTACGCGACTGTATAACGTGGTAAAACAGGCTTAAAGCGGCGATTTGCCAGCAGCCCGTTTTATGCTGAAAAATATGTAGAATTTCGGGCGCTAAATCGCTTTACTTCATTCACTTTCATAAGACAGGACGACTATGTCTAGCCATGCTATGAGCGTTGTGATCCTTGCCGCTGGCAAAGGCACGCGCATGTACTCCGATCTTCCAAAAGTGCTGCACACTCTGGCCGGGAAGCCGATGGTGCAACACGTGATTGATGCCGCCAAACATGTTGGCGCGCAACATATTCACCTGGTTTACGGTCATGGCGGCGATCTGCTGCAAAGCACTCTTAAAGACGCCTCGCTCAACTGGGTATTGCAGGCCGAGCAGCTCGGCACCGGTCATGCGATGCAGCAGGCAGCGCCGTTCTTTAGCGACGACGAAGATGTGCTGATGCTCTACGGCGACGTACCGCTGATCTCCGTTGACACCCTGCAACAGCTCTGCGCGGCGAAGCCGCAGGGCGGCATTGGGCTGTTAACCGTGAAGCTCGACGATCCGACCGGTTATGGCCGCATTACCCGTGAGAATGGCAATGTCTCCGGTATCGTTGAGCATAAAGATGCCAGCGACGAGCAGCGCCAGATTAACGAAATCAACACCGGCATCCTCGTCGCCAACGGCGCGGATCTGAAACGCTGGCTGGCGAAGCTCGATAACAACAATGCGCAGGGTGAATACTACATCACCGATATCATCGCGATGGCCTGGAACGAAGACCGCGAGATTGCCGCCGTGCATCCACAGCGTTTAAGCGAAGTGGAAGGCGTGAACAACCGCCTGCAACTGGCGCGTCTTGAGCGCGTTTATCAGGCCGAGCAGGCAGAAAAACTGCTGCTGGCGGGCGTGATGTTACGTGACCCGGCGCGTTTTGATCTGCGCGGCACGCTGCAACACGGGCGCGATGTCGAAATTGACGCTAACGTGATTATTGAAGGCGACGTAGTGCTGGGCAATCGCGTGAAAATCGGCGCGGGCTGCGTGATTAAAAACAGCGTCATCGGCGACGACTGCGAAATCAGTCCTTACAGCGTGGTGGAAGACGCCCGTCTGGATACCGCCTGTACCATCGGGCCGTTCGCGCGTCTGCGTCCGGGCGCGGAGCTTCTCGAAGGCGCGCATGTCGGCAACTTCGTCGAGATGAAAAAAGCGCGTCTGGGTAAAGGCTCAAAAGCGGGTCACCTGACCTATCTCGGCGACGCGGAAATCGGCGATAACGTTAATATCGGCGCGGGCACCATCACCTGTAACTATGATGGCGCTAACAAGCACAAAACCATCATTGGCGATGATGTGTTTGTCGGCTCCGATACCCAGCTGGTGGCACCGGTGACGGTGGCGAAAGGCGCGACCATCGCCGCAGGCACCACCGTGACGCGCAATATCGCGGAAAACGAGCTGGTGCTCACCCGCGTGCCGCAGGTACACAAACAGGGCTGGCGTCGCCCGGTGAAAAAAAAATAAGTTATGTTCATGGCGGGCGCGCTGTATCTGCCCGCCATACGGTTTTGTCGGTCGCAGAGCAGTCATGCCCTGCGGCAGACTCGGGATGAGGGGATAACATAATCTTCCGCCCACAGGCAGTACCAAAACAATAACCCCACTCTCTACAAGGCTCGGGGAGCCCGGCAAACGGGCAAATACAGGTCGGCGACAACGCATGGCGAAATGCCATTGTCAGGAAATTAATTATGTGTGGAATTGTTGGCGCTGTAGCGCAACGTGATATTGCTGAAATCCTTCTCGAAGGTTTGCGTCGTCTGGAGTACCGCGGCTATGACTCCGCTGGTCTCGCGGTGGTGGATAACGCGGGGCATATAACCCGTCTGCGTCGTCTGGGCAAAGTACAGATGCTGGTTCAGGCGGCGGAAGAACATCCGCTGCACGGCGGCACGGGTATCGCGCACACCCGCTGGGCGACCCACGGCGAACCGTCAGAAGGCAACGCGCACCCGCATGTCTCCGGGCATATTGTGGTGGTGCATAACGGCATTATCGAAAACCACGAACCGCTGCGCGAACTGCTGAAAACGCGCGGCTACGAATTCGTCACCGAAACCGACACCGAAGTGATCGCGCACCTGGTGCACTGGGAGCTGGAGCAGGGCGGTACGCTGCGTGAGGCGGTGCTGCGCGCTATTCCTCAGCTGCGCGGCGCTTACGGCACCGTCATTATGGATAACCGCGATCCGAGCGTCCTGCTGGCGGCCCGTTCCGGCAGCCCGCTGGTGATTGGCCTCGGCGTGGGCGAAAACTTCATCGCCTCCGATCAGCTGGCGCTGCTGCCGGTGACCCGCCGCTTTATCTTCCTCGAAGAGGGCGATATCGCCGAAGTGACCCGCCGCTCCGTCGCGATTTTCAACACCCAGGGCGAAAGCGTCTCCCGCCCGGAAATCGAATCTAATGTGCAGTATGACGCCGGTGATAAAGGCATCTACCGCCACTACATGCAAAAAGAGATCTACGAGCAGCCGAACGCGATTAAAAACACGCTGGCCGGGCGCATCAGCCACGGCGAGGTGGATTTAAGCGAGCTGGGTCCGAACGCCGACGAACTGCTCTCTAAAGTTGAGCATATTCAGATTGTCGCGTGTGGCACCTCGTACAACTCCGGTATGGTTTCTCGCTACTGGTTTGAAGCGCTGGCAGGCGTGCCGTGCGATGTCGAAATCGCCTCGGAATTCCGCTATCGCAAATCCGCCGTGCGCCGCAACAGCCTGATGATCACGCTGTCGCAGTCCGGCGAAACCGCAGACACCCTCGCGGCGCTGCGTCTGTCCAAAGAGCTCGGTTATCTCGGTTCGCTGGCCATCTGTAACGTTCCGGGCTCATCGCTGGTGCGTGAATCGTCGCTGGCGCTGATGACCAAAGCCGGCACGGAAATTGGCGTGGCGTCCACCAAAGCGTTCACTACCCAGTTAACCGTTCTGCTGATGCTGGTGGCGAAACTGGGCCGGCTGAAAGGTGTGGATGCCGCCGTTGAGCACGATATCGTTCACGGCCTGCAGGCGCTGCCGAGCCGTATCGAGCAGATGCTCTCTCAGGACAAACGCATCGAGGCGCTGGCGGAAGACTTCTCCGACAAGCACCACGCGCTGTTCCTGGGTCGTGGCGATCAGTACCCGATCGCCCTGGAAGGCGCGCTGAAGCTCAAAGAGATCTCCTACATTCACGCCGAAGCCTATGCGGCAGGCGAGCTCAAGCACGGCCCGCTGGCCCTGATTGACGCCGATATGCCAGTTATCGTCGTGGCGCCGAATAACGAACTGCTGGAAAAACTGAAGTCCAACATCGAAGAAGTTCGCGCCCGTGGCGGCGTGCTGTATGTCTTCGCCGATCAGGATGCCGGCTTCACCAGCAGCGATAACATGAACATCATCCCGATGCCGCATGTTGAAGAGGTTATCGCGCCGATCTTCTACACGGTTCCGCTGCAACTGCTGGCTTACCACGTCGCGCTGATTAAAGGCACCGACGTTGACCAGCCGCGTAACCTGGCGAAATCCGTTACGGTGGAATAACGCGTTCTCGCGCGTGTTATGCTCTGAAGAGGTTGCCGGAAGGCAGCCTCTTTTTTTTAACGTCACGCAAAGGGATGTTATGTCGCTAAAGCGCTTTCTCGCCGGTACGCGGTTTTATCAGCTCATCACCTATAGCGCAGAGGTGGATGACGATATCGCCCACCGCAGGCTGCATAAGCTCAAACTTAAAATGGCCGAGCGCCACGATCTGCCCGATGTCCGCATCATCGGCTCGCGCCGTTTCTGGCGAGTGCCGGTGGGGTGCGTCTATGCCATGGTGTTGAGTGCCGTCCTCAATCTCGCCGCGCTGCGGCCCGCTTTTTCTGTGCTGTGGATACTCTCAGGCGCTATCTGGCTGGTGTTGCTGATACTCGTGATGTTGATGATAGAAAAAGGGCGGCACCGCGGTTTGCAGCTGTTTCTCTTCAGCGCGTTTTTTCATGCGGCGTTAAGCCTGGCGACGCTAATTACCGGCCTGATAATGTGCCCGTTTTCCGGTGTGTTCTGGCTCTGCTGGAGTGCGGGCGCGCTGCTGGTGTGCGCCGCATGGCGAATGATGAACAGTGAGGAGATGTTCAGGCTGGTCCGCTGGTGTCTTGCGAACAAAATGCGACGCGCTCATACCAAAGCCCTTCAGCGCCCTTCGGAAAAACGCGCTTTAAAACGTTAAGCGCTGCAGGCGGATGATCCGCTCAATATTGTACGCCATTCATCTGCGGGGCAAATGAACAGGCTCCCTGCCTGTCGCTATACAGGGAGCGCATCGCTTATTTAATCTTGCGTTTTAAATCATCCAGTTCACGGGACAGCTTGTCATTTTCCTGCTCCAGCGCCCGCACGCGATTTTCCAGATCGCTATCTTTTCTGTCGTCCGAGTAGCGGTTTTGCTCTTTGCGCTTATACGCCTCGACGGCCTTTTCCACATCCGAGATATCGACATTAGACGGTGCCACGACGCCATCGCTGGTAAATATCGTCACCGGCGCGCCGTGAATACGGGTACTGTGGTCATCCAGTTGAACCGGCGCGGCATAACTTATTGATGAAAAAGTAAGTAATGACGCAGCGGAGAAAAGTGACATTTTTTTTATCATTACGGCTATCCTTATAAATGACGGGCGGGTTGAGGAATTATAAAAGCATTAATTTTCAAAAAGTTAAGTAAGACATTTCTGCATCTTTTTCATTGTCATAAAACTGTCATAATTCGTACATTTATCTGTCACCAAACTGTCCTACTTTGCTCACCGTAGCCACGAAACAATAAATTACGAACACCAGCAGGAGACATTATGAAAGTTATGCGTACCACCGTCGCAACTGTTGTCGCCGCGACCTTATCTCTGAGCGCTTTTTCCGCTTTCGCGGCAGCAAGTCTGACTGGCGCGGGCGCAACATTCCCGGCACCGGTGTATGCCAAATGGGCGGATACCTACCAGAAAGAAACGGGTAACAAGATAAACTACCAGGGTATCGGCTCCTCCGGTGGCGTTAAACAAATCATTGCTAACACGGTTGATTTTGGTGCTTCTGACGCGCCGCTTTCTGACGAAAAATTACAGCAAGAAGGACTTTTCCAGTTCCCGACCGTGATCGGCGGCGTGGTGCTGGCGGTTAACCTGCCGGGCTTCAAGTCTGGCGAGCTGGTGCTGGATGGCAAAACCCTGGGCGACATCTACCTTGGCAAAATCAAGAAGTGGGATGACGAGGCGATCGCCAAACTGAACCCGGGCAAAAAACTGCCTTCTCAGAATATCGCCGTGGTGCGCCGCGCTGACGGTTCCGGTACCTCTTTCGTCTTCACCAGCTATCTTGCGAAAGTGAACGACGAGTGGAAATCCAAAATCGGCTCTGGCTCTACCGTTAACTGGCCGACCGGCCTTGGCGGTAAAGGTAACGACGGTATCGCCGCGTTCGTACAGCGTCTGCCGGGTTCTATCGGTTACGTGGAATACGCGTACGCCAAGCAGAACAACCTGACCTATACCAAACTGGTTTCCGCTGACGGCAAACCGGTCGCACCGACCGAAGAGAGCTTCGCCAACGCCGCGAAAGGCGCTGACTGGAGCAAATCCTTCGCGCAGGATCTGACCAACCAGAAAGGCGACGACGCGTGGCCAATCACTTCCACCACTTTCATTCTGGTTCACAAAGAGCAGAAGAAACCTGAGCAGGGCGCCGAAGTGCTGAAGTTCTTCGACTGGGCCTACAAGTCAGGTGCGAAACAGGCTAACGACCTGGATTACGCCTCTCTGCCGGACAGCGTGGTTGAGCAGGTTCGCGCCGCATGGAAGACCAACGTGAAAGACAGCAGCGGTAAAGCGCTGTATTGATCGAGATTTACCGATGATGGCGGATGGCGCTTCGCTTATCCGCCCTACAAAAATCCGGTAACATGCTGTTTTTTGTAGGCCCGGTACGCATCACGCTGCCGGGCATCATTCAAAACAGAGTTTAACTGAAGAGTGAAATATGGCTGCCACCAAGCCTGTATTTAACCCCCCCGGAAAAAAGGGCGATATGATCTTCAGCGCGCTGGTACGACTGGCTGCGCTGATTGTGCTATTGCTGCTGGGCGGGATTATCGTGTCGCTGATCTTCTCTTCCTGGCCGAGCATGGAAAAATTCGGTTTTTCCTTCCTCTGGAACAAGGAATGGGATGCGCCTAACGAAACCTTTGGCGCGCTGGTGCCCATCTACGGCACGCTGGTGACCTCGTTTATCGCGCTGCTGATAGCGGTTCCCGTGAGCTTCGGCATTGCGCTGTTCCTGACGGAGCTGGCGCCTGGCTGGCTGAAACGCCCGCTGGGTATCGCCATTGAACTGCTGGCGGCTATTCCGAGTATCGTGTACGGCATGTGGGGGCTGTTTATCTTCGCCCCGCTGTTCGCGACGTATTTCCAGGAGCCGGTCGGCAACGTCCTTTCTGCCATCCCGTTTATCGGCGCGCTCTTTTCAGGCCCGGCGTTCGGTATCGGCATCCTGGCGGCGGGCGTCATTCTCGCCATCATGATCATTCCATACATCGCCGCGGTTATGCGTGATGTGTTCGAACAGACCCCGGTGATGATGAAAGAGTCGGCTTACGGCATCGGCTGCACCACCTGGGAAGTTATCTGGCGCATCGTTCTGCCGTTCACCAAAAATGGGGTGATTGGCGGCGTTATGCTCGGCCTTGGCCGTGCGCTCGGCGAAACTATGGCGGTGACCTTTATCATCGGTAACACCTACCAGCTCGACAGCCCGTCGCTCTACATGCCGGGCAACAGCATCACTTCGGCGCTGGCTAATGAATTCGCCGAGGCGGAATCCGGGCTGCATGTGGCAGCGCTGATGGAGCTGGGCCTGATCCTCTTTGTGATCACCTTTATCGTGCTGGCCATCTCCAGGCTGATGATCATGCGTCTGGCGAAAAACGAGGGGGCACGCTAATGGCGACGATGGAACTGCAAAACACCACGGAGCTTGCGGAATCCCGCCGCAAAATGCAGGCGAAGCGCCGCATGAAAAACCGCATCGCGCTGACGCTTTCGATGGCGACGATGGCGTTCGGCCTGTTCTGGCTTATCTGGATCTTAATCTCCACGGTATCGCGCGGGTTTGACGGCATGTCGCTGGCGCTCTTTACCGAGATGACGCCGCCGCCGAACACCGCCGGTGGCGGCCTTGCGAACGCGCTCGCAGGCAGCGGGCTGCTGATCCTGTGGGCGACGGTTATTGGTACGCCGCTTGGCATCATGGCGGGTATCTATCTCGCGGAATATGGCCGCAAGTCGTTTCTCGCGGAAGTCATCCGCTTTATTAACGACATTCTGCTTTCTGCGCCGTCTATCGTCGTCGGGCTGTTCGTCTACACCATCGTGGTGGCGCAGATGGAACACTTCTCCGGCTGGGCGGGCGTGATTGCGCTGGCGCTGTTGCAGGTGCCGATTGTTATCCGCACCACCGAGAACATGCTCAAGCTGGTGCCGGACAGCCTGCGTGAAGCGGCCTACGCGCTCGGCACGCCGAAGTGGAAGATGATCTCCGCCATTACGCTTAAAGCTTCTGTGTCGGGCATCCTGACCGGCGTGCTGCTGGCGGTCGCGCGTATCGCGGGCGAAACCGCGCCGCTGCTCTTTACCGCGCTCTCCAACCAGTTCTGGAGCACGGACATGATGCAGCCTATCGCCAACCTGCCGGTGACGATTTTCAAATTCGCCATGAGCCCGTTTGCCGAATGGCAACAGTTGGCCTGGGCAGGCGTGCTGATTATCACCCTTTGCGTACTGCTGCTGAACATCCTGGCGCGCGTGCTGTTCGCCAAACGTAAACACGGTTAATTTTTTGACGGCGTGGCGTTTCGCGACGCCGGATAAGGAAAACGATTGAGATGAGTATGGTTAATAAGGCCCCGGGCAAGATTCAGGTTCGCGATTTGAACTTTTACTACGGGAAATTCCATGCCCTGAAAAACATCAGCCTGGATATCGCCAAAAACGAAGTGACCGCGTTTATCGGCCCGTCTGGCTGCGGTAAATCCACGCTGCTGCGTACCTTTAACAAAATGTTTGAGCTCTACCCGGAGCAGCGCGCGGAAGGCGAGATCCTGCTGGATGGCGAAAACATTCTGAACCACTCCCAGGATATCGCGCTGCTGCGCGCGAAAGTGGGCATGGTGTTCCAGAAGCCGACGCCTTTCCCGATGTCAATTTACGACAACATCGCGTTTGGCGTGCGTCTGTTTGAGAAACTCTCCCGCGCCGATATGGACGAGCGCGTGCAGTGGGCGCTGACCAAAGCCGCATTATGGAACGAAACCAAGGATAAACTGCACCAGAGCGGGTACTCTCTCTCCGGTGGTCAGCAGCAGCGTCTGTGTATCGCCCGCGGCATCGCTATCCGTCCGGAAGTGCTGCTGCTGGACGAACCGTGTTCGGCGCTGGACCCGATCTCCACGGGCCGTATCGAAGAGCTCATTACCGAGCTTAAGCAGGATTACACCGTCGTTATCGTGACGCACAACATGCAGCAGGCGGCGCGCTGTTCCGATCACACGGCGTTTATGTACCTTGGCGAGCTGATCGAGTACAGCAACACCGACGATCTCTTCACCAAGCCGAAAATGAAACAGACCGAAGACTATATTACCGGTCGCTACGGTTGATATGCCCGGATTTCTCATGTGGGCCGCTTTTGAATTTATCGGGCATGTGGAGTGCTAAATGGATAATCTGAATCTGAATAAACATATTTCCGGTCAGTTCAACGCTGAACTGGAATACATTCGCACCCAGGTGATGACCATGGGCGGGCTGGTGGAGCAGCAGCTCTCCGATGCGATCACCGCCATGCACAACCAGGACAGCGAACTGGCCAAACGCGTTATCGACGGCGATAAAAAGGTCAACATGATGGAAGTGGCGATCGATGAAGCCTGCGTGCGCATCATCGCCAAGCGCCAGCCGACCGCGAGCGATCTGCGTCTGGTGATGGCCATCATTAAAACCATCGCGGAGCTGGAGCGTATCGGCGACGTGGCGGATAAAATCTGCCGCACCGCGCTTGAGAAATTCTCGCACCAGCACCAGCCGCTGCTGGTGAGCCTGGAGTCGCTTGGCCGCCATACCGTACAGATGCTGCATGACGTGCTGGACGCCTTCGCGCGTATGGATCTCGATGAAGCGGTACGTATCTATCGCGAAGATAAAAAAGTCGACCAGGAATATGAGGGCATCGTGCGTCAGCTGATGACCTATATGATGGAAGATTCCCGCACCATTCCGAGCGTTCTGACCGCGCTCTTCTGCGCCCGATCTATCGAGCGTATCGGCGACCGCTGCCAGAATATCTGCGAATACATTTTCTATTTCGTGAAGGGCCAGGATTTCCGCCACGTGGGCGGCGACGAGCTGGATAAACTGCTCGCCGGTAAAGATCCGAAAGAGTAAGCCTGTCGCCCTCGTCACGCGCGAGGGCAATTTTGGGGCGCGCGTCGCCCATTTTGCGGATTTTACTCAATACTATAAGGGGTTACCGAGCCCGTTATAAAAGGATAAATCCGTGAAATTACCTTCCCGTACCGCTCTCGCGATGGCAGCCGTGATTGGTTGCGCCAGTTTATCCGCCTTCAGCGCGCCGCTGCCGGCAACCCCCGATCCGTCTATTCCGGTCAGCCATTACATCACGCAGGTGAATCCCGATAAATCCATTACCTTCCGCCTGTTCGCGCCCCAGTCGAAGCGCGTGGCGGTCGTGCTCGGCGCGACGGCGGACAGCCAGGTGTCCCATGAGATGCGCAAAGAGGCGAACGGCGTCTGGAGCTGGAAGAGCGCGCCGATGACGCCGGATCTGCACGAGTATTTTTTTGACGTTGACGGGTTTCGCTCCATCGATACCGGCAATCCGTATGTGAAACCGCAGCGCCAGCCGAATACCTCGCTGATTCTGGTACCGGGCAGCATTATTGATGACCGGGCGGTGCCGCACGGCGATCTGCGCACGCTGACGTACCACTCCGGCGCGCTGAAATCGGAGCGGCGGGTGTACGTCTGGACGCCGCCGGGCTATAGCCGTGAAAGTGAGCCGCTGCCGGTGCTCTACTTCTATCACGGCTTTGGCGATACCGGGCTTTCCGCCGTTACCCAGGGTCGTATCCCGCAGATGATGGATAACCTGCTGGCGGAGGGCAAAATCAAACCGATGCTGGTGGTTATCCCGGATACCGAAACGGATATCGCCGACGCGGTGCCGGAGAATTTTCCGCCCGCCGAACGTCGCAAAGATTTCTACCCGATTAACGCCCGCGCAGCGGATAAAGAGCTGATGAACGATATCATTCCGCTGATCGGGCAGCGATTTAACGTGCGCCAGGATGCGCAGGGGCGCGCGCTGGCGGGGCTGTCGCAGGGTGGCTACCAGGCGCTGGTGTCCGGCATGTCGCATCTGCAAAGCTTTGGCTGGCTGGCCTCGTTGAGCGGCGTGACCACCGCCACGGTGCCGAATGACGACGTGACGAAACAGCTCTCCCGCGCGGACGAGGTGAACAGCCAGTTGCGTAACTTTACGCTGGTGGTGGGTGATAAAGACAGCGTGACGGGCCGGGATATCGCCGGGTTGAAAACCGAGCTTGAGCGTGACGGCGTGAAATTTGATTACCACGTTTATCCGGGGCTCGGCCATGAAATGGCCGTATGGCGCCCGGCCTATGCCGAGTGGGTGCAGAAGATTTTTTAATGGTGGTTGATGTGGGGCGGTAGGGGCGAGTTGTCAAAGGTGGGTGCGCTGGCGCTTACCCACCCTACAAAAACTCTGCATCCCTGCACAGGTGGGTGCGCTGCGCTTACCCACCCTACAAAATTCTGTATCCATACCGTAGGGCGGGTAAGCGAAGCGCACCCGCCGTTGCCCCATGATCAGCGCGTCACATCCCAGCCGCGAGCCCGCCATAAATCCGGCAGCTGCGCTAAATCGGTAAACACCGTCACATTCGGATGCTCCAGCGGCGGGTTATGCGGATCGGCACAGAAATAAAACACCTGCATCCCGGCGGCGATGCCTGCCTTTGCGCCGGCGGCGGAATCATCCACCAGAATGCAGCGCTCCACATTCACCTGCATCGCATCGGCGGCAAAATGCATTAACGCCGGGTCGGGTTTCCAGCGCTGAATATCGTAGCCGCTAAAGAGTTTATCGGTGAAATAGCGCAGCATCCCGGTTTTGCCGAGCGACTGCTGCATTTTGCTCACCGGGCCGTTCGAGACGATACATATCGGCACCGCCATTTTCTCAAGCAGCGCCGCGGCACCGGGGATCTCTTTGAGCTCCGCGTCAAAAAGCCGGGCCACTTCTGCGCGGTAGACCGGCTCAAGCTCGGCTTTCTCCAGCTGTACGCCATATTCAGCATTGATGGTATCAATGATTTCGTAGAGCTTTACGCCCTTAAAGCGCTTAAACACCTCTTCCAGCTCAAGCGTAATGCCTGCCCTTGCGAACATATGTACATAGGCGCGGGAGCAGATCACTTCGCTATCCACCAGCGTACCGTCGCAGTCGAAAAATACCGCTTCAATTCGGGACATGCCGTTTCCTGTTGTTGCAAGTTGAACGATTACTCTAAGCGCTTTGCGTCACGCAATCGATGCCGTATAAGCAAATTCAATGAAAAAAAGTCTGTGATGACCATCAATATCGGGCCTTTTTGGTATAGGATAGCGACGAATTTTTCCCCTCCTTGTACGGAATTAAAGAATGAGCCAACAACAGACGTCCCAGGCCGAAGGGCAGGGATTGCTTGAGCGCGTGTTTAAATTACGCGCGCACGGCACCACGGCCCGCACCGAGGTGATCGCAGGCGTAACGACCTTCCTGACGATGGTGTATATCGTTTTTGTAAACCCGCAGATCCTTGGCGCGGCTGGCATGGACACCAGTGCAGTCTTCGTAACGACCTGTCTTATCGCCGCGTTTGGCAGCATTCTGATGGGCCTGCTGGCGAATCTGCCCGTTGCGCTGGCACCGGCGATGGGCCTGAACGCCTTCTTCGCGTTTGTCGTGGTTGGCGCGATGGGGCTTTCCTGGCAGGTAGGGATGGGTGCGATTTTCTGGGGCGCTGTCGGCCTGCTGCTGCTGACCATTTTCCGCGTGCGCTACTGGATGATTGCCAATATTCCGGTGAGCCTGCGTATCGGGATCACCAGCGGTATCGGCCTGTTTATCGGCATGATGGGGCTTAAAAACGCGGGCGTTATTGTCGCGAACCCGGAAACGCTGGTGGCTATCGGTAATCTCACGTCGCATACCACGCTGCTTGGCGTGCTGGGCTTCTTTATCATCGCTATTCTCGCCTCCCGCAACATTCACGCGGCGGTGCTGGTCTCTATCATTGTGACCACACTGCTGGGCCTCGCGTTTGGCGATGTGCATTTCAAAGGCGTGGTATCAGAGCCGCCGAGCGTAATGACGGTGCTGGGCCATGTTGACCTCGCGGGCTCGCTGGATATCGGCCTCGCGGGCGTGATTTTCTCGTTTATGCTGGTCAACCTGTTCGACTCCTCCGGCACGCTGATTGGCGTGACCGATAAGGCCGGGCTTGCCGATGAAAGCGGTAAATTCCCGCGCATGAAACAGGCGCTGTATGTGGACAGCATTTCGTCGGTGGCGGGCTCGTTTATTGGTACGTCGTCCGTAACCGCTTATATCGAATCTTCGTCCGGCGTCTCCATTGGCGGGCGCACCGGCCTTACCGCGGTCGTGGTCGGCCTGCTGTTCCTGCTGGTGATTTTCCTCTCGCCGCTGGCGGGCATGGTGCCGCCTTACGCCGCTGCGGGCGCGCTGATTTACGTGGGTGTGCTAATGACGTCCAGCCTGTCGCGCGTGAAGTGGGATGACCTGACCGAAGCGGTGCCGGCGTTTATCACCGCCGTCATGATGCCGTTTAGCTTCTCGATTACTGAAGGTATCGCGCTGGGCTTTATCTCTTACTGCGTGATGAAAATTTTCACCGGTCGCCTGCGCGATCTGAACGCCTGCGTGCTGGTTGTGGCGCTGCTGTTCCTGCTGAAAATTATCTTTATCGACGCGCATTAATCAAAAAGGCCAGCGAATCGCTGGCCTTTTTATTATTCGCGGCGCACCCGCTTGATATACTCCGCAAACGCGGTCAACTGGCCGGTCAGGTGATCCAGCGTGCTTTGGTCCACCACTTCGCCGGTCTGCGTATCGACTTTGTTCTGAATCGCCCCGCCCATAAACTCCGGTTTGTTCATCACCATCGCATCGAGAAACACCAGAATCTGACGCAGATGATACTGGCAGCGTGCGCCGCCAATCGCGCCCATTGAGCTGGTCTGAATAAGCACCGGCTTGCCCGCGAGCGGCTGGTCGGGCAGGCGCGACAGCCAGTCAATGGCGTTCTTCAGGCCGCCCGGCACAGAATAGTTATATTCCGGCGTCACAATCACCACGCCGTCTGCTTCGCGGATCTGCGCGGCTATCGCTTCCACTGTCTGCGGAAAGCCTTCTTCCTGCTGGATATCGGCGTCATAAATCGGGATGTCGCGAATCGAGGGCAGCTCGTCCACCGTCATACCGGCGGGGGCCAGTTTTGGCAACGTGCGGGCGACCATCGCGTTAAAGGAGCCTTTGCGCAGGCTGCCAATCAGCGTTACTACCTTAAGCGTGTCAGACATTGAAACCTCCGGGCGTGTCAAAGCTTAGTTAATACTCATCGCTTTTTCCGAGGGCAGACTGGTAAAGCGCATCAGACGCGTATCCGGGCTGGTGCTGCGTTTACGCATATCCGGCAGGCTGCGCCAGCCCTGTATGCTGTCATATTCCCACAGATACAGCTTTTCAATAGCGGGCGATACCGCCACTGTCCAGATTAATACGTCTTCAGCATCGCACGCCGCTTCCACATGCGGAAATTGCGCCACGCGCAGTTTTCCGGCGCCTGGCAACAGCTGGAAATGCTGACCGTCATCATTCTGCTGGCCTGTCAGCTTCAGCAGGCTGCGGCGCAGCGTCACCAGCTGGGTACGCGCTTCCAGCGGATCATTTTGATTATCAACCCAGATAGTTTCATTTTTGCTAAGCGTATGGCCGGTTTGCGGTGCGAGAGGGTGCGTAAACGTGCGAGTGGCGGGCTGTAGTTCCATATCCAGCCCACAACAGCCTTCGGTGGTAATCGCCACACCCAGCATATTGCCGGTATGGGCGAGAGAGAAGTCCGCAAGGCCTGGGTCAGTAAAGCGCGGGCGGCCCTGCTCATTAACCACGATTTCCGGCAGCACAGGAATGCCATAGAGCATAAATACCAGCTCGGCCAGCAGCGAGCGCGACGCCAGAAAACGGCTGCGGCGGTGCTCCGGCAGGTGTTGCGCGGCTTTCAGCGCGTCAGCTGAGAGCCTGGGGGAGATGCTGAGTTCGGGGCCAAGCGTCCTTCTTGCAAAATGCGTTGCCATTTTTCGCTCCGTGATAATGGTCACTAACGGGTAATTATCGAAATGATAAATGCATAATCTGCAACTCATCAGCCCGATAGTGTTTAGGTTTTAATGCCTAATGCGGACGCTGAAAAGTACTCTGTACGGACTTTTACAAAATTATCACACGGCCAGGGGCAACACACCGTTATAAAAGCGCGATCCTGCGCTCTCAGGGCTGTGGCAGAACCGTTTATGCGGTCAGCGGGATCTCTGGCAGATGCACCACATTGTTATAGAACGATTCCAGATCGTGCTCGGTCAGAATCGGTTCTTTCATTATCAGATGCACATCAAGCACATCTTCAAAGCCCGGCAAAATATTCAGGCCGTTCGCCTGCGCCAGATCCTGAGAAATAATCCCGATGCTGCTGAAACTCTTCATCAGGGAAACGGTAATCAGCTCACTGCCGGAGAAAATCACGCTGGCCTCCTGCAGGAGCGGTTTATGCCGGGCGGTAAATTTATCAAAGCTCGCGGAGTACGGGCATTCCGCCAGCGGTTGCACCAGCGTGGTGGCGGCGGCGGCGCTTTCTGCCGAGCAGGCGGCAATCACTTTAATATTCAGCCCGGTTAATTTTATGCTGTAGAAGCCGGGCGGCACGTTCCCACCCAATACCACTGCGATGTCCGTTTCGTCTTTGGCGATTTTCACCAGATTTTCCGGTGATTCCGACGTGCTGAAAATTACGCTGTAGTCGCTCAGTTTGTCGATCATGAAGTTGATGATTTTCTTATTAGTATCGACAGAGAAGGTACTGTTGAGTGCGATGCGAATGGGCGTTGTCGTGCTTTTCTTAAGCTGTTCGGCTTTGAGGCGCAGGTGCTCGGAGGTTTTGACGACATTCATAATATAGGGCAGTAAATCCTTACCCTCAGACGTTAGTACCACGCCTTTATTATTGCGATTAAATATTTTAAAACCGAAATATTCTTCCGCTTTGTTAAGTTGCGCCGCCAGCGCCTGAATAGTGATATTCGCCTCTTCCGCGGCACAGGTTAACGAACCCATCTGCGCGGTTTTTAGCAGATTCCTCAAAACCTTAATATCCATATGTCACCCCATGACGTGCCGGTCTTTCCTTTATATCAACCGCCATAAGAATTATCAATTGATACGCGGACATTACGCTGACCGAAAACTCCGGTTTTGCTGGTTTTTTCGGTCAGAAAGACCTCAAAACGGCTTGCTTAAAATGATTATTAAGGTGACTGAAAAAGAATTGAATATAAACAACTTAATTAACTGGTAGTTTAACACAAAACCTCCCTACCAACCCTGGATGAATATAGAATATATGTTACAGCTCAATAAAGACATCGGCGATGACCTGAGAAAAAATAAAGCGGTAAATGTTCTGGGTTTAGATTTCTCACTGACGGGTGGATTTAGCGACTTCGTTAAATTCACGCAAAGCTGGGAAACGATGGGCATTGATAAATTCTATGGTCAGGCCGATCGCGGAACGCGTTATCGCCGTTACAGCGATTTTGATTACAACCCGGTTACTAAAACGCTAACGCCGCTCGGCCATCGCGCGTATGAACAATCGGTCGAGCATAATAAATATGTTGGTGGTATTGAACGTCACTTTGATGATATTACCACTGAGGTATTACATTCACCGGTATTACGTGCGCTGGTGGAGCTGGATTTCAACGTCTATAAAGAAGTGCTGCCGCCGGAATTGCATAATGAAGTCTGGCAGTGCCAGATTCATCAAATCCGCATTGAAATTAAACCTGGCTGTGAGCTGGAAATCACGCCAGAAGGCATCCACTGCGACGGCTATCCGTTCAGCGGCGTTCACTTCTGGGGCCGTCATAACGTTGAAGGCGCCATGAGCCAGGTCTTTAAGAAAGACGGCACGCTGGTGGATTCCGGTACCTATCGCAATATTCTCGACACCACCTTTTTCCTCGATCGCGAAATGCTGCATTACGTGACCAGCGCGTTTAACCCGACAGAAGACGCGATGGGCTTTCGTCAGATAATCGCCGTTTCGTTTTCAAGACCGGGGACGGAATATGATATCATCAAATAAACTCCAGCTTGTTTCTTCTGACGTTGAAAAAAACACGGCACCGGATGGGTTAGTCATTTCTAAAGCGACTATTAACGATGCCTGCGATATTGTCAGCTTTTTAAAATTCTTTAAAGAGGTGGCTTTTTGCGAATGGCAGGATGAAGAGCATATTCGAAAAATTGTCGCGGCAGAAAATGCCCGCTGTTATTTAGCGAAAGACCAGAATGGCGTCCTGGTGGGCGCTATTATTGGCGGTATGCTCGGCACGCGCGCCACGCTAAATCACATCGCGATTTCGCCTATCTTCAGGAATAACAAAATAGGTACGGTACTGACAAAAACCATTCTGAATGATTTTTATCTGAGCGGTATTAAACGTGTCTTTTTGTTTATTGAAGATAAAAACCAGGTCGCGTTCAAATTCTGGCGTTCCCAGGGTTTTCAACCGACCACAGGAGAAACGACGTGCGAACTGGATCTTTAAAAAACCTGAATTACGCCGAGCGTAGCGATCTTAAAGAGAGCCTGTTGAATGCCTCGCCGATTATGGCGGGGTATTTCGTCGTCGCGTTTGTCTTCGGCGTCATGTGCATCAACGCCGGGCTGCCGGTCTGGTTCCCGGCGGCGATGTGCCTGTTTGTCTACGCGGGAACGGCGCAATTCGCCGCGCTGGCGCTGCTCACTTCGGGCGCGTCGCTGCTGCCCATTGTGCTCTCGACACTGCTTATCAATTCCCGACATATTTTGATGTCGATGTATATGTCGAAGAAACTCGGCCCTGTCGGCATGTCCGGGCTGAAAAAGTCGCTTTATGCGTTCGGTCTGACGGATGAATCTTTCGCAATGCACAGCCAGCGCCTGGAGAGCCGTATCGCGACGACGGCGGGTTATCTGCTGAGCTTCAATGCCTTTTGCCATGTGTCGTGGGTGGTGGGCGGCTTTGCGGGGGCGGTGGCGTCTGAGTATCTGGCGAAATTCATCAGCTTCAAACTCGACTACGCGCTCACGGCCATGATGCTGTTCGTGCTGGTCGCGCTCTGTAATACCACCGGTAAGCGCATCGTCGCGCTGGTCTCTGTTGCGACCACGATCGGTATGAACTTTATCCATATTTCACCGTTGAACGTCTTTGTGGCGACGGCGGTCGGTTGCGGAGTCGGCGTATGTCTCAAGAAATCTTCCTCCTGATTGTCATCTTCTCAATGATGGCGGTGACGTTTGCGATTCGTCTGATCCCGCTGCATTTAAGCCCGGAGCGCACGCCGCGCTTTATTAACGCGGTGATTGAGTACATTCCGGCCGCGGTGATTTCCAGTATTACGATTCCGGCGCTGTGCTTTCCGCAAAACGCGGAGTTCAGTTTATATAACGCCAGCGTCCTGGCGGCGTTGCCCGTCGTATTCACTGCCTGGTTTACGAAGAATTTAATTGTCAGTGTGGTGGTGGGTGTTATCTGTCAGGTGCTCGCCAGCCATTTTCTTTTTGGGTAATTCACCGCTTCGGCGCACGGACAAAGGATCGACGCTATTAATGAAACGTATTGCCTGCGTGGCCTGCCTTGATCCGAAATTTTCTGTGCATGCGCATACTTTTTTACGTGCCGTAGTGCTCGCCAGACATGGACAGCTGGTAAAAGAGGCGCAGATCAGACTGTTTGACGACGGCGGCAGTCGGGAGGGCGCGCTACGCGCCGCGCGGGAGATAGCGTCCTGGGGGGCGGACGCTGTCGTCGGGCATTATGTCTCTTCCGCGGCGGCGGCCGCCGCGCCTGAATACGCCAGATGCGGCGTACCGCTGTTTCTGCCTGCCGCGACCGCCAGCCATCTGACGCGCAATGAGACGACATGGCGGCTCTGCGATAACGATGCCGACTATGTCGCCTGGCTGAAAGAGCGTGTCAGTCAGGCGCAGTGGCAGGTCGCCACACCTGAACATGACGGCTCGCTGCATGGCATCAGCGTATCAGAACAACTGGCGGCAGCGCTGCCGATTACGCCCTATGGTCCGACACGGATATTTACAGGCCGCTACGCCGCGTCGGTTCGCTATGCCATTCGCTGGGCGCATATTGAACTGCCCGGGCGGTTGATTCTGACAGACGACGCGGGCTCACCCGCGCTGGTGCCGGATTTGCTGGCGCACGGTATCGATCCTAATCAGCACGAGATCCTGATTGCGGGCATTAGTCCGCACCCTGTTGGTGATATAGCCCATTTGGTACGCCAGACCTGGCAGCGACGCTGGGGTGGCGAGCCAGGCGCGTACCTGTGGGAAACGCTGGCGGCGATTCAGACGGCGGCGGCGTTTCCGCATATCCCCGCCCGAACGGTACTGGGGCCGCTGCGTTTCGATGCGCGGCGCGAGAGCCGTCCTGGTCATTTTCGACTCTGGCAGGTGACGCGCCAGGGCTTTATCGCTTATCAGCCCGTACCGGAGACGATATGACATCGCCCAGTGCGCTGACTGGCGCTTCACCATTACCCATCTGACGACACGAGGAATTTATGTCAAACCTTGAGCAACTGGCGTATTACCAGAAAAAACTCTCCTTTGAAGCCGATTCATGGGATCTCTATCTCGCGCTTAATGCCGGGGAAAATATTGTCGTCGTGGATGGCCGTAGTGAAGAGGCGTACCAGCGCGAGCATATTCCGGGCGCGATTAACCTGCCGCATAAAGCGCTGTGTTTTAACAACACCGCGGAGCTGGATAAATCTAAAGTCTATATCTGCTATTGCGATGGCATCGGCTGCAACGGCTCGACCAAAACCGCGATGAAACTGCTGACGCTGGGGTTTCAGGTAAAAGAGCTTATCGGCGGGCTGGACTGGTGGAAACGCGATGGTTACGCCACCGAAGGCCATCAGGGCCGCGACGGTACGCCGGTCAGCTGCGGCTGCTGATTTACAAGGCGTGGTGCTGCGGTAAGAAGGAGCACAACGGAAAAAATAACGGAGAACGGCTGACAATGCCGTTCTTTTTTTGCCTGAACCATGCTGCTGGTTAATAAGATCGGTTGTTGAGAGCCCGGTTATCGCGGCGTCCGGATATTCATTTTATGACGCGCAATCAGGTTGATATTCCTGCCAATAATTAACGTTTCTGGCGGGAAAATAAATTACATTTTGCAAAGCCGGTTGGTTGTAAGTTTCGTTATTCATGAAAGGAGTTTTACCGTGCAGTGAGGGTGCACATCATATGAAAAAAGCAGCCCTGTTTTTCCTGCTGGCAATCGTTGTTTGCCCTTTAGCGCAGAGCCGTGAATGTTCTAAAGAGAAAGCAGAAGCGGCAGAAAACGCCGTAGATAACCTTAAAACATGGAAAGCGGTTTATGAAAGTTATAGGCGTTATTCGTCATGCGATGAGGGAAGTATTGGTGAAGGCTATTCTGAAGCGATAATTCGTCTTTTAGCTGATCGCTGGAGCGAATTACCGGCTTTAGATGCACTGGGAAAACGTAGCGCATCTTTTGAACGTTGGGTGCTGAGTCATATCGACTCCACGCTCGGCTCAGACGATCTGCAAAAGGTGAGCGATATCGCTAAAACGCAATGCCCATCAGGACATACCGCGCTGTGCGAAAAGATAGCGGCGGCGGCTTCTAAAGTGATAAACGAAGGTTGATTCACCTTTTAGGATGCCATGCTGTATTACTGCTCTTTATAAATAAAAACCCACCTTAACAAGTATTAAGGTGGGTTAGTGGATGCTTACTTGCTCAGGCGAAGCGGGCGTTATTTACCAATACAGAAGCTGGAGAAAATACGGCCGAGCAGGTCGTCGGAGGTAAATTCGCCGGTTATCTCGCTTAGCGCCTGCTGCGCCAGACGCAGCTCTTCGGCCAGCAGTTCGCCAGCCCATGCGCCAAGCAACTGCGCTTTGCCCTGCTGCAAGTGATTCGCCGCGTCTTCCAGTGCCTGGAGATGACGACGGCGGGCCAGGAAGCCGCCTTCCATGCTGGTATCAAACCCCATGCTTTGCTTCAGATGATTGCGCAGCACGTCCACGCCCTCATTGGTGCGCGCCGAAAGGCGGATAAGTGAGTGACCATTCACTTCGCTTATGCCCGGCTGTTCGCCGGTGACGTCCGCTTTATTACGCACCACGGTAATCGGCAGTTTCGCCGACAGACGGGCGATAAAATCGGGCCAGATCTGCGCCGGGTCGGTGGCGTCGGTCGTCGTGCCGTCAACCATAAACAGTACGCGGTCGGCCTGTTCGATTTCCTGCCATGCGCGCTCAATGCCGATGCGCTCCACTTCGTCGCTCGCCTCGCGCAGACCGGCGGTATCGATGATGTGCAGCGGCATGCCATCGATGTGAATATGCTCGCGCAGCACGTCGCGGGTGGTGCCCGCGATATCCGTTACAATCGCCGCCTCGCGGCCCGCCAGCGCGTTCAGCAGGCTCGATTTGCCCGCGTTCGGGCGGCCTGCAATCACCACTTTCATTCCTTCGCGCAGCAGGCTGCCCTGACGCGCTTCGGCGCGTACCGCGTCGAGATCGCCGATGACCTCGTTAAGCTGCGCCTCGATTTTGCCATCGGAGAGAAAGTCGATCTCTTCATCGGGGAAATCGATAGCCGCTTCGACAAAAATGCGCAGGTGCGTCAGCGCTTCGACCAGATGGTTCACGCGCGCGGAGAATGCGCCCTGTAGCGAGTTCAGCGCCGAGCGCGCCGCCTGTTCAGAGCTGGCGTCAATCAGATCGGCGATGGCTTCCGCCTGGGCGAGATCGAGCTTGTCGTTGAGAAACGCCCGCTCGGAGAATTCGCCGGGCCGTGCGATACGCACGCCGGGCAGGGTGAGGATGCGCTTTAACAGCAGATCCAGAATCACCGGGCCGCCGTGACCCTGCAGCTCCAGCACATCTTCGCCGGTAAAGGAGTTCGGGCCAGGGAACCACAGCGCGATGCCCTGATCGAGCGCGGTGCCGTCCGCGTCTTTAAACGGCAGATAATCGGCATAGCGCGCTTTCGGCAGCTTGCCGAGCACGGCCTGCGCCACGTCCCGCGCCTGTTGGCCGGAGACGCGAAGAATGCCCACGCCGCCGCGTCCGGGAGGCGTCGCCTGGGCGACAATAGTGTCGTTATGGCTCATGGTCTTTCTGTCACTCTGTCTGGCGGGGCGTTTTCTCTGCCCCACGTAAAGAAAAAGGCGGTCATCAGACCGCCTTCCATTTTAGCGTTGCCCTGACGAATCAGGCTTTTTTCTTCTTCTCGCGGCTGTGCAGACCGCGTTTTTCCAGACCGCGGTAGATCAGCTGCTGCTGAAGGATGGTCACCAGGTTGCTGACGATATAGTACAGCACCAGACCGGACGGGAACCACAGGAAGAAGACCGTAAAGATGACCGGCATAAAGGTCATGATCTTCTGCTGCATCGGGTCGGTCACGGTGGTCGGCGACATCTTCTGGATGAAGAACATGGTCGCGCCCATCAGGATCGGCAGAATGTAGTACGGGTCCTGCGCGGAAAGGTCGTGGATCCACAGCGCGAACGGCGCGTGACGCAGTTCCACCGAGCCCATCAGCATGTAGTACAGCGCAAGGAAGATTGGCATCTGGATGAGCAGCGGGAAGCAGCCGCCCAGCGGGTTCACTTTCTCCGCTTTGTACAGCGCCATCATCTCCTGGCTCATACGTTGCTTATCGTCGCCCAGACGCTCGCGCATCGCCTGAATCTTCGGCTGCAGCAGGCGCATTTTCGCCATGGAGGTGTACTGCGCTTTGGTCAGCGGGTACATCACGCCACGAACGATAAAGGTGATGGCGATAATCGAGAAGCCCCAGTTGCCAAGGAAGCTGTGGATCCATTTCAGCAGCTTGAACAGCGGCTGAGAGATGAACCACAACCAGCCGTAGTCAACGGTCAGGTCAAGATGCGGCGCGACCTGCGCCATTTTGTCCTGAATCTCCGGACCCACCCACAGAGTGCTGGCAAGTTTGGCGGTCTGGCCTGGCTGAACCTGAACCGGCTCAGATTTGTAACCGATAGCCGCAACGCCATGACCCAGATCGGCGGTATAGAAGTTGCTGGTCACATTGCTTGCCGGAACCCACGCGGTCGCGAAGTACTGCTGGAGCATCGCTACCCAGCCGCCTTTGGCGTTCACGTTCAGGTTCTCGTCGTCAGCGATAGTATCGAACTTATATTTCTCATACTTCTCGTCCGGCGTGGAGTAAGCCGCGCCGCGGAAAGTATGCAGAGCAAAGTTGCTGCTGCCGGTGTCGCGATGGCTCGGCAGGTCGATAGTTTGCTTCAGCTGACCGAATGAAGAGATTTCAAGCGGCTGCGTGCCGGCGTTCTTCACGTCGTAACCCACATAGACCGCGTACTGGCCGCGTTTCAGGGCAAACGTTTTGGTGAAGGCGTTACCTGCCTCGTCAGTGAAGGTCATCGGGATCACCAGTTCATCCTGGCCGTCAGCCAGAACATAGGTGTCACGCTCGGTGTTATACAGCGGGCGACCCTTGTTGTTATTCGGGTTGTCCGGGCCGTTACGACCAGTCAGGCCGCTCTGAGCCTGATAAACGAAGTTTGGCGTCGTTTCCAGCAGCTGGAAAGGTTCGCTGGAGCCCAGCTCTTTCGGGTATGCCAGCAGAAGCGCCTGCTCGATGTCGCCACCACGGGTATTGATGGTAAGAGAGAGGACATCGGTCTTAACGGTAATGAGTTTCCCCTGGCCACTGGCCGGTACGCCCTGGCTTGCGGCGCTACCCGCTGCGGTGGTCGTAGTCTGCGTGGTCTGCTGAACCTGAGGTTTTGGAGCTTTATCTTGCTCCCAGGTTTGCCAGATCATGAAAGACACGAACAACAAAGCGATGACAAGAAGATTGCGTTGCGAATCCATCGTTAGTGTTCTCTGGTATCAAAAGGTCCTGGCGGGACGGGGTCGTCGCCACCCGGGTTCAAAGGGTGGCATTTTAATACGCGTTTCACTGTCAACCAACTGCCTTTTAACACCCCAAACCTGCGCAATGCCTCAATTCCGTACTGCGAACAGGTGGGGTGAAAACGGCAATGCGGCCCGAGAAGCGGACTAATGAAGCGTTGATAGACCCGGATGAGGGCTATCAGGAGCCGCGAACCAGGCGACAATGACGACGCCATAATTTTTCCAAAGCTTCCGAAAGCTCCCGGTTATCGAGGTCGGCAATCCCGCGCTTCGCCACCACCACGAAATCCATCGGAGGGAGTTCATGCTGACGTAAACGAAAGCTTTCACGCGTCAGACGTTTAATCCGATTGCGTTCATGCGCGCGTTTAACGTTTTTCTTGGCGACGGTAAGACCGATGCGGGGATGCCCCAGCGAATTAAGGCGGCCGAGGATGGTGATTTGCGGCGTGCCAGCCCGTTGTGGCTGCTGGAAGACGAAGGTGAAATGAGCGGGAGTTAACAAACGTAACTCCCTGGGAAATGCGAGCTTAACCACTAAAGGGTTAGCTATTACTTGGAAACGGTCAGACGAGCGCGGCCTTTAGCACGACGACGTGCCAGAACCTGACGACCATTTTTAGTAGCCATACGAGCACGGAAGCCGTGAGAACGGTTGCGCTTCAGTACAGACGGTTGAAAAGTGCGTTTCATGGCGATTTCTACCTAAACTTGAATAAATTCACTGACTTTGCGTATGCGCGAACGGCCTGCCGGACGACTTACGCCAAAGTAATCGACGATTAAAGAGGCCGGATTGTAATAATTGTACACTCCGGAGTCAATTCACTTTCCTTATTTCCCGCGCTTTTCCCCTCGGTTTGAGGATAAAAAACACGCAAAATTCAGGCGATAAACCGCGCTTTACGCACCGGGTGGGGAATTATACGGGCTCGCCGCCAAAGCGCAAGGATCGTCAGGGATCTTCCTTAGATCGATAACGCGCGGTTTTCCGGATCGTCATTAATTTTTCCGATATGCCGGGTAAAACGCACCGCAGCCGCCAAAGGATCGATTACACTTAAGCGTCCTGACGCAGGCCTGTGGATAAATCGGGAAGAATCTGTGAGAAACAGGAGATCTCTGGCTCGCTTTAGGCTATGATCCGCGGTCCCGATCGGGATCCCTGATCTCAGCCTCGGGTAAAAACCGCAAATAGCGGTTCGCACGCCTCCCGACTCGGGGCTTATCGGCGTGTGTCAACAATCATGAATGTTTCAGTCTTCGTCTTTTATCGACTTTTGTTCGAGTGGAGTCCGCCGTGTCACTTTCGCTTTGGCAGCAGTGTCTTGCCCGATTGCAGGATGAGTTACCAGCCACTGAATTCAGTATGTGGATACGCCCCCTACAGGCGGAACTGAGCGATAACACGCTGGCTTTGTATGCGCCAAACCGGTTTGTGCTCGATTGGGTAAGGGACAAATACCTCAATAATATTAACGGATTACTGAATGATTTCTGCGGCTCTGACGCGCCGCTGCTGCGCTTTGAAGTCGGCACGAAACCCCTGACGGCGGCGACAACCGCACCGGCAAGCCAGGCGGTAAAACCTGCGCAGGCCGCGCCTGCGGCCGCACCCGTGCGCCCGGCGTGGGACAACGTGCCCGCTCCCGCGGAGCCGTCATACCGTTCGAACGTCAACGTCAAACACACCTTTGATAACTTCGTTGAGGGTAAATCCAACCAGCTGGCCCGCGCGGCGGCGCGTCAGGTGGCGGACAACCCTGGCGGCGCGTATAACCCGCTCTTCCTTTATGGCGGCACGGGTCTGGGTAAAACGCACCTGTTGCACGCGGTGGGCAATGGCATCATGGCTCGCAAGCCTAACGCCAAAGTGGTCTACATGCACTCTGAGCGTTTCGTCCAGGATATGGTGAAAGCGCTGCAAAACAACGCTATCGAAGAGTTTAAACGCTACTACCGTTCGGTGGATGCGCTGCTTATTGATGATATCCAGTTCTTCGCCAATAAAGAGCGATCCCAGGAAGAGTTTTTCCACACCTTTAACGCCCTGCTGGAAGGCAATCAGCAGATCATTCTGACCTCGGATCGCTATCCAAAAGAGATCAACGGGGTTGAGGATCGTCTGAAATCGCGCTTCGGCTGGGGTCTTACGGTAGCCATTGAGCCGCCGGAGCTGGAAACTCGCGTGGCGATCCTGATGAAAAAGGCGGATGAGAACGATATCCGTCTGCCGGGCGAAGTGGCCTTCTTTATCGCCAAGCGTCTGCGATCCAACGTGCGTGAGCTTGAGGGCGCGCTGAACCGCGTGATCGCCAACGCCAACTTTACTGGCCGCGCGATCACTATCGATTTTGTGCGCGAGGCGCTGCGCGATCTGCTGGCGCTCCAGGAAAAACTCGTCACTATCGACAATATTCAGAAGACGGTGGCGGAGTACTACAAGATCAAGGTGGCGGATTTGCTCTCCAAGCGGCGTTCCCGCTCGGTGGCACGTCCGCGCCAGATGGCGATGGCGCTCGCCAAAGAGCTGACCAACCACAGCCTGCCGGAGATCGGCGATGCGTTTGGCGGCCGCGACCACACTACGGTGCTGCACGCCTGCCGCAAGATTGAGCAGCTGCGTGAGGAAAGCCACGATATCAAAGAAGATTTCTCCAATTTAATCAGAACATTATCTTCGTGACGCTATGAAATTTACCGTTGAACGTGAACACTTATTAAAGCCGCTCCAGCAGGTCAGCGGCCCGCTGGGCGGCCGTCCGACGCTGCCTATCCTCGGCAACCTGTTGCTTCAGGTCGCGGATGGCGCGCTGTCGCTGACCGGCACCGATCTGGAAATGGAAATGGTGGCGCGCGTCGCGTTGGTGCAGCCGCATGAGCCGGGCGCGACCACAGTCCCTGCCCGTAAATTCTTTGATATCTGCCGCGGCCTGCCGGAAGGCGCGGAAATCGCGGTTCAGCTGGATGGCGACCGTATGCGCGTGAGCTCCGGGCGTAGCCGTTTCTCGCTCTCCACGCTGCCCGCGGCGGATTTCCCGAATCTGGACGACTGGCAGAGCGAAGTGGAATTCACGCTGCCTCAGGCGACCATGAAGCGTCTTATCGAAGCTACGCAGTTTTCCATGGCGCATCAGGATGTCCGTTATTATCTCAACGGCATGCTGTTTGAAACCGAAGGTGAAGACCTGCGAACCGTTGCGACCGACGGCCACCGTCTGGCGGTCTGCGCGATGCCGGTCGGCCAGCCGTTGCCGAACCATTCGGTGATCGTGCCGCGTAAAGGGGTGCTGGAGCTGATGCGTATGCTTGATGGCGGTGACGCCCCGCTGCGTATTCAGATCGGCAGCAACAATATTCGCGCGCACGTCGGCGATTTCATCTTTACCTCAAAGCTGGTCGATGGCCGCTTCCCGGATTATCGCCGCGTGCTGCCGAAAAACCCGGACAAAACGCTGGAAGCGGGCTGCGATATTCTCAAGCAGGCGTTTGCCCGCGCGGCCATTCTCTCCAACGAGAAATTCCGCGGCGTGCGTCTGTATGTGAGTGAAAACCAGCTTAAAATCACCGCCAACAACCCGGAGCAGGAAGAGGCGGAAGAGATCCTCGACGTCACTTATGCGGGCGCGGAGATGGAGATCGGCTTCAACGTCAGTTATGTGCTGGACGTACTGAATGCGCTCAAATGCGAAAATGTTCGTATTTTGCTGACGGATTCGGTATCGAGCGTGCAGATAGAAGATGCGGCGAGCAGTTCCGCGGCCTATGTTGTTATGCCCATGCGTCTATAGAAAATATCGGGCTATCTTACTTGCCATTTTCAACCTGGGCAGTGCTCGCCCCTGTCACGTACGCCGTGTACGCTCCAGGGCCTGCGCGCTGTCCGCGTTGAAACTGGCTGCGCCGATAACGCCCTGGGTTTGCTGTAAAGGCGGAAAAGTCACTCTATGTCTCTGACGCGTCTCCTTATCAAAGATTTCCGCAATATTGAAAACGCGGATCTCGCGCTCTCTCCCGGCTTTAACTTTCTGGTTGGCGCGAACGGCAGCGGGAAAACCAGCGTGCTGGAAGCGATTTACACGCTGGGCCACGGACGCGCGTTTCGCAGTCTGCAAATCGGTCGCGTGATCCGCCACGAACAGGATGCCTTTATTCTCCACGGGCGGTTGCAGGGCGACGAGCGCGAAGTCTCGGTCGGCCTGACGAAAGATCGCAACGGCGACAGTACGGTGCGCATCGACGGCAGCGACGGTCACAAAGTCGCCGAACTGGCGCAGCTGATGCCGATGCAATTAATTACCCCCGAGGGGTTTACTTTACTCGGCGGCGGCCCCAAATACAGAAGAGCGTTCCTCGACTGGGGATGCTTCCATAACGAACCGGGCTTCTTTGTGGCCTGGAGCAACTTAAAGCGCCTGCTCAAACAGCGCAACGCCGCGCTGCGACAGGTGACCCGCTATGAACAACTGCGCCCGTGGGACCGTGAACTGGTTCCGCTGGCCGAACAGATAAGCCAGTGGCGCGCCAGCTATAGCGAAGCGATCGCCAACGACATGGCCGATACCTGCGCGCAATTTTTGCCGGAATTTTCGCTCACGTTTTCTTTCCAGCGCGGCTGGGAGAAAGAGAGCGACTATGCCGACGTGCTGGAGCGCGGCTTCGAGCGCGACCGGATGCTGACCTACACCGCGCACGGCCCGCACAAGGCCGATTTCCGCATTCGCGCCGACGGCGCGCCGGTGGAAGATACGCTGTCGCGCGGGCAGCTCAAGCTCCTGATGTGCGCGCTGCGTCTGGCCCAGGGCGAGTTTCTGACTCGCGAAAGCGGGCGACGCTGCCTGTATCTGATAGATGATTTTGCCTCTGAACTCGACGATGCCCGACGTGGGCTTCTGGCGCAGCGCCTGAAGGCTACGCAGTCGCAAGTCTTTGTCAGCGCGATCAGCGCTGAACATATTCTCGACATGACGGACAAAAATTCGAAGATGTTCGCTGTCGATCAGGGTAAAATAACGGATTAACCCAAGTTAAAATGAGCGAGAAACGTTGATGTCGAATTCTTATGACTCCTCCAGTATCAAAGTCCTGAAAGGGCTGGATGCGGTGCGTAAGCGCCCGGGTATGTATATCGGCGATACGGATGACGGCACCGGTCTGCACCACATGGTATTCGAGGTGGTAGATAACGCTATCGACGAAGCGCTCGCGGGTCACTGTAAAGATATCGTCGTGACTATCCATGCCGACAACTCCGTCTCGGTATCGGATGACGGGCGCGGCATTCCGACCGGTATCCACCCGGAAGAAGGCGTTTCGGCGGCGGAAGTTATCATGACCGTGCTGCACGCGGGCGGTAAATTCGATGATAACTCCTATAAAGTCTCCGGTGGTCTGCACGGCGTAGGCGTATCCGTGGTTAACGCCCTGTCCCAGAAACTGGAACTGGTGATTCGCCGCGAAGGTAAAATCCACCAGCAAACTTACGTGCACGGCGTGCCGCAAGCGCCGCTGGCCGTAACCGGCGACACCGATCAGACCGGTACTCAGGTCCGTTTCTGGCCAAGCCTCGAAACCTTCACCAACGTCACTGAGTTTGAATACGATATTCTGGCGAAGCGCCTGCGCGAACTCTCGTTCCTGAACTCCGGCGTGTCGATTCGTCTCGTGGATAAGCGCGACGGTAAGCAGGATCACTTCCATTATGAAGGCGGCATCAAAGCGTTCGTTGAATACCTGAACAAGAACAAAACGCCGATCCACCCAAATATCTTCTATTTCTCCACCGAAAAAGACGGTATCGGCGTGGAAGTGGCGCTGCAGTGGAACGACGGCTTCCAGGAAAACATTTACTGCTTCACCAACAATATTCCGCAGCGCGACGGCGGTACGCACCTGGCGGGCTTCCGTGCGGCGATGACCCGTACGCTGAACGCCTATATGGATAAAGAAGGCTACAGCAAGAAAGCGAAAGTCAGCGCTACCGGCGATGACGCACGTGAAGGCCTGATTGCCGTTGTGTCCGTTAAAGTGCCGGACCCGAAATTCTCTTCCCAGACCAAAGACAAGCTGGTCTCCTCAGAGGTGAAATCCGCGGTTGAGCAGCAGATGAACGAGCTCCTGGCGGAATACCTGCTGGAGAACCCGAACGACGCGAAAATCGTGGTCGGCAAAATCATCGACGCCGCGCGCGCCCGTGAAGCGGCACGTAAAGCGCGTGAAATGACCCGTCGTAAAGGCGCGCTCGATCTCGCAGGGCTGCCGGGCAAACTGGCGGATTGCCAGGAGCGCGACCCGGCGCACTCTGAGCTCTACCTGGTGGAAGGGGACTCCGCGGGCGGTTCTGCAAAACAGGGCCGTAACCGTAAGAATCAGGCGATCCTGCCGCTGAAAGGGAAAATCCTGAACGTGGAGAAGGCGCGCTTTGACAAGATGCTCTCTTCCCAGGAAGTCGCGACGCTTATCACCGCGCTCGGCTGCGGCATCGGCCGTGACGAATACAACCCGGATAAACTTCGCTACCACAGCATCATCATCATGACCGATGCTGACGTCGACGGCTCGCACATCCGTACGCTGCTGTTGACCTTCTTCTATCGTCAGATGCCGGAAATCATTGAGCGCGGCCATGTCTATATCGCCCAGCCGCCGCTCTATAAAGTGAAAAAAGGCAAGCAGGAACAGTACATTAAAGACGACGAGGCGATGGATCAGTACCAGATCGCCATCGCGCTGGACGGCGCGACGCTGCATGCGAATGCCAGCGCGCCTGCCATTGCCGGTGAAGCACTGGAAAAACTCGTCTCTGAGTACAACGGCGCGCAGAAGATGATCAACCGTATGGAGCGTCGTTACCCGCGCGCGCTGCTGAAAGAGCTTATCTATCAGCCGACACTGTCCGAAGAGACGCTGGCCGATGAAGCGAACGTGACCCGTTGGGTGTCTGCGCTTATCACCACGCTCAATGACAACGAGCAGCACGGCAGCGTCTGGAAATACGATATCCGTGAAAACGCGGAAACGCGTCGTTTCGAGCCAGTGGTGCGCGTGCGTACCCACGGCGTTGATACCGATTACGTGCTCGACCACGAGTTTGTGACCGGTGGTGAATACCGTCGTCTGTGTACGCTTGGCGAGAAGCTGCGCGGCCTGATTGAAGAAGACGCGTTTATCGAGCGCGGTGAACGCCGTCAGCCGGTGGCAAGCTTCGAGCAGGCGCTGGACTGGCTGGTGAAAGAGTCCCGTCGCGGCCTGTCGATTCAGCGTTATAAAGGTCTTGGCGAGATGAACCCGGAGCAGCTGTGGGAAACCACGATGGATCCGGAAAGCCGCCGTATGCTGCGCGTGACGGTAAAAGACGCGATTGCGGCCGATCAGCTCTTTACCACGCTGATGGGCGACGCCGTTGAACCGCGTCGCGCCTTTATCGAAGAAAACGCCCTGAAAGCGGCGAATATCGATATCTGATGGTCGTTATGGCGGGTGGCGCTTCGCTTACCCGCCCTACAACAGCACACAAGGCGGGTAAGCGCAGCTTCACCCGCCTTTATCATTTATAGCGCCACCCAATGCAGGGCGGGTAAGCGAAGCGCACCCGCCACTCGCCCTTCATACACCCGCTACCCTGTTCTTCCCTTCGCCACGGGCGCATTAACCGGCATTTTCCCTGCGGATCCATCCCCTTTTCTCGCCCCGGCTGCTACTGTGTTTTGAGCACAATCGCGTTAGCATGCGAAAAGACTCTTTTATGCAGGGGAACTCATGGCTATTAAACTTATCGCAATCGACATGGATGGCACATTACTGCTGCCCGATCACACCATTTCACCCGGCGTGAAAAACGCCATCGCCGCCGCCCGCGAACAGGGCATCAACGTGGTGCTGACGACCGGCCGACCTTTTGCGGGCGTGGAGAGTTATCTGCGCGAGCTGCACATGGATAAACCCGGCGATTACTGCATCACCTATAACGGCGCGCTGGTACAAAAGGCGAGTGACGGCAGCACCGTGGCGCAAACCCCGCTCAGTTATGACGATTACCGCTATCTGGAGCAGCTTTCGCGTGAAGTGGGCTCGCACTTCCATGCGCTCGATCGCACCACGCTCTACACCGCGAACCGCGACATCAGCCGCTATACCGTACATGAATCATTTGTCGCCACCATTCCGCTGGTATTCTGCGAGGCGGAAAAAATGGACCCGAACATGACTTTTCTGAAGGTCATGATGATCGACGAGCCGGAAATCCTCGATAAAGCCATTACGCGCATCCCGCAGGACGTGAAAGAGAAATACACCGTGCTGAAAAGCGCGCCTTACTTCCTGGAAATCCTCGATAAACGCGTTACCAAAGGCACCGGCGTGAAATCGCTGGCGGAAGTTTTAAACATCCAGCCGGAAGAAGTGATGGCGATTGGCGATCAGGAAAACGATATTGCGATGCTGGAATATGCGGGCGTCGGCGTGGCGATGGAGAACGCCATTGATGCGGCGAAAGAGGCCGCCAATTTTGTGACCCGCTCGAACCTGGAAGATGGCGTTGCGTACGCGATTGAGAAATTCGCCCTGCGCTAAGGGGGAATGTTGACGCGCCGCCCGTTACGGGCGGCGCGTCAGAAAGGCGCTTTCGGCTGCAAAACCACCTTCAGCCTCGCCTTACCTGAAAGAGCGGGGTTGCCCCCGCCCGACAGGTTGCTACTTACCGGATTCGTAAGCCAGAAACGCAGCAAACTCCCTTTGCCCGTCCTTCAGCCTCAGTTCGCACAGCGAATGACGCGTCAGAAATGTGAACATTAACAACGTTATACATATCATTAATACACACCAGAACAGGGTGCTTCGCAGCAGTTTCATGGCCTTCTTCTCCTTGCCTTTCGGCGGGTAAGAGGCTACGCTGATGGTGTCTAGGCATCAGGGGCCTCGTTGGTTAATTGAATAAATGACCTTCGGGGCTTTCTTCTTTCTGCCTCACCATCACGGCATTTCTGCCGACAGCATGAGGCAAAAAGCCTCAAGCGCCGCCGCCATTATAAATTGTCCATCCTGAGCGAAACCATCGAAAACCTACGGGCATTTTGCTGAATTTTCACGCCTTTTTCGTAACGCTTTCCCGTAAATCACGTCTTTTACATTCCCATCGAACAACCTGATAAATCCCCTTCTGTTATCTCGCCCGATATATTCTTTTGTCGTTTTTGTGATCTAAATTGTAGTACAACCATAATGGATTGTACTACATTGAACCCATCGGCACGGCCACCCGCGTCACGGTTGTACTTCAAAAATGCGGCGAAAATCGGCGGTCAGGGTAAAGTAAGCGAAGAAACCTCGCGTGAAAGGAACCCATAACATGACCAAAACCGACCGCATCATCGTGACGCTGGGCCGCCAGATAGTTGGCGGGAAATATGTACCGGGCGCGTCACTGCCGGCAGAAGCGGAGCTGTGCGAGGAGTTTGAAACCTCGCGCAACATCATTCGCGAAGTGTATCGCTCGCTGATGGCGAAGCGGCTCATTGAGATGAAGCGCTATCGCGGCGCGTTTGTTGCGCCCCGCAACCAGTGGAACTACCTCGACACCGAGGTGCTCCAGTGGGTGCTGGAACATGACGATGACCCACGCCTGATTGCCTCAATGAGCGAAGTGCGTAACCTGGTTGAGCCCGCTATCGCCCGTTGGGCGGCAGAGCGCGCGACCTCAAGCGATCTGGCGCGTATTGAAGCGGCGCTGAACGACATGATTGCCAACAACCAGGATCGCGACGCCTTTAACGAGGCGGATATTCGTTATCACGAAGCGGTACTGGAGGCGGTGCATAACCCGGTGCTGCAACAGCTCAGCGTGGCGATAAGTTCCCTGCAACGCGCCGTGTTTGAGCGTACCTGGATGGGCGATGAGGCCAACATGCCGAAAACGCTCCAGGAGCATAAAGCGCTGTTCGATGCGATCCGGCATCAGGACGGCGAGGCGGCGGAGCAGGCGGCATTAACCATGATTGCCAGCTCGACAAAAAGGCTTAAGGAAATCACATGACATCTCGCTACATCGCTATCGACTGGGGTTCCACCAACCTGCGCGCCTGGCTTTACCAGGGCGAACAGTGCCTGGAAAGCAGGCAATCGGAGGCGGGCGTCACCCGCCTCAACGGCAGAACCCCCGAAGCGGTGTTAGCGCAGGTAACCGAAGGCTGGCGCGATGACGCTACGCCGGTCGTCATGGCGGGCATGGTCGGCAGCAACGCGGGCTGGAAAATCGCCCCGTATCTGCCTTGTCCGGCCCGTTTTGCCGATATCGGCAGCCAGCTCACGACGGTTGCGGAACGCGTTTTTATTATCCCTGGCCTGTGCGTAAGCCGTGACGACAACCGCAACGTCATGCGCGGCGAAGAAACCCAGCTGCTTGGTGCCTGCGAGCTGGCCCCCGCGCCGCTCTACATCATGCCCGGCACGCACTGCAAATGGGTACAGGCGGACGCGCAGCAGGTCAATGATTTTCGCACGGTGATGACCGGCGAGCTGCACCATCTTTTGTTAACCCATTCGTTGATTGGCGCGGGCCTGCCGGAACAGCAGCAGAGCGCCGATGCCTTTAACGCCGGGCTTGAACAGGGCGCGGAAACCGACGCGCCGCTGACCCGCCTGTTTGAAGTTCGCGCCGCCCATGTGCTGGGAAGCCTTGCACGCGAACACGTCGCCGAATTTCTTTCCGGGTTGCTGATTGGCAATGAAGTGGCAAGCCAGCTTCGCCACTGGCAGCCAGACAGCAAGCAACCCCTCACGCTGGTCGCCAGCTCCTCGCTCGCCAGCCGTTACCAGCGCGCGCTGTCGCTGCTGGGATATACGGCGCAGGCGCTTGAAGGCGACCGTGCATTTCAGACAGGCATAAGGAGTCTCGCTCATGCAGTGGCACAATAAACTTCCACTCATCGCCATCCTGCGCGGCATCACGCCCGACGAGGCGCACGATCACGTCGCGGCGGTTATCGACGCCGGGTTCGAGGCGGTGGAAATCCCGCTCAATTCGCCGGACTGGCGCACCAGTATCGCCGCAATGGTCAACGCGTTTGGCGATCGTGCGCTGATTGGCGCAGGCACGGTGTTAAAGCCGGAGCAGGTGGATGAGCTGGCAGAGATGGGCAGCAAACTTGTCGTCACGCCCAATATTCAGCCGGAGGTGATCAGGCGCGCTGTGAGCTACGGCATGACCGTCTGCCCTGGCTGCGCCACGGCGACCGAGGCGTTCAACGCCATCGAGGCGGGCGCGCAGGCGCTGAAAATTTTCCCGTCCGCTGCCTTCGGCCCCGATTACATCAAAGCATTAAAAGCCGTGCTGCCGCCGGAAATTCCGGTGTTCGCAGTAGGCGGCGTCACGCCGGAAAACCTGGCGGTGTGGCTGAATGCGGGCTGCGTCGGCGCCGGGCTTGGCAGCGATTTGTATCGCGCCGGGCAGCCGGTTGAGCGCACGGCCGCGCAGGCGAAAGCATTTGTTAAGGCGTATCGGGAGGCAGTGCAATGAAAATAACCAAACTAACGACATACCGTTTACCGCCCCGCTGGATGTTTCTGAAGATTGAAACTGACGAAGGCGTGGTTGGCTGGGGTGAGCCGGTCATTGAGGGCCGGGCGCGGACGGTCGAGGCGGCGGTCCATGAGCTGGGCGAATATTTGATTGGCCAGGATCCGGCGCGCATCAACGACCTGTGGCAGGTGATGTATCGCGGCGGGTTTTACCGCGGCGGCCCAATCCTGATGAGCGCCATCGCCGGTATCGATCAAGCGCTGTGGGATATTAAAGGCAAAGTGCTGAACGCGCCGGTCTGGCAGTTAATGGGCGGCCTGGTGCGCGATAAAATTAAAGCGTACAGCTGGGTGGGCGGCGACCGTCCGGCAGAAGTCATCGCCGGTATTAAAACGCTGCGCCAGATTGGTTTTGATACTTTTAAATTAAACGGCTGCGAAGAGTTAGGCATTATTGATGATTCGCGTAAAGTCGATGCGGCGGTCAATACCGTGGCGCAGATCCGTGAAGAATTTGGCAGCGATATCGAGTTTGGTCTCGATTTCCATGGTCGCGTCAGCGCGCCGATGGCGAAAATATTAATTAAAGAGCTGGAGCCGTATCGCCCGTTATTTATTGAAGAGCCGGTATTAGCCGAGCAGGCGGAATATTATCCGCGCCTCGCCGCGCAGACGCATATTCCGATTGCAGCGGGTGAGCGCATGTTCTCGCGCTTTGAATTTAAGCGCGTGCTGGAAGCAGGCGGCCTGGCCATTCTGCAACCCGATTTATCGCATGCGGGCGGTATTACCGAGTGCGCGAAAATCGCCGCGATGGCGGAGGCGTATGACGTCGGCCTTGCGCCGCATTGCCCGCTTGGGCCCATCGCGCTGGCGGCCTGTCTGCATGTCGATTTCATCTCGCGCAATGCGGTGTTCCAGGAGCAGAGCATGGGCATCCATTATAACCAGGGCGCTGAGCTGCTTGATTTTGTTAAAAATAAAGACGATTTCAAAATGGAAGGCGGTTACTTCCAGCCGTTGATGAAGCCGGGGCTTGGCGTGGAGATCGATGAAGAGCAGGTAGTGGCGCGCAGTCAGGGTTGCGCAGACTGGCGCAATCCGTTGTGGCGGCATGCCGATGGCTCCGTCGCCGAGTGGTAATGTCCGTCCTGTTTCGCGCTGTAACGGCGTTGGCTGCGTTTACTCACTGCGGTCATTTACTTCAGTAAGCGCCCGAGGATTTGTTAATTTGCCGCCTTCCCACAACGCGAATTATTTAGCGCGTTGCGCACAGCGGTTTTTCATGCAACGCGAATTATTCAGGACAAGGTAATTCCGGCTTTTACGAAAATTATTTCGCGTATTGATTAAATGAAAATGAGCCCGGCTCGCCGGGCAGTACACCCGAATATAAAAAACACACCCTCTGTATTTTACAGGGCATGGTGAGCGGCCTCGCTATGCCTTAATTCTGGAGACAGAACGTTATGGATATTTCTGTAACTGCTGCAAAATCGGGGCGTCGTCGTTATCTGACGCTGGCGATGATCTTTATTACCGTGGTGATTTGTTATGTTGACCGCGCCAATTTAGCCGTGGCGTCGGCGCATATTCAGGAGGAGTTTGGCATCAGCAAAGCGGAAATGGGCTACGTCTTTTCCGCCTTCGCCTGGCTCTATACGCTCTGCCAGATCCCCGGCGGCTGGTTTCTCGACCGCATGGGCTCGCGCCTGACCTACTTCATCGCCATTTTCGGCTGGTCGGTCGCGACGCTGTTTCAGGGCTTCGCCACAGGGCTGCTCTCGCTCATCGGCCTGCGCGCCATCACCGGCGTGTTTGAGGCCCCCGCGTTCCCGACCAACAACCGCATGGTGACCAGCTGGTTTCCGGAGCACGAGCGCGCCTCGGCGGTCGGGTTTTATACCTCCGGTCAGTTCGTCGGGCTCGCGTTTCTCACGCCGCTGCTCATCTGGATCCAGGAGCTTTTAAGCTGGCACTGGGTGTTTATCGTCACCGGCGGCATCGGGATTATCTGGTCGCTCGTCTGGTTTAAGGTTTACCAGCCGCCGCGGCTCACCAAAGGCATCAGCCAGGCGGAGCTGGATTACATCCGCGACGGCGGCGGCCTGGTGGACGGCGACGCGCCCGTTGCGAAAGCCGAGCGTCAGCCGCTCTCCCGCGCCGACTGGAAGCTGGTGTTTCATCGCAAACTGATTGGGGTTTATCTCGGCCAGTTTGCGGTCACCTCCACGCTCTGGTTCTTCCTCACCTGGTTCCCGAACTATCTCACCCAGGAGAAAGGCATCACGGCGCTGAAAGCAGGCTTTATGACAACCGTGCCGTTCCTCGCCGCGTTCTTCGGTGTGCTGCTCTCCGGCTGGCTGGCGGATAAGCTGGTGAAAAAAGGGTTTTCACTGGGCGCGGCGCGTAAAACGCCGATTATCTGCGGCTTGCTCATCTCTACCTGCATCATGGGCGCGAACTACACCAACGATCCGACATGGATTGTGGTGCTGATGGCGCTCGCGTTCTTCGGTAACGGTTTTGCGTCGATCACCTGGTCGCTGGTCTCGTCGCTGGCCCCGATGCGCCTGATTGGCCTTACCGGCGGCATGTTTAACTTTGTCGGCGGGCTGGGCGGCATCACGGTGCCGCTGGTGATTGGTTATCTGGCGCAGGATTACGGCTTCGGCCCGGCGCTGGTGTACATCTCGGTCGTGGCGCTTATCGGCGCGCTCTCTTACATCCTGCTGGTCGGGGAGGTGAAACGCGTCGGCTAAGGCCGTGATGGAAGGCAGGGACGCCAGCGACGGAATGCGCAGATAACGCGCCGCCGGTCACCGGCGCGCGTTACGTATCAACGTATAACAACCATAAACCTGCCGGGTTAGCCACGGCAGGAAAGAGGGTTCTGCTATGCATACCGATCTGTACTCGACCACCCTGCGGCAGCTCAACGCGAAGATAATTCCGTTTATCATCATCTGCTACTTTGTCGCTAACCTCGATAAAACCAACATTTCCATCGCGGCGCTGCAAATGAACGCCGATCTCGGTCTGAGCGCCAGCATGTATGGCCTCGGCGTCGGGATGTTCTACATCTCCTACATCATTTTTGAAATCCCGAGCAACGTCATCATGACGAAGGTGGGCGCCCGCGTCTGGATAGCGCGCATCATGATCACCTGGGGCATCGTCAGCGCCGGGATGTCGCTGGTGCAGACGCCAACGCAGCTCTACGTCATGCGCTTTTTGCTCGGCATGGCGGAGGCGGGCTTTACGCCGGGCATCATCTATTACATCTCCTGCTGGTTCCCGAAGAGTAACCGCGCGCGGGCGATGTCGTTCTTTTACATGGGCTCGGTGATGGCGTCGATTATCGGCCTGCCGATCTCCGGCTCTATTCTCAATATGCACGGCCTCGCGGATATCGCAGGCTGGCGCTGGCTGTTCGCCATCGAGGGCGTGCCGGCGGTGGTGCTCGGCATCATGGTGCTCTGGCGGCTACCGCAAACGCCGGATCACGCCCCGTGGCTGTCGGCAGAACAAAAAGGCTGGCTGAAGGCGCAGCTGGCGCGCGACAACGCGGGTGTGGAAGTGGGTAAAAACCACAGCTGGCTGAGCGCGCTGAAAAACAAAACCGTGCTGCTGCTGAGCCTGGTCTGGTTCCTCCAGGCGTTTGGCTCTATCGGCATTACGCTGTTTCTGCCGCTCATTATTAAGAGCATGGCGAGCGATCAGAGCAACATCGTGGTGAGCCTGCTCTCCGCCGTGCCGTTTATCGCTGCCTGCCTGTTTATGTATCTCAATGGCCGCCACTCCGACACCACGCATGAGCGCTCCTGGCATCTCGGCCTGCCGCTGATCCTCTCTGGCGTATCGCTGGCCATCGCTGTCTGGTCCAGCAACCTGCTGGTGGCCTACGGGCTGCTGGTGCTGACGGTCGGTTTTAACTTCGCCCTCACGCCGATTTTCTGGGCGGTCACGACCGAAAAACTGGCGGGCGTCGCCGCTGCCGCCTCTATCGCCTTTATTAATACCGTGGCGAATTTCGTCGGGCTTGGCCTGCCGCCGGTGCTCGGCAAAATCAAAGACGCGACGGACAGCTACCACTACGGGCTGCTGATTGTGGCCGTGGCGCTGATCCTGGGCGGCATTATTGGCGTGCTGGTCTCGCGCCCGGCGCGCCCTGGCATGGCTGGACCGTCCGCCTCACTTAAACAGGAGTCCCGATGAAACCGATGGTGCTGAAACACGCGTACCTGCCGGATGCGCTTACGGCTGAACTGCGCGAGCGCTACGATCTGCGTGAGTTTTCGCAGATGTCTGACGCCGACTTCGTGGCGATTGCTGGCGACATCACGGCGCTGGTCACCAACGGCGAAGCGGTGGTCACTGCTGAGTTTATCGCCCGACTACCGGCGCTTTCGTTGATTGCGGTTTTCGGCGTCGGTTATGACGGCGTGGACGTGGCGGCGGCGCGTGAGCGCGGCATCGCCGTGACCCATACGCCCGGTGTGCTGACGGATGACGTGGCCGATCTCGCCATCGGCCTGATGCTCGCCACGTCGCGCCGTATCGTCGCCGCGCAGAAGTTTATCGAACAGGGCGGCTGGCAGCAGGGCGGCTTTACGTGGTCGCGGAAAGTCTCCGGCGCGCGGCTCGGTATTTTCGGCATGGGGCGCATCGGGCAGGCCATCGCCCGCCGCGCGCAGGCGTTTGATATGGAGATCCGTTACACCGGCCGCCAGCCGCACAGCGCGCTGCCGTACCGCTTTGTGCCGGGTTTAGCGCAGCTCGCGCGGGAGAGCGATTTCCTGATGCTCTGCGCGCCGGGTGGCGATGCGACGCGCGGCGTGGTCAATGCCGCCGTGCTGGAAGCACTCGGCCCGCAGGGGATTCTGATTAACGTCGCGCGCGGCAGCGTGGTGGACGAAACGGCGCTGATTGCGGCGCTGGAGAGCGGCAAGATTGCCGGTGCCGGGCTGGATGTTTTCACGGATGAGCCGAACGTGCCCGCAGCGCTTCAGCAGCGCGACAACGTCGTCATCACGCCGCATATGGCGAGCGCCACGTGGGAGACGCGGCGCGAGATGTCGCGGCTGGTGCTGGAGAACGTCAACGCCTGGTGCGCGGGCGAGCCGCTGATTACGCCCGTTCCCTGATAGGCTTTTTCCGCGGAATCTTTTACCCTGAGGCCCTCTTTGGCTTCAGGGTTTTCTCTTGATGAAACAGCTCACCTTCGCCCCGCGTCACCATCAGCTCACCAATATTAACGTCTGGACGCCCGACAGCCAGTGGCTGGCGTTTGACGTGCGCCCGTCCGGCGCGTCGTTTACCGGCAAAACCATTGAGCGCGTCAATGTCGGGACGGGCGAGGTGGAGGTTATCTATCGCGCCCCGGAAGGCGCACACGTGGGCGTGGTGACGGTGAGCCCGGTGGCGGAGCAGTATGTTTTTATTCACGGCCCGGAGAACCCGGACGACACCTGGCGCTACGATTTTCATCACCGCCGTGGTGTGGTGGTGGAAAACGGCGCGGCAGAGAATCTCGACGCGATGGATATCACGCCGCCGTTCACGCCCGGCGCGCTGCGCGGCGGCAGCCATGTGCATGTGTTCAGCCCGGACGGCGCGTGGCTGAGCTTTACCTATAACGACCACGTCCTGCATGAGCGCGATCCGGCGCTCGATTTGCGTAACGTCGGCGTGGCGCTGCCGTTCGGGCCGGTCACGCCGCCCTGCACGCACCCGCGCGAATACGCAGGCAGCCGCTGGTGCGCGCTGGTGAGCCGCACCACACCTGCGCCGCGCCCCGGCAGCGATGAGATCAACCGTGCGTATGAAGAGGGCTGGGTCGGGCTTGACGGTTATCAGAAAGCGGACGGCACGCGGCAGCGGCGTGCGCTGGCGTTTATCGGCGATACGCTGACGCAGGCAGGCGTGAAAGCGCCGGAGCTGTTTATCGTCGATTTACCGCAAGACGAGGCCGCGTGGAAGACGCCTGGCGACGCGCCGCTCGAAGGCACGCCAGACGCCATGCCTGCGCCGCCTGCAGGCGTTATGCAGCGCCGTCTGACGTTCACGCACGATCGCCGCTATCCGGGGCTTGCCGCCACGCCGCGCCACTGGGTGCGCAGCAATCCGCAGGGCACGGAAATCGCGTTTTTGATGAACGATGATAACGGCGTGGCGCAGTTGTGGCTCATTGCGCCTGCGGGCGGCGAGCCGCGTCAGGTGACGCAGGGCGCACAGGGCGTATCGTCAGCGTTTAGCTGGCATCCGTCGGGCGAGGCTATCGGGTTTATGCAGGGCAATCGGATTGTGCTTTGCGATATCAACACGGGCGAGATAACGCCGCTCATGCCGCCGCAGACGGCGGCAATTTCCGCCGATGCCGTAGTGATCTCGCCGGATGGAAAACGCATCGCCTGGATGCAGGAGACCGACGGTTTCCGTCAAATCTGGATGACGGAAACCGGAAGATAATCAGGGCGCGGGAGGGATCACGGCGTTAATGGCGAAGGACTTCTTTTCGCTTTCTTCCACCCGTGATTTCACCGATTTATCGGTACGGAAGGCGTCCCACGGGATAAGCAGCGTATCCGCTATCGCCGTAAAGGGGAGATCGAGCGCCACCAGCGGCTTCAGCCCCCAGCTGGTGTCGTCATCGGCGAGCATCGTCGCGCTGGCCCGCGTGCCGGGATAATACCCTTGCTCGCCGCCGCCAGTGTGCGACATGACGCTGGAACAGCCGCCGAGTAGCAACGCGCTACTACAAAAAATCACTTTCCCGAGAGTATTGTTCATTTTCATTCTTCTGTTATGTCGTCGCATCGCAGGCGTCAGTCATGAGATATAACGCCCCTGAATCAGAATGAATAGCGCGCCTTTGCCGTCCTGTGGCAGCGCTCGCAGTTTAGCATTAGATGCTGTTATCCCCAGTCTACGCAAAGAAATGTAAATCGACAAAAAAAGGCCGATTTCGGCCCTTGAAAAGCGTCGGGCCGCACCCATTTTTGGATCGTGGTCGCAGGGAGGATGCCGAACGGGCCTTCCGCCACAGCCGCCTGTCCTTTGAGGAAGGCGATGTTAACTCTCGCTGATTTCAGGAGTATGTATGCGTAACTTTGATTTATCCCCGCTGTATCGTTCCGCCATCGGTTTTGACCGTCTTTTCAATCTGCTTGAGAACAACCAGAGCCAGAGCAACGGCGGCTACCCTCCGTACAACGTCGAGCTGGTAGACGAAAACCACTACCGTATCGCCATTGCCGTGGCAGGCTTTGCAGAAAGCGAGCTGGAGATCACCGCCCAGGACAACCTGCTGGTGGTGAAAGGCTCTCACGCGCCGGATCAGAAAGAGCGTACCTACCTGTATCAGGGTATCGCCGAGCGCAACTTCGAGCGCAAATTCCAGCTGGCCGAGAATATCTTCGTGCGTGGCGCAAATCTGGTGAACGGCCTGCTCTACATCGAGCTTGAGCGCGTGATCCCGGAAGCCAAAAAACCGCGCCGTATCGAAATCGGTAACTAATTTCGCCGGGTCGCCGCGGCGGCCCGCCTTTGATGTTCCGTGCTCGCCGAACGGGAGCACAGCCAGTCAACGCACTGGCGTTTTCACTCGCTTCAAAGAAGGAGAGATACTATGCGTAACTATGATTTATCCCCGTTTTTCCGTCAGTGGATCGGTTTTGACAAACTGGCCAACGCGCTGATGAACACCGCTGAAAGCCAGAGCTTCCCGCCCTATAACATCGAAAAAAGCGACGATAACCACTATCGCATTACCCTTGCGTTAGCCGGTTTCCGTCAGGAAGATCTGGAGATTGAGCTGGAAAATACCGTGCTGCGCGTGAAAGGCACGCCGGTGAAACCGGAAAATGAACCGAAATGGCTCCATCAGGGGCTGGTTATTCAGCCCTTCAGCCTGAGCTTCACGCTGGCTGAACATATGGAAGTCTCCGGCGCGACCTTCACCAACGGGCTGCTGCACATCGATCTGGTGCGCAATATCCCTGAAGCGCTGGCCCCGCAGCGTATCGCCATCGGTCAGCCGCGCGCCCAGGATGACGAGCGCGTCATTGAGGGCGAACGCCCGGCGCTGAGCCACAGCGAAACCGAAAACCAGTAACGGCATCGTATGAAAAGGCCCCCGCAGCGGGGCCTTTTTTTATGCGTGGCCGTCCGGTCATCATAATACCGGCGGGCGAACGCGATGCAGGTGGTAATCCACCTGATAGTCGCTGGTATTGCGAAACATCACCGAGTAATTGAGAAATTCGCCGCTGTCGCTGTAAGAGAGTGACGTAATGCGCAGCAGCGGCGTCTGCTCCTGCACGTTCATCACTGCCGCCAGCTGTTTATCCGCCAGCACCGGCGTCAGGCTTTCATAGTTGCCGCTGATGGTAATCCCGCACTCCTTCTCAATGTAATCAAACTTCGAGCCTTCCAGATGCGCCAGCGACAGGGTGCGAAAGAGCTTCACCGGCATATAGCTGTCTTCCAGCATCAGCGGTTTCCCCTCGACATAACGCACCCGGCGCGAGAAGTAGATACGTTCGTTTATCTGAATGCGCAACTGGCTGGCGATGGCGGGCGGCGCGGGCATCACTTCAAACTGCAGCACCTTGCTGTGTACTTCTTTCCCTTGCTGACGCAGCACTTCCACCAGCCCGGTCAGATTCGTGGTTTCGTGATGCACGTCTTTGCGCGCCACATAGGTGCCGCTGCCGTGGCGGCGCACCACCAGCCCCCAGCCCACCAGTAAATCGACCGCTTTGCGAATCGTCATCCGCGCCACGCCAAACTCCTGCGCCAGCGCTTTCTCGCCAGGCAGTGGGCTGCCGATGTGATAGTCCGATGAATTCAGGCGCAGACGCAGCCTCTCGGCAATGGATTTGTAGATCACCCGTAGACCTCTTTACGCCTGTTAACCGGGAGATTGCTCCCGGAGATGTCCAGATTTAATAGGGAAAGTAGACCTGAGTGTGCAAATTAAAACCATGAATGCGATCACGGAACGCAGCGGCGCGCCATGTTCACGCCGCGGTTACTTTTTATGCTCGCTTCAGGCCACCAGAAAATAATTAAGGCCTCAAACCCTACAGGTTGTTACATGAGGATTTAAAAATGCTCAGTCAAATACAACGATTTGGCGGTGCCATGTTTACCCCGGTGTTGTTATTTCCTTTCGCCGGGATGGTCGTCGGCATTGCCATCATGCTGCAAAACCCGCTGTTTGTGGGCGAGGCATTTACCGCGCCCGATAATCTCTTCGCGCAGATCGTTCACATCATTGAAGAGGGCGGCTGGGCGGTGTTTCGCAATATGCCGCTGATTTTCGCCGTCGGCTTACCGATTGGCCTCGCCCGTGAGGCGCAGGGCCGCGCCTGCCTCGCCGTGCTGATTAGCTTTCTGACCTGGAACTATTTTATTAACGCGATGGGAATGACCTGGGGGCATTTCTTTGGCGTTAATTTCGCCGCCGACCCGGTCGCGGGCAGCGGCTTAACGCTGATCGCCGGGATTAAAACGCTCGATACCAGCATTATCGGCGCGATTGTTATCTCCGGGATCGTCACGGCCATCCATAACCGCTACTACGAGAAATCGTTACCGGTCTTCCTTGGTATTTTTCAGGGCACCTCGTTTGTGGTGATTATCGCGTTCCTGGTGATGATCCCCTGCGCCTGGCTCACGCTGCTGGGCTGGCCGAAAGTGCAGATGGGCATTGAGTCATTACAGGCGTTTCTACGCTCCGCCGGCGCGCTCGGCGTCTGGGTTTATACCTTCCTTGAGCGCATTTTGATCCCGACCGGACTGCACCATTTTGTCTACGGCCCGTTTATCTTCGGCCCGGCGGCGGTGGAAGGCGGCATTCAGGTCTACTGGGCGCAGCATCTGCAGGAATTCAGCCAGAGCACGGCACCGCTCAAATCGCTGTTCCCGGAAGGTGGCTTTGCGCTGCATGGCAACTCGAAAGTGTTTGGCTCGGTGGGGATCGCGCTGGCTATCTGGTACACCGCCGCGCCGGAAAACCGCGTCAAAGTGGCGGGGCTGTTGATCCCGGCGACGTTAACGGCGGTGCTGGTGGGGATCACCGAGCCGCTGGAGTTCACCTTCCTGTTTATTTCTCCGCTGCTGTTCGCGGTACATGCGGTTCTGGCGGCCTCCATGGCGACGCTGATGTATATCTTCGGCGTGGTGGGCAACATGGGCGGTGGCCTGCTTGACCAGTTCCTGCCGCAGAACTGGATACCCATGTTCCACAACCATTCCGGCATGATTTTTACCCAGATTGGCATCGGCTGCGGGTTTACCGCGCTCTACTTCATCGTCTTCAGGACGCTTATCCTGCGCTTTGACCTCAAAACGCCAGGCCGCGCCGAGAGCGACATCAAGCTCTACAGCAAAGCCGATTACCGCGCCGCGCGCGGGCAGACCACGGCGGCCGCGCACTCCGCTGCCGGTCAGGCCGCGGGTTTCCTTCAGGCGCTTGGCGGCGCGGAGAATATCGAAAGCATCAATAACTGCGCCACCCGGTTGCGCATCACGCTCGTCGACATGGCGAAAACCCAGAGCGATGACGTCTTTAAAGCCCTTGGCGCCCACGGCGTGGTGCGTCGCGGCAACGGCATTCAGGTGATTGTCGGTCTGCACGTTCCACAGGTGCGCGACCAGCTTGAATCGCTGATGAAAACCCCTTCCACGAACCCACTATCCCCCATGACGGAGGCTGTATCATGAAAAAATTCTCAGTTGTCATCGCAGGCGGCGGCAGCACCTTTACACCCGGCATTGTTCTGATGCTGCTGGCTAACCGCGACCGCTTTCCGCTGCGCGCGCTGAAGTTCTATGACAACGACGGCGCGCGTCAGGAAATCATCGCCGAAGCGTGCAAAATCCTGCTGAAAGAGCAGGCACCGGAGATTGAGTTTACCTACACCACGGACCCGCAAACGGCTTTTACCGACGTGGATTTTGTGATGGCGCATATTCGCGTTGGCAAATATCCGATGCGCGAAAAAGATGAAAAAATCCCGCTGCGCCACGGCGTGCTCGGCCAGGAAACCTGCGGCCCGGGCGGAATAGCCTACGGGATGCGCTCTATCGGCGGCGTGCTGGAGCTGGTGGATTATATGGAGCAATACTCGCCGAACGCGTGGATGCTGAACTACTCCAACCCGGCGGCGATTGTGGCGGAAGCCACCCGCCGCCTGCGCCCGAACGCCAGAATTCTTAACATCTGTGATATGCCGATTGGCATCGAAGGGCGGATGGCGAAAATCGTCGGCCTGAACAGTCGCAAAGAGATGCGCGTGCGCTACTACGGCCTTAACCACTTTGGCTGGTGGACATCAATTGAAGATCTGGAGGGCAACGATCTGATGCCGCGTCTGCGCGAATACGTGGCGAAGCATGGCTATGTGCCGCCCTCAGAAGACGCGCATACCGAAGCGAGCTGGAACGACACCTTCGCGAAAGCGAAAGACGTGCAGGCGCTGGACCCCGACACCATGCCGAACACCTACCTGAAATACTATCTCTTCCCGGATTACGTCGTGGCGCATTCCAACCCGGCGCACACCCGCGCCAACGAAGTGATGGAGCACCGCGAAAAACAGGTCTTTGACGCCTGCCGCGCCATTATCACCGCGGGCCACTCCTCGGCGGGCGAGCTGGAAATCGACGAACACGCCTCGTATATCGTCGATCTGGCGACCGCTATCGCTTTCAACACCCAGGCGCGGATGCTGCTGATTGTGCCGAACAACGGCGCTATCCATAACTTTGATGCCGATGCGATGGTCGAGATCCCGTGTCTGGTGGGTAAAAACGGGCCGGAGCCGCTGACAGTCGGCGATATTCCGCACTTCCAGAAAGGGCTGATGAGCCAGCAGGTGGCGGTGGAAAAACTGGTGGTGGACGCCTGGGAGCAGCGCTCATACCAGAAACTGTGGCAGGCGATTACGCTGTCGAAAACCGTTCCGAGCGCGTCGGTCGCGAAAGCGATTCTCGACGATCTCATTGAGGCCAACAAAGACTACTGGCCGAAGCTGCACTAACGTTAAGCCCCGCCTTTTCGACCGGCATCGTCATGGTGCCGGTCGCACTGCCAGCGCTCCTCTGTGACGCCCGTTTTACGTTATGCTGAGGCGAGCACAGCTAAAACAGGGAGCCGTCATGAAAATTTCCCGTCTCGGCGAAGCGCCGGACTATCGCTTTTCACTGGCCAATGAACGCACGTTTCTGGCGTGGGTGCGCACCGCGCTGGGGTTTCTGGCGGCAGGCGTCGGGCTTGATCAGCTCGCGCCGGATTTCGCCACGCCGGTAGTGCGCGAGGCGGTGTCGCTGCTGCTCTGCTTTTTTGCGGGGGCGCTCGCCATTTACGGTTACCTGCGCTGGCTGCGCAACGAAAAGGCGATGCGCCTGAAAGCGGCGCTGCCCTATACCCGCATGCTGGCGTTTATCAGCGGCGTGCTGGTCGTGGTGGCGCTGGCGGTGATGCTGGTGGTGTTTTATGCCGGGTAACCCGCGCGATCCGGGGCTGCAACCAGAGCGCACGTCGCTTGCGTGGGTGCGCACGCTGCTTGGCTACGGCGCGCTGCTGGCGCTGGCGCTGCGCCACGCGTGGAATAACGCCGGCCTGCTTATCTGGTTGGCGCTCGGGGGCGTTGCGGCCGTGGCCGGGCTGATTTACGTCTATGCCCGTCAGCGTCGCCTGATTACGCTGGTACACGAGGATTTTTCCGCACCCGGCCAGGTGCGGGCGAAACTGGCGATTGCGCTGGCCGTCTGCGCGCTGGCACTGCTCTTTGTGGTGACGCATCTCCATGCGCTGATAGCGTTGCTTGCCGAATAACACATCCGCAGACTACCCGGCCTGCGCGGATCCGTGCTACATATTCCAGATTCCTGTTCCCGATACGGTCGCTATGAAAACGCTGCTTCCTCTCGCTTTTCTGCTGCTCTTTACCTCCGCGCATGCCGCGCCGCCCGCAAGCGCCAGCGAGCCGCTCTCGGCCCAGCGCTACAGCGCGCAGCTTGGCGTCGGCATGGACGTTGACTGGGCGCGCACCGAGCGCGGCATCCGTGAGTTCGATCCGCTGGCGGTACGCGATTTTCAACAGCGCGGCATTCGCCATGTGCGGGTGCGGGTGGCGGGCGACGCCACCGAGGAGCGGCTCATCCATTTGCGCAAAATCGTCGAAGCCTGCGAGCGTTACGACATCATCCCGATTATTTCCTACCAGGCCGATGCGTTTAAGGCGGACCCGAGCGCGCAGAACGCCGCGAAAGTCGCGGCCTGGTGGAGCACGGTGGCGAACTATTTCGGCAGCGAGCATCCGCTACTCGGGTTTGATCTGATTTACGAGCCTGCCGACAAGCTCAATCACAACCCGCAGCAGCTCAACCGGCTGTATGGCGACGTGATCAAAACCATTCACCATATTGATGCGCAACGGATGATTTTCATTGCGCCGCGTTTTCGCGCCGTGCCGGAAGATCTCTCCATACTGAAACTGCCGCCCCAAAGCAGCCACTATGTGCTGGCGCAGTGGCACATTTTCCCGTGGGGGCCGCTGCGCGCGAACGGCAAATACCCGTGGACCTCCGGCACGGCGGCGGAAAAAGCGGCGATCCGCGAGCGCATTAACAGCGCCCGCCGCTGGCAGCAGAAAACCGGTCATGTCAGTTGGGTTGGCGGCTGGTCGGCGGCGCAGACGGTGAAAACCACGCCGTCGGCGGCGACGCTCGCCTTCGCCAGTTTTATGGCCTGCGAGCTGAAAAAGGCGGGCATTCCGTATGCGCTCAATGCCGCGAATGAGTTTTACGATGGGGAAGAGGGCGCGTGGCGGCCTGTGCAGGCCGCCCTGCTTGACGCAATGATGAACCCGACCTGCGCTGTGGAGCGCGCTCCGGGGCACGAGCACGTTAAATCGTCTGTTCCGGCATCCGCGCACGGTGCGCCAGCGGCAGCCAGCACGCCAGCATCAGCACACCCATCGCCGTCATCAGCATCCCGAGGCTAAACTGCCCGTTCTGCGGCAGCAGCGCGGATGACCACGCGAGCAGCCCGGAACCGCAGTTTTGCAGCCCACCCACCAGCGCGCCGGCGGTGCCCGCCAGGAACGGAAACGGCTCCATCGCGCCGCTGGTGGCAAGCGGAAACAGCATCCCGGCACCGAAGAAAAAGAGCGCGGCGGGGATAAGCAGCGTCCAGACATTCATGATGCCAAGCCACCCCGGCAGCCACATCAGCACGCCCGCCGCGAGGCAGCTCAGCACCGCCTGCCACATCAGCGTGGTGAAGCGCTTATGCGTGCGTCCCGCAAACCAGGCACCGAAGAACGCCGCCGGAATCGGCAGAATAAACAGCACGCTCACCGCGAGACTACTCAGCCCAAGCCCCGCGCCCATCAACACGCCGGAGCAGGCTTCAAACACCGCGACGCCCGCGAGGGCGGCAACCAGCATAATCAGGTAACAGTTAAAGCTGGCGGTGCCGAACAGCAGTTTATAGCTCGCGAGCAGGCGAGGGCGCTGCGCCTGCACCGGGCGGGTCTCCGGCATCCAGCGGAACATACAGAATGTCACCACGACGGCAAGCGTGAGCAGAAACGCGAAGCAGGCGCGCCAGCCCCACAGCGTATCCAGCAGGCCGCCGAGCAGCGGGGCCACCAGCGGGCTGACCAGAATCCCCATGTTCAGCAGGCTATTGGCGTGACGCAGCGCCGGGCCTTCATAGAGATCGCGCGGCAGGGTTCGCGCCATCACGCCGCCAACACCGGTGCCCATCCCCTGTAAACAGCCCGCGGCGATCAGCACCGGCAGGCTTTGCGCCTCCAGCGCGACGAGTGTTGCCAGGATAAAAATGGCCAGGCCCACGAGGATCACCGGGCGACGCCCAACGCGGTCGGAAATCGGCCCGTAAATCAGTTGTGACACGCCGTAGGTGAGCAGATACGCCGCCATCACGCTCTGTACTGCGCCTTCACGCACGTTCATCTCAAGCGCGATATCGGCGATAGCCGGGATATAAATCGTCTGCGCCATCTGCCCGACGGCGACAAGCAGAATCAACATCATTAACAAATGACGGTTAGCCAACATTCTCATCATGATTATTCGATATGCACAGGTGAACGAAACAGGATATATCTCTGTATGGATATTAAATGCGAGAGAAATATACCGCATACGTGGGGATTATCCAGTCAACTGTCATGTCGTCATGAAACAGGGCAGGCAGCTTTTACGGACACTCAACGGAAAGATTTATTGCCACGGTGAATGATGCCACGGCGCATGGCCGCGGCTTGCCTCAGGCCACAGAGGGCAGCGTCAACCGGTGGGTAATGTGCGGGTGATCCATTGGCAGAAATCCTGCCTGTAAATAAAAGCTGAAGGCAGATTCCGGCGCGCGGATATTGAGGTAATCAAACGTGTTATGGGCGTGATGAGCAAGCGTCGCCAGCAGTTGATTGCCGACGCCCACGCGGCGTACCGCATGGCTGACGTAAAGATGGCGCACCCGTCCGGCACGCGGATGATTATCGAACGGGCAGCGATTCAGCCCGCCGACACCGACCAGCGCGTCGCCAAGAAACGCGCCGAGCAGTCGTTCGCCGGGGGCGGAGAATGCATTACTGCCGTCCATCCAGTGGACGGCGAGCCGGTCCAGCATCGCAAAGCCGAGCGCCTGACTCTCTTCACGCAGCCGGTCAAAATCGATGCCGACCGGGGTAAGTGGCCTGATGGTGATGATTCCTGACATCGTTCCCTCCTGGGGATGTACCGTGTTAAAGAGGGGCGGTTGCCCGCCCCTCTTTGGTGCGGCCTGAACCTGAGTTACCGAAGGAACTTCAGGACAGCATCAAGCAGTTGCAGGACTGCAACAATGAGTTTCAGGATAAGGATAAACAAATCCACTCCGCTCATACGCGTCTCCTCTGGTAAAGGAGCACCAACTGGCGTACCTCTCCGCTGCCTGTTGCCAGTTGTTTTGTTGGCGTAACACAGTGTGCTCTCTCGGGGTTAAGGCACTGACGGCACCACCCGTTTCAGCCAGGACTCTTTATTGCGCCCGTTTAAATGCGGCCCCGTATCGCACGCTGTGACAGCAACATCATTATAGATAAACACTGTATAAATGAACAGTATTTTCTGGACAAGAAAGGGAGAGCTGGACCATACTGATGAAAAGCCACTGCTGCGCCGCGCGCCAATTGCGGGTGCGCGTATTTGATCGTATAGTTACAGGGTTGACGTAACACAGTGTGCTTTGCGGCTACCACCCGCAACAGTAGCTGAAAAAACCTCGCCTTCGGCGGGGTTTTTTTGTTTTCGTACCCGCCCTGCGTGTGATAAGCCAAATCTTTTCCTGACCCTGCCGTAATAATCACGGTGAATAATATTCACATCGGTAGCCAACAGGCAGAGTAAAAAAGCGACATGCACGATATATTTTGCACTGTTTGTAAGGAAAATCTTATGACAAAAAAGTGCAATCAACTGCGTTTATGCTTTCCTGGCAAATAGGCTTTTTATGAACCCTAAATGCGTTAGCACTATTTGCTGTCATCATTATTTAAAAAATTTTACTTAAGATCTTGCAGTGTCTTTTTTAGCATGAAATTACGCACCCACTAAATATGGTAGCTCACTATATTCACGCCTTCTTAATAATGCCTTTTCAGATTAATCTTAATGGATGCCCGCTCCGCATTATCCTGCCCCTTTACTCCGTTAACGCGTTACGTTTTGTCGTTAGTAGTTCTTGTAAATCAAGCGTTTAACATTATAAAAGCAAATAGCTATTGCTGAAGGTATTTACTCTTTTCCGGATTATTTCTTGCACCAAAGGGCGGAAAATTCCTAAAAATGCGCTATTGAGTTAATCAGGCAGTCGTTTTCACCGAAATGCCCGCCAGACCTGGTGTTGAATTGTCATGAGGGTTATGTAGAATTTTCCCGCTCTGCCTCAGAAATATGCGTAAAACGTCCGGGTTTACTTCGGTAAAGCCCGTGCGGTAGCTATCTCTGAAGAAAATGAAATTCCTTCACCGAAATGGCATAATCTTCCCTGGCAATGACAAACTTTTAGTCATAGCCTGAATCCAGAAGCCGTTATTTCTTTGTATACAGAATATATTTGCAACGGAAACCATCGATGAATATGCGAATCGTATTAGCCCTGCTGTTTGTGTTAGGCGTAGCTGGTTGTAAAGCGCCGCCTCCTGCCGTTACGGATGACACTATCGTGACCAGTGTGGTTAATGGCGTCACGCTCACCCACCGCCACGCGGTGACTCCGCCAAAAGAGTTCGAGCCTGTTAACGAAGAGTACCGCGCGATGTACCCGGCGTCGGTCATGACCCGCCCGGATTTCGGCGGCAAAGTGGTTCGTCAGCTCGAAACCGGCAAAACCTATAACGTACTGGGCCAGGTTGAAGGCCATTGGCTGGCCATCGCCGATCAGGGTGAAGAGCAACTGATTGGTTATGTTCCGCTGCGCGCGGCAGTGAAAAGCAGTCTTTATGACGCGACCGTCAGTAAAGAGATCCCGAAACTGCGCCGTAAAACAGCCAAAGCCAACTGCGTGACGGTGGATGGCAACAGCAAAGCCTGTAAAAACACCAAAAGCGGAACCTGGGTTATCGATTAATCCTGCTTCAATGAGCCACACCTCATGAAAAACCGTACCGTTTTACGCCAGGGCTTCCTGGCGTTTTTGATTGCCGCTCTCACCTTACTGAGCGGCTGTTTATCGTCTTCACGCAGCGTTCCTTCCCAGTACAGCCTGCATTTTCAGGCTCACCCGCAAATTAATAATTCCGCCCCGCTAAAAGTCCGGGTGCTGCTTTTGAAATCAGACGCCGACTTTATGTCTGCGGATTTCTTTTCGCTGCAAAACAATGCTCAGACCGTGCTGGGAGCCAACCTGCTCAACAGCGACGAGTTCTTCCTGATGCCGGGCCAGCTGAACAAAACCCTCAGCGGCCAGAGCTCGCTTGACGCGCGCTACATCGGCGTGATGGCGGAATATCAGGCGCTCGACGGCAAAAAATGGCGAATCTCGCTCCCGCTGCCCGCCCCCAGTGACTCCAGCATTTATAAATTCTGGAAATGGTCATCCGACGAACTTGAGGCAAAAGTGTTTCTTGACGTCAATGGGATCCGCGTCATCAACGAATAATCAGCGCCCTTACAGGACACCAGTATGAACAAAGCAGAAAAAGTGGTCTGGACCGAAGGGATGTTCCTGCGTCCGCACCACTTCCAGCGCGCGGAAAGTTTTCTGCAACACCACATCCGCGAATGGGGTTCGTTGCAGCGTCCGTATCTCTGGGGATTTCTCGATCTGGAATTTGACGAGGCGATGCTGCGTCAGGGACGCGTGGCGCTGAGCTACGCCAGCGGCCTGCTGCCGGACGGCACGCCGTTCTCTTTCCGCGACGCCCGCCACGGCCCGGCGCCGCTCGCCATTCCTGACAACCTCACGCACGAGCGCGTGGTGCTGGCGCTGCCCGCCCGCCGCGCCGGACGCGAAGAGGTGATTTTCAGCGAGGCGGCCGATTCGCTCGCCCGCTACGCCACCTTTGAAGAAGAAGTGGAAGACGACAACGCGCTGTCGGTCGGCGCGGCGACGGTACAGTTTGGCCGCCTGCGTCTCAAGCTGATGCTGGAGAGCGAACTGACCGCCGAGTGGACGGCCATTGGCGTCGCGCAGGTGATTGAAAAGCGCAACGACAACCAGGTGCGCCTCGATACCAGCTACATTCCGCCGATGCTCAACGCCATCAACAGCGGGCAACTCTACAGCATGCTCAACGATCTGCATGGTCTGCTCGGTCAGCGCAGCCAGCAAATCAGCCAGCGTCTGCGCCAGCCGGGGCGGTTTAACACCTCGGAGATGGTGGAGTTCATGCTGCTGTCGCTGATTAACCATCATCTCGGCCACGTCACGCATTTAAAAACGCTGCCGTTGCTCCACCCGGAAACCCTGTGGCGTGACTGGCTGGCGTTCGCCTGCGAGCTCACCACCTGGACGGCGCAGCGCGCGCCGGAGACGACGCTGCCGGTCTATGACCACGACAACCTGGCGGGCTGCTTTGGCAAACTGACGCTGATGCTGCGCCAGGGGCTGTCGCTGGTAATGGAAGAGAGCGCCATTCAGCTGCCGCTCACCGAGCGTTCGCACGGGCTCAACGTCGCCACCGTGCCGGAAAGCAACATGGTGCGCGAGTTCGGTTTCGTGCTGGCGGTCAAAGCCAACGTGCCGGGCGAGGCGCTGCAAACGCACTTCCCGGCGCAGATGAAAGTCGCGCCGGTCACCAAAATTCGCGATCTGGTGCAGTTGCAGTTGCCGGGTATGGTGCTGCGCGCCATGCCGGTTGCGCCGCCGCAGATCCCGTGGCATGCCGGCTACAGCTATTTCGAACTGGAAAAGGGCGGCGAACTCTGGAAAGAGATGGAGAAATCCGGCGCGTTTGCGCTGCATCTCGCTGGTGAATTCCCGGGCCTTGATATGGAGTTTTGGGCCATTCGCAGTACGAATGAATAACACGACGAGCGCTCACTATGGAACCACAAGCCACCGGCAGCGATGCCATTCTTTCCGGCGCCAGCAGTAATAATCCGCTGGTCGCGGCGGCTAACCCGCTGCTTAACGCGATCCCGCAGATTCGTCATTCTGTATCGCATGAAGATCAGGCCGGGCTGCGCCAGCGCCTGATAGACGAGATCCGCCGCTTTGAAGTGCGCTGCCAGCAGGCGGCGCTGCCTTACGAAGTGATCGTCGGCGCGCGCTACTGCCTGTGTACGGCGCTGGATGAAGCGGCTGCGCTCACGCCGTGGGGCAGCCGTGGCGTCTGGTCCGGCAGCGGTCTGCTCGTGACGTTCCACAATGAAACCTGGGGCGGCGAGAAATTCTTCCAGCTTCTGGCGCGGCTGTCGCAAAACCCGCGCGAGCACATCTTTCTGCTGGAGATGATCAACTACTGCCTGCTGCTCGGCTTCGAAGGGCGCTATCGCGTCATGGATAACGGGCGCACGCAGCTTGAAACCATCAAACAGCGCCTGTGGCAGATGATCCGCAGCGTGCGCGGCAGCTACCCGCCGCCGCTCTCGCCGCACCCGGAAGATCAACCGGTGCTGCGTAAACTCTGGCGTCCGGTGGTGCCGCTGTGGGCCTGCGTGGCGCTGGCCGGTTTCCTGGCGTGCCTGTTCTTTATCATTCTCAACTGGCGGCTTGGCGATAACACCAGCCCGGTGCTGGCGAAGATTTACCAGACGCCGCTGCCGGAAGTCACCGTTCAGCAACCCGCGCGTGAAGTGGCGCCGGTGCTTAACCTGCGCGGTTTCCTGCGTCCGGAAATTGAAGCGGGCCTGGTGGCGGTGCGCGACGAAGCCGACCGCAGCGTGGTGATTCTGAAAGGCGACGGCCTGTTCGCCTCCGCCTCAACGGTCGTGCGTGGCCGTTATGAACCGGTTATCGACCGCGTGGCGCAGGCGATGAACAACGTCAGCGGCAAAATCCTCGTGGTGGGCTACAGCGACAACGTGCCTATCCGCAGCGCGCGTTTCGCCTCGAACTACGAGCTGTCGCTCGCGCGCGCCGAATCGGTACAGAAAATGCTCCAGGCGCACCTCGCCGACCCGAACCGCGTTAAAGCGCAGGGCCGCGGCGAGATGGACCCTATCGCTCCGAACAATACGCCGGAAAACCGCGCCCGCAACCGCCGTGTCGAGATAACGCTGCTGGTGTCGCCGGATAACACACTGGCCGAGCTGAACGGATTGCCGCAAGGAAACTAGGATGCTGAATATTCTCCTTTCAATAGTGACCAACCGCATCTTGTGGGGGTTCATGGGCGTTACCGCGCTGTCGGCGGTCGTCTGGATGATCGGGCCATTGCTGTCCATCGTCGACAGCCGCCCGCTGGAGTCGGAAACCAACCGTATCATCAGCATTGCGCTTATCTACCTGATTTGGGTGCATAGCCACATCGTACCGCGGCTCTACAACGCCTGGCTGAACCGCAAGCTGATGGACAAACTCAACGAAGGCAAGCCTGCGGAAGAGGGCGGCAGCGACGTTAAGCGCCTCGGCAATGACGATAAAGTGCTGGCGGACCGCTTTGACGAAGCCGCGCAGATCCTTAAAAAAGCGCACTTCAACGCGCCGGGCCAGCGCGGCCAGTGGACGCAGCGCTTCAGCACGCAGTATCTCTATCAGCTTCCGTGGTATGTGATTATCGGCGCGCCGGGCTCCGGTAAAACGACGGCGCTGGTCAACTCCGGCCTGCAATTCCCGCTCGCCGATCGCTTTGGCAAAACGGCGCTGCGCGGCATTGGCGGCACCCGCAACTGCGACTGGTGGTTCACCAACGAAGCGGTGCTGCTCGATACCGCAGGCCGTTACACCACGCAGGAGAGCGAACAGGCGCAGGACGCCGGTGAATGGCTAAGCTTTGTCGATCTGCTGCGTAAATACCGCCGCCGCCAGCCGATTAACGGCGTGATCATCACTATCAGCGTCTCTGACCTGCTGACCCAGTCGCCGGAGGCGACGCAACAGCAGGCCGTCAACCTGCGCCAGCGTCTGGCGGAGCTGCATGAGCAGCTCGGTATCCGCTTCCCGGTCTATGTGCTGGTCACCAAAGCGGACCTGCTGAAAGGCTTTCGTTCTTACTTTGGTCGCTTTGATAAAGCGCAGCGCGACCAGATCTGGGGCTTCACCTTCCCGTGGGATCGCTCAAAACAGGCCGATTTCGACCTCCTGGGCGCGTTTACCCAGGAGTTCGCGCTGCTCCAGCAGCGTCTCGACGCCGGCCTGCCGGATACGCTGCTTGCCGAAAGCGACCCGAAAGCGCGCGCCGAGTGTTATCTGTTCCCGCAGGAGTTCGCGGCGCTGCGTCCGCTGCTCGCGGATTACCTCAGCACCGTTTTTGCCCGTTCTAACTTTGAAACCGAATTCTCACCGCGCGGGATTTATCTTGCGAGCGGGACGCAGGAAGGGCTGCCGTTTGACCGCGTGATGGGCGAACTCAACCGCGCGCTGTCGCTGCCGTCCGGCGGCAAAGAGGGCGACAACTGGGATTCGGTGAGCAAAGAAGCGCCGATCCCCGGCGGCAAAGGGCAAAGCTTCTTTATTAAAAACCTGCTGCAAAACGTGATTTTCCAGGAAGCGGGCATCGCCGGGCAGAACCGCTGGTGGGAGCTGCGCAACCGCGCGGTGCTGTGGTCTGGCTATGCGGCGCTGATAGCGCTCTTAGTGGTGCTGGGCGGTCTGTGGCTCACCAGCTATGGCAACAACAAAGACTATCTGGCGGAAGTGAACGATAAAGTGCCGGGCGTCGAGCGCCAGAGTAAAGCGCTGCAAACCACCGCCGGGCGCGATCTCTTCAGCATGCTGCCGTTCTTTAACAGCCTGGTGGATCTGCCAAAGAGTAAAGAATTTGACCTGAACTCGCCGCCGGTGACGTACCGCATGGGGCTTTATCGCGGCGATGACGTCAACGACGCTTCGCAGGCGCTCTACCAGAAAGCGCTGCAGGAAATGCTGATGCCTGCCGTGGCGCAGCTCATTACCGGCTGGGTGCGCAGCGACAACGGCAGCGACGTGGAATACAGCTACGAAGCGCTGAAGGCGTACCAGATGCTCTACCAGCCGAAGCACTACGACGGCAAATTCCTGCACTCCTGGGTGATGCTCAACCTTGAGCGCAACCTGCCGCAGAACGTCACCCAGGCGCAGCTTAACCAACTCGAATGGCACCTGACGCAACTGCTGGAGCCGCAGATCCAGACCTCGCCGTACGCCAAAGACGAATCGCTGATCAGCCGCCAGCAGGCGATGATCAACCAGAAGCCGCTGTCGCTGCGCGTCTATGGCCGCCTCAAGCGGTTGCTGGAGCGCGATGAAAACTTAAAGCCGGTGTCGCTCGCCACGCTGGGCGGCCCGCAGAGCGAACTGGTGTTTTCGCGTAAAAGCGGCAAACCGGTGAGCGACGGCGTGCCGGGGCTCTACACCCCGAAAGGCTACTGGGAAAGTTTCAACGGCCAGATTGATAACGTCACCGCCTCGCTGCATGACGACGACACCTGGGTGCTGGGCCTGACCACCGCGCAGGAAGATAAAACGCAGACCGACAACGCGGTGCGCCAGCTCTATATGCGCGACTTTATCAGCCAGTGGGACAGCTACCTGGCGGATATTCAGCTTAACAACAGCGCCGATCTGAACCAGCGCATCAACACGGCCCGCGTGCTTTCCAGCAGCAACTCGCCGCTGCGCCGTCTGGTGATGAACTTAAGCCAGGTGCTGACGCTCTCCCGCGCCGAGCCGCAGGCGGGCGAAGGGGAAGCGAAAGAGCAGGGCAACCGCGCGACCCGCACGCTGGAGGCACTCTTCAGCGATCGCGAAAGCGGGGCGACTACCGCCGCCGCCGCGCCGCAAACGCCGGAACAAGTGGTGACCGATCACTACGCGCCCATCATCGAACTGGCGCAGCCGCTGGAGAAAGGCGGCAAAACCATCGTGTTTGATGACTTTATCAAGCAGATCGATGAGCTCTACCGCTACCTGACCGCCGTACAGGACGCCGCCAACAGCGGTATGCCGCCGCCGGGCGGCGAAGCCATCAGCCGTTTACAGGCGAGCGCCGGGCGTCTGCCGGGCGGGCTGCAAAATATGTTCAGCCGCATGGCGGTAGGGGCGAGCAGCGACACCCAGCAGCGCGAACTGGAAAACGTCCGCAAGCGTATCAGCGTGGAAGTCGGCAGCTTCTGCCGCCAGGCGATCGCGGGCCGTTACCCGCTGGTGCGCTCCGCCAGCAGCGAAGTGACGCCGGACGATTTGGCGCGCATGTTCGCGCCGGGCACCGGCCTGATGGACAGCTTCTTTCGCGATAACCTGACGAATAAAGTTGATACCACCCAGCAGCGCTGGCGCTTTACGCCAGGCATCGACGGCAAAACGCTGCCGGGCAGCGAAGGGGTGCTGCGTCCGTTCCAGCAGGCGCAATACATTCGCGACGCGTTCTTCGCCAACGGCGCGACCACGCCGTCTTATCGCGTGACGGTGCGCACCGTGCGGATGGATAACGACATTCTCACGCTGTCGCTCGACGTTGACGGCCAGCTTCTGCGTTACAGCCACGGCCCGCAGGCGGTGCAGCTGATGAGCTGGCCGGGCAGCGGCGGCACCAATCAGGTGCGTATGCAGCTCGGGCTTGCCAACGGCACCACCTCGACGCTGGTGACCAACGGCGCGTGGGCGCTGAACCGCTTTTTCGATCGCGCCCGCATTGCGCCGGGTGCAGGAAGCCTGAGCCGCCAGGCGACGTTTTCGGTTGACGGACACAGCGTGACGCTGGAATTCACGCCGAACAGTATCCGCAACCCATTCCAGCTCCCTGGCTTCGCATGCCCTTAACCGCAAGGAACGGATAATGAGTCATTACCCTGCGATTAGCTGGTACGGGAAACTGCCCAGTGCCGGCGACTTTCTCCAGCGCCGTTTTCCCGATGCCCTGCAACGCCAGTGGTCGCACTGGTTTCAGGTAGGGCTGTTGAACTGGCAGAAAGAGGATGAACAGCGCGAGACGGGCAACCGGCAGTTTGCCAGCGCGCCGGTCTGGAACTTCGTGGTGCCGCCGATGCTCGGCAGTCAGCAGGTGCAGATGGGCTGCCTGATGCCGGGCCGCGACAGCGTAGGGCGTCAGTATCCGCTCGTCGCGACGGTGGCGTTCAGCCCCGCCGAGTGGACGCCGCAGCATCTGGCGATGGCCGAAGAGTGGTATCAGCAGCTTGGCCGCGTCCTGCATCACGCGGTGCGCAACGCGTTTTCCGCCGAGCAACTCGACCAGGCGGTGCTGGCCATTCCGTCGCCTGCGCTGCCGGCACCGGAGAATCGCTCGGAAATTCTGGATGTGATTGGTTATCAGGAGACGCCGGTAACGCTGAGCTGGCGTCAGGCGGCGGAGTGTTTCGACCCGCAGCGCCAGACCAGCTTCTGGTGGACCAATCGCAGCGACGGTTATCCGCTCTACACCCATGTACACAGCGGCAATTTTACCGGACAGCTCTTTTCGCTGTTGTTTGATCCGGCGGGCGGTGCGCGTCCGGGTCGCCACGGGCTCTACCCGCCCATGTTCGAATAAGGCAGTTCGATGGATATTGAAACCCTTCTTACTCCGGTGAGCCCGGAGCAGCCGTGCGGCGACAACCTGGAGTACGACGCCGATTACCAGGCGATGGAACAGGCAAGCCAGGGCAAGGCGGAACAGCAGTTCGGCGACACCATTATTCCGGCAGAGCCGGCGGACTGGACTAAAGTTGAAAAGCTGGCTCTGTCGTTGCTTGAGCGCACCAAAGATCTGCGCGTCATGCTGGCGCTGACCCACGCATGGACCAAACGCCGCGGCCTGCCGGGCTATGCCGACGGGCTGCTGCTGATTCAGGAAGCGCTGACGCGCTACTGGGAGCCGCTCTATCCGCTGCTGGAAGAGTACGGCGAAAAAGATCCGTTCTACCGTATTAACGCGCTGGCGGGGCTTGGCGATAAATCCTCCCTGACCAGCACGCTGCGCACCGCGACGCTGCTGCGCAGCAACGGCGACGAAATTACGCTGCGCGACGCGCAGTCGTTGCTCGACAACAGCAAAAGCGAATGTCCGGGTTATCCGGGCGGCCGCCCGCGGCTGGTGGATGAACTCGCGCGCGGCGGCCAGCCGGGCATCGAGGCGATAGTCCAGATTCACACGCGACTGGAAGCGATTCGCACCATTCTGGTCAGCCACCTCGGTGAGAGCGGCGTGCCGGAGATGGAGCAGCTCCAGAAGCTGACGAGCATTGTGGCCCTGGCCTGCCAGAGCGGCGAAACCCAGGCGCCGCAGGAGTTACAAGACCCGGACGTGCAGGCGGAGAACGCGCCTGCCGCCACGACGACCAGCGCCCCGGCGCGGGTGGTTGAAACCGACTGGCGCAACGTGCAACTGCAAACGCGCGACGACGCCCAGTTAATGCTTGAGAAAGTGAAGCAATATTTTGCCCGGCACGAGCCGAGCCACCCCGCGCCGCTGATGATTGAGCGCGTGCAGCGACTGATTGAAATGAATTTCATGGATCTTATTCGCGACCTGGCGCCCGACAGCGTGCATCAGGTGGAAAACATTTTCGGACGCCGCGAGTAACGGCGTTCCCCTTTACGGCGGCAGGCATGAGGCCCGCTGCCTGAATTTCACCGCGCATCTTCGATGGAGAACATCATGCCAATGAGTAACAGTGGGCAGAAATTTATCGCCCGTAACCGCGCGCCGCGCGTGCAGATCGAGTACGACGTGGAAATCTACGGTGCGGAACGCAAAATTCAGCTTCCGTTTGTAATGGGCGTGTTTGCCGACCTGGTCGGGAAGCCGGTCGATCCGCAGCCTGCGGTGGACGAACGTAAATTCCTTGAAATTGATATCGACAACTTCGACGAGCGTATGAAAGCGCTCAAGCCGCGCGTGGCGTTCCAGGTGGACAACACCCTGACCGGCGAAGGCAAACTGAACATCGATCTCACTTTCGACAGCATGGACGACTTCCTGCCGGACGCCGTCGCGCGTAAGGTCGAGCCGCTGAACAAGCTGCTGGAAGCCCGTACTCAGCTCTCTAACCTGCTGACCTACATGGACGGTAAAAACGGTGCCGAAGAGCTTATCGCGAAAGTGCTTCAGGACCCGACGCTGCTCAAATCGCTGAGCCAGATGCCGAAAGATGACGATGGCACCAAAGGTAACGAGGAGTAATCGATGAGCAATCCTTCTCAACAGCAAGAGCTGCAATCGCAGCAGGCGTTCAGCCAGGATGAATTCAGCGCGCTGCTCAGCAAAGAGTTTCGCCCGAAAACCGATCAGGCCCGTTCGGCCGTCGAAAACGCGGTAAAAACCCTGGCCCAGCAGGCGCTGGAAAACACCGTGACCTTCTCGAACGACACCTACCGCACCATTCAGAACCTGATTGCCGGTATCGACGAGAAACTGTCCCAGCAGGTTAACCAGATTATCCACCACGAGGAGTTCCAGAAGCTGGAAAGCGCCTGGCGTGGCCTGAACTATCTGGTCAACAACACGGAAACCGACGAGATGCTGAAAATCCGCTTTATGAGCATCTCCAAGCAGGAGCTGGGCCGCACCCTGAAACGCTTTAAGGGCGTGGGCTGGGACCAGAGCCCTATCTTCAAGAAAATCTACGAAGAAGAGTATGGCCAGTTCGGCGGCGAGCCGTTCGGCTGCCTGGTGGGCGACTACTACTTCGACCACAGCCCGCAGGATGTTGAACTGCTGAGCGAAATGGCGCGCATTGGCGCGGCGGCGCACTGCCCGTTCATCACCGGCACCGCGCCAAGCGTGATGCAGATGGAATCCTGGCAGGAGCTGGCGAACCCGCGCGACCTGACCAAAATCTTCCAGAACACCGAGTACGCCGCCTGGCGCAGCCTGCGCGAATCGGAAGATGCGCGCTATCTGGGCCTCGTCATGCCGCGCTTCCTGTCGCGTCTGCCTTACGGCATCCGCACCAACCCGGTGGACAGCTTCGACTTCGAAGAAGAGACCGACGGCGCGAACCACAGCAACTACAACTGGGCCAACGCGGCCTACGCGATGGCGGCCAACATCAACCGTTCCTTTAAAGAGTACGGCTGGTGCACCTCCATTCGCGGCGTGGAATCGGGCGGCGCGGTAGAAAACCTGCCGTGTCACACCTTCCCGAGCGACGACGGCGGCGTGGATATGAAATGCCCGACCGAAATCGCCATCAGCGACCGTCGCGAAGCGGAGCTGGCGAAAAACGGCTTTATGCCGCTGATCCACCGCAAAAACTCCGACTTCGCCGCCTTTATCGGCGCGCAGTCGCTGCAAAAACCGGCGGAATACCACGATCCGGACGCCACCGCGAACGCCCGTCTGGCAGCCCGCCTGCCGTACCTGTTCGCCTGCTGCCGTTTCGCGCACTACCTCAAGTGCATCGTTCGCGACAAGATCGGTTCTTTCCGCGAGCGCGATGAAATGGAACGCTGGCTGAACGACTGGGTGATGAACTACGTGGACGGCGACCCGGCGAACTCCTCTCAGGAAACCAAATCCCGTAAGCCGCTGGCGGCAGCCGAGGTGCAGGTTCAGGAGATCGAGGACAACCCGGGCTACTACGCCGCCAAGTTCTTCCTGCGTCCGCACTACCAGCTGGAAGGCCTGACCGTTTCTCTGCGTCTGGTCTCCAAACTGCCGTCGCTGAAGAGCAACGAGGCGTAACGCTGCCTCAGGCCGTAAGGGCACTCCTTACGGCCTGCCACTTTTTCAGACTCACAGGGATACGTGATGAAAATACATCTTGCCCTGGCAAGCGCTCTGCTGGCGCTCTCGGCAATGTCTGCCGCCAGCACCACGGTTTATGAATATCCGCGGGCAGAGGATTTGCCTGAAGACAGCAGGGCGGTATTTCCTCGCGATCCGGCGCTATTAACGTCGCTGGATAGCCGTATCAACGCCGCGCGTTTTTTTAACGCCTGGAGCAACAGGCAGAACGAGCGCGAGCGTATTAAAGCTGATATGTATTTCGTGGGCGTGATGGATGCGACCGAAGGAATAGTGTGGTGCCCTGACAGACCGTTAAAACCCGGCTCGTTACGCAGTATTGCCTACGACTATTTTTCTAAATTATCGCCTGAGCAGCTTAAGAACGCGCAAGCCAAGACGCTGATTATTGAAGCGTTAAAAGAAATTTATGTCTGTAAGTAAACGCTTATGAAAAACCGCTTTTTGTTTTTGCTGTTTATCAGCACAAGCGGGCCAGCGAATGCTATTCAGGATCCGGCCGCATTTTTTAAAGACTTACCTTATAAGCAGGTCTTTAAAGACATGGTGCTGGCGCGCTGTCTGGCGCAGGTTTCCACTGATGACAGCGCTTTTAGTACCGATGCGGGCTTCAGCGCTTATGCCTTAATGCAATGGATACCTTTAGACATCGAAACGGGAAATGAAAAGGTCAATGCGCTCATCCTGAAATATCGCGATCGGCAAAATGGTTTTTCTCCGGAGGCATTAGCAGGACGTCCCATTAAGGGCGTTACGCTTAACTGTTTACGCCTCTATCACAGCCAGGCGCTGGAACAGTTAAGTAAAGAAGCTCTGGTTGGTGACTCTGGCCATACATGGATGCAAGACAACCCTGATGGTTGAGCGATTAACCCGCTCCGGATCTATCAGGAAATAACGAATAAGGAAATTCATGAAACGTTCTTTTTTTCTGGCATCAGTGCTTAGTGCGCTACTGCTGAGTGCCCCTGTGCTGGCAGGAATATGGGTTGTCGATCCCGATGAGAGCCAGAAAAACCGTTTCGATCCAGACAGAGGCAATGTGACAGGCGAGCAACTCTTAAACGCCTGGAACGACAGAGCAGATAAAGAGGCCTCGCTACAGGCGCAGATCTATTTGCTGGGCCTGTTTGATTCGACGGAAGGAATGGGCTGGTGCAGAAGTAAATCCATTATGCCCTCCACCCTTCGCGAATGGACTTACGGGTATTTTGAAAAATTACCGCCCGAACGGCTTAAAGAGAAAGCCAGCGTCCTGATGCTTGAAGCCCTTAAACATTATTTCCCTTGTCACAATAAAGCTGACAAGTGAGACCGTTATATCAGCACTAATAAATAACCTATTTTAGCGGCTCGCGTTGGCGGGCTGCTGAGATCGCCTGACGGAATAAACATGCTGTCAGGCTGAGAGGCAGAGGTAAAATATGGATGGTTTTATTCAGCCCCATGCTTTCCTGTTTGCCATATTAAGCGCTTTTTCGAAAGCAATAATCGTCATTAACGAAGAGTAAATATTATGGCTATTGATATGTTCCTGAAAGTAGACGGTGTAACCGGCGAATCTAAAGATTCCAACCACACCGGCTGGACCGACATCACCTCTTTTTCCTGGGGCGCATCCCAGCCGGGTAATATGAGCGTGGGCGGCGGCGGCGGTGCCGGTAAAGTGAATTTCAACGATCTGCACGTTAACGCGCTGATCGACAAATCCACCACCGCTATCCTGAAGCACTGCTCCAGCGGTAAGCACCTGACCAAAGTTGAGCTGTCTGTCTGCAAAGCGGGCGGCCAGCAGGTGGAATACACCCGTATCACTCTGGAAGATGTGCTGGTGACTTCCGTTCAGTACACCGGTGCTGACAACGGCGACACCGTTGGCGTTACTTATGCATTCCAGGCTGCGAAAGTGAAACAGCAGTACTGGGAGCAGACTGCGACCGGTGGTAAAGGCGCAGAAACCAGCGCTGGCTGGAACATCAAAGAAAACAAAGAAGCGTAATCGTAGTGAGCCCGCAAGGGCTCACTTTACCCTTTCAGGGATCAGGGATGGTGAAGCTATTCAGTCTGGCATTTGTCTTTACGGGGCTGCTCGCGTCGCAGGCGTTAGCCCGCACCACCACATACACCCCGGAAGAGTATCTAAGAAATTACGCCCTGAGCACTTGTATTGCGCAGGGTTATCAGTCTAAAGAAGTGAAAAACGACGCGGCGGCCGCAGCGAGAGGCTATCTGGAGTTTGGCGATTATTCGCTTGAGGCGCATACGGCGGTCATTGAGCTTGGCAAAACCTTTCTTGCGAAAACGTATGGCAGCCAGTCGGGCGAGCCGATGACGCTCGCGAAGTGCATTGATTTTGTACACAGCCCGGAGCTTGCAGCGCTTATCCAGCGTTATAAAAATCAGCCAGACCGCTAAGCGGGCGGTGAGAAAAATTCATGAAATTAAAAACACGTATCGCCGCTTTTACAGTTTTGACGGTTTCTTTCCACGCTGCACTGGCGCAGCCGCTGGCATCCATCAGCGAATTTACGCAGCCGCAGATTTTTAGTGAGTGGGTACAGAACCGCTGCATGGGGCACATTGCCGACAGCGTCGCGCTGAAAGAGGACGCCAACGCCAGCGCCGCCGCCTGGCTTGAGGCGAGCGAATTGTCGGTCGAGGCATTTAATGAAGCGGATACGATCATTACGCAGGCGCTGAAAACGCCTGTGGGCGGCACAGCGAAAAGCGATTACCGGGTGCTGAAATGCTCGTTGATTGCGCACAGCCCGGAAATTACGGCGCTGTATCAGAAGTCGCGTTAAGAGACGGCGGGTGCGCTTCGCTTACCCGCCCTACGTTTCAGCCTATGTGGCAAAAGATAAAACATGTCCCACAGCCAGGCGCGACAGCGACTATGTTTATGCGCAGCGATGATGTTAATGGCGCTGATATACCTATTATCAATAGAATAACCCCGTCCGGTTGTGAGGCGCGAGGCTTAACGACAGGCAGTCACGGGCAGCGCACAGGCGCGGCTCTGTTCCTTAGCACGCAAACGTCGGGCGTCTGATAAGACCCGCGACGTTTGAGCGCTAATAACCCCAGGCAGGAATACGCTATGCGATTCACGATTACTACCAACAAGCCCGGCCACCAGCCTCCTCAGAGCAGCTGTGACTTCTACCCGCCGGGCGGCACGATTGGCCGTGGTACGGATAACAATCTGGTACTGCCGGATAACGAAAGAACGATTTCCCGCCTGCAGGCGATTGTCCATATCTCCGCGGACGGCGAGTGCCGCATCACTAACCGCGGCAACGTCACCCGCGTGGTGCTGAACGATATTCCGCTCGAGCGCGGCCGCCAGGTGGAGTTACAGGACGGCGACGTGCTCGGCATTGACGATTACCGCATTCAGGTGAGCGATCTGGCGCTGAACGCGCAGCCGGTTATCGCGATGGCCGCGCCGAAACCGAACGTTGCGCCGCAGCAGCCTCAGGCGCCGCAGCCTGCGAAACCGCAGCAGCCGCCGAAAGCCGACGCGCAGGACAACGCGCCAACGGCGGTGCCGACCGAAATCTGGGACAGCCTGATGCAGGAGTTCTCTATCTCCGACAGCATCAGCCAGGGTCAGAGCCAGAGCGCGCGCCCGAAAACACCGGAAGCGCAGCCGTTTAACCCGTTCAACGCCCCGAAAGAGGCGGATCGCAATCCGGAAGATCCGCTGGCGCACTTCCAGAGCGGCGGCAACGAGCCGCTGTTCGGCAATGAAAGCGTCAACCCGGACAGCCTGTTCAAAGATGACACGCCGTTCGATAAAGACAGCATTTTCAACGATGTGACGCCGACCACGCTGGTGCCGCCGTCTGATAACCGTCAGGCCGCAAAACCGCAGGCACCGCATAAAGAGAATGAAGAAGAGCTCGATCCGCTGGCGCTGTTTGGCGGCGTGGGCTCCACGCCTGCGCAGAGCCGCAGCGACGATCCGCTTGGCCTGATGATGGGGGGCGCTGTACCGCTGACGCCGCCGGATGAGCTTAACGCAGGCGCTGCGCCATTAACGCCGCCGCCCGCCGCGAAGCAGGACGCCGAGCCGGTTAAGCCACCGGTTTCACCCGAAAAACCGCAGCCGGAGATGACGACCTCGCCGCTCGCGCCAAACGCGGACGACTCAATCGATCTGGCGTCGCTCGCCGGTTCGCCGCTGTTCCCGGAAGAAGTGCCGGAAGAGCCGGTGACGCGCGTGGAAGTCCAGCCGACACCGCCGGAAGTGCAGGATTACGCCGGTATCACGCTGCCGACGCCGCAGGCGGTGGCGCGCAGCACCGCGCAGACGCCAAAAGGCCGCCTGCGCATCGACCCGGTGCAGTCGCCGACCAGCCAGGGCGGTACGCCAACGGCGTCTAACGGCGACGTGCTGAACGGCGAGCTGCTGGAAGCATTGCTGGAAGGTATGGGTCTTGGCGAGCTGCAACCGACGCCGCAGTTTGACCGCGACAATATGCGCCAGCTCGGCCAGATGCTCAGCATGTTCTCGCAGGGCACCGTGGCGCTGCTCTCCTCGCGCTCGATTCTCAAGCGCGGCGTGAAAGCCGATATGACGATGGTGCTGGACGACGCCAACAACCCGTTCAAGCTGCTGCCGTCGGGCAAAACGGTACTGATGCAGATGTTCGGCACCCGTATGCCGGGCTTTATGCCGCCGAAAAAATCGGTCCGCGACGCGCTTATCGATCTCCAGGCGCACCAGCTTGGGATGATCGCCGGTATCCGCGCCATCATTGCCGCCATGCTGCAATCCTTTAACCCGGAGCAGCTTGAAGAAGAGGCGAAACGCGACGGCGCTATCTCGCGTCTGGCGCTGCCGGCGAGCCGCAAAGCCGCGCTGTGGGATTACTTTGTGCGTCATTACAGCGATACCGCGGGCGAGATCGAGGACGATTTCCATACTCTGTTCGGCGAAGCCTTCCTGCACGCTTATGACATGGAAGTGAATCAGTACAAAGACTCACAAAGCGGATCGGAAGAAGAATGAATATCAGCACGGCCTCACTCTCCAGACAGGGCGAGCGCGCCAGCAACCAGGATCAGACCGGAGAGACCATCGGCGAACGCTCCGCCTGCTTCGTGGTGTGCGACGGGATCGCCGGCCTGCCGGGTGGCGACGTCGCCGCGGCGCTCGCGCGCAATGCCATTCTTTCGCGCTTTGACGGGGAAAAGCATCTCAACGCGCAATACATCCGCGAGTATGTGAATCAGGCGAACCACGCTATCCGCGCCGAGCAAAAAGCGGTGCAGGATTATCACCGCATGGGCACGACGCTGGTGAGCCTGTTTATCGACCGCGATTATCACCTGGCGTACTGGGCGCACGCGGGCGACAGCCGCCTGTATCTCTTTCGCCGCGGCTGGCTCTATCACGTGACGACCGATCACAGCCTGGTGCAGCAGATGAAAGACGCCGGGCATCAGACCGACGGCGTGAACAGCAACCTGCTCTATTTCGCACTCGGCATGGGCGATGAAGGCCGCGAGGCGAGCTACAGTGATGTCGTACCGATTGAAGACGGCGACGCGTTTTTGCTCTGCACCGACGGCTTCTGGCACGGCGTAAGCGAAGAGCAGATGAAAAAATCCCTTCATATGGTGAATACCCCAGATGAATGGCTCACTCTGATGAATCAAATACTGTTGAAAAATGGTGAGCAGGGGCATGATAAGCAGGATAATTACAGCGCCGTAGCGGTCTGGGTGGGATCGCCCCAGGATACGACGCTGCTGCATACGCTCTCTGACGCGGCGCAGTTTTTCCCCCTTCGAGATTAAAGGCTAACAAGGACTTTTATGAAACTTTGGCTTCCGGGTCTGGCTCTGCTTGCGGCGTCATCCAGCGTCTGGGCAGATAATTACCGTATCGTTCAGTCAAATACCCTGAAACTGGATGTCTGGGTAGACAACATTAAAGACAACACGCCGCAAAGCTGGTGCGGCCCTGAGCTGCCGCTGCGCATCGTCTCCAGCGGCGACAAAACGCCGAAGGTGCTGGATAACTTTATGCCGCGTCTCGGCTCGCTGCTGGAAAGCCAGTGTAGCAAGCTGAAAACCGTGCGCTGGCAGTTGAACGACGCCCAGGGCAAAGCGCTGGCGAACGGCACCGCTACCAAAAGCGGCGACTGGAACCCGGTGGTGACGCCTGCCGCCGCGCCGGAGCAGACCCCGGCCGACACGACCGCCGCCGCGACGCAGACCACCGTCGATACGCTGCCGCAGGGCCGCCCGGAAGATCTCTCGCCGCCTGCCGACCGCACGCCGTGGCTCGAATTTAACCTTCAGGATGGTTGCCATCTGCGCACCTTCTGGAAAGGCGGCGCAGACGCTAAAGCGCTGTTTATTCCGGCGAAAGACGACGGCATCTGTGAAAAAGGCGGCTGGCTCAATGGCCGCAGCGAAGTGATTCAGAAGGGCGCGACCGGCGATCAGAAAATCGCGGTGACCTTTGTCCACGGCTTCCCGATTGTCGGCATTAACGCGGGCGTTGACGCCGATCGTCTGCTTATCACCAGCGTCAACAACGAGCGCATGGTGGTCAGCGATGGCCGCTCCGCCCAGAGCTGGATGATCCTGCCGTATAACCGCGAGCAGAACGTCTGGCAGGCGCAGGGCACGGTAGCGGTTGAAATTTCCCGCGAGCAGGCCAGCGACGAAGCGCGTCTGCGCGCGCGCTTAGAGGAAGTCCGCAAAGTCTGGTCCAGCTATGTCGCGCCGGGCACGACGCTCAATATTCTGTTGGTCGAAGCGCTGCATCCACAGCTGCGCGACCCCGCGGCGGGCGCTTACCGCGCGCTGTAATGACCGTTAAACGCCAGGAGCCGTTATGAACACGCTGTATCAACAACTGGCTGGCGCGAGCGTCAGCGACGCGCTGAGCCGTCTTGAGGCCGATATCAAAGCCCAGCCGGGCAACGCCGATCGCCGCGCCGCGTTTGTGCAGTTTCTCTGCCTGAACGCCAACTGGACCCGCGCGCTCACCCAGCTGAAAAGCTGGGCCGCGCTGGCACCGCAGGCGCAGCCGACCGTGACGCTGCTGCAACAGGCCATCGAAGGCGAGCAGCAGCGCGCCGAAGTGCTGGCAGGCCGCGCGCGTCCGCGTATGCCGGGCGAACAGTGGCCGTGGCTGGATCTGCTGCTAAAAGCGCTGGCGGAAACCGACCCGGCGCGCGCCAGCGAGCTTCGCAGCGAGGCGCTGGAACAGGCCGAAGCCAATCCGGGCGAACTGACGCTGGCGGTGGGCGACGCGCCCGGCGAGCCGGTGCGTTTTGACTGGCTGATGGACGGCGACGCGCGTCTGGGGCCGGTGTGCGAGCTTATCGTTAACGGCAACTACTTCTGGGTGCCGTTCAGCGCTATCGCGTCGATTCGTTTCCAGGCTCCGGCGAGCGTCACCGATCTGGTGTGGCGTCACGCGATGGTGCAACTGGTGGACGGCACCGAACAGGTCTGCCAGATCCCGGCGCGCTACCCGCTGGAAACCGGCGCGGAAGACCGCTTCCTGCTGGCGCGCACCACCGAGTGGCAGCCGCTGGACGCGGAAGGCATTCACTATCTCGGCGCGGGTCAGAAAGTCTGGCTGAGCGGCGAACAGGAGTTCGCGCTGCTGACGCTGGATATGCTCGCTTTCGGGCTGCCGGACGACGCATCGCATGAATAAACCGTATCAGGATGACGACAGCGGCGATCTGCTGCGCCACGGCTATCGTTCGCGCCGCAACGCCACGACGGTCAGCGCGCGCGACAAAATGCAGCCGTCGCTGCTGGACCGTCTGACCGATAACGCGCCGGACAAACGTCAGGAGCCGGCGAACAGCAATCTCGTCTCGCACAGCGCGCTGCGCCGCCAGGTGCTGCGCGATTTGCAGTGGCTGTTCAACACCATTAACAACGAAGCGCAGCAGGATCTGAGCCGGGTGGACCACGTGCGCCGCTCGGTCTTTAACTTCGGCGTGGCGCCGCTTGCAGGCAAGCGGATGTCGGAAATTGAGTGGGGCGACATCCAGCAGCGGCTCACCGAGGCGATTTTGCACTTCGAGCCGCGCATTCTGCCGCAGGGGTTGCAGGTGCGCTGCGTCTGCGACACCAAATCGCTCGACCTGCACAACGTATTATCGATTGAGATTAAAGGCCGCCTGTGGTGTGTGCCCTGGCCGCTTGAGTTCCTGTTCCGCACCGATGTGGATCTGGAAAACGGCCATTTTGAGCTTAAAGACGCGGGGTAAACATGGACAGTAAACTGCTCGAATACTACAACCGAGAGCTGGCGTATCTGCGCGAAATGGGCGCGGAGTTCGCCGAACGCTACCCGAAAGTGGCGGGCAGGCTCGGTATGCGCGGGATTGAAGTCGCCGACCCGTACATCGAGCGCCTGATGGAAGGCTTCGCCTTTCTCACCTCCCGCGTACAGCTCAAAATGGACGCCGAGTTTCCGCGCTTCTCCCAGCGCCTGCTGGAGATGCTCGCGCCGAATTATCTGGCCCCCACGCCGTCAATGGCGATAGCCGAACTGCACCCGGACAGCGCCAAAGGGGATCTGAGCAACGGGTTTGTGGTGCCGCGCGGCACGATGATGGACAGCCAGCTTCTGAAAAAGAACGGCGTCACCTGTAGCTACGCCACCGCCCATGACGTGCGCCTGCTGCCGCTGCATATCAGCCAGGTGGAGTTAGGCGGCGTGCCGGCCGATGCGCCGTTAAGCCAGCTCGGTTTAAGCCAGCGCGGCGCGGTCAGCGCCCTGCGCGTGCGCATCGCGTGCGACGGCCCGGTGCTGCTCAACCATCTCGATTTCGACCGCCTCGATTTCTTCCTGAGCGGGCCGGATATCCAGGCGCTGCAACTGCTGGAATTGCTGATGGAGCACCGCGTCGGCATCTTCTGCCAGACCGTTGGCCCGAAACCCTCTCGCGTGGTGCTCGCCGACGACGCGCTGCGTCAGGAAGGCTTTGAGGCCGACCAGGCGCTGCTGCCGGACGATCTGCGCAATTTCGACGGCTACCGCCTGTTGCAGGAATATTTCGCGTTCCCGGCGCGCTTTCAGTTCTTGAGCCTGCGCGGCATCGGCAAGCTGCTGGCGCAGAGCGGGCAGGCGAACGCGTTCGATATCATCATTCTGCTGGATAAAACCGACACGCCGCTGGAGCGCGTGGTGGATAAGAGCCACCTCGCGATGCACTGCACGCCGGTCATCAATTTGTTCCCGAAAATCGCCGAGCGCCAGAAGCTCACCGAGGGCTTAAGCGAATATCACCTGGTGGTGGATAACATCCGCCCGCTCGATTACGAGATTTTCTCGGTCAGTAAAATTTATGCCAGCGAAGATGGCCAGCGCGACGATCAGATCTTCCGCCCGTTCTGGAGCACCTGGAGCCGCGACGGCGGCAACTACGGCGCGTATTTCTCGCTGCGCCGCGAACAGCGCGCGCTCTCGGAACACGCGCTGCGCTACGGCACGCGTACCGGCTATGTCGGCTCCGAGGCGTTTGTATCGCTGGTGGATGCAAGCCACGCGCCGTGGCGCGACGAACTGCGCTATATCACCGCCGAAGTGATGTGCACCAGCCGCGATCTGCCGCTGATGCTGGCGCAGGATATGGGCCAGTTTGTGCTGCCGGATTCCATGCCGGTGCGTGCGCTCACCATGCGTAAAGGGCCGACGCCGCCGCGCCCGGCGCTGGCCGAAGGCTTCAGCACCTGGCGGCTTATCAGCCAGCTGCAAATGAACTACTTAAGCCTGATGGACGCCGAAGATGGCGAGGGCGCGGCGGCGCTGCGCCAGTTGCTCGGCCTCTATGCGCGCCTGGCGGAAGCGCCGGTGGCGCGCCAGATTGACGGCATTCGCCACTGCGTGCTGGAGCCGGTGCACCGCCGCGTGCCGGAGCCGGGCCCGATTGTATTCGCCCGCGGCGTCGGGATTTCGATGACCGTCGACGAACAGGCGTTTTCCGGCTCCAGCCCGTGGCTGCTTGGCAGCGTGCTGGAGCGCGTCTTCGCACGCCTGGTCTCCATGAACAGCTTCACCGAGTTCACGCTCAAGAGCCAGCAGCGCGGCGAAGTGGGCTACTGGGGGCCGCGAATGGGTAAAAGGGCGCTGATATGAGTGAGACGCAGCCACAACCCGCGCCGGTAAAAAGCGCCTCCCGGCTGCCGGAGAATTACTGGCAACAGATGATGGCCGCGCCGTGGCGCTACGATCTGTTCCAGATGCTGCGCCGTCTCGACGCGCAGGGCGGCGAACGCTACCGTTTAGGCCGCGCGCCGCTGCCGCGTTTTGAGCCGCTGCGCATCGGCCAGCAGCCGTCGATGGCCTTCGCGCCGTCAACGCTCGCCGCGGTGAAACCGCGCGACAACACGCCGCTGTACGATGTGTCGATTTTAAGCTTCGGCCTGTTTGGCCCGAACGGCCCGCTGCCGATGCACCTGACCGAATATGCGCGCGAGCGTCTGTATCATCATCAGGACGACAGCCTGAGCGCGTTCGCGGATCTGTTTCATCACCGCCTGACGCTGCTGTTCTACCGCGCCTGGGCCGACGCCCAGCCGACCGCGTCGCTCGACCGCACTGACGGGCCGCGCATTGAAAAATATCTCGCCTCGCTTATCGGCATGGGCCAGCCGGGGCAGATGGAAAAGGGCAGCCTGAGCCACCACGCGCGCTATTCGCTGGTCGGCCATCTGACGCGCAACGGGCGCGACGCCGAGGGGCTTGAAAAAATTCTGCGCCACTATTTCCACGTGCCGGTGACGATTGTGCAGAACATCCCGCAGTGGATGCCGTTAACCGAGCGTGAAAAAGCGCGTCTCGGCGCGGGCCGCCGGATGCCGCGTCTCGGCGAGGCAGCGTTCCTCGGCGTGGCGGTGCGCGACGTGCAGCATAAATTTCGCATTGAACTCGGCCCGCTGGATGAAGAGACCTACCAGCGTTTTCTGCCCGGCGAGCCGTGGGTCGAGGAGCTGCGCGACTGGGTGCGTCAGTATATGGGCATCGAGTATGAGTGGGAGGTGCGCGTTATCCTGCGCGCCGACGCGGTAAAAGGCGTCACGCCTGGCGGCACGGGCCGCCTCGGCTACAGCGCCTGGCTTGGCAAGCAGCCCACCCCGCAACCGCGCGGCGATCTGGTTTTTCGCGCGGAAAGTTAACATGGCCCGCGCCGGTGGGCGCGGTGTCAGAGAGGGTATACGGAACATACCTACTATCTCAGGAAGGAAAAAAATAATGCACAGCGACGTGATACTGACACAGCCCGGCGGCTGGATTAACGGGGTTTATGTTTTCGTTTCGCTGCTGTTACTTGCAGGTTTTATCGTCATCAAAACCCGACGACCGTCGGGTCGCGCAGTCATAAAAGTGATGGCCTTTTTCTTTATTCTTGTTTGCTCACTTCTTCAGTTTTTTATTTTTCGTTATGGACTAACCGGGGTTTACGAACTGGCTGGCTATTACCCGCAAGACGCGCTCTGGGTGCGTTTAGCCGCGCTGGCGCTCTGTTGCGCTTACGCGTTCTGCCTGCCTTTACGTTATGCCCGCCAATAATATCGCTTGTTGCGTAAGATACGCGCCAACCTGAACGGAACCGATCATGTCAGAAATCAGCCGTGCCGTACTGTTCGGCAAACTGGATACGCTGTTGTTTACCTCGCTGGAAAGCGCCACCTCCTTCTGCAAGCTGCGCGGCAACCCGTATGTGGAGCTGGCGCACTGGCTGCATCAGCTGATGCAGCAGCAGGACGGGGATTTACAACATCTGATCCGCCATTTTTCACTGGATGAAGAGGCGCTGAGCCGGGATATCGTGGCGGCGCTGGATCGCCTGCCGCGCGGCGCAAGTTCCGTTTCCGATCTCTCGGAGCATATCGACAGCGCGGTGGAGCGCGCGTGGGTGTACGGCTCGCTGAAATTCGGCGTGACGCGCATTCGCGGCGGGCATCTGCTGATCGGCATTCTGAAAACCTTTAACCTGGCGAACGTGCTGAAAGGCATCTCCAGCCAGTTCAACCGCATCAGCGCCGACCTGCTGGTCGAGCAGTTCGACGCCATCTTCGCGGGCAGCAAAGAGGCCCAGCAGGCGGTCGCCGCCGCGCCGGACGCCGCCGGTAACGCGCCGGTGCAGCAGGGCACGCTCGCGCAGTACGGCCAGGATCTCACCGCGCGTGCGCGTGAAGGCAAAATCGACCCGGTGGTCGGGCGTGATGAAGAGATCCGCCAGATGGTGGATATTCTGATGCGTCGCCGTCAGAACAACCCGCTGCTGACCGGTGAAGCGGGCGTGGGGAAAACCGCGGTCGTGGAAGGCCTGGCGCACCGTATCGCCGCAGGCGATGTCCCGGAGCCGCTGCAAAACGTGCAGCTGTGGCTGCTCGATATCGGCATGTTGCAGGCGGGCGCGGGCATGAAAGGTGAATTTGAAGCGCGTCTGCAGGGGCTTATCAATGAAGTGCAGTCCAGCGCCACGCCGATTGTGCTGTTTATCGATGAGATCCACACGCTTATCGGCGCGGGCGGCCAGCAGGGCACCGGCGATGCCGCTAACCTGCTGAAACCGGCGCTGGCGCGCGGTCAGTTGCGTACCATCGGCGCGACCACCTGGGCGGAATATAAAAAATACATCGAGAAAGACCCTGCCCTGACGCGCCGCTTCCAGACCGTGCAGGTGCATGAGCCGGATGAAGAAAAAGCCGTGCTGATGCTGCGCAGCACCGTCTCGCCGCTGGAAAAACATCACCGCGTGCTGCTGCTGGACGAAGCGGTCAGCGCGGCGGTGAAACTGTCGCACCGCTACATTCCGGCGCGCCAGCTGCCGGATAAAGCCGTCGCGCTGCTGGATACCGCCTGCGCGCGCGTCGCCGTCAGCCAGAGCGCGCCGCCGCCGCAGTTAGAAGATTGCCTGCACCGCATCGCGGCGCTGGAAGTGGAAGCGGAAATCGCCGAGCGCGAAGCGCGCGTGGCGGTGGGCGACGGCGAGCGCGTGGCGCGTCTGAACGCTGAGCGTGAAGCGCTGGAAGCCGAACGCGACGCCCTGACCGCCCGCTGGGAAGAAGAGCGCGCGCTGGTGGATGCGATTATCGCCCTGCGCGCCGAGCTGCATATGGCCGACGAAGAAGCCCAGCCTGCGCTGCGCGAGACGCTGGCGGAGCGCCAGAAGGCGCTGGCCGCCGTACAGGGCGACGCGCCGCTGCTGTTCGCCGCCGTGGACGCGAACGTTGTCGCGGCGGTGGTCTCCGACTGGACCGGCATCCCGCTGGGCCGCATGGTGAAAAATGAGATAGACGCGGTGCTGAAGCTTGCCGACACGCTGAACCAGCGCGTTATCGGCCAGCGTCACGGGCTTGAGCTTATCGCCAAACGCGTGCGCACCTCCCGCGCGCGCCTTGACGACCCGAACAAGCCGGTGGGCGTCTTTATGCTCTGCGGCCCGTCTGGCGTCGGTAAAACCGAAACCGCGCTGGCGCTCGCCGAGTCGCTGTACGGCGGCGAGCAGAACGTTATCACCATCAACATGAGCGAGTTCCAGGAAGCGCATACGGTTTCCACGCTGAAAGGCGCGCCTCCGGGCTACGTGGGCTACGGCGAAGGCGGCGTGCTGACCGAAGCGGTGCGTCGTCGTCCTTACAGCGTCGTGCTGCTCGATGAGATTGAAAAAGCGCACCCGGACGTGCATGAGATTTTCTTCCAGGTGTTCGATAAAGGCTGGATGGAAGATGGCGAAGGGCGTCATATCGATTTCCGCAACACGATTATCATCCTGACGTCTAATGTCGGCACCGATCTTATCAGCGCCATGTGCGCCGACCCGGACCTGATGCCGGAGCCGGATGCGCTCAGTGCGGCGCTGCGTCAGCCGCTTTTGCAGGTTTTTCCGCCTGCACTGCTGGGCCGATTGCTGGTTGTGCCGTATTATCCGTTAAGCGACGCGATGCTGGCCGAAATTGTGAAATTGCAGCTTAAGCGGATCCAGCGTCGTCTTGAGGAAAATCACGGTATTATTTCCGAATTCGACGACAGCGTAATTACCCAGATTGTGGCGCGTTGCACCGAGGTGGAATCCGGCGGCCGTATGGTCGATGCGATCCTTACCAACACCCTGCTGCCGCAGATGAGCCAGATACTGCTCACCGCCAGCGCGCAGGACGAGAAATATCGCCGTCTGCGCGTGACGTTCGAGCAGGGCGAGTTTCAGTGTCAGTTTGCGGCGTAACGCCATCATCAAGCAGAGAGTTTTCCAAACATGACGGATTACGAAAACAACCGGACTGTACCCAACGCCCTGCCGATTGGTTACCGTTTCAATGAGTTTGAAATTAAGGAAGTGATTGGTGGTGGCGGTTTCGGCATTGTCTATCGCGCCTGGGATCATCAGCTTGAGCGTACCATTGCGATTAAAGAGTTTATGCCGTCCTCGCTGGCGGTGCGTAATGACGACATGCGCCTGGTGTTGCGCAGCGACCGCTTCAGCAAAGCGTTTACCGCGGGCCTGAACAGCTTTATCCAGGAGGCGCGTCTGCTGGCGCGCTTTAACCACCCGAACCTGCTGCACGTGCTGCGCTTCTGGGTGCAAAACGACACCGCCTACATGGGCACCGTGTTCTACAGCGGCACCACGCTGTCGCGCCTGAGCAAACAGCACCCGGAGATGATCAACGAGGCGTGGATCCGCCGCACGCTGCCGATGCTGTTCGGGGCCATCAAAACGATTCATGACGAAGGCTACCTGCACCGCGATATCTCGCTGGATAACATCCAGATCCAGGATAACGGCCTGCCGGTGCTGCTGGATTTCGGCTCCGCGCGCCGCAGTATCGGCAACGTCTCCGATGAGACGGAAACCATGCTGCGTCCGGGCTTTGCGCCGATTGAACAATACACCGACGACAACGAAAGCGAGCAGGGCCCGTGGACCGATATCTACGCGCTCGGCGCGGTGCTGCATACGCTGATTATGGGCTCGCCGCCGCCGGTGAGCGTGGTGCGCAGCATCGCCGACAGCTACCGTCCGCTCGCCGAGCTGCGCCCGGAAGGCTATTCGCTGCCGCTGTTACAGGCCATCGACCGCGCGCTGGCGCTGAAAATGGAAGACCGTCCGCAGTCGATTGATGAATTCGCCGCGCTGATTGAAATGCCCGTCGCCGGGCTCGATGACGTCATGAGCGTCAAAAAGCCGGGCACCATGCTGGTGCCGGTGGAGGAAGAAGAGGCCACGCCTGCCGCCGAGACCGGCTGGCGCCGCTACAAAATGCCGGGGCTGATTGCCGCAGGCGTGCTGGTGGGCCTGGTTGCCGGTGGACTGCTGTTTGGCGGCAGCGGGGATAACCCCGCGCCGGAAACCGCCAGCAACGACAGCGCGCCGCGTGAACAAGCGCCTGCGCAGCCGCCGGTGCAGAACACCACGACCGCGCCGGCGACCACGACCACGACCACGCAGGACGCCGCGCCTGCGCAAAACGCGCCGGTACAGGGCGCGCTGGTGGCGCAGATCTACGTGCGCATGGGCGAGGGCGAGCAGCTGGCGCTTAACGGCAAAACGCAGACCGTGACGCCGGCTGAGAACGGCTTCGCCTCGCTGCAACTGCCGACCGGCGATTATGAGCTGACCATCAAAGGTCGCGGCCAGACCCGCAGTCAGACCATCAATGTCTCCCGTCCGGGTACCTGGCTTGTAAACCCGTAAGGATACCGGGAGGCGTTAGCGGCGGCGTATTACCCGCCGCCACCCCACGACGCCTCCCGTCCTGTCTCCGGCTTATACCTTCATAAAATGCCGGCAGGTGAATACCCGCTACAGGACAACACGTATGTACCACATCAAAATTGTCTCTATTTTCAAGGAATTCATCCCCCCTGCGCAGTTTGAGAGGATCATGCGCCCTGACATCGCCGCGCAGTGGATAATGTCTGTGCCGGATAACGCCGTGCGCTCGCTGTTTACGCGTTACGAGCTGTTTCAACCTTCTACCCGCGCGAATCCGTATCAGTCCGGGCGTGACTTACGCAAGCTGATTGCCGATGAATTCTGGCACGGCAACCTGGTGGCGATTGATGAAAGCTCGCGGCCCTGGTCGCCCACCACCGAGCTTTATTACATCAATGAAAAAGGCGAGCTGGAGCCGACCCACGCGCCCCGGTCGCTGATGTTTCCGTTGGGTTACATCATCGTTCGCTACGGCTCGATGGTGCGTGTCTATCGGACGCTTCCGCCGCCGACCGTCAGACCAACCCAGGTCGTGAAATCGAAAGCTGCAGCGGGCCCTGAGCTGGCGACGCCGGGCAAAGATATGAAGCAGACCGCCGCGCAGCTTAAAGCGATGACCAAGGCGGAACGCTGGCAGGCGCGAAAAGATCTCATCAGCAAGGGCAACAACAGCATTTACCCTGATGCGCAGATTGCCGCGAAGCGTCTTGCCGATAACAACATCGCCGTCGAAAAAGCCAAGCTTGCGGAGAATATCTATAAAACCACGAATCCGTTACAGGCGACGCCGGACGTGCCGGAGGGGTGGAAGGACATCAGTAATGATGTCGATGCTCTGAATAAATTTGGTCTGAAGAAAAATATGCTTTACGACAACGAAGAGGCACCTGATTTTCTGGCACGTGTTTATCAACCGGATACTGCCGTATTTGGTAATGACATGAACCCGACGTTAGTTTTCAGGGGGTCGAGAGCACCTGAATTCGTATCAATGTCCGAACCGATAAAAAATATCGCTGACTGGTCTAATAACGGCGCGCAGGGACTAGGAATGGAATCTGCCTATTACAGGAAGGCAGTCGATCTGGGGAACATACTGGCAAAATCCGGGCAGAATATTGATGTCGCCGGACACTCACTAGGGGGAGGCCTCGCCTCTGCGACCTCCATGGCGAGCGGTAAACCGGGCTGGACCTTCAACGCCGCCGGGCTGCATAGCAGCACCGTGGAAAAATATGGGGGTAGCATTCTGGGTAAAACCGATGATATCCAGGCCTACCGCGTTGAGGGCGAATTGCTGACGAAAGTGCAGGAAGTGAATGTCTGGGAAGATCTTAAGTCGATGGAAGGCCTCCCTGTGCCGACGCTTTTAAAAGAGGGCGTGTCGGCGTTCGCGCCAAATGCCGCAGGCATTCCACACGATTTGCCCGGTGGCACAGGAGGCGCGCTTGATCGCCACGGCATCGGGCAGGCGATTAACTGTATCGAGCAGCAAAAAGATGAGGATATTGCCATCATCGGGAGCCGCCTGTGAACAAACTCTTTTGGGGATGCCTCGTGCTGTGTTTTACCTTCATGATTCAGGGGTGTAAGCAAAATATGGATTTAAATCCGCAGGACTACTTTAGCGGCCAGCAACTGACGCTTGCTAAAGCTATCGAAGACGGCAAGGTTGAAGACGTCGAAAAACTCGCGCCGGAAACCGACCTGAATAAACCCGGCCAGCACGATATGACACTGTTGTTCTGGTCTATCATGAACGCCATCAACGATAAAAAAACGCCAGAACATTTGAAGGTTATTACCGTTCTCGTGAAGGCAGGAGCCGATCCGCTCCAGCCGCGCCCGGAGGGTAAAAGCAGCCCCGCCGAATATGTTTTGAAAGCCGACAGCGGCGACTGGATCAAGGCGATGCTGGATGGCGGCTTATCTCCGGACGCGAAAGATAAAACATTCCATGAGCCCATCATATTTCAGGCGATCAAAGCCAAAAATACTGACACGCTCAAAACCATGCTGGATGCGGGCGCGAATATCAACATCACTGATTCGCTCGGCAATACGCTGTTGATCGACGCGCTGGATTACGGGAAACACGACCATGTTCTGCTGTTGCTTGATCGCGGCGCCGACCCGGAAATCAAAGCCGACAATGGCTGGACGATGGGTAACCAACTGCAACGATTGTTGAATGGTGCTAAGGAAGGCAGCGAACATTATCAATCGCTGAACGAAATAAAAGAGAAGCTCATTGAGCACGGCGGAAAATGGCCGCCCGCCCCGGTTAAATAATTCCTGCACGACCTTACCCGCTGACGCGCCTGCATAATTCCTGATTATGCAGGCGATATCATTTCTGATGCCGCGGGTTTTCTCCCTTTCTGCTTTGCCGCTACGCACGCGATCGCATAAGACATTATGGAATGAAGACTATGCTCAACCGAATCACCGTTCAGCTCCCGGTCGAGGGGCTGCTTTTCTGGAAACTCTCCGGGCGCGAGGCGCTGTCGGAGCCGTTCATGTTCACCCTGACGCTGCTCGGCACCGACGCGCGCGCTGACCGCAGCGCGCTGCTGGGGCAGCCGGTGACGGTGACCATCCCGACCCAGGCGCTGATGACGCCGCGCTACCTCAACGGCAAGGTGACCCGCGTGGCGGTGAGCGCGGTGGAGCTTTCCGGCACCCGTTATGCGGCCTATGAGCTGACGGTGGAGCCGGACCTGTGGCCGATGCAGCGCGACCGCAACCTGCGTATCTTTCAGGGCCAGACGGTGCCGCAGATAGTGAAAACGCTGCTGGGCGAGAGCCGGGTGAATATGGAAGAGCGTCTTTCCGGCAGCTACCGCGTCTGGGAATACTGCGTGCAGTACCAGGAGAGCAGTCTGGACTTTATCAGCCGCCTGCTGGAGCTGGAGGGCATCGCCTACCACTTCCGCCACGAGCAGGACCGCCACACGCTCATCCTCACTGACGCCCCCGGCCAGTACGAGCCGTTCCCGGGCTACGAGACCATTCCGTACCACGTCACGCCGTCCGGTGGCTCAACCGACGAAGAGGGCATCAGCCAGTGGGCGCTGGAAGACAGCGTGACGCCGGGCATCTACAGCCTCGACGACTACGACTTCCGCAAGCCGAACGCCTGGCTGTTCCAGGCGCGGCAGAACCCGCTGTCGCCGCAGCCGGGGAGTATTGACGTTTACGACTGGCCGGGCCGCTTTGTGGAGCACGGCCACGGCGAGTTCTACGCCCGCATCCGCCAGGAGCGCTGGCAGGTGGAGCACCGCCAGACGCAGGGCACCGCGACGGCGCTCGGCATCGCACCCGGCCACACCTTCGTGCTGCGTAACGCCCCGTTCTTCGGCGACAACGGCGAGTACCTCACCACGGTCGCCCACTACCGCTTTGAAGAGAACCGCTACGCCAGCGGCCCGGACAGCAACACCCTGCATGAAATCCGCTTTGAGGTGATACCGGCGGACGTGCCGTACCGCCCGGCGCAGAAGACGCCGTGGCCCAGAACCTACGGCCCGCAGACGGCAAAGGTGGTCGGCCCGCAGGGCGAGAGTATCTGGACGGATAAATATGGCCGCGTGAAGGTGAAGTTCCACTGGGACCGTCTGGGCAAGGGTGACGACACCAGTTCCAGCTGGGTGCGTGTCTCCAGCGCGTGGGCAGGCCAGGGTTTCGGCGGGGTGCAGATACCGCGCGTGGGCGACGAGGTGGTGGTGGATTTCATCAACGGCGACCCGGACCGTCCGCTGATTACCGGCCGCGTGTACAACGAAGCCAGCATGCCGCCGTGGGCGCTGCCTGCTGCAGCGACACAGATGGGCTTTTTAAGCCGTAGTAAAAATGGCCATAAAGATAATGCCAACGCCCTGCGCTTTGAGGATAAGGCGGGCCATGAGCAGATCTGGATCCATGCAGAAAGAAATATGGATACAGAAATTGAAAACTCTGAGACCCATCACGTTGCTGTAGATCGTAATAAAACAATAGGTAGAGATGAAAAAAATACCATTAAAAGAAATGTGACTACCAGCGTGGGTGTTGACTCAATTAATAGTATTGGTTCGAAGCATACTGTCAACGTTGGTCAGTCTGCCTGTATATTAACTATGGATAAAGACGGTAATACATCTCTGGAAGCAACATCAAGCATTAAACTCAAAGTAGGTGATAATTATTTATTAATCACACCGACGGGTATAAATATTACTGTGTTGCAAGGAGATTTGACTGCCGAAAGCATAAATTCGGCCTCTTTAAAAGGCGATCAATTGACTGCAATAGGTGGTGGGGTAAATGTCGATACAACAGCAAAAAATACCGTAAATATAACTGGGGTCAATCTTACTGATATCAAAGGTGCCGTAGTAAAAATAAATAGTTAACATAAGCATAAGGTGAATGTGTATGGGGAAGCCAGCCGCCAGAGCGCTAATTGATAAAGGCGCGCATTTGGGTTTAATACAGACAGGGAGTCCAAATGTAATTATTGGTGGATTTCCTGCAGCAAGAAAGACTGACGGTTTATTGTGCAAAAAACACGGTCAGGGAATAATAGTCGGTGGTTCTGGCACGGTGTTTGTTAATGGGCTTCCTCTTGCCCGGTTGGGAGATCAGACCCAGTGTAATAAAGCTGCGGCTCCTAAAGACAAAACCGCCCCACCAAAATATTGGGGAGCAACGGTAGCAAAAAAAGCAGGGCCAGATGGCGTTATTCATGGTGATAACTATGATGCGCGAGCACTGGGGGCGTATGCCAGCCTGGAGGATAAGTCTGGAACAGGCAGGTTCGACACGGCAACAATTGGCTTTGCTTTACAAGACTTAGTGATAGGTAATATGAAAAGCCAGTCGTTAATCCGTGGCGAAATGCGCACCAAAGTAGCAGCCGCCAATGCTTCAGGAACCCTTTATGTTACTGAAAAAGATATGGCAACCGGCAGTGCCAATGCTACCGCTACTGGTGTTCAGTATGGTGCTACAGGTGCAATTGGTAAAGAAGGCGGTCTGTATATGAGCGCAGGCGGCGATTTTACGTTCGGCACAGCTGAAGCTAAAGTGATCAGTGAAGTTTATCGTGGTGGTAAAGGGAAATATGGTTTTTCAACTGAGATTGGTGCTGAGGCAGCGGCCGTCAAAGGAGAGATTACAACTAAAAGCGACATCCTCGGAGTGCTGACAACAGAAGGTAAGATTGGCGGGTCCTTAGGGAGTGTAGGCGCGTCTGCAGGAATGGCGTTGTTGGTTGATGAAACCGATTACTCTTTGAATGTAAAGGCCTCTGGTGAGCTTGCGCTTGCGTTAGGTATCAAAGGGGATGTAAATATCAAATTCGCCCTAAAGCCGCTATATGATAAATGGATTGACTTTCACATTCATTTAATTAAGCTTGGGGCTGAGTTTATTTATGGTGATCAGAAAAATAAAAACGTCGCTACTAAATCTGTGTCGGAGGATGGAATAATAATTAGTGGTTGCGGAACGGTCTTGGTTGGAGACTAAGCACGACAAAAAGGGTGCAATATGTCATATTTGGTATTTGCTGTTTTTGTATTAATGGCATTATATGTAATCTGGAAAAGTAAACTCCCTTCTGGAAAAAAAGGTTGGCTTTATTTTATTTTAAAAATGGTTGGTATTTATGTTATAACCATGGTTTTGGCCTCGATTTTATTTATCCTGGAGAATTATTTCTTCGTCATTCCCTATGGGGCTGCCGAGCGATACACAGGAATAAGCTTTCTTTCGCTGGCGACACTGTGGGGGATCCAGTTTCTGATGAGACTGTTCCTTTCTTTATTTGGTGGTATGTTGAAGTTCCATGAGAAATACAATAGTGATAATTATGAAAAAATTAAGGGATTTACCAATAGCCTCTCCCCATCACCCTTGCTTGTATTAAGGTTGTTTTTGTCGGTAGGGGCGATTTTAATATATTACGGCATTTGGTTGAGCTAACATTGAAAGGGCTTTTTATGGATTTCGATATTGAACACAGCTTTCCGGTTACGCTGGATTTCAGTAAAAATGAAGCCGAAGAAACGTTTTGGAAATGTTTGTATACGGCTCCTGTGCAGGAAAACCTTCACTACTGGGTTATTTTGCCTAAGTATGTTAAACCCGTTGAGCTTGAACCAATCGAATTTAAAGACGTAGCCTTAACTAATATTGGGCGCTATATCTCACAAGAGGCTTCTTTTTATATGGAGGTCTGGGTGGCTTATGAGAATGCGCCGTGGGAAATGAATCCATCTGACTGGTTGTTTAATAAACTCTCACTGATGGGTGAGGAAATTCTCCATAAGCGAATTATCAATCATCCTTCTGGTGCCGGTAAATTTGCAGATGTGCTTACATTCAAACGTCTTAACTCTGGTGAGAAAGTTATATCAAGATTCACGGTGCAGAAGGATTATAACCCGGTAAATGGTGGCGGCAATTACTTCCTATTGAAAGCATCCTGTGCAGAAAATGACTATGAAAATAATGCAAAAATTCTTCATTTTACTGCAGTCAACTGGGATCTTTCACACAGAAGTAATCTTTTACTAGCGGAGTTGCTCTCTACCGCAACGGCAGGCAAAGAGAGCGGGATTTCTTTCAAAATCCCTGACTCATGGGCTTCTAAAGTTATTGCAGATAACAGACTGGTTATTGAACACACCTTTAATGATATCAACCATGGTGTGATTAATTTATGTTTCTTCGCGAAGGTGGCCTATATCTCGCCAGAGCAGATTTTCACGATGGCGACCTCGCGGTTTAATAAACATGATAATGCAGTCGCACTCAGCGCCGATGGACCTAAAAATATCGTTAATGATATGAATGAACGTTTAGATGATGTGCTTTTTGAGTGGAATGGTGAAATCATAAGCGCCGCTGAAAAGGTACGTGCGCTTTACAAGGCTTATGTCTTTGGCTGCGATGACGTATGGTGTTATGCAGAAATGGTTGGGCCTCATATGAACCACAAAGATTACTATTTTGAAGCAAACATTAGATGCCTTGAAATAATTCTGGCAACCTTTGATAAAGATCGCGGTGCTATTGAGAATTAATACTTTTTTATCTGTATATAAAATTTATCTTAAAATCATTAAAATCTATTATAACGCATAGGCTATTTTTTATATTTTGCAGTAGGCTATGGTTAAGCTAAATAAACAGAATTTTCTCTTTTTGTGGGGCATTGCCGTTAAGGTTAAGAAAATGAACAACAGAGAAAAGCCCAGCGTGCTTTTGGTGTTGCTTCCGGCACTGTCATAAGACCACTGCGTCAACCAATCACCACTTTGATGCTTAAATTAAAAATCCTCGGATCCGGCTTTCCTTCCTTTCAGCATTGACTGTTCGTGAATATAGAGACTGAAGTTATGCTCAACCGAATCACCGTTCAGCTCCCGGTCGAGGGGCTGCTTTTCTGGAAACTCTCCGGGCGCGAGGCGCTGTCGGAGCCGTTCATGTTCACCCTGACGCTGCTCGGCACCGACGCGCGGGCCGACCGCAGCGCGCTGCTGGGCCAGCCGGTGACGGTGACCATCCCGACCCAGGCGCTGATGACGCCGCGCTACCTCAACGGCAAGGTGACCCGCGTGGCGGTGAGCGCGGTGGAGCTTTCCGGCACCCGGTACGCGGCCTACGAGCTGACGGTGGAGCCGGACCTGTGGCCGATGCAGCGCGACCGCAACCTGCGTATCTTCCAGGGGCAGACGGTGCCGCAGATAGTGAAAACCCTGCTCGGCGAGAGCCGGGTGAACATGGAAGAGCGTCTTTCCGGCAGCTACCGCGTCTGGGAATACTGCGTGCAGTACCAGGAGAGCAGCCTCGATTTCATCAGCCGCCTGCTGGAGCTGGAGGGCATCGCCTACCACTTCCGCCACGAGCAGGACCGCCACACGCTCATCCTCACTGACGCCCCCGGCCAGTACGAGCCGTTCCCCGGCTACGAGACCATTCCGTACCATGTGACCCCTTCAGGCGGCAGCACAGACGAAGAGGGCATCAGCCAGTGGGCGCTGGAAGACAGCGTGACGCCGGGCATCTACAGCCTCGACGACTACGACTTCCGCAAGCCGAACGCGTGGCTGTTCCAGGCGCGGCAGAACCCGCTGTCGCCGCAGCCGGGGAGCATTGATGTTTACGACTGGCCGGGCCGGTTTGTGGAGCACGGCCACGGGGAGTTCTACGCCCGCATCCGCCAGGAGCGCTGGCAGGTGGAGCACCGCCAGACCCAGGGCACCGCGACGGCGCTCGGTATCGCGCCCGGCCACACCTTTGTGCTGCGCAACGCCCCGTTCTTCGGCGATAACGGCGAGTACCTCACCACGGTGGCGCATTACCGCTTCGAGGAGAACCGCTACGCGAGCGGCCCGGACAGCAACACCCTGCATGAAATCCGCTTTGAGGTGATACCGGCAGACGTGCCGTACCGTCCGGCGCAGAAGACGCCGTGGCCCAGAACCTACGGCCCGCAGACGGCGAAGGTGGTCGGCCCGCAGGGCGAGAGCATCTGGACAGATAAATATGGGCGCGTGAAGGTGAAGTTCCACTGGGACCGTCTTGGGAAGGGTGACGACACCAGCTCAAGCTGGGTGCGTGTCTCCAGCGCGTGGGCAGGCCAGGGTTTCGGCGGGGTGCAGATACCGCGCGTGGGCGACGAGGTGGTGGTGGATTTCATCAACGGCGACCCGGACCGTCCGCTGATTACCGGCCGCGTGTATAACGAAGCGAGCATGCCGCCGTGGGCGCTGCCTGCCGCGGCGACACAGATGGGCTTTTTAAGCCGCTCGAAGGACGGCTCGCCGGACAACGCCAACGCCCTGCGCTTTGAGGACAAGGCGGGCGAGGAGCAGGTGTGGCTGCAGGCCGAGCGCAACCTTGATACCAAAGTGAAAAATGACGAGTCACATACTGTCCACGGCGCGCGCAGCCATTACGTGCGTAAAAACGAATTGCATCGCGTTGAAGAGAATCAGATTCAGGCAGTTAAAGGCGGCACCGAAATCCTGACGGGAAAGGGCAAGCTGGACGCCGTTGTTGAACAATATGTTCTGGCCTCAGGAACCAAGCTGCGTCTGGTCTGCGGTGAAAGTGCCATTGAGCTCAATGCAAACGGCAAAATAAATCTGATCGGTAAAGAGTTTAATTTCTTTGTCGAAGGGGATGGCTATATCACGACAGGCGGTAAGCTACACCTCAATACTGCCGGTACGCAGCCGGGAACGACGGCGCCGGGGAGTCAGCATAAACAAGATATTGATGCGGCAGTGCAGGAAAAATTCACGCCGGGAAAGAAAAGTAAAGGCGCGCCAGTTCCTACGCACGCGCCAGCTAAAAAACCGGCTCCAACTCCGCCAGCAAAACCAACTCCCTCACAGCCAGCAAAGCCTGCTGCGCCGACTAACCAGAATCAGGATAATTTTTCAAAAATTTCACCGATCATTTTCAAAAATGAAGGCGGTTATGTTAATGACCCTGATGATTCTGGTGGTGCAACAAACAAAGGCATAGCATGGAATACATGGCAAAAATATGCCAAAGAAGATCTTGGTGTTGAGCCTACTCTTGATAATCTTAAAAATATTACCACTGAGCAAGCAGAAACAATTTATCGTAAACGATACTGGGATCCTTCTGGTTTTAATAATATTAAAGACCCAAAGCTTGCTTTAATGTCTTATGACTGGACCATTACTTCCGGTGGGGCAGGTAAACAAATACAGAAATTACTCAATAATGAATTCGGGCAACAGTTAGCTACTGATGGCAAGATTGGGCCCAAAACAATTGAAGCCATGAACAGTGTCAATGACTCCGCGAAACTAACTTCCCGGATAGCTGAAATCCGAAAGGAATATTATGAAAATCTGGTGATCAACAATCCTAAAAATGGTAAGTTTTTGACAGGATGGTTGAATCGAGTCGATCGGTGTTCACAGGTAAATTTTGAATGAATATAAAATTGACGGCTTGCGCATTTTTGATGGGGCTGTACAGCGTTTCAGTAATGGCTGGTGACACGTTTACCGGCCAATGGGAGGGTGCCGTTCAAAATGACTCGACATTAACGCTACGGCTTAAACAGCAAGGAAAAAAATTAACCGGAAGTTACTGTTATATTACTCAGCGAGGCAATCGTATTGATTGTCCGGCCGCCGGGGAGGAAAATCTACGTGGTACTGTTAATAATGATCAGGCTGCTGTTGAATTTACTTCCTCTTTTGGTGGGGGCACGGGACAAGCACAGCTCAGTGTGAGTGGTGATAAAATGTCCTGGAAAATGGTACAGGCACCGGATAAAGGTGAGTATTACGCACCAGAAACCTATAACTTATCTAAGCAGGAAGGTGCAGGCTTATCGGAAACCAGACGATTTACCACAGAAAAATTTAATATAAGCCTTACAAATAAATGTGGGAATTTTTTATCCAAATGTAATGATATGCTTTATTTAGGAATTAGAAAAAGCGATAACAGTGTTATTACCTTAAAAGGCAAATCTCTTTTAGATGATCAAGGCAAGGTCATTGGTTCAGAATATAATAATGCTGATGTGAAATATACTGTTCAATATGAACCGCTGAGGCTTACCGTCAATCAGGGTAATAAAACATTAGTAAATCAGCCTGGCGAATGGTCGAAATAACTTACTTTTAATCAAGCCGGTGTCTGTATTTATAGGCGCTGGCTATACAAACGTTAAGCAATAATGAAAAACAGAATAACACGTTCTCTGTTGTTTATACTGTCATCCATACCGCTATTGTGCGTTGCGGAACAAACCAGCGCAGGTCATAAGGCGTTATGGCAAACCACGCGCGAATTAAAATCCGTATGGGGAAAACAAGCAGAGGATGTTAGTCAGCTTCTTAAACAGCCTCTCGTCCGAACGTTGTCAACATCGGATAATCGCTTCACGTCCGCACCGTTTACATTACTGGACGGTACCCGGCTCAGCGGACTTGATGTTCGCCTTTGGGGCAACGGTGACAAAAGCGTCTCGCTGGTTTCGTTTATTGTTGATACGCCTTGTATCACGCTTGAGCAAGTCAGAGAACATTTCCCTGATGCTAAATTGTTTAACATACCGAAGGGACATGCCGTCGGACAAATGATCGGTTACCGGACTGCAAGAGATGACCGCGGACTTGCCTGGGCTTTTAGTTTCCCGGAACAGGATTCACGGTGTCTGAAACGTATCACGATGGCTAAGTATGAATATTAAGCGCAGGTACTCTTAACCCGCTCTTGATTATTATTTAGCGTACAAATCTAATTACAGGCCCACCATGAAATATACCCTTCAGGAAGGTTCGTTTTCCCTTTTTCCTGCCGCCTGGCAGGACACCAGCATGACGATGTTACGCGATGATGAGAGCGGGTTATCGTTAATTGTCAGCCGCGGCGCAATTCCGGATGACAGCGATTTCGAAAAAGAATTTCACCGCCAGTGGGAGGTGCTGCGCGCACAAATGGGTGAAATCCAACAGAGCGAGTTTGCACGTATCCTGGTCGGACAGCCTTCGCACCGCGCGGTGGAAGTTGAAACCGCGTTTGTACGTCAGGATCAGCAAATCTGGCAGAAGCAATTTGCCGTACAGGCACCTGATGCACCGCGCCTGTTAATTTTCACTCTTTCCGCACTACGCCCCTTCACTGATGAAGATGCGGAACGCTGGAATGCGATTAAACAAAGCCTGACGCTGCATAAATAATGGAATACGTGGCATGAGCGACAAACATGCGGCCCGCCAGGGCGACAAGATTATCCACTCCAGTATCTTTGCCGATATCACAAGCCTTGTGGCTGAAGGTCTCGCGTATGCAGCCATTGGCTCGGCGGTAGCCGTGGCCGCAACGGCTGCCGCACCGCTTGCGGGGGCTGGCGCTGCGGCGGCGGGGCTGGCGGCGATAGGTTCCAGCTGCGCGCTGAGCGGAATTATCGGTGGTATCCTGGCGAACGCCGCAGGGATCACGGATGACATCAGTAATATGGCGACGGGGATCGGCAATGCGATTTTCCCGCCATCACCGGCCGGGACAATCGCTACCGGCTCTGCCAATGTGCTGACCAACAAGCTTCCGGCCGCTCGCGCGGCAGGCAAACTTACGCCGGGCGACACGCCGCCGCCGGAGCCGCAAAAGCCTGGCAGTTTTGCCGACTACGGCGGTATGTTGCTTTCCGCAGCGGCGCAGTTCGGCAGCGAGATGTGGCAGCCTACGGTCGCGACTGCCGCGCCAGGGACCTCGTCGCTGGAGCTGGATACCGTGCTGTGTGATAAACACTCCGGCCCGCAATACCTGGCGGAAGGGTCAAAAAGCGTCTTCATTAACGGCCAGCCTGCCGTGCGCGCCAAAGATCGCACCACCTGCGAAGCCACTATTTCGGACGACGTATCGCCAAACGTCATTATCGGCGGTGAAACGCTGACGGTGCGCAATATCAAAAGCGGTAAAACCGCAGGGCTGGCGGTAGCGATGATTGCTCTTTCGCTCATTCGAGGACGTCCGGGCAACATTCTCAAAAATATGCCCTGCGCTTTAGTGTCTGCAGGCGCCGGTATGCTCACGGATATGGCGATAAACGCCGTTTTCGCCTCATCTCACCCCGTTCATGCCGCTACCGGCGTGAAGGTTCTGAACGATAATAATGAACTGGACTTCTCACTGCCTGGTCGTTTTCCCCTGCGCTGGCAGCGCAGCTATAACAGCTTAACCACCCGCGAAGGATTGTTCGGCCTGGGCTGGGCTACCGCTTTTGACAGCTACCTGACGCTGGAAGATGGCGAAGTTACCTGGTTTGACGAGACTGGCCGTGAGTTGCGCTTTACGCTGCCGCCGCTGAACCAGGCGCTTTACAGTATCAGCGAAGGGCTTATCGTTCGTCGTAATGAGAACGGCGATGTGGCGATCGCCGATGATGACGGTGCCGTCTGGCGCTTATTTAAACCCACACGCGCCAACCCTTCAGTGCTGCGCCTTGCATCGCTAAGCGATGAATATGGCAATGCGCTGGAAACCGGCTGGGATGAACATGGCCGCCTGGTGCGTATTCACGACGCGCCGTGCGCCATTGATGTCACGCTGCGCTATGAGGATAAACGCTTTGCGCAGCGTTTGACGTCAGCCGTGCATTTTGATGGTGAAAGAGAATGGCCGCTGGTCACTTATCGTTACGACGGTCGCGGGCAACTGGCGGCAGTCACTGACGCAGCCGGCATCACGACACGTGAATATCGCTATAACGATGCTGGCCTGATGATCTGGCACCGGTTACCCGGTGGGCTGGAGAGTGAATATCGCTGGGAGCAATTCGATCACTGGCGCGTGGTAGAGAACCGCACCAGTACCGGTGATGGCTGCCGCATCGCTTACGATCTGGCGGCAGGCCTGACGACGGTCACGCAATACGACGGCCAGACGCGCCAGCATTACTGGAACGCGCAGGGGCTTATCACGCGTTTTGTTGACGAACGTGGTGAGAGCTGGCGTTACGAGTGGAATGAACACGATCTGCTGACCCGCCGTGTCGACCCACTGGGTAACGCGACCACCTTTGTTTATGACGACATGGGTAATCGGGTGCAGGAAGTGGATGCTGAAGGCAACATCCGCGCCACGCAGTGGCTGGAGCACCGCGCCTTGCCTGCGGCTATCACCGAGGCGGACGGTACCGCCACGCGTTTTTATTACGATGAACATCATGGGCTGGCGCGCATCGTCGATGCGCTCGGGCAAACCACACTGTTGCGCCGCGACGAGTTTGGTCAAATCGTGGAAGAGGTGGATGCGGCGGGTAACAGCCGCCACCAGGAATACAACGACGCGGGGCAAGTCATTCGCGCGACGGACTGTTCGGGGCGCGTTACCCGTTACCGCTATCACCCGCTTGGTTGGTTAAGTACTGCAATCTCAGCGGATGGCGAAGAGACCCGCTATCACTACGATGCTGCAGGCCGTCCGATCCAACTGGAGCGCCCGGAAGGCTGGGAAGAACGCCTGTTATGGAATGCGCGCGGTCTGCCTGAGGCGCATGAAGGGGCTGACGGCAAGCGCAGCGAATTTACTTATGATGCTGCGGGGCGACTTGTTTCAACCTCTAACCCGCAGGGGGATACCGTGCGCCGCCGCTGGGACAGCCGTGGCCGCCTGATTGCACTCGAAAATGAAAAAGGCGAGACATACCAGTTCCGCTGGGGCGCGGATTCTCTGCTGCTGGAGGAAGAAAGTTTAGACGGCGTGATTACCCGCTACGGGTATGACGCCTGCGGACGCACCATTTTGCGTACTTTCGCCGCCGGGCATTCTGAGGCGATTACCCATACTTTCGCCTGGAGCGCGGCCGGGCAGCTTCTTTCACGCACGACGCCGGAAGGCCAGACCCGCTACGACTACACGCCAGCGGGATTAATCAGTCGTATCGCACTGCATGCTTCGCTTGCGGAAAACGTCTGGAGCCGCGAGGCGGAACAGGAGCTGAGCTTTGAGTATGACGCCCTAGGCCGCGTCATCGGCGAGCAGAGCGAAAACGGCGCGCTGGGCTGGACCTACGATGCGCTCGGCAACCGCACGTCTGTGCAACTGCCCGACGGGCGAATGCTGAAACACCACTTCTACGGCAGCGGTCATCTGTTGTCCATTGCGCTTGATAATCTGCCAGTCACGGATTTTACCCGCGATGAACTGCACCGCGAGCTGAGCCGTACACAAGGGGTGCTCACGAGCCGCAACGAGTATGACCGGCTGGGCCGCCTGACGAGACGCGATGTTTTCACCGGCGATGCGCAACGCCCCGCGCCGCGCCGCTGGTCTCGCCGCTGGGATTATGATTATCGCAACAATCTCATTCGCGAGGAGCGCGACGACAACCCCTTCAGCTGGTACCGCTGGAAATATGACAGCGCAGGGCGTCTGCTGACGCAGGACGGCACACTGCCGGGCCAGGAACAGTGGCAGTGGGACGCGGCGGGCAACCCGCTTGATAACAGCGCGACGCAGACGGTGCGCTTCAACCGCGTGACGCAGCTTAACGGCATTCAGTGGCGTTATGACATTCATGGCCGCACGGTAGAAAAAGATAACGGGCAGACCCGCTGGCGCTACCGCTACGACGGCGAACACCGTCTGACGGACGTTATCAGCCAGCCACGCGACCGCAATAAGCCGCAGGTGGAGGTGAGCTTCCGCTACGATCCGCTCGGGCGGCGCATCAGCAAGACCCGCCGTCAGTTTCTGGCGGGCCAGCCCACCGGTAAAGCGGTCACCACACGCTTTGTCTGGGAAGGATTCCGGCTGCTACAGGAAATCCATGACGAGGTGCCGCTCACCTACGTTTACAGCGACCCGCACAGCTACGAGCCGCTGGCGCGCATCGATGGCACGCAGTCATCGGACATTTACTGGTTCCACAACCAGCCGAACGGCACGCCGGAGCGGCTGACCGATGTGGAAGGCCGGTTGCGCTGGGAAGGGCGAAACAGCGCGTGGGGCAAACTGGCGCATGAGTCGACGCCGTTGCCGACGGGCTATCACCAGAACCTGCGGATGCAGGGGCAGTACCTGGACCGTGAAACCGGGCTTCACTACAATTTATTTCGTTATTATGACCCGGACTGCGGCAGGTTCACGCAGCATGACCCGATAGGGCTGGCGGGCGGTATCAATCTGTACCAGTTTGCGCCGAATGCGCTGGGATGGGTGGATCCTTTAGGATGGATGCCATTGAGCAACCCTGTAAAGCAAGGGCATCATATGGTTCCACATGAGGTTGCTACTCATTTGGGGATAGAACCATTTAACTCACAGACAAAGGTGCCAGCGATGTACTGGGGTGAGTCTCAATGGAGCGGTATCGAGCATAGTGCAATGCATGGCTATAATGGAATTGGTGCGGAAACTAAGCCTTTGGTTAAGCCAGAGCAAGTAATCAAAGCGGGCATGACGAATGATGAGTGGTTAAATTCATTAGAAAACCATTATAACAATCCCGCTTTACAAGATATTCGTGGTGACTTGCATGAAATATCAGCTTCAGGTACGAAAGGAAAAGAAATTATAAAGAATGTAAGCCCTTCAGAGGCATGGGAAGCAACGAAAGAGTGGGCAAAAAATCAAGGTTGTCTCAAGAAGAGGTAAAAATGAAAGAATTACAGTATGCAGTTGATAACATCAACTCGATTAAGAAAATAGAAATAAAAACCAGTCAGGGGAATTTTGATATTTCTTCCCTATTGGACTATACCTTTAAAGGTAAAACTGTAATTAATATTGAAGTGATTGAGCCAGATAAACCTTCTTTTTTAGAAAAATATATTGACGATTATAAAACTATCTTAGAGCCAGTTATTGTGGCTAGTAATCAATTCAGTATTTGTATTAAGGGGGTAACGGGAGAAGAGTTTACTTTTGGGGATCAACAAGAATTGCATGATCCTACTTATAGAATAGGCGTTTATTTATATAAAGATGTCCCTCATACTGGGGAGGAAGTTAATTCATCCGGTAAAAAGGAGTTGTTGGAACGGGCTAGTATTATAAATATTCATGTGATTGCCAGAAGTCTGAGTTGTAATCCCTATCATTCCTCGAAAAAAGATAATAAGGCAGTTCGTTATTTTGGCGGGTTGAGTGAATTAGGTTTTATGCTTACAGACATAAAACTATTAGAATCTTTCTTGAAAGATAAGATACATAATAATGATCTTATAGAAGAGTTTACAACAACAGAACTAGCCAATGAAATCTTTAATGAGGGATTGATGGTTCTGTCATGGGGTAACACGCCGTGGGTTTATTACATTCTTTCTTGTCATGAAAGTAATATGCAGTCTCCTTTCATAGGGTATGAAACTCCTTACAATGGAAAGTACTATTTAAAAGAAGCTATTAAAGAAGTTAGTGTAATTCCTGGTCATGCTTTAAGAAATTGGGATGAGCTAATTAAAAATGAATGGCCAAAAATTAAGATAAACGGGAAAGGTGATTTGCTTTCTTTAAAACTTTATGTAAAAAATGCACTCTCTCAGAATGATACCAACTACCCTATTCCGACCTTTTTAATCGCAAGAGAGGAAAAGACTCCAGTCACAGAACCCCTGCTTGAATCTTATCTCTAACCAAAAAAGATATTAAAAATAGGTTTGGCCAGTTATCACATCTGGCCTGTTAATATAGTAAAATTAAATAGCACCGCATATAAATTTGCTTAAATTATTTATTGCTACCGCAGAGCACACGATAGTGCATGGCGTCAGCTGACGCAGACGGTGCGCTTTAACCGTGTGACGCAGCTTAACGGCATTCAGTGGCGTTATGACATTCATGGCCGCACGGTAGAAAAAGATAACGGACAGACCCGCTGGCGCTACCGCTACGACGGCGAGCACCGTCTGACGGACGTTATCAGCCAGCCACGCGACCGCAATAAGCCGCAGGTGGAGGTGAGCTTCCGCTACGACCCGCTGGGGCGGCGCATCAGCAAGACCCGCCGTCGGTTTCTGGCGTGCCAGCCCACCGGTAAAACGGTCACCACACGTTTTGTCTGGGAAGGATTCCGGCTGCTACAGGAAATCCATGACAGGGTGCCACTCACCTACGTTTACAGCGACCCGCACAGCTACGAGCCGCTGGCGCGCATCGACGGCACGCAGTCATCGGACATTTACTGGTTCCACAATCAGCCGAACGGCACGCCGGAGCGGCTGACTGATGTGGAAGGCCGGGTGCGCTGGGAAGGGCGAAACAGCGCGTGGGGCAAACTGGCGCATGAGTTGACGCCGCTGCCGACGGGCTATCACCAGAACCTGCGTATGCAGGGTCAGTACCTGGATCGCGAAACCGGGCTTCACTACAATTTATTCCGTTACTATGACCCGGACTGCGGCAGGTTCACGCAGCACGACCCGATAGGGCTGGCGGGCGGTATCAATCTGTACCAGTTTGCGCCGAATGCGCTGGGATGGGTGGATCCGTGGGGGTTGTCATGTAGACAAAATACCTGGAATGAATTCCAACGTCAGCATAGAGGTCATTTTAAATCATCTACGGAAGCTGCCGCTGCATATAAGAAACTGGTACATGAACAATCGCCTTGGCCGCTAGATGAACCACCATTAAATGCTACTTTAATTCCCGGTACCAAGGTAAAAATGGCTGTATCTCCGGGACAGCCAGCAACAAGACCCGGCGGATTTGCTACATTTGATGATATTACTGACGTATCTTATGTTCGAAATGAGCTTGCTGTTAAACAGGAATGGAAACCAGACATTGATCGTGTTATCACTTATGAAGTAACAGAGCCATTACCAGTTAAAATTGGTATGGTTGGCCCTCAAGTAGATAAAGGAACCAGTACTTATCTTCCGGGTGGTGGATCACAGGTTGAAATGGCGGTTCCTCCTGCAGAACGTATGAATTATTTAAAAGTTATTGACGAAAAACCAATAAACCCCTGATCTTAATGAGTGAAACATGATTGAAAATTTTTGTGTGGATAATACTAATCTTTGCTGGTCTGTTGATACAAAGGAAATAATTTTATATATAGAGGGCCTTGATCAGGCTATGCTTGATGACCATCGCCAGAAAATTATTATACTATGTAATGCTCGGCCTCTCCCTGATAAATTAGTCGCCTTGGATAAATGTGGAAATAAAATTCATTCTTTTTCTCCACCAGATGGTGCTAACTTTTGTTATTTAACTAAAAATAGTATGCAGGAAGTTTTAGTAGTGTGCGTTTTTAATGAAAAATTTGAAGGGTGGCATGAGTGGCACTTTTCTATTGACATTAAAAACAAAACACTGGTCAAAATGTCTCCGGCTTATTAAGTGGCACAAAGTGTTACAGAAAGTGCCGACTGGGTATACCATGCAAGAATATCTGGCGTTTTCGGATGTCTGCCTGACGCCGATTCCTTACTTTAAATATCTTAAGGCAACGCAACGGTTGAGCAGGGCCACGCACCCGTAATGTCAGTGTGTGACAGTATAATTTCTTTGAGGCAATGGAATGTTTTTCGTGGGATTTGTTTTTTTCCTGGCGTGCGCGCTGTATATCATCTGGAAAGGTAAAACGTCCTTTACTCGCAGGCAGTGGCTTTTCTTTGGTCTTAAGCTTGTCGGCATTTTTATTATTTTCGAGGTCGCCTCTTTCGTTTTTCTCGCGATGGCGCTCGTCTGGAATATCTTCTCTCCTGCCGCAGCTGAACATTATTCATGCACCCTGCTTCTGTCAGCCATTGTGCTGTGGGGATTGCAGTTTGCTTCTGTGGGCATAAACACGCAGTTTTTTCTTATTATGAAATTTCATGAGAATTTCAATCAGGATAATTATCAGACAATACAGTCAGCCGTTAAAAATGTCCGCCCGGTAGCGCCATTAGTACTCAGAGCGGTGCTTTCGCTGGGCGCCGCTCTGATTTATTACGGGATATGGCTCGCCCCGTTTCACCCGCAATGACAGGAATAGTAAATGGAGACTGTAACGTTAATTATAAAAAGCATGCATTATATTATTCCTGTGGCCTTTGTCGGGATAATCATTTACACCATGATAAAAAATAAGAAAACGGATAAGCAGCAACAAGCTATTCTGAATGACCCTCTGTATATAGATGCCGAAATACTGCAAGTGATACCTGGCACCCCTTCCGCAGATGGTATCGTGAACATCAGATTAAAATATCAGTATCCGCTCCCGAATGGGGAGATGATGGTCCAGGATAATGTCCTTACCGCCATAGAAACGATGGACCTATTTAAATTTCAGAAAGGTTTACCTATCCCGGTGATCTGCCTTAAATCCGACCCGCGTCAGAATATGTTGAAGATGCGAAATATACTGGATGTCAGGCTGGAGAATCACAGGTGGCCGTGGCAAAGGAAAAAACAATAAAGGCGACCTTAAAAGAATGAATCGATTGTTAATCTTATTTTCTTTCCCGCACTGCGTTTATCCGCAAGAAAGATAACCGTTCTGTCATGTTCCTCAGCAATATGGACTGAAGTTATGCTCAACCGAATCACCGTTCAGCTCCCGATCGAGGGCCCTCCCTTAAGGATAATATGATTTTCATTCGCCATACTGGAAAGGCTATTACCGCTGCGTTAATAACCTTGTTAATGCTTAGCGGCGCTTCAGCCAGTACATCCTCTGCCAGCCTCTGGCAGTTTATTAGTACGATGCGGTCATCCTTAGCGGATATCAACGTCGCCACGCTTAACCATGCGCCTTTAACATTCCAACTGGATTCTCAGAACGAGTACATCAATTTTTACCGGGCGGGAGATGTCGCGTTTACTGCGTCAGGGAAACTGACCGACATTGAATTACGGCTGAGCAGAGATCTGCAGGAGAAAACGCTGCTGTTTATCTCTCACTGGCAGGGGCGGTGCCTGACGCTTAACGACGTTAAACAGCATTACCCCGTATTGACGATAACCGACACCCCGCGCGGTCATTCGCAAAACGAAGTGACCAGCTACACCACGCCTGCCGGTGCGTCTGGCGAGGCTGTCACGTTCAGCTTTAGCGAGAAAACGCCGGATTGCCTGAGTAACGTCATTATTAGCCGGGATAAGTAATGCCCGGCGCGGCCTGAGTGATGATGCCGGCACGACGCACCGCGCTCGCCGCTGAGCGCACCGCCACACCCGCAAAAGCCTCTATCATCCAGAATCTCGCAGAAAACCTCTTGCACGCCGGGGTAAATAATCCGTTATTTACCCTACCCACCATAATTAGTGGTTCCCCTAAGCTAAATATTATCCTTTCATATAAAAAGCCTTTCTCAGCGCGGTAAGTAAAAGAAAATTCTCTTTCTTTCATGAATATTTCAGCGCGTTATTAGTGACGCTCTCCATAAAAATAGTGCGCGAGTCGTCAGAATTTATCCCAACCATCAATCCTTACAGCCAGTGGAATCAGATTAGTCTGTATATTCAGAATAATGGCGGTTTTTCGATGAGTCACTTATTGGTATATTTGCACAGCAAGCGCGTGGCGTTTGTATAGCGTCTTTTTTACCGCTTCGTTACCTGACATTTCCTGATATGGCTTAACCTCGATCGAGGCTATGGCAGCGGTAGCCGTATTATGAAATTTCATGTCGCCTGCAATATGAAATTAACTAAAACTGCAAAGTGTTTCTGGCAGAGTGTCTGCTGCGCGGCCATAAGCCTGAAAGGTATGCGTCATTTGCTGCTGTGCTGTGATTTACGGGCATAGCCAGGTGGATGTCTCCGGCTCTGGTATGCACCGCATATACACATAGGGATGGAAGTTATGCTCAACCGAATCACCGTTCAGCTCCCGGTCGAGGGGCTGCTTTTCTGGAAACTCTCCGGGCGCGAGGCGCTGTCGGAGCCGTTCATGTTCACCCTGACGCTGCTCGGCACCGATGCGCGCGCCGACCGCAGCGCGCTGCTGGGGCAGCCGGTGACGGTGACCATCCCGACCCAGGCGCTGATGACGCCGCGCTACCTCAACGGCAAGGTGACCCGCGTGGCGGTGAGCGCGGTGGAGCTTTCCGGCACCCGGTACGCGGCCTACGAGCTGACGGTGGAGCCGGACCTGTGGCCGATGCAGCGCGACCGCAACCTGCGTATCTTCCAGGGGCAGACGGTGCCACAGATAGTGAAAACGCTGCTGGGCGAGAGCCGGGTGAACATGGAAGAGCGTCTCTCCGGCAGCTACCGCGTCTGGGAATACTGCGTGCAGTACCAGGAGAGCAGTCTCGATTTCATCAGCCGCCTGCTGGAGCTGGAGGGCATCGCCTACCACTTCCGCCACGAGCAGGACCGCCACACGCTGGTGCTGACGGACGCCCCCGGCCAGTACGAGCCGTTCCCGGGCTACGAGACCATTCCGTACCACGTCACGCCGTCCGGTGGCTCAACCGACGAAGAGGGCATCAGCCAGTGGGCGCTGGAAGACAGCGTGACGCCGGGCATCTACAGCCTCGACGACTATGACTTCCGCAAGCCCAACGCCTGGCTGTTCCAGGCGCGGCAGAACCCGCTGTCGCCGCAGCCGGGCAGCATTGACGTCTACGACTGGCCGGGGCGTTTTGTGGAGCACGGCCACGGGGAGTTCTACGCCCGCATCCGCCAGGAGCGCTGGCAGGTGGAGCACCGCCAGACGCAGGGCACCGCGACCGCGCTCGGCATCGCACCCGGCCACACCTTTGTGCTGCGCAACGCGCCGTTCTTCGGCGATAACGGCGAGTACCTCACCACCATCGCCCACTACCGCTTCGAGGAGAACCGCTACGCCAGCGGCCCGGACAGCAACACCTTGCATGAAATCCGCTTTGAGGTGATACCGGCGGACGTGCCGTACCGCCCGGCGCAGAAGACGCCGTGGCCGCGTACCTACGGCCCGCAGACGGCGAAGGTGGTCGGCCCGCAGGGCGAGAGCATCTGGACGGATAAATATGGCCGGGTGAAGGTGAAGTTCCACTGGGACCGCCTCGGCAAGGGCGACGACACCAGTTCCAGCTGGGTGCGCGTCTCCAGCGCCTGGGCGGGCCAGGGCTTCGGCGGGGTGCAGATACCGCGCGTGGGCGACGAAGTGGTGGTGGACTTCATCAACGGCGACCCGGACCGTCCGCTGATAACGGGCCGCGTGTATAACGAAGCCAGCATGCCGCCGTGGGCGCTGCCTGCTGCAGCGACACAGATGGGCTTCTTAAGCCGCTCGAAGGACGGCTCGCCGGACAACGCCAACGCCCTGCGCTTTGAGGACAAGGCCGGTGAGGAGCAGGTGTGGCTGCAGGCCGAGCGCAACCTTGATACCAAAGTGAAAAAAGATGAAACCCACAGCGTCGGCGGCTCGCGGATACTTTCTGTAAAGCAGGACTACACCGGCAAGGTTGAAGGCAAGCAGGAACACGCCATTCAGATGAGCCGCAATGAGCTGGTCGGGGGGCAGTACGACATCAAAGGCCAGGGCACGGTGACTGTTTCTTCCGCGACTGGCATTCGCCTCGTCACGGGCGATTCGGTGCTGGAAATGAGCGCGAACGGCGAGGTCAATCTCTACTGTACAAAATTCGCGATCAACGCCAGCGGCACAGGGCAAATCAATACCGGCGGCACGCTCGATCTGAACCTCAAAAATGAACCGGACAAAGCGTCAAATGTCGCGCCGACGCCCGGGGATATCCAGAACGAAGTGGCAAAAACATTTAATTCCGACGGAGAGGGACAGGCATGAGCCAGGTGAAATATACGTTATCAGAAGGGACGCTGACGCTGCCGGAAGCCGTGCAGGATCGCAGCATGACGATATTGTCACTGCCGAAAGCGGGTGCCTCCCTGGTGCTGACGCGCGCCTGGGACGTCAAGCCTGGCGAAGAAGAGACTTACCTGAAAAGCCAGGTCGCCAAAATCAAACGTGACATGAAAAAGTTCACGGGTGATGAAGTCACTGATACGCAGGTGGGCGGCAGGCCCGCGCGGGAAGTCGCCATGCGTTTTGAAAACCACGGCGTGACGGTTTATGAACAGCTCGCCACCACCATGCTTGACGATCACCTGCTGGTGATGGCGATGAGCCGCACCGCGCCGTTTGATGACGACGCGCTGGCGGTGTGGGAATCCATTAAAGCGGGGCTGGAATTCACGCCTGGAGAGGGAGCGTAAGCGTGTCCGAACTGTTAGCTGCCCGTATAGATGATCCGCTCATCCACAGCTCTCTGCTCGCCGATGTCGTCAGTGGCGCGGTGGAGGGGGCTATCTGTCTTGCCGCCATAACGGCGGGTTCGGCGATGATGGGCACGGGGCTGGGTACGGTTGCGGGCGTTGTACTGATCGCGGCCGTATTCACCACGGGTATTGCAGAGGACGCCGGCGATCTGGTGGGGCAAGGCGTCGATGCTGTGCTGGATTTCTTCGGCTGGCTCGGCCCGCCGGATGCGATTATCAAGACAGGCTCTCACAACGTACGCATTATGGAAAAAGCCGCCGCGCGCGCGGCGGGCACGGTTGATCACAACTATCTCAATACGCCCATCCCGCAAGAGAGCTTTGGCGATCAGGCGAAGGCATTTGCGATAGGCACCGCGGTTGCCATTCTCGAAGTGGCGCAGTTTACCCTGCACCCGCTGGATAACCTGGCGGCAGGAGCAAGCGCCATCGCCAGCAGCGGCTGGGACGGAGTAAAAAAATTCGCGGGCAGCGTCTGGGATAACTTCACGCAACCCGTCGTGGCGGGCGCCAGCCCGTACGCTAAGGCGGCGCCGGGCGATATCGTGGTGTGCACCAAAGGCCATACGGTGACCGGCACCAACTACCTGGCGGAAGGCTCGAAAAAAGTGCTGATCAATGGCCAGCCCGCGAGCCGCAACGGCGATCGCAGCACCTGCGAAGCCAAAGTCAAAGTTAAAGAAAACACGCGCGTGCGCATCGGCGGCGAAAGCATCGTGGTGCGCGATATCCGCAGCGGTAAGAATTTCTGGGCGCGGCTTATTGGCAACACCATCGGCAGCCTTGGCCCGGCGATTATCCGCAACCTCAGCAAAGGGATGCTGAAGACACTCTTCAGCCGCCAGATCATGAAAACCTTTTGCTGCCAGTTTGCCGCCGATCTCGGCATGGGCCTGACGACATTCGGGCTGATTCAGGCAGGCAAAGTGGGCAGCGAGGCGCGCCAGACGCAGCACCCGGTGGATATCGCCAGCGGCGCGAAAATCCTCGCGGGCGCTGAAGACCGCGATTTCACGCTGGAAGATCGCATTCCGCTCATCTGGCAGCGTGTCTACAACAGCCGCAATCTGGCGACCGGTATGCTCGGCACCGGCTGGCTGCTGCCGTTTGAGACCCGCTTCTTCCGCCTTGAGAACAATCAGTTTATCTGGCGCGATATGTCGGGCCGCGAGCTGGGCTTCGGCGAGCTGACCCCCGGCGACGTGGTGGATTATCTCGAAGACGGCGTCACGCTCTATTACACCGTCAGCGGCACGCTGATGCTCCAGATGACGAGCGGCGAATACCACGTCTACGAACCGGACCCGACGCGTCCGGGCGAGTGGCGGCTGTTCCGCATCTACGATCGTCATGAGAACTGCCAGTACTACAGCTGGGATGAACACGGCAGGCTGGTGCGGATTTCCGGCGACAACGAAGCGCTGGATGTCGAACTGGCGTATGAGAAAACGCATGGCCGCCTCGCCAGCGTACACCAGGTGTGCAACGGCGAGCGCCGCCTGCTGGTGACTTACGGCTATAACGAACACGGCCAGTTGATCGAGGTCACCGACGCGGACGGCATCGTCACGCGCCGCTTCGGCTGGGATCGCGCCAGCGACATGATGGGCTGGCACAGCTACGCCACCAACCTCAGCGTGCATTATCAGTGGCAGCCCGCCGCCGATGCGCCCAACTGGCGTGTGTGCAGTTATCAGGTGCTGGATGACCAGGGCAACGTGCTGGAGCGCTGGCGCATCGATGCCGACGAGGCGAAACGCTGCGCCACGGTCAGCTGCGACGCGGGTTTCTCGACGCGCCACTGCTGGGATTACCTCTACCGCATCACGGAATACACCGACCGCCACGGCGGCGTGTGGCGCTACGAGTGGGCGGATTATGCCGAGCTGCTGAAAGCGGCCACCACGCCGGACGGCAGCCGCTGGGTATACGGCCACGACGAGCACGGCAACCTGACGGAAGTGCGCGACCCGCTCGGCAACAGCACCTTCACCACGTGGCACCCGGTGTTCGCCTTCCCGGTGAAGGAAGTGCTGCCGGACGGCGCCACCTGGCAGTACGAATACAACCCGCGCGGCGATGTGGTCTCGCTCACCGACCCGAAAGGCGGCGTGACGCGCTTTGAGTGGAACGAGCAGGGCGACCTGGTTCAGCAGACCGACGCGCTGAACAACACGCACCGGTTCTGGTGGAACGAGCGCGGGCAGCTGGTGCGCGACGAGGACTGCTCCGGCAACCAGAGCCAGCGGCTTTATGACGCGGCGGGGCGACCGCTGAGCGCCAGTGACGCCGAAGGCAACACCGACCGCTGGACGCTGACTGCGGCAGGGCGTCTGCGCACCTGGCGACGGGCGGACGGCCGCGAGACGCACTACGAATATGACAGCGCCGGGCTGCTGTGCGGGCAGGACGACGACGGGCTGCGCGAGCGCAAGGTGACGCGCAACGCGCGCGGCCAGGTGGTGAGCGCCGCCGACCCGGCGGGCCACCAGACGCGCCTGCGTTACGACCGTTTTGGCCGCCTGACGACGCTGGTGAACCCGAACCGCGAGAGCTGGCGGTTTGAGTATGACGCCGCAGGCCGCCTGACGGGGCAGCGGGATTACGCGGGCCGCCTGACGGAATACCGCCACGACGCGCTGGGCCGGGTGACGGAGGTGATTCGCCATCCGCTGCCGGGCAGCCCGGACGCGCCGCTGGTGACTGCCTTTGAATATGACGTGCTGGGGCGTCTCACCGCCCGGGAAACCGCAGAGCACCGCACCGAGTACCGCCACAACACGCTCTCGCTGGAAATCCGCCGCGCCACGCGCGCCGAATGGCGGCAGGCGCTGCTGGAAGAGCGCGAACCTGAGTGGGACGCCGTGCTGGTTTTCACCCGTAACGCGGCGGGCGAGCTGGTGAGCGAGGAGAACCACGGCGGGAAGTTTGAATACGGGTACGACGCGCTGGGCAACCTCAGCAGCACAACATTCCCGGATGGCCGCGAGCTTGCCACGCTGCGCTACGGCACCGGCCACCTGCTGGAGATGCAGCTGCGCCACGGCGGGGCAATGCACACGCTGGCGGCGTACGGCCGCGACCGGCTGCACCGGGAAATCTCCCGCAGCCAGGGCGTGC
>NZ_JAANQB010000025.1:0-146217 GCF_011605445.1 Cronobacter sp. HA18006 | reverse complement strand
AAAACCCCCGCCGAAGCGAGGGTTATAAATGAGTGGTGCCCGGACTCGGAATCGAACCAAGGACACGGGGATTTTCAATCCCCTGCTCTACCGACTGAGCTATCCGGGCAACGGGGCGCATTAAACCGTAAAGGCCCGAAGGCGTCAACGGCTTTGTCATAAAAAATCCGTCAATCTGTGCTGACTGGCTGATTTTCAGACAAAAAGGCACCCGTTAATGGGTTGTCAGGTCAGTGCGCCACCCTGACGGCACTGGGCGAAACGCAGGATATCTTCGGCGAGACGGCGCGCGGTATCCACGTCCGCCTGGCTGCGTTTGACCAGCAGACGGCTCAGACAGCCTTCCAGCACCAGTTCCATCTGCTCGGCGACCATCGCCGGATCGTCCACTTCGAGCTGCGTTAACAGCTCGTGCGTGTAGTGATACGCCGCGCGTTTTTGCTGATCCGCCAGTTGATGGATCGGGTGCGACGCCTCGGGGTAAAACGTGCAGGCGGCGATAAACAGACAGCCCGGGTAGCGATCCTGGCTGACGCAGTCCGTCAGCGCCTGATAGCGCGCCATGAGCTTTTGCTCGGCGCTTAGCTCTTCGTTGTAGATCAGCTGGCGGCGCCAGGCGTCCACACGCTGGCTCAAATAGCGTAGCGCGTCATACAGTAGCGCCTCGCGATCCGGCCAGTAGCGCTGGATCTCTTCCGTCGGACACTGTGCCGCGGCGGCCACCATTTCCGGTGTGGTATTGGCAATCCCTTCCTGTTCAAGGATATGCAGGGCCTGCTCCAGAACTTCTTCACGTTGCACGGTCTACTCCTCTCCGTTTAGCCCAACGGTTTCTCCCACCCAAGTGTTGTTTACCGCAGGCGATTGTGCAAATGCGTTGCAAACGCGGGGGCGTCCATAAAACCGGTGACGCGGCCATTTGGGATCTCGTTACCCTGCGCATCGAAGAAAATAATCGTCGGCAGCCCGAGCACATTAAGGCGCTTCAGCAATGCCACATCGGCGGCGCTGTTGGCGGTGACGTCAGCCTGCAACAGCACCGCGCCATCCAGCGCGCGCTGCACCGCTGGCGCGCTGAACGTGTATTTTTCAAACTCTTTACAGGCGACGCACCAGTCGGCGTAGAGATCGAGCATCACCGGCTTACCTTTGGCCTGCGCCAGCGCGCGGTCGAGATCGTCCACCGTGGCGATGCGGGTGAAAGCCAGATGCGCCTGGGATTCCGCGACAGGCGCGCCGAAAGCCCAGTCCTGCAACGGGCTGGCGCAAATCAGTGCCGCGCCCAGCAGCACGATTTGCACCGCGCGCATCCAGGAGCGGGTGGCGTTCAGGCTCGTGACAAACGCCCAGCCGAAGAACGCGACGCCAAGCGCGCTCCAGAGACGCACTCCCCACGGCTCGCCCAGCACGCGCTCCAGCAGAAATACCGGCAGCGCCAGGATAACAAAGCCGAACGCGGTTTTGACCTGCTCCATCCACGGGCCGCTTTTCGGCAGCAGCCGGTTGCCGAAAACAGTGACCAGAATCAACGGCAGGCCCATGCCGAGCGCGTAGAGATACAACGTGCCGCCGCCGAGCCACAGATCCCCGCTCTGGGCGATATAAAGCAGAATGGCGCTGAGCGGCGCAGTGGTGCAGGGCGAGCAGATAAGCCCTGCAATCGCGCCCATCGCAAACACGCCGCCCGGCGAGCCGCCGCGCTGGCGGTTGCTCATTAGCGTCAGGCGCGTTTGCAGCGACGCGGGCAGTTGCAGCGTAAAGAGCCCGAACATCGAGAGCGTCAGCAGAACAAACACCGCAGAGAGCGTCACCAGCACCCACGGGCTTTGCAGCGCCGCCTGAAATTGTAGCCCCGCGGCGGCGACCACCAGCCCGAGCGCGGTATACGTGAGCGCCATTCCCTGCACGTAGACAAACGCCAGCAGCAGCGCGCGGCGAGTGGAAAGCCGTTTGTCGCCGCCCAGCACGATGCCGGAAATAAGCGGGTACATCGGCAGTACGCAGGGTGTGAAAGCGACGCCGATGCCGATAAGTAACGCCCAGAACGCGGAGAAGGGCAGGGTGGCGGAAGGCGCATCGCTGTTAACGCGGGTTTGCTCGCCAGTGGCGGCCGAAGGCGTAGCGGCGTCGGCTTTAACACTCTCTGTCGGTTCGACGGCGCTCAGCGGCACCGTGCGGGTTTCCGGCGGGTAACAGAAACCGGCGGCGGCGCAGCCCTGGTACGTCACGCTCAGCGTCGCGCCAGGCGACGCCTGCTCCACCGTAATCGGCACGCTGAGCGCGTCACGGTAGATTTCGCTTTTGCCGAAGAACTCATCTTCATGCGGCTCGCCGGCAGGCAGTGCGAGCGGTGCCACGCTGGCACTGGCGGGCGTTACGCGAATTTGCTGGCGATAGAGATAGTAGCCGGGCTTAATCTGCCAGTTCAGCGTTAACGTGTTCTTCTGCTGCTGAAAATCAAAGGCAAAAGCCTGGTCTGCCGGCACAAACTGCGAGGCGTTTTGCTGGCCGAAGAGTGAGGCAGAAGCATGGGCGCTGCAAAACAGCAGGATCAGCGTAAGGATGCGGTGAGCCATGAGAGGTAATCGTTGTCTCCATGAATGACGGGGATCACAAGCAGTTCGGGTGTCTGATACGGATGATGGCTTTTAAGACACGTCAGCAGCGCCTGCTGGCGCGCGGTATCGCTTTTTAACACCATCTGCACCTCGTACTCTTGCTCCAGTTTACCTTCCCAGTAGTAGAGCGACGTGGCGCCCGGGAGCAGCGTCACGCAGGCGGCGAGATTTTCCGCCAGCGCTTTGGCCGCCAGATCCTGCGCGGTGGCTTCGTCCGGCGCGGTGCAGAGCACAACGACGGCGTCCGGGGCGGCGTGAGTAACGGTATTTTCATCCAGCATAAAGCCCTCCTGCCTGAAAAGTGTGAACGGCTACTATACAACGGCAGAAGAGGGCGCGTTAGCGGTTGCGCGCAGGTGTGAGACGTTGCGACGTAAAAAGGGGCGCCGCAGCGCCCCGGAAGATCACAGCATGACGCTGCCCAGCAGGAAGCCAAAGCAGACGGAGAGCACAACGCCGAGCGTGCCCGGAATAAAGAACGGATGGTTAAAGACGAAACGGCCAATACGCGTGGTGCCGGTATCGTCCATCTGTACGGCGGCAACCAGTGTCGGATAGGTCGGCAGAATAAACAGGCCGGAAACGGCGGCAAAAGAGGCGACGGCCGTCAGCGGGGAGACGTTCAGCGCCAGCGCCATCGGCATCAGCGCTTTGGCGGTCGCCGCCTGAGAATAAAGCAGCGCGGAAGCGATAAAGAAAATCAGCGCCAGCAGCCACGGGTGGCCCTGAATCACGCTGCCCGCCGTGGCTTTGATCCAGTCGATATTGGCGGAAACGAAGGTGTCGCCAAGCCACGCCACGCCGAGGATACAGATACACGCGCTCATCCCCGCTTTAAAGGTGCTGGAGTTCAGAATGGTGTCGGTTTCCACGCGGCAGAGAAGCGTGATAAGCGTCGCGACGCTCAGCATGATGATGAGGATGGCGCTGGTGGTGTTCATCAGCGGTTTTGCCACAAGGCCAAGGCTCGGGCTGTTGATAATGGCATATGCGACGACGCAAACCACGCCCAGCAGGAACAGCCACACGGAGGTTTTGGCGCGCGGTTTGATGTCGATTTGCTTGTCGCCGCGCAATTCGATTAACCCTTCCTCCAGACGTTTGAGATAAACCGGATCGTCGGAAAGCTTTGAGTTAAACAGGATGGAGACGAGAAAAGACATGACCAGGACCGCCGCGAGCGTAGAAGGGATAACGACCATCAGCAGATGAATGTAGCTGACGCCGTGGCCTTCCATCACCGAGGACATATACACCACGGCGGCGGAAATCGGCGACGCCGTGATGGCTATCTGCGCGGCGACCACGGCGGTGGAGAGCGGACGGCAGGGCTTCACGCCCTGTTCTTTGGCCACTTCGGCGATAACCGGCAGCGTGGCGAGCGAGATATTCCCGGTACCGGCGAAAATCGTCAGAAAGTAGGTGACGATGGGAGCCAGTATCGTGATGTATTTCGGGTTTTTGCGCAGCAGCTTTTCCGTCTGGTTGACCAGGAAATCGAGCCCGCCCGCGACCTGCATGGCGGAGATAGCGGCGATCACCGCCATGATGATTGAGATAACGTCAAAAGGGATATTGCCGGGTTTCACCCCGATGGCGGCGAGGACCAGCACGCCCAGCCCGCCGGCGTACCCAATCCCGATTCCCCCAAGCCTGGCGCCAAGAAAAATGGCCAGTAAAACGATGATAAGTTCGACAACTATCATGATGGCTTCCTTGATGGTTAATTGTTGGATAATTAAAAGTTATAATTTGGTATCCATTAAACGAAAAAGGCACGTCCGAAGACGTGCCTTTTTAGTGTACCGCGAAAGGGGATTACTGTTCGCTTTCATCGGTATAGCGTTTTGCTTTGTAGGCCGGATGCATCAGGTTCTGGACAGAGAAAATGTCGTCCAGCTCCGCTTCCGTCAGCAGACCGCGCTCCAGTACGACTTCACGCACGCTCTTGCCGGTTTCAGCACAAATCTTCCCGACGATATCGCCATTGTGGTGGCCGATGAACGGGTTGAGATAGGTGACGATACCGATAGAGTTGTAGACGTAGCCTTCGCACACTTCTTTATTGGCGGTAATGCCGTTGACGCATTTTTCCAGCAGGTTGTAGCAGGCGTTGGTCAGGATATGAATCGACTCAAACATCGCCTGGCCGATGACCGGCTCCATCACGTTCAACTGCAGCTGGCCAGCTTCAGACGCCATGGTCACGGTGGTGTCGTTGCCGATAACTTTAAAGCAGACCTGATTTACCACTTCCGGCACAACCGGGTTCACTTTGGCTGGCATGATGGACGAACCCGCCTGCAGCTCCGGCAGGTTGATTTCGTTTAAGCCCGCGCGCGGACCGGAAGAGAGCAGACGCAGGTCGTTACAGATTTTGGAGAGCTTAACGGCCAGACGCTTGAGCGAACTGTGCACCATAACGTAAGCGCCGCAGTCTGAGGTCGCTTCGATCAGGTCTTCTGCCGGAACGACCGGCAGATTGCTCACTTCCGCGAGTTTCTGCACGGCCAGTTGCTGATAACCATCCGGGGTGTTCAGACGCGTGCCGATAGCGGTCGCGCCGAGGTTCACCTCAAGCAGCAGCTCCGCCGTGCGCAGCAGGTTTTTGGTCTCTTCGTTCAGCAGCACGTTAAATGCGTGGAACTCCTGACCGAGCGTCATCGGCACGGCGTCCTGAAGCTGGGTGCGGCCCATTTTCAGGATGTTTTCAAATTCCACGGCCTTGCGCTGGAAGCCTTCGCCCAGCTCTTTAATGGCGTCTACCAGTTTAACGATGGATGCGTAAACCGCGATGCGGAAGCCGGTCGGGTAGGCGTCATTTGTGGACTGGCATTTGTTCACATGATCGTTAGGGTTGAGGAACTGGTATTCCCCTTTCTGGTGGCCCATCAGCTCAAGACCAATGTTCGCCAGCACTTCGTTGGTGTTCATGTTAACGGAAGTGCCCGCGCCGCCCTGGTACACATCGACCGGGAACTGATCCATGCATTTTCCGTTATTCAGCACTTCATCGCAGGCGGCGATAATCGTGTCGGCGATTTTGCGCGGAATGGTCTGCAACTCTTTGTTGGCCAGCGCCGCCGCTTTTTTCACCATCACCATGCCGCGAACAAACTCAGGGATATCGCTGATTTTGCTGTTGCTGATGTAAAAGTTTTCAATCGCTCGCAGAGTGTGAACACCGTAGTAGGCATCCGCTGGAACTTCCCTGGTACCCAACAAATCTTCTTCGATACGAATGTTGTTTAACATGTGAACCTTCTTACTTAAGCTGACTAAGAATGCACCAAACTCACAGGATATATGTGGTTATGGAGGTAAAATGACCGACATTTATGTCCTTAATCGGTCTGGTGCCCACGATCATATGCTGATGATAGCGAAAAGCAGTAACCTGGATCACTTATTCCCGGCCGCGTCTGATGACAATTATTAAACTGTGAAATGGGTCACCGCTTAAAAATTTCCAGAAAAAATGTCCGTGCAAAGTGATTGAACTTTGACTAAGGCGCCTCCATCTCAGTGTATATGCGTTCGCACATCCATTTCTAAGGCGCCAGAAGGCGCCTGCTTTTTACAGGAGAACCCGGTGCGCTGGATACCCTTTATCGCCTTCTTTCTTTACATCTACATTGAAATTTCCATCTTTATTCAGGTGGCGCATGTGTTCGGCGTTTTTCTGACCTTAGTACTGGTGATTTTCACCTCGGTCATCGGGATGTCGCTGGTGCGTAACCAGGGCTTTAAAAACCTGATGCTGATGCAGCAGAAAATGGAAGCGGGCGAAAGCCCGGCGGCGGAAATGCTGAAGAGCGTGTCGCTGATTATCGCAGGCCTGTTGCTGCTGTTGCCTGGCTTCTTTACCGATTTCCTCGGCCTGCTGTTGTTGCTACCGCCGGTGCAAAAACTCATCACGCTGCGCCTGATGCCGCACCTGCGCTTTGGGCGGATGCCGGGTGGCGGTTTTGGTGCATCATCACAGGGCGGCAACACCTTTGACGGCGAGTACCAGCGCAAAGACGACGGCCCCAAACGTCTTGAAGACCACGATCGCGACTCGCGATAAAAAATCCAAAAAATTTTTTTCTTTTCCCCCTTGAAGGGGGAAAACCCCAACCCCATCTCTCTGGGCACCAGCCGGAAACCTTCATGGGCCGGCTCAATCCCTAACTGATACGGACTTTCTCAAAGGAGAGCTATCAATGAATATTCGTCCATTGCATGATCGCGTGATCGTCAAGCGTAAAGAAATTGAATCTAAATCTGCTGGCGGCATCGTTCTGACCGGCTCCGCTGCGGGTAAATCCACGCGTGGCGAAGTGCTGGCTGTTGGCAATGGCCGCATCCTTGAAAATGGCGAAGTGAAGCCGCTGGATGTGAAAGTGGGCGACATCGTAATTTTCAACGATGGCTATGGTGTAAAAACCGAGAAGCTGGACGATCAGGAAGTGCTGATCATGTCTGAAAGCGACATTCTGGCAATTGTTGAAGCGTAATCTCACGCGCGAACAAAACTGAACGTACGAATTTAAGGGAAATAACGATATGGCAGCTAAAGACGTAAAATTCGGTAACGACGCTCGTGTGAAAATGCTCCGCGGCGTAAACGTACTGGCAGACGCAGTGAAAGTCACCCTGGGCCCGAAAGGCCGTAACGTGGTGCTGGATAAATCTTTCGGTGCGCCGACCATCACCAAAGACGGCGTGTCCGTAGCACGTGAAATCGAACTGGAAGACAAGTTCGAAAACATGGGTGCCCAGATGGTGAAAGAAGTGGCCTCCAAAGCGAACGACGCGGCAGGCGACGGTACCACCACTGCAACCGTACTGGCACAGGCTATTATCACCGAAGGCCTGAAAGCTGTTGCGGCAGGCATGAACCCGATGGACCTGAAGCGCGGTATCGATAAAGCGGTTGTTGCCGCTGTTGAAGAGCTGAAAGCGCTCTCCGTACCGTGCTCTGACTCTAAAGCTATCGCTCAGGTCGGCACCATCTCCGCTAACTCCGATGAAACCGTAGGTAAACTGATTGCCGAAGCGATGGAGAAAGTGGGCAAAGAAGGCGTTATCACTGTTGAAGAAGGCACCGGTCTGCAGGACGAGCTGGATGTGGTTGAAGGTATGCAGTTCGACCGCGGCTACCTGTCTCCGTACTTCATCAACAAGCCGGAAACTGGCGCTGTTGAGCTGGAAAGCCCGTTCATCCTGCTGGCTGACAAAAAAATCTCCAACATCCGCGAAATGCTGCCGGTTCTCGAAGCCGTGGCTAAAGCAGGCAAACCGCTGCTGATCATCGCTGAAGATGTGGAAGGCGAAGCGCTGGCGACCCTGGTCGTGAACACCATGCGCGGCATCGTGAAAGTGGCTGCAGTGAAAGCACCGGGCTTCGGCGACCGTCGTAAAGCTATGCTGCAGGATATCGCTATCCTGACTGGCGGTACCGTTATCTCTGAAGAGATCGGTATGGAGCTGGAAAAAGCGACCCTGGAAGATCTGGGTCAGGCGAAACGCGTTGTTATCAACAAAGACACCACCACCATCATCGACGGCGTGGGCGACGAATCCGCAATCCAGGGCCGCGTTGGTCAGATCCGTCAGCAGATCGAAGAAGCGACCTCTGACTACGACCGTGAAAAACTGCAGGAGCGCGTAGCTAAACTGGCTGGCGGCGTTGCAGTTATCAAGGTTGGCGCTGCGACCGAAGTGGAAATGAAAGAGAAGAAAGCCCGCGTTGAAGACGCCCTGCACGCAACCCGTGCTGCGGTGGAAGAAGGCGTGGTTGCTGGTGGCGGCGTAGCACTGGTGCGTGTTGCTGCGAAACTGACCGAACTGACTGGCCAGAACGAAGACCAGAACGTGGGTATCAAAGTTGCGCTGCGCGCAATGGAAGCTCCGCTGCGTCAGATCGTGTCCAACGCCGGTGAAGAGCCGTCTGTTGTCGCGAACAACGTGAAAGCTGGCGACGGTAACTATGGTTACAACGCGGCGACCGAAGAATACGGCAACATGATCGACATGGGTATCCTGGATCCGACCAAAGTGACCCGTTCTGCGCTGCAGTACGCGTCTTCTGTGGCTGGCCTGATGATCACCACCGAGTGCATGGTTACCGATCTGCCGAAAGAAGATAAAGCCGACTTAGGCGCTGCAGGTATGGGCGGCATGGGCGGCATGGGCGGTATGATGTAATTTAATCTTCATACTTCAGGCCCAGGGCGTTGGCTGCATTCATTCACCCCCGTCACTTACTGAGGTAAGCGCCTGGGATTCATGAATTTGCCGCCTGCCTGCAACCTGAATTATTCGATTAAAAACAGAAAACCCCGGTCAGAAATGGCCGGGGTTTTTCTTTTGGTCATCTTTTTAGTATAAGGTCTTACCGGGCTTACGCAGCCCAGGCTATCACCAGCTATTCATAATGGGGAACAACATGCGCTTGAAAGTCACTACAGGAATGGTTGTCGCAGCGCTGCTGCTGGCGGGATGCAGCAACGGTAACACACTCTCGACCGCAGGTCAGAGCGTGCGTTTTGTTGAAGAGCAGCCTGGTAAAGAGTGCCGCTTACTGGGCACCGCGACCGGTGAGCAGAGCAACTGGCTTTCTGGCCAGCACGGCGAAGAGGGCGGCTCCATGCGCGGTGCGGCAAACGATCTGCGTAATCAGGCCGCAGCGATGGGCGGCAATGTGCTTTATGGCGTAAGCAGCCCGACCCAGAACCTGCTTTCAAGCTTTGTTCCGACATCCAGCAAAATGGTCGGCCAGGTGTATAAGTGCCCGAACTGAAAGTGATATCACCGCATTAACGGTTTTTAAAGATAAAAAGGCGGGTGCGCTGCGCTTACCCGCCCTACGATTTTAACGCCGCGCTGGGTTTGACTGTGGCGGGTGCGCTGCGCTTACCCGCCCTACGATTTTAACGCCGCGTTGGGTTTGACTGTGGTGGGTGCGCTTCGCTTACCCGCCCTACAGGTTTATCGCTGCCGCTTTTTCTGCGTAGGGCGGGTAAGCGCCAGCGCACCCGCCGCCTCGCCATTCACGATAAAATCAATTCTGTCGCAGCTGCAAATCCAGCGGCGTTTTGCTCGGCTCGCCACCAATTTCACGCGCCAGCTTCGGCACCAGATAACCGGAAACCTGCGACAACAGCTCGCGCATAATCGCCCGCGCCTCGTCGTCGCTCACCATAAAATGCGCTGCGCCTTGTACTTTATCCAGCACATGCAGGTAATAGGGCATCACGCCCGCATCAAACAGCGCATTGCTGAGCGCCGCCAGCGTTGCCGCGTTATCGTTCACGCCTTTCAGCAGCACGCTCTGGTTCAGCAGCGTAACGCCTGCCGCGCGCAGCTTCGCCATTCCCGCGCGAAACGCGTCGTCAATTTCCTGTGCATGGTTAATGTGATTCACGAGGAGCACCTGCAAACGCGTCTCGCCGAGCAGCCGGACTAGCGCATCGGTAATACGCGCCGGGATAACAATTGGCAGGCGGCTGTGGATGCGCAGGCGCCTGATATGTGGGATCGCCCCAAGATGCGCGATCAGCCATTCCAGCTCGTGGTCTTTCGCCATCAGCGGGTCGCCGCCGGAGAAAATAATTTCATCCAGTTCCGGGTGCGCGGCGATGTAATCCAGCGCGGCCTGCCAGTTGCGCTTATTCCCCTGGTTATCCGCATACGGGAAATGACGGCGGAAGCAGTAGCGGCAATTCACCGCGCATCCGCCTTTTACCAGCAGCAGCGCGCGATTGTGGTACTTATGAAGGAGGCCTGGCACCACACTGTTTTGCTCTTCCAGCGGATCGGTGGTAAAACCGGGCGCCGCGACAAACTCCTCACGCGCGGTTAATACCTGGCGCAGCAGCGGATCCCGCGGGTTGCCTTTCTCCATCCGCGCGGCGAACGCGCGCGGTACGCGCAGCGCAAATAACCGGCGCGCGTCGCGACCTGCCAGCAATTCTTCACTGGCGTCTATATTGAGAAGGTGCAGGAGCTCATCGGGATCGGTGATAACATCGGCAAGTTGCGATAACCAATCTTCTCGGGATGGGGTATTTAGGGTTACAATATGCGCCATTTTGTGGCTTAGCTACCAGTTAACAATTTCAGAGGGCCTTATGGCGACTTATTCTAGCAACGATTTTCGTGCCGGTCTTAAAATCATGATGGACGGCGAACCGTACGCCGTTGAATCCAGCGAATTCGTTAAACCGGGTAAAGGTCAGGCGTTCGCGCGCGTTAAGCTGCGCCGTCTGCTGACCGGTTCTCGCGTTGAGAAAACCTTTAAATCCACCGACTCCGCTGAAGGCGCAGACGTTGTGGATATGAACCTGACTTACCTCTACAACGACGGTGAGTTCTGGCACTTCATGAACAACGAAACTTTCGAACAGCTGGCTGCGGATGCCAAAGCCGTTGGCGACAACGCGAAATGGCTGCTGGATCAGGCTGAATGCATCGTGACCCTGTGGAACGGTCAGCCTATCTCCGTTACCCCGCCGAACTTCGTTGAGCTGGAAATCGTGGATACCGATCCGGGCCTGAAAGGCGATACCGCAGGCACCGGCGGCAAACCGGCGACCCTGTCTACCGGCGCTGTGGTAAAAGTACCGCTGTTCGTACAGATCGGCGAAGTCATCAAAGTGGATACCCGCTCTGGTGAATACGTTTCCCGCGTAAAATAATCTCGACTGATATCTGCGGCGTGGTGTCGCCACGCCGCATATTTGCAGAGAACGTCCCATGAAAACCCCGCTGTTACGTCCCCTTTTGATTCTGCTGCTGTGCTCGCTTGTCAGCGCCTGTAATACGGCTCGTGGCTTTGGTGAAGATATTCAGCATCTCGGCGGCGCGATTGAGCGCGCAGTAAAATAGTTCTTCTGTTCCTAAAAATCGTTTCCTTCCGGCAGCTTGTCAGTTTTTGTCTATGCTTAAAAAGCTATACACAAATAACTTAGGCTATAAAAGGAAGAGATTATGGTTAAGAAAACAATTGCGGCGCTCTTTTCAGCACTGGTCCTTTCTTCACTGTTGACGGCCTGTAACACCACGCGTGGTGTAGGCGAAGACATTCAGGACGGCGGCAGCGCGATTTCTGGCGCAGCGACTCGCGCATCGCAGTAAGCTTTGCGACGACGGTACGACCCCTCCCGGTGTCGTACCGTTATCTTGCGCACATCTCTGGCAGCGGCACGAACAGCGAAAAGCGGTTATCGGCACCGAGTTTCATGCGAATGTTGCGTTTATAGGTGTAAACCGTTTTAACGGCGATCCCCATTTTCCGCGCGATTTCTTCATTGCTCATTCCCACGCTCCACCATTCCAGAATGCGTTCTTCACGCAGCGTCAGTAGCGGCGTAATGGTTTTAGGCTCGCCGAACGGCGGACGCGACATCAGCGCTTTACCAATCATCTGGCCAAGCTCGCGCAGGGGAATAGTTTTATCCACGATGCGCCAGGTTATTTGCTGCGAGCAATAATCATTCAGCACGTCTGAACTACCGCTTTGTAATAAAATAAGGCGCGTAGTATTGCCGCAGGCGGCGAAAATCGAGGAGAACTGATTTACGTGGTGAATATCTCCCATAAACCCGTGAAGATCGGCAATCACCATATTGGGTTGCCATTGAATAAGAAGCTCACGCGCGCGCAGCAAGTGATCGGTTGCCGTCACGTGGAACGGCGCCGCGAAATCTTCAGCGTGGTTAAGCCAGCTTTCGAGCCCGGTACGGCTGAAATGACAGCGGTCAACCAGTAAAATTTTATACATGCTCGGATTCATTATGGAGAGAAAGACGCACCTGCTGACGCCAGCAGGAAAGTGTTTCATCATAGGAAGATTTATCGCTAACTGAACCCGTGATGTACGCGCACAATCGCGGCTATTTCCTGGCTTAACTCACGAGAATCCGCTGGTTTAGGAAAAACCTGGTTGCAAAATGCGCAACAAGAAGGGATGATCGCGCTGTTTATCACCTGGCCTTGCGGGACGACCTGCAAGCGCGTCATGTTGAACGGGGACGGCCCCAAATAACCTGGAGCTGAATATGTCCTGGTTCGTTCTGTTTATCGCTGGTCTTCTGGAAGTGGTCTGGGCCGTCGGCCTGAAATATACCCACGGTTTTACGCGTGTTGTGCCAAGCCTCATCACCGTTTCGGCGATGATTGTCAGCATTGTGCTGCTTTCATGGGCGATGAAAAGCCTGCCGACCGGCACGGCTTATGCTGTCTGGACGGGGATCGGCGCGGTGGGTGCGGCCATTACCGGCATTCTGCTGTTAGGTGAGTCCGCAAGCCCCGCGAGGCTGATAAGCCTGGGGCTTATCGTCGCGGGGATTATCGGTCTGAAACTCAGCACGCACTAACCGGCGCGCTGGTTTACCCAAATCAGTTTTTCCACCGCGAAGCCCTGACGAGTCGCGGAGTCCAGCAGATCCTCTTTCACTTGCTTACTGATGGTTGGCGTGCGGGAGAGGATCCACAGATAACTGCGATCCGGTCCGCAGATCAGCGCATGCTGGTAGTCTTTATCCAGCGCAATAATGTTATATCCGCCGTAGAACGGGCCGAAGAAAGAAACCTTCAGCGCGGCGCGGCGGGTATCGCCGGTGAAATAGGCTTTACCTTCGCTCTGCTGCCATCTGTTACGATCCGGGTTGAAACCGCGGTTAATCACGTTCAGGCCGCCATCGCCACGCAGGCTGTAGGTCGCGGTGACCTGCTCAAGACCGCGCTCAAAACGGTGATCGAAGCGGGCGATTTCATACCACGTGCCGAGATAGCGGTTAACGTTTAAATCCTCCACCACTCTGACACCGCTCGGCGGCGTCGGGGTACTGCAGGCGACAAGCAGTGCTGCAGTCGCGACGGTAGCTACAACAGGAAGTAGTCGAATACGCATGGCGGGATCCTTCTGTTTTTACTGCTAAGTGTAGATGCCCGCTGCGGTTTTGTAACATCAGAGAAGTGAAATAGTCAGGAAGTAAAACGCCGCTTCGTGAGAAGCGGCGACAGGGTTCAGAGTGTAACTACGCCAATCAGCGTCACGACCGTCAGAATGGCGGCCAGACCATAGAACACCCATTTCCCGGCAGGAACGTGGATTTTCAGGTCGTGCATACCGTGATGAATGCGGTGCAGGCCGCACCACAGCGGCAGCACAATCATCAGGAACAGAAACAGACGGCCCACCCAGCTCTGGGCGAACGCCAGCACGCGCTCGTAGCTGAATGCGCCTTCCGGCCCTATGCCGAGCGGCAGCAGAATGCCCACCAGCATGATGATGACCGGCGCGATAATCGCGCACCACATGCCGCCTGCGCCAAACAGGCCCCAGAATACCGGCTCGTCGGAGCGTTTCGGGTGTTGATTAATCACGATATCCTCCTTACCAGACCAGGGCGATAAACAGCACGATGATAGTCACGAGAGCCGTCACGCCCCACAGCCCGCGGATCACCGGCTCCGGCCCCATTTTTTCATCTTTGACTACCACGATGGCGGCTTTCGGAGCCAGTTCAAACCAGGTTTTGGTGTGTAGCAGCGCGGCCAGCAGCGTGATGATGTTCAGTAACACGACGACAGGGTTTTGCAGAAAATCGACAAAACCGGCCCAGCTCTCCGGGCCATGCTTGAGCGCGAACAGACCATAAATCAGTACAATGCTGAACCAGACGGCAGGCACCGAGGTGCCTTCGCGCAGCATGTAAAAGCGGTAGAAGGGCAGTTGCTTCCACCAGCCTGTTTCCATCGTCCGTACATAAGGCTTACGTTTCGAGGTCATCATTCACTCCTTGCGCCGGGTTTGAGCATGGCGATTAAGAAATCCTTCGAGCTCTCCACTTTGCTCTGCTGGATAGCCGCGGCCGGATCGACATGTTTCGGGCAGACTTCCGAGCAGAAGCCAACAAACGTACAGGTCCAGACGCCGTTCTGGCTGTTAAGCTGCGGCATACGCGCCTTCTGGCCCTTATCGCGGCTGTCGAGGTTATAGCGGTGCGCGAGCGTGATCGCCGCCGGGCCGATGAACTCCGGGTTCAGGCCGAACTGCGGGCAGGCGGCGTAGCACAGGCCGCAGTTGATGCAGCCGGAGAACTGATGGTATTTCGCCATTTGCGCCGGTGTCTGGGTATTTGGCCCTTGTTCCGGCTTGCGCGGGTTACCGATGATATAGGGCTTAATGGATTCGAGGCTCTCGATAAAGTGGGTCATATCGACCACCAAATCGCGCTCGATCGGGAAATTCGCCAGCGCCTCGACTTTCATACCGGAAGTGTAATCGCGCAGGAACGTTTTACAGGCGAGTTTCGGCACGCGGTTGACCATCATGCCGCAGGAGCCGCAGATAGCCATGCGGCACGACCAGCGATAGCTTAAATCCGGCGCCAGGTTGTCTTTGATATAGCCGAGCGCGTCAAGCAGCGAGGTTTGCTCATCCCAGGGCACGTCGTAAAACGCGCTGTGCGGCGCGTTATCGGTTTCCGGGTTATAACGCACGACTTCAATGCGCAGCGTTTTCATCTCAGCCATTCGCCGTCTCCTTTTTATCGGCCGCTTCCGACTCCGCGCCATAAACGCGTTTCGCCGGAGGCAGAGTGGTAATCTTCACGTCGCTGTAATCGAGGCGGGTGGTACCGTCTGCGTCGCGGAAGGCGAGGGTATGACGCAGAAAGTTCACGTCATCGCGCTCGGTGCAGCCTTCGTCAAGCCGCTGATGCGCGCCACGCGACTCTTTACGCGCCATCGCGGAGTGCGCCATACATTCAGCGACGTTCAGGCCGTGGCCAAGCTCAATGGTATAGAGCAAATCGGTGTTGAAGACGCTGGAAGTGTCGCTGATGCGCACGCGCTTAAAGCGCTCCTGCAATTCAGCAAGTTTATCGATGGTTTTCTGCATCAGCTCCGGCGTGCGGTAAATGCCGCAGCCTTCTTCCATCGAGAGGCCCATTTCATCGCGGATTTTCGCCCAGCTTTCGTTGCCGTCCTGGTGCACCAGCGCGTGCAGACGCGCTTCGACATCCGCTGCCTGTGCGTTCAGTGCGTCGTCACGGGTGGATGTCACTTCCATCGCGCGTTCCATCGCCTGCGTGCCTGCCAGTTGGCCGAATACGACCAGTTCCGCCAGCGAGTTTGAACCCAGGCGGTTCGCGCCATGCAGCCCCACGGACGAGCATTCGCCCACGGCAAACAGCCCCTTGATGCGGGTTTCGCACTGCTGATTGGTTTCGATGCCGCCCATGGTGTAATGCGCCGTCGGGCGTACGGGAATCGGCTCTTTGACCGGGTCGACACCCACGTAGGCTTTCGCCAGTTCGCAAATGAACGGCAGCCGCTCCAGCAGTTTTTTCTCGCCGAGGTGGCGCAGATCGAGATAGACCACATCGCCGCGCGGCGTGGAGATGGTGTTGCCTTTGCGCCACTCGTGCCAGAAGGCTTGTGACACTTTGTCGCGCGGGCCCAGTTCCATATATTTGTTCTTCGGCTCGCCGAGCGGCGTTTCCGGCCCCATGCCGTAATCCTGTAAATAGCGATAGCCGTTTTTATTCACCAGAATGCCGCCCTCGCCACGGCAGCCTTCCGTCATCAGAATGCCGGAGCCGGGCAGACCGGTCGGGTGGTACTGCACGAACTCCATATCGCGCAGTGGCACGCCGTGCGCCAGCGCCATGCCCATACCGTCGCCGGTGACGATGCCGCCGTTGGTGTTATAACGATAGACGCGCCCCGCGCCGCCGGTCGCCATCACCACCGCATTTGCGCGGATCTGCACGAGCGTACCTTCCATCATGTTCATCGCCACCAGGCCGCGCGCCTGGCCGTCATCCACCAGAATATCCAGGACGAAATGCTCATCGAAGCGCTGGATTTGCGGGAATTGTAGAGAGGTCTGGAACAGGGTGTGGAGCATATGGAAGCCGGTTTTGTCGGCAGCAAACCAGGTGCGCTCGATTTTCATGCCGCCAAAGCGTCTGACGTTAACTGAGCCGTCTGGTCGGCGGCTCCACGGGCAGCCCCATTGCTCAAGCTGAGTCATTTCACGCGGGCAATGTTTAACGAAATAGTCCACCACATCCTGCTCGCACAGCCAGTCGCCGCCTGCGACCGTGTCGTGGAAATGATACTCAAAACTGTCATGATCCTGGGCAACGGCCGCCGAACCGCCTTCGGCGGCGACGGTATGGCTACGCATCGGATAGACTTTTGAAATCAGTGCGATTTTAGCGTTGGGATTACGCTCGGCCGCCGCAATGGCTGCCCGCAGTCCCGCGCCGCCGGCACCGATAATGGCGAGATCGGCTTGAAAAGTATGCACGACATTCCTCCGGGTTTTAGTTATTCCCACCGCGCGGTAACTAAGGCGAAAACTCGGGGCTGCGCGGGGGTAAAGCATTCCCCTGCTCCTTTTTGGGTAGGTGAGTATAACCTTAGCCCTAAAGGGGAAATTTGATGTGTTCGATTTTTTGGGGCGGTGCGGCGCGTTTTACACGCTGGGTTAATTGAAGTGGCTCACAAAACGCAAATCTGGCGTGAATAAAGGAAAAAAGTGCGCAAAATTTGTCTGGCGAACGGGATACGAGTAGACTTCGTGCCCTTGTTTGACGACGGAGAAAGTACCATGAGCGAGACGGCCACCTGGCAGCCGAGCGCATCCATCCCCAACCTGTTGAAACGCGCCGCCATCATGGCGGAGATCCGCCGTTTTTTCGCGGACCGCGGCGTACTGGAGGTGGAAACCCCCTGCATGAGCCAGGCGACGGTAACCGATATCCACCTGTTCCCGTTTGAAACGCGTTTCGTCGGTCCCGGCCATTCCCAGGGGATTAATCTCTATCTGATGACCAGCCCGGAATATCACATGAAACGCCTGCTGGCGGCGGGCTGTGGGCCGGTGTATCAGCTGTGCCGAAGCTTTCGTAATGAAGAGATGGGGCGTCATCACAACCCGGAATTCACGATGCTGGAGTGGTATCGCCCGCATTACGATATGTACCGCCTGATGAACGAGGTGGACGATCTTCTGCAGCAGGTGCTGGAGTGCCAGCCCGCCGAGACCATTTCCTACCAGCAGGCGTTCCAGCGCCATCTGGAGATAGACCCGCTGTCGGCGGATAAAACCCAGTTGCGCGAGGTAGCGGCGAAGCTTGACCTGAGCAATATCGCCGATACCGAAGAAGATCGCGACACGCTCCTGCAACTCTTGTTCTCTATGGGCGTTGAGCCGCACATTGGTAAAGATCGCCCGGTGTTTGTGTATCACTTCCCGGCAAGCCAGGCGGCGCTCGCGCAAATCAGCACCGAAGATCACCGCGTGGCAGAGCGTTTTGAGGTCTATTACAAAGGCATTGAGCTGGCGAATGGTTTCCATGAGCTGACCGACGCGCGCGAACAGCAGCAGCGTTTCGAGCAGGATAACCGCAAACGCCTTCAGCGCGGTCTGCCGCAGCAGCCGGTGGATTACAATCTGCTGGAAGCGCTAAAAGTGGGCCTGCCGGATTGTTCCGGCGTGGCGCTGGGTGTCGATCGCCTGATTATGCTGGCGCTGGGCGCAGAGAGCCTCGCTGAAGTTATCGCTTTTACGGTCGACCGGGCGTAACGGCTGAATGCTTACCTGTGGCGGGTGCGCTTCGCTTACCCGTCCTACGATGTTAGACAAGGTTCGATGCGTCTTGTATGGCGGGTGCGCTTTGCTTACCCGCCCTACGATGTTAGACAAGGTTCGATGCGTCTTGTATGGCGGGTGCGGCTTCGCTTACCCGCCCTACGATGTTAGACAAGGTTTAATGCGTCTTGTATGGCGGGTGCGCTTCGCTTACCCGCCCTACGATGTTCGATAAGGCTTAATTCCCTTTGTAGGGTGGGTAAGCGCAGCGCACCCACCTTTACTAAACGGCTTTAACTACAAAATAACCGCCATAAAAAAGGAGCCCTGAGGCTCCTTTTTCGTTACATACTGCCCGGCGCGCGGCTGGTGCGCCCGGCTGAACTTAACGTTCGCGCCATGCGCTTGCCGTCGAGGCTCTCCAGACGCATCTGGAACGGCGGGAACGGCATCTCGATGCCATGCTCGCGGAAGCCCTGCAAAATCAGCTGATGGATTTCGTGACGTAGCGGCATGCGGTGTCCCATCTCGGCGGCGTGAATACGCAGTTCAAAGAGCTGAATCCCCTGCTGCAAATCAACCAGGAACACTTCCGGCGGCGGGTTATCAATCACATACGAACACTTCTCAGCGGCGCGGTAGAGGATCTGCGTCACCTCTTCGCTGTTAGCATCTGCCGGAGCAGGCACCGTCAGCACCACGCGCGTGACTGAATCCGAGAGCGACCAGTTAATAAACTGCTCGGTAATGAACGCCTTATTCGGCACGATTATCTCTTTACGGTCCCAGTCGCTGATGGTCGTCGCGCGCGTGTTAATGCGCGTCACGCTGCCGGTTAGATCACGAATGGTCACGGTATCGCCGATACGAATCGGCTTTTCAAAGAGAATAATCAGGCCCGAAATAAAGTTGGCGAAAATCTCCTGCAAGCCGAAACCGAGCCCCACACCGAGCGCCGCCACCAGCCATTGCAGCTTCGACCACTCGATACCAATCATAGAGAAGCCTACCAGGCCGCCTATCAGCATCAGCAGATATTTGGTGATGGTGGTAATGGCGTAACCAGTGCCTGGCGTCAGCTCCAGATGTTGAAGCACGACCAGCTCCAGCAGCGCGGGCAGATTACGCACCAGCTGCGTGGTGACGATAAACACCAGAATGGCGATCAGCACCGCGCCAAGCGTAATCGGTTCAATGCTCTCAACGCCCTGCACGGTTGAGGTGACATCCCACAGCGAAATATTCTCAAGGAACCCGAAGGCCGAGTGGATTTCCGACCACAGCACGATGACCGACAGCAGCGCGATAAGCGTCAGGATCGAGCGCACCAGACGCAGCGACTGGGCGCTGATCGCATCCAGATCAAGCTCCGCGACTTCCACTTCCACGCTGCCTTCGGTGCTGTGCCCGTGGTGCGGTTCTTCTTCGCCGCGGGCGCGCTGGGCGAGAATTTCCGCGCGACGCGAGCGGGCGCGGTCAAAGGCCAGGCGACGGCGCTGAATGAGCATCCAGCGGCGAATGATGTGGTAAATCACCAGCAGCAGGAACCAGATGGCCACGGACGTTTCCAGACGCGCCAGCAGCGCCTGCGCGGTGGCGAGATAACCGACGGCCGCGGCGAGGATTGCCGTTAACGGCGCGCACAGCAGCAGGTTCCACAGCAGCCGGTTGACCCAGTTATCGCCGTTGCCTTCTTTATCGAGAAAGAGCGGGAGGCCTGCACGCTTGAGGCTGAGCGTGACGATCGCCAGCGCGCCGCAGATAAGCACAAAGCACAGCCGCCCCAGCGAGCCGGAGAATTCGCGGTCGTTGAGGTTATCGAAGGTAATCAACGCCATGATGAGCGGCACGATAAAGCCGATGCTCATCAGGTAGTAGCGCATCGCGCGGGCGACCCGGTTGCGCGGCCAGCCGAAATGCGTGATAAACAGGCCGTTCGGGCGTGCGAAGGTCGCAGAAATCATCACGACCCACAGCAGCGGCACCGTGGCGGTGACGCCGTCGCCGACCGCCACGGCGATAGGCCAGGGCCAGGCTTCACGAAGGCCATAGCCAAGCGTTGCCCACAGCACGGGCAGGGGAGAGGCCACCAGAATCGACCAGAACACCGTGCGCATCGTGAGCCAGAAATGGTCCTGCGTTACCTTCCCGACCCGCGCGCTGGAGCGCTCCAGGAACGCTGTAAAGTGACGCCGCGAACTGATGCTAAAGCCCACCAGCAGCAGCGCGCCGAAGAGCGGCAGCAGCGTCTCTTTGCTGGTCACCATCATCACGGCGGCTTTACCGAGCTGGCCAAAAAAGTCGAGCGAGATAAGACGACGCAAATCCTGAACGATATCCACCGGCCAGCTGATAGTGAGCGGGCTGACGTCAGAGGTCCAGAACAGGTAGCGGTGCGTCGCCTCGTTCACTTCTTTCAGCGCGTCTTCAAGCTGGCTGTTTGCCACCTTCAGCTTGGTAAGCTCAAGGATTAACGTATCGCCGCCCTGCAACAGCGAGTTGAGCAGTTCGCGTTGGGTGCGTAACTGCGCGTCGAGAATACGGCTCTGCTCTGCCGTCAGCGGCTTGCCGTCCGCCTGTCGCAACTGGCGCAGTTGCGGCTGCTTGTTGAGCTGATCTTCATAGCGCAGACGATGGACGCGAAGCTGCGCCATCTCGGTATCGAGCTGCTGAAGCTTCGGCATCTCTGGCAGGCGCGACACCTGGGCGCGCAGCGCCTCGCCGAGCACGTTCGACACACCGAGCCACTGCGACTGTTCACGCAGCGTGGTTAACGCCTGACGCACCTGCATGGTCTGACTGGTGGCCTGCCGCTGCTGGGACGCCACCAGATCCATACGCTGCGCCTGCTGGTTTAGCGCGCGCGACAGCTCGCGGTTTACGTTGAACTGCTCGACAATCGCCGGCGGCAGGTTGGCGCTGTTCTCGGCAAGCAGTTCGGTGCTCTCCAGCGCGCGCTCAGCTTCCTGCTGGCGCTGGCTGTTAAGCTGATTGCGCAGCGCCTGGAGGTAAGCATCAAGCTGTTCGCTCTGTTTTTGCGCCAGTTCTGCGCGCAGGCGCGCCAGCTCCTGGCGGTTGCTGGCGGAGAGCTGGGCGAGTTCGAGTTCGTCAACACGGGCTTTTAGCTGGGCCGATTCCGCCTGCTGGCTGAGAAGCTGCGCCGCGCCAAGCGCATTTGAGACGGTCGGCGCGCCTGCGCGGCGTTCCATCTCGTTAAGCTGGCGGCGCGCGTCAGTTTGCTGCTGGGGAAGCTGGCTTAAGGAGTCGGCGATTTCGCGCGCGCGATCCTGCTCCTGCTGCGCCTCGCGGCTCTTCTCCAGCAGCTGACTGCTGACCTGGAGGATCTCCTGATTGAGCGCGTCGGTGGTAAGCCCGGTAGGCACCCGGCGCGGCTCATCGCGCAGATTGTTGAGTTGCTGGCGCAGTGACTGCGAAAGCTTAGGGAAGTTATCGATAACCTCCTGATATTGCTTTGCGCGCTCAAGGGAAGCTTTTCGCTCCTCAAGCGCGTTTTGCGCCGCCTGCAGGGCTTCAACCACTTGCGCCTGATCGGGCTGGTTTTTGGCCGCTTTGGCCTGCTCCAGCTCCTGCGCTATCTGTTTTTCATCAGGCGCGGTTGCGGCGTTCGCCCAAAAGCTCAGGCTCCAGGCCAGCAGCACGTAAAGGATCAGGCGCACGTCATTTACCTTTGAATTAACGGTTTTGGTCGTTATCTACCAGCGGGTTGGCTTCACGCTCGGCGTCGGCTTCTTCGGCTGAAATCACCGCAGGGGCGACGTCGGCTGCGACCGCCTCAACGGAGACCGCCAGCGGCTCGCCGAGACGCGTGACGGAGAGGCTTTGCAGATGCTCAACCAGCTCCACTTTGCCCGGCGCGAACAGGTTGATAACTGTTGAGCCGAGCTTGAAGCGGCCCATCTCCTGGCCTTTCAGCAGCGCCACCGCACCGTCGCTTTCGCCTGCCGGGTACGTCCAGCGCTTGATGATGCCTTCACGCGGCGGGGTGATGGTGCCAGCCCAGACGGTTTCGATGCTCCCCACAATCGTCGCGCCCACCAGAATTTGCGCCATCGGCCCGAATTCCGTGTCGAACAAGCAGATGACACGCTCATTACGGGCGAACAGGTTCGGCACGTTCTGCGCGGTCAGGTGGTTTACCGAGAAGAGATCGCCCGGCACATAGATCATTTCGCGCAGGATACCGTTGCACGGCATATGGACGCGGTGATAGTCGCGCGGCGAGAGATAGGTGGTCGCGAAGGTGCCGTTACGGAACAGATCGGCCATCAGATAGTTGCCGGCCAGCAGCGCTTCCAGCGTGTAGTTGTGGCCTTTGGCCTGCAGGATCTTATCGCCTTCGATGCGTCCGAGCTGGCTGATTACGCCGTCCGCCGGCATTGCCAGCACGTTCGGATCGGTGTTCAGCGGGCGAACTTCATCACGCAGCGGACGCACGAAAAATTCGTTAAAGGTGCGATAGCTGGCGGTATCGGGCTTCTGCGCCTCGCTCATGTTGACCTTGTAGTACTTCACAAACAGATCGATGACCAGTTTAGTCAGCCAGCCTGCGCGTTTGCTCGCGCCCCAGCCAGCCAGACGGGTGAGCCACTGTTTGGGCAGAATGTATTGCAGCGAAAGTTTGATTTCGTTTAACAAGGTAGCCTCCAGGCCAGTGTTTCGTCATTCCTGGCCCGGTTATATGCCGGGCCTGTCAGAAAAAGGGGCTGATTCTAACGACGCCAAGCGTAATTGTCAGTCGTCGCTTTCGGAAAAGTTTTTACGCGTTTTTACCTGCGCCATGCTTTCCAGAATCCGGTGATAATTGTCGAAGCGGGTTTCGGCTATCTCGCCGCGCTCGACGGCCTCGCGAATGGCGCAACCCGGATCGCTGCCATGTTTGCAGTCGCGGAATTTGCACAGGCCGAGATAATCGTGGAATTCGATAAAGCCGCGGGTGATCTGGTCAGGCTCCAGATGCCACAGGCCGAACTCGCGCACGCCCGGGGAATCGATGACTTCGCCGCCGCCGGGAAAGTGATAGAGGCGCGAGGCGGTCGTGGTGTGCTGGCCAAGCCCGGAGTTATCGGACACGTCGTTAACCAGAATCTGGTTATCCTTGAGGCCCAGCAGATTATTCAGCAGGCTCGATTTCCCGACGCCCGACTGCCCGGCGAAGATGCTGGTGCGGCCAATCAGCGCCTCTTCCAGTTCTTTCAGCCCTTCGTCTTTGTAGCTGGAAACCAGCAGGACGCGATAGCCGATACGGCGATAGATATCCATTTGCTCGTTGACGAAGGCCAGGTCTTTTTCATCAAGCAGGTCAATCTTGTTGAGCACCAGTAATGGCTCAATATCCAGCGTTTCACAGGCCACCAGATAGCGGTCGATAATATTCAGCGACAGCTCCGGCAGGATGGCCGAGACGATAATGATTTGGTCGATATTCGCGGCGATAGGCTTCACGCCGTCGTAAAAATCCGGGCGCGTCAGGACGGAGGTGCGCTCGTGCACCGCATCGACAATGCCTTTGCCCTGCACGTTTTCTTTCGCCGGACGCCAGACGACGCGATCGCCAGTCACCAGCGAGCGGATAGTGCGGCGAATGTTGCAGCGGTGCACGCCGCCGTCAGACGATTCGACGTCGGCATGCTGACCAAAACGACTGATAACGCGGCCGTCGCGAGGCTCACCAAACTGCGAGTCGTCGGGATCGGCTTTCTCCGGAGTCTGTTTGAGCCGGCGCTGATGATTCGCTGAGACGCGGCGTTGCTGACCTTTGGAGAGTTTATTTTTGCTCAATCTTAATGGCTCCTGGTCGCCCCTGGTGGGCAAAACCTCTATGATACCAGCTATTGTAAATGAATTAACTGCCTGTCACCCCAGCGTGACGCGATACGGATGGAAAATAGCATGAGTGCCAATGAAAACAACCTCATTTGGATCGATCTGGAAATGACCGGGCTTGACCCGCGACAGGATCGCATCATCGAGATCGCCACCCTGGTGACCGACGCCAACCTCAACATTCTGGCGGAAGGGCCGGTTATCGCCGTGCATCAGTCTGACGAGCAGCTGGCGCTGATGGATGACTGGAACGTGCGCACCCATACCGCCAGCGGGCTGGTGGATCGCGTGAAGGCGAGCACGATGGGCGATCGCGAAGCGGAACTGGCGACCCTCGAATTTCTTAAGCAGTGGGTACCGGCCGGAAAATCGCCCATCTGCGGCAACAGCATCGGCCAGGATCGCCGCTTCCTGTTTAAATATATGCCGGAGCTGGAAGCGTATTTCCACTACCGCTATCTGGATGTCAGCACCCTGAAAGAGCTGGCGCGCCGCTGGAAGCCGGAAGTGCTCGATGGCCTTAAAAAACAGAATACCCACCAGGCGCTGGACGACATCCGCGAATCGGTAGCGGAACTCGCCTATTACCGCGAACATTTTATAAAATTGTGATGCAAGCGAGGGGCTAAGCCCCTCTTTTGTTGATAAAGTGATCGCTTTGGCGAATAAAAACGCAGTCAGACAAAAATCACGAAAAAAAGCGTTTAAGGGGTTGCGGTAGAAATCATTTCTCGTATAATGCGCCTCCCGTAACGACACAGAAATGTGAATTACGCAGAGCGGGAATAGCTCAGTTGGTAGAGCACGACCTTGCCAAGGTCGGGGTCGCGAGTTCGAGTCTCGTTTCCCGCTCCAAAATTTGAAATCGCCGAAAGGCAGCACCACCCAATCAACGTATTTCGGGTTGCGACAAGGCGGAAACTGAACGAATTCTTGGGAGCTTACTTAAGTAAGTGACTAAGATGAGTGAAGGCAGCCAACGCAGTAGCAGCCAGAAAGACAAAGATTAAGCGGGAATAGCTCAGTTGGTAGAGCACGACCTTGCCAAGGTCGGGGTCGCGAGTTCGAGTCTCGTTTCCCGCTCCAAAATTTGAAATGCCGAAAGGCAACACCACCCAAGCGGGAATAGCTCAGTTGGTAGAGCACGACCTTGCCAAGGTCGGGGTCGCGAGTTCGAGTCTCGTTTCCCGCTCCAAATCTCCTTCATTGTACAAATTATCCACAGCGATAACGCGCGCTACGGCGGGTTTTTGACGTTTGTGCCACACTTTTCTGAACAGACTTATCCACAGAATGCATAAAGTTATCCTGTGAGCAGAAATGATAACTTTGTTCACATCTTTTCTTTATCTTATTGATATTTATAATAAATAATTTATTACCAAATGTTAATTTTGAGGCTTTTTGATAATCATCGCCTTTGAATGACAAGACTTTTTTAATTTTATTCACAGCGAAACGCGTCTAGGCGTCGCGCGGCAAGCCTTTCTCAATCACTCTGACCAGCCGCTGTTTCTGCGGTAGCTGCACTTCCACCACGCAGGCATTACGTTTGTCTGTTTGTTGCGCAATCGCCCAGTCAATATGCTCATCAAGAAGTGGGTGCTCACCTTTGCGCTGTTGCAACGCCGTGATATTAGCCTCGTCCCAGGGCGCGTTGCCGAGCGCGACCGCGATATTACGCAGCCAGCGTAAGTGGCCAATGCGGCGGATCGCCGACCCTTCCGTGACTTTCAGAAAGTGCGCTTCGCTCCAGCTAAACAGTTCAATCAGCTTTGGCGCGTGCAGCGCCTGGCGCGGGCTGAAATCCGCTTCATCGGTGAGTTGTGAAAAACGGTTCCACGGGCAAATTAACTGGCAGTCGTCGCAGCCATAAATGCGGTTGCCCATCAGCGGGCGAAACTCTTCAGGGATCGCGCCTTCAAGCTCAATGGTCAGATAGGAGATGCAGCGGCGCGCATCGACCGTGTACGGCTCGACAATCGCGCCGGTGGGGCAGATGGTCATGCAGGCCACGCAGCGCCCGCAGCCTTCTTCGACAGGCTTATCCACTGGTAGCGGTATATCCACCAGCAGTTCGCCAAGAAAGAAAAACGACCCGGCGTCGCGACTTAAAATCAGCGAATGCTTGCCGGTCCAGCCGAGACCCGCTTTTTCGGCGAGCGGGCGCTCAAGGATGGGCGCGGAGTCGACAAAAGGTCTAAAATTCAGCGATGCGCAATGCTGTTGCAGCGTTTCGCCGAGTTTTTTCAGCCGGTTTCTCAAAAGCTTATGGTAATCGCGCCCCAGGGCGTAACGGCTCACGTAGCCGAGCGAGGGATCTTTCAGCGTGCTGGCAAACGCCGCCCTGGCAGGCAGATAGTTCATGCGCACGCTGATAACGCGCAGCGTGCCGGGCAGCAGCTCATGCGGGCGGGCGCGTAGCATACCGTGACGCGCCATCCACTCCATTTCGCCATGGTACTGTTTATCCAGCCACGCCTGTAACGCGCCTTCGCTGGCGCTGAGATCGGTATCGGTAATACCGACCTGCTGGAAACCGAGCTCGGCACCCCATTGTTTAATTTTTTGCGCTAACTGATTGAGATCGAGGGGTTCAGACATGACGGACCACGGGATGAAAAAAAACGACGCCAGTATACCACACTCCGTCTGGCCCGCAGACTGGCTGCGCACGGCGGAACGCGAGGCGGCGGACAGCCTCGGGCTGACGCTCTATGAACTGATGCAACGCGCGGGCGATGCGGTGTTTCAGGTGGCGCGCGCGGCGTATCCGCACAGCCAGCGCTGGCTGGTGCTGTGCGGTCACGGCAATAACGGTGGCGATGGTTATGTGGTGGCGCGTCTGGCGCAGGCGGCGGGCATTGACGTGACGCTGCTGGCGCTGGAAAGCGACAAACCCTTGCCGGAAGAGGCGCAGGCCGCGCGCGAGGCCTGGCTTAACGCAGGCGGTGAAATCCATGCGCCGCACACGCCGCTGCCGGAAACCTGCGATCTGATTATCGATGCATTGCTCGGCACGGGGCTTTCTCAGGCTCCGCGCGAGAACGTCGCCGCGCTGATTGAACAGGCGAATAAACATCGGGCACCCGTAGTGGCGCTGGATACTCCGTCCGGCCTGCTGGCGCAAACCGGCGCTGCGCCGGGCGCGGTGATTCATGCCGCGCATACCGTGACGTTCATTGCGCTCAAGCCGGGGCTGCTTACTGGCCGCGCCCGTGACGTCGTCGGGCAGCTGCATTATCACGCGCTGGGGCTTGAGGCGTGGCTTGCCGGGCAACAGGCGCCGTATGCGCGCTTCGACGCAACGCAGCTCTCCCGCTGGCTCCGGCCGCGCCGTCCTGGTTCGCATAAAGGCGATAACGGCAAGCTGGTGATTATCGGCGGCGATCATGGCACCGCCGGTGCCATCCGCATGACCGGCGAGGCGGCGCTGCGTGCGGGCGCAGGCCTGGTGCGAGTACTTACTCGCGCGGAAAACATCGCGCCGCTGGTGACTGCACGCCCGGAGCTGATGGTGCATGAACTCACCAGCGATGCGCTCGACGCCAGTCTGGAATGGGCCGACGTCGTGGTTATCGGGCCGGGGCTCGGGCAGCAGGAGTGGGGCAAATCGGCGCTGGCGAAAGTACGCCAGTGCGACAAACCGATGCTGTGGGATGCGGACGCGCTTAACCTTCTGGCAATCGCTCCCGATACCAGTCACAATCGCATTCTTACGCCGCACCCCGGCGAGGCCGCGCGGTTACTTAACCGTAGCGTGGCAGAAATTGAGAGTGACCGCTTACTTAGCGCCAGAGAGCTGGCGCAGCGCTACGGGGGTTGCGTGGTGCTGAAAGGCGCGGGAACGGTGGTAACAGGGCCGCAGGACGAATGCGGCATTATCGATGTCGGTAATCCTGGCATGGGTACGGGCGGCATGGGCGACGTGCTTTCCGGTATTATCGGCGCGTTGCTGGCGCAGGGGCTTAACCTTTTTGATGCCGCCTGCGCAGGCAGCGTGGCGCACGGCGCGGCGGCAGATGCGCTTGCCATGCGCTTTGGCACGCGCGGCATGCTGGCAATCGATCTGTTTTCCACGCTCTATCGTTTTGTTAACCCGGATATAGACACAGACCAGAATCATGATTAATCGCGTTATACCTTTACCCGAAGAGCAGGCCACCCTCGATCTCGGCGCACGCGTGGCGCGTGCCTGCACCGGCGCGACCGTTATCCATCTGTATGGCGACTTGGGCGCGGGCAAAACCACATTCAGCCGTGGCTTTCTGCAGGCGTGCGGTCATCAGGGCAACGTGAAAAGCCCGACGTACACGCTGGTTGAGCCTTATACGCTGGAAAACAGAATGGTCTACCACTTCGATCTCTATCGTCTGGCCGATCCGGAAGAGCTGGAGTTCATGGGCATTCGCGATTACTTCACCGACGACGCCATTTGCCTTGTCGAGTGGCCGCAGCAGGGCGCGGGCGTGTTGCCGTCGCCCGATATCGAAATCCACTTGTCATGGCAGGAGCAAGGGCGAGAAGCGCGGGTGAAAGCGGTCTCCGCCGCCGGTGACGCGCTGCTGGCCCGCCTCGCCTGAACGCAAGGACGACAGGATGATCACACGCATGAAAAACTGGGTAGTGGCGCTTCTGCTGGCGATATGCGCGCCCGCGTTCGGGGCGACGCTGTCTGATATTCAGGTGTCCAACGGCGACGGCCAGGCGCGGATCACCTTAAGTTTTATGGGCGATCCTGAATACGCTTACTCGCAGCAGGGTAAGCGCAGCGTCGCCCTTGATATTAAACAGACCGGCATGATTCAGGGCCTGCCGCTGATCTTTAGCGGCGAAAACCTGGTCAAGAGCATTCGCGCCGGCCAGCCGAAAGATAATCAGTCGCTGCGTCTGGTGGTCGATTTAACCAAAGATGGCAAAGCGCGCGCGGTAAAACAGCAAAAGGGCGCAGGCTATAACGTCGTCTTTACGATCGACGCCGACGAGCCGCCGCCGCCACCGCCGCCACCGGTTGTGGCGCAGCGCGAGCCCGTCGCCGCTCCCGTTCGATCATCCGAGCCTGCGCGCAACCCGTTTCGCACCGATAACGACCGTATCACCAGCGTCGTCGGCAGCAATACCGTGACGCGGCCGGGGCGCAGCGTCAGCCGGGCCGCGACATCCGACCGCGTGGTGGTGGCTATCGACGCCGGACATGGCGGCCAGGATCCCGGCGCTATCGGCCCCGACGGCGTGCGCGAGAAAAACGTCACCATCGCTATCGCCCGTAAGCTGCGAACGCTGCTTAATGACGATCCGATGTTTAAGGGCGTGCTGACCCGCGACGGCGACTATTTTATCTCCGTCATGGGCCGCTCCGATGTGGCGCGCCAGCAAAACGCGAATCTGTTGGTCTCCATTCACGCCGACGCCGCGCCTAACCGCGACGCCACCGGCGCATCCGTCTGGGTGCTCTCGAATCGTCGTGCCAACAGCGAAATGGCGAGCTGGCTTGAGCAGCACGAGAAACAATCAGAGCTTCTCGGCGGCGCAGGCGACGTGCTCGCGAACAGCCAGGCGGACCCGTACCTGAGCCAGGCGGTACTGGATTTGCAGTTCGGCCATTCACAGCGCGTCGGGTATGATGTCGCCACCAGCGTGCTCGGGCAGCTTCAGCGGGTGGGCGCGCTGCATAAGCGGCGGCCAGAACACGCAAGCCTCGGCGTGCTGCGCTCGCCGGATATCCCGTCGCTCTTAGTGGAGACCGGTTTTATCAGCAATACCGGCGAAGAGCGATTGCTGGCAAGTGATGACTATCAGCAGCAAATTGCCGAAGCGATTTATCAGGGGCTGCGCAACTACTTTATTGCGCATCCGCTCCAGGCCGCGCCAAAGGGTGACGGCGGAACGGGGCAGACCGCCCGCTCCGCTGACAACGCCACAAGTCAGGTCACCGTGATTCAGTAAGGAGAATTCATGCCGATTCAGGTTCTGCCGCCGCAGCTTGCGAACCAGATCGCCGCGGGCGAGGTGGTGGAGCGCCCTGCGTCGGTCGTGAAAGAGCTGGTGGAAAACAGCCTTGATGCGGGCGCCACGCGCATTGATATCGATATTGAGCGTGGCGGCGCGAAGCTTATCCGCATCCGCGATAACGGCGCTGGCATTAAGAAAGATGAGCTGGCGCTGGCGCTGGCGCGTCACGCCACCAGTAAAATCGCCTCGCTGGACGATCTCGAAGCCATTATCAGCCTCGGCTTTCGCGGCGAGGCGCTGGCCAGTATCAGCTCGGTATCGCGTCTCACGCTCACCTCGCGCACCGCCGATCAGCAGGAAGCCTGGCAGGCGTACGCCGAAGGCCGCGATATGGAGGTGACCGTCAAACCGGCGGCGCACCCGGTCGGCACCACGCTGGAAGTGCTGGATCTGTTCTACAACACCCCCGCGCGGCGCAAATTTATGCGCACCGAGAAAACCGAATTCACGCACATCGACGAAGTGGTGCGGCGCATCGCGCTGGCGCGCTTTGACGTGACGATAAACCTCAGCCATAACGGCAAAATGATGCGTCAGTACCGGGCCGTGCAGGGCAACGCGCCGCGTGAACGCCGTCTTGGCAGCATTTGCGGCCCGGCATTTCTGGAGCACGCGCTGGCTATCGAGTGGCAGCACGGCGATCTGGCGTTGCGCGGTTGGGTGGCGGAGCCGAAAGGCACTACGGCGGCACTGGCCGAAATCCAGTACTGCTATGTAAATGGCCGTATGATGCGCGACCGGTTGATTAACCATGCGATTCGCCAGGCCTGCGAAGATAAGCTCGGCATCGATCAGCAGCCTGCCTATGTGCTGTATCTGGAAATCGATCCGCATCAGGTGGATGTGAACGTGCATCCGGCCAAGCATGAAGTGCGTTTTCACCAGTCGCGGCTGGTGCACGATTTTATCTATCAGGGCGTGGTGAGCGTGCTGCAGCAGCAGGCGGCAAATCCGCTCTCTCTCAATGAACCGGCCGAGGACGCGCCACGCTTTCAGCCGGAAAACCGCGTCGCGGCGGGAAAAAATCAGTTTGCCGACCCGGCGCCGCGTGAGCGTGTGAGCGCACGCGAGAACGACGCGCCGCGCTATTCATCCGGCGGGGCGTCAGCAGGCAGCAACGCAGGGCGCAGCGCTGCCAGCAGCGGCGGCTGGCCGCATGCGATACCGGGCTATCAGAAACAGCAGGGCGCGCTGTACAAACAATTGCTGGAGACGCCCGCGGTGACGCCGCCGCCTGCCGCGCCTTCGGTGACAAGCCCGCGTGAGGTTATGCCGCCCGCGCCTGCGCTGGACGGGCATTCGCACAGTTTTGGACGCGTGCTGACGCTGGTGTCTGAAAACGTGGCGCTGCTTGAGCGCGACGGTAAGCTCATGCTGCTGGCCTTAAGCGTGGCGGAGCGCTGTCTCAAACAGGCGCAGCTGTTGCCGCATGATGAAGCGCCCTGCGCACAGCCGTTACTGATTCCGGTTCGTCTGAAAATTTCCGGCGACGAGCGCGATATTATGACCCGCGCGCAGCCGCAACTGGCGCGCCTGGGTATCGAAATCGTCCTCGACGGGCATCACGTGACAATTCGTGCAGTGCCTTTACCCTTACGCCAACAAAATTTACAAATCTTGATTCCCGAACTGATAGGCTACCTGGCGCAGCAACCAAATGCTGACGACGCCGCTATTGCCGGATGGCTTGCCCGCCATCTGGTTATCGCGCAACCGTGGAGCGTCGCGCAAGCCATCGCGACGCTGGCGGAGCTCGAAAGGCTGTGTCCGCAGATGGTGAAAACGCCGCCGGGTGGTCTATTACAACCTATTGATCTACAACCGGCGATGAATGCCCTGACACATGAATGATGTAAGTAAAACAGGCCTTCCGAAGGCGATTTTTCTGATGGGGCCGACGGCATCCGGCAAAACGGCGTTAGCCATTCGCCTGCGCCAGACGCTGCCGGTGGAGCTGATTAGCGTGGATTCCGCGCTGGTCTATAAGGGCATGGATATCGGCACCGCCAAGCCTGATGCGCACGAATTGTCGCAGGCGCCGCACCGCTTGCTGGATATTATCGATCCCGCGCAGGCGTACTCCGCGGCCGATTTCCGCCGCGATGCGCTACAAGCGATGGCGGAGATTGTCGCCGCCGGGCGCATACCGCTGCTGGTGGGCGGCACCATGCTCTACTTTAAGGCGTTGCTGGAAGGGCTTTCGCCGCTTCCTTCAGCGGATCCGACCATCAGAGCGGAGATCGAACGGCAGGCAGCAGAGCAGGGGTGGGACGCATTACACCGCAAGCTTCAGGATATCGACCCTGTCGCGGCGCAGCGAATCCATCCCAACGATCCGCAAAGGCTTTCCCGGGCACTGGAAGTTTTTTTCATTTCGGGTAAAACTTTAACGGAACTGACGCAAACGTCAGGAGAAGCTCTGCCCTATCAGGTGCATCAGTTCGCCATCGCCCCGGCGAGCCGTGAACTGCTCCATCAGCGCATTGAGCAGCGTTTTCACCAGATGTTGGCTTCAGGTTTTGAGGCAGAAGTCCGGGCGTTATTTGCCCGTGGAGATTTGCATACGGACATGCCTTCCGTTCGTTGCGTGGGATACCGTCAGATGTGGTCTTATCTGGCGGGTGAAATCTCATACGACGAAATGGTTTATCGAGGTATTTGCGCCACGAGACAGTTAGCGAAGCGGCAAATGACCTGGCTGCGCGGTTGGGAAGGCGTACACTGGCTCGACAGTGAGAAGCCTCAACAGGCGTACAGCGATGTGTTACAGGTTATTGGTGCGAAGCAACAATGAATGTGTACAATTGAACCGTATCGTGCGCGGATTTTTACGCAGTTTTTCAGAGCCCAAGGGTTCAAGAGTATAAACAACAAGCATATAAGGAAAAGATAGAATGGCTAAGGGGCAATCTTTGCAAGATCCGTTCCTCAACGCGCTGCGTCGGGAACGTGTTCCAGTTTCTATTTATTTGGTGAATGGTATTAAGCTGCAAGGTCAGATTGAATCTTTCGATCAGTTCGTGATCCTGTTGAAAAACACGGTCAGCCAGATGGTTTATAAGCACGCGATCTCGACCGTGGTGCCGTCTCGTCCGGTTTCTCACCATAGTAACAACGCGGGTGGCGGTTCCAATAACTACCATCACAGCAACAACGCACAGCCATCTTCCGCTGCCTCTCAGGATAGCGAAGACGCCGAGTAAGGCCTGGCTGTTGCTCCATGTCGGGGGACCAGTTCGTCTGTGTTCCCCGCTGGTATTTTAAGAGGGTTTACGCTTGTTTGACCGTTATGATGCCGGTGAGCAGGCGGTGCTGGTACACATCTATTTTACGCAAGACAAAGATATGGAAGACCTCCAGGAGTTCGAATCTCTGGTCTCTTCCGCCGGTGTCGAAGCATTACAGGTGATTACCGGTAGCCGTAAAGCGCCGCACCCAAAGTATTTTGTTGGTGAAGGTAAAGCCGTTGAGATTGCCGATGCAGTCAAAGCCACTGGGGCGTCTGTTGTCCTTTTTGATCATGCGTTGACCCCGGCTCAGGAACGTAATCTTGAGCGCCTGTGCGAGTGTCGCGTTATCGACCGCACCGGCCTGATTCTTGATATTTTCGCCCAGCGTGCGCGCACCCATGAAGGGAAGCTGCAGGTTGAGCTGGCGCAGCTGCGCCATTTAGCCACGCGACTGGTGCGCGGCTGGACCCACCTTGAGCGCCAGAAAGGCGGTATCGGCCTGCGCGGCCCGGGTGAAACCCAGCTGGAAACCGACCGTCGTTTACTGCGTAACCGTATTACTCAGATCCTCTCGCGGCTGGAGCGCGTCGAGAAGCAGCGAGAGCAGGGACGTCGGTCGCGTACCAAAGCCGATATTCCCACCGTCTCTCTGGTGGGCTACACCAACGCCGGCAAATCCACCCTGTTTAACCAAATCACCACGGCTGAGGTGTATGCAGCGGATCAGCTGTTTGCGACACTCGACCCGACGCTGCGCCGCATAGACGTCGCGGATGTCGGCGAAACGGTGCTGGCGGATACGGTCGGGTTTATCCGCCATCTGCCGCACGATCTGGTCGCGGCGTTTAAAGCCACGCTGCAGGAGACGCGTCAGGCGACGCTGCTGCTGCATGTGATCGACGCGGCGGATGTCCGCATGGCGGAGAATATCGAGGCGGTTAATACCGTGCTCGAAGAAATCGACGCCCACGAGATCCCGACGCTGCTGGTGATGAATAAAGTCGACATGCTGGAGGATTTCGAGCCGCGTATCGACAGGAACGACGAGAATGTGCCCATCCGCGTGTGGCTTTCCGCGCAGACGGGGGCGGGCGTGCCACTGCTTTTCCAGGCCCTGACGGAACGTCTCTCCGGCGAAATAGTCCAGCGTGCGCTGCGTCTTCCGCCGGAAGCGGGGCGTCTGCGGAGCCGGTTTTACCAGCTTCAGGCGATCGAAAAAGAGTGGATGGAGGAGGACGGTTGCGTCGGACTGCAAGTTCGCATGCCGATTGTTGACTGGCGTCGCCTCTGTAAACAGGAACCGGCATTGGTTGACTACGTGGTCTAACCGGCCGGCCGAAGCCTGAAAATATTCCCCTTTGGGGGGTACCCGGATGAACTCAGGCGGCGTGATGACGCCTGCGCTTTTTCGCATTAGCACAATGAATGAAAGCGCACGCCATCACGCCATCTGAAGGACGAAAGGTATATCACCGCATAACAAATATGGAGCATAAACATGGCGTGGAATCAGCCCGGTAATAACGGACAGGACCGCGACCCGTGGGGAAGCAGCAAGCCTGGCGGCAACTCTGGGGGAAATAAAGGCGGTCGCGAGCAGGGGCCGCCGGATCTGGATGATATCTTCCGTAAACTCAGCAAAAAGCTGGGCGGCATTGGCGGTGGTAAAGGCGGCGGTGCTTCGCAGGAGCCACGTAGCCCGGTCGGCGGTCGTATTGTCGGTATCGTCGCGGTCGCTGCGGTCGTCTTATGGGCCGTCACCGGGTTCTATACCATCAAAGAAGCTGAGCGCGGCGTTGTGACGCGTTTTGGCAAATTCAGCCATCTGGTTGAGCCGGGCCTTAACTGGAAGCCCACCTTTATTGATGAAGTGGTGCCGGTTAACGTAGAGGCCGTGCGTGAGCTGGCCGCCTCCGGCATCATGCTGACGTCTGATGAAAACGTCGTGCGCGTTGAGATGAACGTCCAGTACCGCGTGACCGATCCGCAGCGCTACCTGTTTAGCGTCGCCAACGCGGACGACAGCCTGCGTCAGGCTACCGACAGCGCCCTGCGCGGCGTCATCGGTAAATACACGATGGACCGCATTCTGACGGAAGGCCGTACCGTTATCCGTAGCGATACCCAGCGCGAGCTGGAAGAGACCATTCGTCCGTACAACATGGGCATTACGCTGCTCGACGTTAACTTCCAGGCCGCCCGTCCGCCGGAAGAGGTAAAAGCCGCGTTTGACGATGCCATTGCCGCCCGTGAAAACGAACAGCAGTACATCCGTGAAGCGGAAGCGTACAGCAACGAAGTGCAGCCGCGAGCGAACGGTCAGGCGCAGCGTATTCTGGAAGAAGCCCGCGCGTATAAAACGCAGACTGTCCTGGAAGCTCAGGGTGAAGTGGCGCGCTTTGCGAAGATCCTGCCGGAATATAAAGCCGCGCCGGAAATTACCCGCGAGCGTCTGTATATCGAAACCATGGAAAAAGTGCTTAGCCACACCCGTAAAGTGCTGGTCAACGATAAAGGCGGAAACCTGATGGTGTTACCGCTGGATCAGATGCTGAAAGGCGGCTCCGCGCCTGCCGCGAGCGACGACAACAACAGCGGCAATCCGCTGCTGCGTCTGCCGCCGGCTTCCGGTAGCGGCAACAGCGGCGCGAGCAACAGCGCGTCCTCTGGCCGTGGCGATATTATGGATCAACGCCGTGCCAACGCGCAGCGTAACGATTACCAGCGCGAAGGGAGTGAATAACGATGCGTAAGTCAGTCATTGCGGTAATCATCATCGCGTTGGTGGTGCTTTACACCTCGATTTTTGTGGTGAAAGAGGGTGAGCGCGGCATCATCCTGCAGTTCAGTAAAGTGGTGCGCGACAACGATAATAAGCCGAAAGTGTATGAGCCTGGCCTGCACTTTAAGTTGCCGTTTATCGAGTCGGTGAAGACGCTGGACGCCCGTATCCAGACCATGGATAACCAGGCGGATCGTTTCGTCACCAAAGAGAAGAAAGACCTGATCGTCGATTCTTACATCAAATGGCGCATCAGCGATTTCAGCCGTTACTACCTTGCGACAGGCGGCGGCGATCTCTCTCAGGCGGAAGTGCTGCTGAAACGTAAGTTCTCTGACCGTCTGCGTTCTGAAATTGGTCGTCTCGACGTGAAAGACATCGTGACCGATTCTCGTGGTCGTCTGACGTCTGAAGTGCGCGAAGCGCTGAACTCCGGTTCTGCGGGCACTGAAGATGAAGTCGAAACCCCGGCGGCGGATGACGCTATCGCCTCTGCGGCGAAACGCGTGACCGAAGAGACCAACGGCAAAGTGCCGGTGATCAACCCGAACAGCATGGCCGCACTCGGTATTGAAGTGGTTGACGTGCGTATCAAGCAGATCAACCTGCCGGCGGAAGTTTCGGAAGCTATCTTCAACCGTATGCGCGCCGAGCGTGAAGCGGTCGCCCGTCGTCATCGTTCGCAGGGCCAGGAAGAGGCCGAGAAACTGCGCGCGGCGGCGGATTACGAAGTGACCCGTACACTTGCGGAAGCAGAGCGTCAGGCGCGTATCCTGCGTGGTGAAGGTGATGCCGAAGCCGCGAAACTGTTCGCCGACGCGTTCAGCCAGGATCCGGATTTCTACGCCTTTATCCGCAGCCTGCGTGCCTACGAGAGCAGCTTTAACTCCAATCAGGACGTGATGGTGTTAAGCCCGGACAGCGATTTTTTCCGCTATATGAAAACGCCGGCCAATAGCGCACGCTAAGCCCTTACCCTAAACAAGAGCCGGTCATTACCGGCTCTTTTTTTATGCAGGTTTTACGCACAACGAATACAACGGTTTTGCTGGCGCTGGGTCTGGTACTGGTCGTCGAGGGGCTCGGCCCGCTGCTTTTTCCACGTCTGTGGCGGCGGATGATCCTCTCTGTGGCGCAAATGCCGGACACCTTACTGCGCCGTTTCGGTGGCGGTCTTGTGGTTGCCGGGATTGTTATCTACTACATGTTGAGGAAAACGATTAACTGAATAAAAATCGGGCAAAATCGACGAAATTTGTATACAAAAAGGGCTGAACATCAGCAAAGCTGGTGTTAGAATCCTTTTTTAAGCAAACGGTGATTTTGAAAAATGGGTAACAACGTCGTCGTACTGGGCACCCAATGGGGTGACGAAGGTAAAGGGAAGATCGTCGATCTTCTGACTGAACGGGCTAAATATGTTGTACGCTACCAGGGCGGTCACAACGCAGGCCATACTCTCGTAATCAACGGTGAAAAAACCGTCCTTCATCTTATTCCATCAGGCATTCTTCGCGATAACGTCACCAGCATCATTGGTAACGGCGTTGTGCTGTCGCCTGCCGCGCTGATGAAAGAGATGAAGGAACTGGAAGACCGTGGTATCCCGGTTCGCGAACGTCTGCTGTTATCTGAAGCCTGCCCGCTGATCCTCGACTACCACGTCGCGCTCGACGTCGCACGTGAGAAAGCGCGCGGTGCCAAAGCCATCGGCACCACCGGTCGCGGCATTGGCCCGGCCTATGAAGATAAAGTCGCACGTCGCGGTCTGCGCGTGGGCGATCTCTTTGATAAAGCCACTTTCGCTGAAAAACTGAAAGAAGTGCTGGAATACCACAACTTCCAGCTGGTGAACTTCTACAAAGTCGAAGCGGTTGACTACCAGAAAGTGCTGGACGACGTCATGGCGATTGCCGACGTGCTGACCAGCATGGTGGTGGATGTTTCCGATCTGCTGGATCAGGCGCGTAAACGTGGCGACTTCATCATGTTTGAAGGCGCGCAGGGTACGCTGCTGGATATCGACCACGGCACCTATCCGTATGTCACCTCCTCCAACACCACCGCTGGCGGCGTCGCGACCGGTTCCGGCATTGGCCCGCGTTATGTGGATTACGTGCTCGGCATCATCAAAGCCTACTCCACCCGCGTGGGCGCAGGCCCGTTCCCGACCGAGCTGTTCGACGATGTCGGCGAATTCCTGTGCAAAAAAGGCAATGAATTCGGTGCCACCACCGGTCGTCGCCGTCGTACCGGCTGGCTGGATGCGGTAGCGGTGCGCCGCGCCGTGCAGATCAACTCCCTGTCCGGCTTCTGCCTGACCAAACTGGACGTCCTGGACGGTCTGGAAGAGGTGAAAATCTGCGTCGCTTACCGTATGCCGGATGGCCGCGAAGTCACCACCACCCCGATGGCGGCGGATGACTGGGAAGGTATCGAGCCGATTTACGAAACCATGCCGGGCTGGTCTGAATCCACCTTCGGCGTGAAAGAGCGCAGCGGCCTGCCGCAGGCGGCGCTGAACTATATCAAACGTATTGAAGAAGTCACCGGCGTGCCGATCGACATCATCTCTACCGGTCCGGATCGTACCGAAACCATGATCCTGCGCGATCCGTTCGACGCATAAAATGACCAGGGGCGCGGCAAACGCGCCCTTTGTTTTCCCGGTTTTTACCCGCCTTTTTCAAATAAATTAGCCGCCTGACATGTGGCTGGTTTATCATCAATATATCGCCCACTGGGCGAACCGCGTTTTTCCCCTCCCATATTCTGAGGTTGATGTGCAGTTAACGAGTTTTACCGATTTCGGGCTACGGGCTTTGATCTATATGGCGTCCTTGCCGGAAGGCCGCATGACCAGCATTTCTGAAGTCACTGAGGTGTACGGCGTCTCCCGCAATCATATGGTCAAAATAATCAACCAACTTAGTCGTGCGGGCTATGTGACCGCCGTGAGGGGTAAAAACGGCGGGATCCGCCTTGGCAAACCAGCCGCAACCATCCGTATTGGTGATGTCGTGCGTGAGCTGGAGCCCCTGTCTATAGTGAACTGCAGTAGCGCGTTCTGTCACATCACCCCCGCGTGTCGCCTGAAACAGGTGCTGGGCGACGCGGTGGCGCGCTTTCTTCAGGAACTGGATAACTACACGCTGGCCGATTTAGTGCAGGAAAACCAGCCGCTTTACAAATTACTGCTGGTGGAATGACGCATTCGCGCCACTGATGACAACGGAGGAACCGCTATGTCACACGATCCTTTTCAGGAACGAGAAGCTGAAAAGTACGCCAATCCCATCCCGAGCCGGGAATTCATCCTTGAGCATTTAACCAAACGTGAAAAACCGGCTAACCGCGATGAACTGGCGTCTGAACTCGGCATTGAAGGCGAGGAACAGCTGGAAGCGCTGCGTCGCCGCCTGCGCGCCATGGAGCGCGACGGCCAGTTAGTCTTTACCCGCCGCCAGTGCTATGCGCTGCCGGAACGTCTTGATCTGCAAAAAGGCACCGTCATCGGCCATCGCGACGGTTACGGGTTTTTACGCGTCGAAGGACGCAAAGACGATCTTTATCTCTCGTCTGAGCAGATGAAAACCTGCATTCACGGCGATATCGTGCTGGCGCAGCCGCTCGGTTCAGACCGCAAAGGCCGCCGCGAAGCGCGTATCGTGCGCGTGCTGGTGCCGAAGCAGAGCAATATCGTCGGGCGCTATTTCACCGACGCGGGCGTCGGCTTCGTGGTGCCGGACGACAGCCGCCTGAGCTTTGATATCCTCATTCCGCCGGAAGAGGTGATGGGCGCACGCATGGGCTATGTCGTGGTCGTCGAGCTGACACAGCGTCCGACGCGCCGCACCAAAGCTATCGGTAAAATTGTTGAAGTGCTCGGCGACAACATGGGCACCGGCATGGCCGTCGATATGGCGCTGCGCACCCATGAAATCCCTTACGTCTGGCCGAAAGCCGTCGAAGAACAGATTGCGCACCTGAAAGAAGAAGTGCCGGAAGAGGCCAAAGTGGGGCGCGTCGATTTGCGCAACCTGCCGCTCGTCACCATCGACGGCGAAGACGCCCGCGACTTTGACGACGCCGTATTCTGTGAGAAAAAACGCGGCGGCGGCTGGCGCCTGTGGGTGGCTATCGCCGACGTCAGCTACTATGTACGTCCGCCAACGCCGCTTGATAACGAAGCGCGCAACCGCGGCACGTCGGTTTACTTCCCGTCGCAGGTTGTCCCGATGCTGCCGGAAGTGCTCTCCAACGGCCTGTGTTCGCTGAATCCGCAGGTGGATCGCCTCTGTATGGTCTGTGAGATGACGATCTCCGCCAAAGGCCGTCTCACTGGCTATAAATTCTATGAAGCGGTGATGAGCTCGCACGCCCGTCTGACCTACACCAAGGTGTGGCATATTCTGCAGGGCGATGAAGATCTGCGCAGCCAGTATCAACCGCTGGTGAAGCATCTTGAAGAGCTGCACACGCTGTATAAAGCGCTGGAAGAGGCGCGCACCGAGCGCGGCGGTATCTCGTTTGAGAGCGAAGAGGCGAAGTTCATCTTCAACGCCGAGCGCCGTATCGATCGCATCGAGCAGACCCAGCGTAACGACGCGCACAAGCTTGTCGAAGAGTGCATGATCCTCGCCAACATTTCGGCGGCGCGCTTTGTCGAGAAGCACAAAGAGCCGGCGTTGTTCCGTATTCACGATCGTCCGACCAACGAAGCGATCACCTCGTTCCGCTCCGTGCTCGCAGAACTGGGGCTGGAGCTGCCGGGCGGCAACAAGCCGGAACCGCGCGACTACGCCGAGCTGCTTGATTCCATCGCCGATCGTCCCGATCACGAGATGCTGCAAACCATGCTGCTGCGCTCGATGAAGCAGGCGATTTACGATCCGGAAAACCGCGGCCACTTTGGCCTCGCGCTGCAATCCTACGCGCATTTTACCTCGCCGATTCGCCGCTACCCGGATCTCACGCTGCACCGCGCGATTAAATACCTGATCGCCAAAGAGCAGGGCCACGAAGGCAACACCACCGAAAGCGGTGGCTGGCACTACACCATGGAAGAGATGCTGCAACTGGGCCAGCACTGTTCCATGACGGAACGCCGCGCCGACGAAGCCACCCGTGAAGTGGCGGACTGGCTGAAGTGCGACTTCATGCAGGATCAGGTCGGCCAGACCTTCTCCGGCGTGATTTCAAGCGTCACCGGCTTTGGTTTCTTCGTGCGCCTGACCGATCTCTTTATCGATGGCCTGGTGCATGTCTCGTCGCTGGATAACGACTATTACCGCTTTGATCAGGTCGGTCAGCGGTTGATTGGCGAATCCGGCGGCCAGACGTATCGTCTGGGCGACCGCGTCGAAGTCAAAGTCGAAGCGGTTAACATGGACGAGCGTAAAATCGATTTCTCGCTCATCTCCAGCGAACGCGGGCCACGTAACGTGGGTAAAACCGCGCGCGAGCGCGAGAAGCGAGGCGGCGGCGCTAAAAACCGCAGCCGTCGTCAGGTCGGCAAGCGCCAGAATTTCGAACCCAACGAGGCATTTCGCAGCGAGAAAGGCCGTGGAAAGGTGAAGAAAGACGGCGCGGTGCGGGCAGAGAAGAGCGACAAACCGGCGAAAAGCAGTAAAAAACCGTCGGCCAAAACGCAGAAAATCGCGGCCGCTACTAAAGCGAAGCGCGCGGCGAAGAAACAGCGCGACAACTAATCGCGGGGCCTGCGAGCCAGGCCCGATTTATTACGTATTGCCTAACACCGGGCGGCTTGCCGCCCATAACGAGTACCATTCATGAGTGAAATGATTTACGGCATCCACGCGGTGCAGGCCCTGCTGGAGCGCGCTCCCGAGCGCTTTCAGGAAGTGTTTATTCTGAAAGGGCGTGAAGATAAACGTCTGCTGCCGCTGATCCACGCGCTGGAAGCGCAGGGCGTGCCAGTGCAGGTGGCAAACCGCCAGTGGCTGGATGAAAAAGCGGATGGCGCGGTGCATCAGGGTATCGTCGCGCGCGTCAAGCCGGGGCGTCAGTATGGCGAAAACGATCTGCCGGATCTGCTGGCGGCGCACGCGCAGCCATTCCTGTTGATCCTGGACGGCGTGACCGATCCGCATAACCTCGGCGCCTGCCTGCGCAGCGCCGACGCGGCGGGCGTACATGCCGTGATCGTGCCGAAAGATCGCTCCGCGCAGCTTAACGCGACCGCTAAAAAAGTCGCCTGTGGCGCGGCGGAAAGCGTGCCGCTGATCCGCGTGACCAACCTCGCGCGCACCATGCGTCTGTTGCAGGAAGAGAATGTCTGGATCGTCGGCACGGCGGGCGAGGCGGATCATACGCTCTACCAGAGCAAAATGACCGGCCCGCTGGCGCTGGTGATGGGCGCGGAAGGGGAAGGGATGCGTCGTCTCACCCGTGAACACTGCGATGAGCTTATCAGCATCCCGATGGCGGGCAGCGTCTCCTCGCTGAACGTCTCGGTGGCGACAGGCATCTGCCTTTTCGAGGCCGTGCGTCAGCGCAGCTAATCGTAAAACCCTCTGCGGAGGGTTTTTTATTGCCCCCGCTCCCTGTGTAAAGTTTTATTAAAGCGCCAGAAACCCTAAACTCCGCTGCTACTATAAGCGCCACAGGCTATTTGCCTGTTTAATCAATACCTCTAACTGGACTCAGGAGATGCAACCGTGCAGACATTCCACGGACTGATGGCGTTTTGCGCTTACTTTTTTATCGGGCTGGCGATGATCAACTGTTTCATGTTCATCTACACCCGCATCACCGCTCACGACGAGTGGAAATTAATCAAAGAAAATAACAGCGCGGCGGCGATTACCTTCGGCGGCGCGATTTTAGGCTACGTGGTGCCGCTCGCCAGTGCGGCGATCAACTCCGTCAGTATCACGGACTATCTGATTTGGGGGGCGATCGCGCTCGTCGTCCAGCTTATAATCTACGGCGGCGTGCGTTTATATATGCCGAAACTGAGCGAGAAAATCATTAACCGCAACGTCGCGGCCGCTATTTTCATGGGCGTGGCGTCGCTGGCGGGCGGTATTCTGAACGCGGCCTGTATGACCTGGTAAAACGAAATAACAAGGAAGGCTATGTCGGCAGCAAGGAAAAGACGTGGAAAGAAAAATGGCGGTCATCCGGTTGCGAATACCTCGGATCTGAAATTTCTTCCACGCCCGGAGCCGGAACGAAAAGGGCCGAAAATACTCACGCTCGCCATCATGGGCGGCGCGGCGTTTTTCGGCCTCAAAGCCTGTCAGGATACCGGCGATAACGACAATGACGGCGATGGCGTCTATTACTCGACGCCCGACGAGTGCCGTGAGGACGGGAACCCGGCAGATCTCTGCACCAACGCCTGGAATACCGCTAAAGCCGAGTTTGAAAAAGATATTCCGCCGAAGCTCACCTGGGACGCCTGTAGCACCGCGTATGGCAATAACTGCTATTACGACGGCGTGGCGAAAACCTGGGTGCCGATGATGGCGGGCTTCCTGCTGGCGAGCAACAGAGACAAAAAGCGCGAGCTGGATGACTCCTCGTCGTCGTATTACACCTCAGGCTCCGGCTATCACTACTACTACACGCGCCCCGTCTGGCAAAACGCATCTGGCGATTATGTCTGGCGCGGCGGCAATCGCTCCGGTGCCAGCGCCAGCAGTCACAGCCTCGTCACCCGCAGCGCCACGACGATTTCCCGCGGCGGCTTTGGCCGTTCATCCAGCTCCCGCAGTAGCTGGGGAGGCTAAATGCTGCGCCATCACACGCCGGTGCGCCCGGATCTCGCGCGTATCGCCCACGAGCACGGCTTTCACTTTCATATTATTGACGATGAAATCTACTGGGATGAAAGCCGCGCCTACCGCTTTACGCTGCGCCAGATTGAAGAACAGATAGAAGCGCCCACCGCGGAGCTGCACGAGATGTGCCTTGACGTGGTGGATAGAGCCGTGCGCGATGCGCGCCTGCTTGAGCGGCTCGCCATTCCTGAGCTGTACTGGGACGCCATCGCCCAAAGCTGGAAAGACCAGGATCCGTCGCTTTACGGGCGCATGGATTTTGTCTGGACCGGGCAGGGTCCGGTGAAGCTGCTGGAGTACAACGCCGATACGCCCACCTCGCTGTACGAATCCGCGTATTTCCAGTGGCAGTGGCTGGAGGATGCGCGCCGTCAGGGCGTTATCCCGCGCGATGCCGATCAGTTCAACAGCCTTCAGGAGAAGCTCATCGCGCGTCTGGCTGAGATAGCGACGCCTGAACCGCTCTATTTCAGCTGCTGCCAGGAGTCTGAGGAGGATCGCGGCACGGTGCTGTACCTGGAAGACTGCGCGCGCCAGGCGGGCCTTGAGACGCGTTTTATCTATATCGAAGAGATTGGCCTGGGCCTTGGCGGCGTGCTGACGGATTTGGACGATAACGTTATCCGGCAGGCGTTTAAGCTCTATCCGCTGGAGTGGATGATGCGCGACGACAACGGCCCGCTGCTCTGTAAGCGCGCCGAGCGCTGGTATGAGCCGCTGTGGAAAAGCATTCTCAGCAATAAAGGACTGCTGCCGCTGCTCTGGGCGCAGTTCCCCGGCCATCCCAACCTGTTACCGGCGTGGTTTCATGACGATTTCGCGCGCGAGCGGCATGATGTCGCTCAGGCGCTTGCGGGCTACGCAGGGTACGTTCGCAAACCGCTGTTCTCACGTGAAGGCGGCAACGTGACGCTGTTTGATAACGCCGACCAGGTGCTGGCCCACGAAGAGGGTGATTACGGCAACGAGCCGGTTATCTGGCAGGCGTTTCAGGCGCTGCCGCGTTTTGGCAACAGCTATACGCTGCTCGGCAGCTGGATTGTCGGCAATGAGCCCGCGGGTATTGGCATCCGCGAAGATGTCTCGCTTATTACTAAAGATACCTCTCGTTTCATTCCTCACTATATCGCCGGCTGACGGGTTTTCACTTTTGTGAAGCACGCAGGCGGTTTCTTTTTCCTCTCCTTCCATACTTAACGCGGTTGTCACAGGTAAGGAGAGGGATTTATGCACTGGCAAACCCATACGGTGTTTAACCAGCCCGTCACGCTCAATAACAGCAATCTGTTTCTATCCGATACCGCGCTGCGCGAGGCGGTGCTGCGCGAAGGCGCAGGCTGGGACGCTGAATTGCTTGCAAGCATCGGCCAGCAGCTCGGCACGGCGGAATCGCTGGAATTAGGGCGACTGGCGAACGCCAATCCGCCAGAGCTGTTGCGCTATGACGCGCGCGGCGAGCGTCTTGACGACGTGCGCTTTCATCCGGCCTGGCACCTGCTGATGCAGGGGCTGTTCGCTAACCGGGTTCATAATCTGCCGTGGCTTGAGACGGCGCGCGAAGGCGCGCTGGTCGCCCGCGCGGCGCGCTTCGTCCTGCATGCTCAGGTGGAAGCGGGCACGCTGTGTCCGATTACTATGACGTTCGCCGCGACACCGCTGTTACAGGCTCATCTGCCGCCGCTGTTCGCCGACTGGCAGACCCCGCTGGCAAGCGAGCGCTACGATTCCCACCTGCTGCCCGGCGCGCAGAAACGCGGGCTGCTCATCGGCATGGGCATGACGGAAAAGCAGGGCGGTTCGGATGTGCTCAGTAATACCACCCGCGCGGAACCCGTAGCAGGGCGCGGCCCCGGCGAGGCGTACCGGCTGGTGGGCCATAAGTGGTTTTTCTCGGTGCCGCAAAGCGACGCGCATCTGGTGCTCGCACAGACAAAAGGCGGTCTTTCGTGTTTCTTCGTGCCGCGCTTTCTGCCGGATGGCCAGCGCAACGCGGTGCGCCTTGAGCGTCTGAAAGATAAACTCGGCAACCGCTCCAACGCCAGCAGCGAGGCGGAGTTTCTCGACGCGCTCGGCTGGCTGCTTGGCGAAGAGGGCGAAGGCGTGCGCCAGATCCTGCGTATGGGCGGCATGACGCGCTTTGACTGCGCGCTCGGCAGCCACGGACTGATGCGCCGCGCCCTGGCGGTGGCGCTTTATCACACCCATCAGCGTCAGGCGTTCGGCAAGAATCTTATCGATCAGCCGCTGATGCGTCAGGTGCTCGGACGCATGGCGCTGGAGCTGGAAGGGCAGACCGCGCTGCTGTTTCGTCTGGCGCGCGCCTGGGAGCAGCGCGAATCGCCGCATGAAGTGGCGTTCGCCCGGCTCTTTACGCCCGCCGCGAAATATGGCGTCTGCAAGCGCGGCATTCCGTTTGTGGCGGAGGCGATGGAAGCGCTCGGCGGCATCGGGTATTGCGAAGAGAGCGAGCTGCCGCGGCTTTACCGCGAAATGCCGGTCAACAGTATCTGGGAAGGCTCCGGCAATATCATGTGTCTTGATGTATTACGCGTGCTGACGCGCCAGCCGGGCGTGCTGGAGATGCTGAGCCATGAATTTGATGCGGTAAAAGGGCAGGACAGGCATTTCGATCGCGCATGGCGGCAGCTCGCCGGGCAGTTGCGCAGGCCCGATGAAGCGGCCGGGCGCGCCATTACCACGCAGCTCTTTTTACTGGCGAGTGGCGCTCAGGTGCTGCGCTCGCTGACACCGCCGCTGGCGCAGGCCTGGTGCCGGATGATGCTGGATACCCGTGGCGACAGCCCGCTACCAGAGCCGGTGCTGGCGCAGGCGCTACTGCGCGCCACGGGTGGGGCGGGCTGATTACGCCTTCAGGCGGAACAGGCTCACCAGTTCGTTCAGGTGGTTGCCTTTCTCACGCAACACCTGCGCGGTCTGCTCGCTGCGCGTCACGCGCTCGGCGTTGATGTGGGTGGCTTCGCCAATCTGGTGCATGGCGATATTCACCTGGCCAATACCGGCAGACTGCTCGTGCGAGGCGTGGTTGATTTCCGTCACCAGCTGATTGATCTGACCGATGCGGCTTATGATCGCTTCCATCGCCTTGCGCGTCTGCTCGGAGAGCGCGTGGCCTTCGCTGACTTTCGCCAGCGTGTCGCTGATGAGCTGCTCTATCTCTTTCACCGCATTGGCGCTGCGCGCCGCCAGCGCGCGGACTTCCTGCGCCACGACCGCGAAGCCTTTACCGTGCTCGCCCGCGCGGGCTGCTTCCACGGCGGCGTTCAGCGCCAGAATGTTGGTCTGGAAGGCAATAGATTCAATCACATGTGTGATATCCGCGATGCGCTGTGAAGCGCTGCGAATGTCGTTCATGGTGGTCACTGCGTTGCTGACCGTTTCGCCGCCGTGCTGCACGGCGTCAGACGCCTCTTTCACCAGGCTCTGGGTCTGCTCCATGTTGGCGGCGTTTTGCGACACCGTGGCCGCCAGCTGTTCCATACTTGCGGAGGTTTCCTCCACGCTGCTGGCCTGCTTGTTGATCTGCTCGCTGATTTCACCGCTGTCGGAGGCCAGCGCGCGGGTGCCGTGGCTGATATCGCCCGCGGCGTCGCGCACCTGGGTCACTATCTGCTGTAAGCCGTTGCCGATGCCGTTGATGGCGTCGATAAGCTGGCCGACCTCATCCTGGCGACGCGTATCGATGGTTTCGCGCAGATCGCCTGCGGCGTACTGGCGCGCAAGCGTAATGACATTACGCAGCGGCGCGGTAAGCCAGCGGCGAACGGTCCAGACAAACACGGCGGCAAACAACAGCGAGACGATAACGCCTGCGGCAAGGAACTGATTACGCATGCTCGTTACACCGCTCAGCAGCGTCGCTTTATCCACTTCGCCGACAATCACCCAGTTCCAGCCCGGCAGTTGCGTGAAGCTCAGCAGGGCGGTGCGGCCATCTTCTTTTTCCATCTCAAGCGTCCCCTGCGGCTCGCTCAGCACCGGTTTTAAGATAGCGTCCGGCCATGACGGGCGTTTGCCTTCATCGCTCGAATGGAAAAGGAACTGGCCGTAGGTTTTGCCCGGCGCGCGGTTAATGACATAAAAATGTCCGCTTTCGCCCAGACGGCGATTGAGGATTTTATTGCGCATCACTTGCCATGAGTTGGTGATATCCACCCCGACAAACAGAATCGCGATCACCTTGCCACTGGCGTCTTTCACCGGTTCGTATTGCGTGATGTAGCGTTTGCCGAACAGCAGCGCCAGGCCGCGGTAGGTTTCGCCTTTCATGACCGGCGCGAACGCCGGACTTGCGGTATCGAGCTGCGTGCCGATAGCGCGGCTGCCATCCTCTTTACGCAGCGAGGTCGCCACGCGCACGAAGTTATCACCGCTGCGGACAAACAGCGTGGCGATAGCGCCGGTGCGGGTCAGGAAATCATCGGGCAGCGCGTTGTTTTCATGCAGCGACGTTTCGCCGCCTTTAAGCATTGGCACGCTGATGCCATTGATGCTTTGCATCTGGCTTTCGTCACGGCTGATGGGTTGCGGAATAAAGCTGTTGAAGAGTTTGGTAAAGCTTGCCACTTCCTCACTGAGGCTGCTGTCGAACATCTGCGCCATATCCACCACGCTTGTGGTCTGGTTATGGAGATCTTCAAGCGCCAGCGCTTCCAGCTGTTCGCTGGCTTTGTGACTTAATGCAAACGTGAACAATAAAAAAAGGGCCGCGACCGCGACGCCCGTGAGGAATGAAAGCTTCGCGCCCAGTCCCCAGCGTTGAAATGAGAGTGTCATAAAAGAGCCCAAAAGTGCCAGTATTTGGCACCTTCAACGGCAGTTGAGCCCTAATATTTAGTGAGTAAATGTAACTATTTGTTTCAATCTATTTTGATTTAGATCATGGCAAGGCCAAATAAAAGCCAGAATTTAGCTAAAGAACGTTCAACTATAGATAATTGCCTGCACGTGCCAGTTATCGGCCCGCTGATTTTCATGCATCTGAATAATTCGATAATACGCCGCGCCCTGTTCGTCCGCTTTATAGGCGATGACTTTTTCAATCTCCTGCGGCGTGCCGGAAATATCGTTTACCGAAATGACGCCAATTTCATTTAAGCCCGTCACTCTGTCAGCATTCACCTCTTCGGCAGACTGCGCAGAAGTGGAAATCAGACCCGCCGATAACAGCAGTGACGTTAAAGCCAGCGATCGTTTCATTGTCAGCTCCCTTACACCTTTTCGATAGATGTAGCGCGCCGGTTCCGCGCGCAGTCCGAAAGTTATTGTGCAGCAGGTACGATCAATGCACGCAAAGGCAGTGTAAATATCGCTAAATAAAACGACGGCTTACGCTTACTTTCGGTACAAAATCGCGCGGGCATGCCAGCGGCCAGGCAGCAGAGAGTCATCATTGGAGATGACCTGATAGTAATCTGCGCCTGCGGCGCCTGCCTGTGCGGCGATATCGCGCAGCGCGTCATCCGGTGATCCATACTGCAGCGTCGTGACGGTGCCCATTTTGACAAGCCCCTGCGTCTGGTAGCGCTGGATCTCCTGCGGATGATCCGCCACCGGCGGCGCGGGCTGCGGCGTGCCTTCAAGCGCGCTACAGGCCGTCAGTGTCGCCACCATTAGTAAAGGGATGAGCCGTCGCATATGCATTATCGTTACCTCAGGGATTAATTGTAGTAAGTGTAAGGGAATAGGCGTTCGCTATATCCCGGTTCTGCCGACGAAGGCGCGCTTTTGGCCGTAGAAAATCGTAAAAGCGTAATCTGGCTCGCAACACGATAAAAATCCATGCGTTGCGCGGGTTTTTGGCATCATGGCGTCTGTGTCTAAAGACGTTTTGCAGGAGATAAGTATGATCGAAATTTCGACCCGGCGTTTTGCGGGGATTGAGGCGCTGCACGCGGTGCCTGCGGGAAGCTGCGATAACGCATTGCCGACGGTCATGTTTTATCACGGCTTTACCTCATCCAAAACGGTCTACAGCTATTTCGCCGTCGCCCTGGCGCAGGCCGGGTTTCGCGTCATTATGCCGGACGCGCCCGATCACGGCGCGCGTTTTAGCGGCGATGCACCACGGCGGATGACGCAGTTCTGGCAAATCCTGCACGCGACGCTGACGGAATACCCGGCGCTGCGCGACGCGATTCTCAATGAAGGGCTGGTGGCGGACGGCAGGCTCGCCGTTGGCGGCGCGTCGATGGGCGGCATGACCGCGCTTGGCATCATATCCCATCATCCGGAAGTGAAATGCGTCGCGAGCCTGATGGGCTCCGGCTGGTTTAGCGCGCTTTCACAGACGCTCTTCCCGCCGCAGGCCGCCGACGCTGACGCGGTGAGAGCCGCGCTGGCACCCTGGGACGTGGGCGCGCGCCTGCCATCTCTTTCGGATCGCCCGCTGTTTTTATGGCATGGCGAAGAGGACGACGTTGTGCCGGCGGCGCAGAGCCTGCGTTTAGCCGATGCGCTGCGCGAACGGGCGCTGGATAACAATCTGACCTGCCAGTGGCAGCCGGGCGTGAAGCACCGCATCACGCCTGAAGCGCTCGACGCGACGGTTGCGTTTTTCCGCCGCTCTCTTTAAAAGCCGGGCAAACCGGGATTGCGGCTTTTTTTACCAGCGGCCTTGTGTTTGTCATGGTCCGCCATTAGAATGACGCGTCAATTTTTCAGCCGCCCTTTAATCACGTTCCTTGCCTCCCCGGGCCGCGGCTGACCCAGACAGGAGGCTGAATAATCCGTAAGGAGCAATTCGATGCGTCATTACGAAATCGTTTTTATGGTCCATCCTGACCAGAGCGAACAGGTTCCGGGCATGATCGAGCGCTACTCTGCTGCCATCACTGGTGCAGAAGGCAAGATCCACCGTCTGGAAGACTGGGGCCGCCGTCAGCTGGCTTACCCGATCAACAAACTGCACAAAGCACACTACGTTCTGATGAACGTTGAAGCGCCGCAGGAAGTTATCGATGAGCTGGAAACTACCTTCCGCTTCAACGATGCCGTTATCCGCAGCATGGTTATGCGCACCAAACACGCCGTAACTGAAGCCTCTCCGATGGTTAAAGCGAAAGACGAGCGCCGTGAGCGTCGCGATGATTTCGCTAACGAAACCGCTGATGATGCTGAAGCTGGGGATTCTGAAGAGTAATTCTGATGGCCAACCGTCTGGTGTTGTCCGGCACCGTGTGCAGGGCACCCCTTCGTAAGGTCAGCCCATCAGGAATTCCTCATTGCCAGTTCGTGCTTGAGCATCGTTCTGTGCAGGAGGAGGCCGGTTTCCACCGGCAGGCGTGGTGCCAGATGCCTGTAATAATCAGCGGGCACGAGAACCAGGCCATTACTCACAGTATAACGGTCGGCACGCAAATCACCGTTCAGGGGTTCATCAGTTGCCACAAGGCAAAGAACGGACTGAGCAAAATGGTGTTGCATGCCGAGCAGATTGAATTGATAGATTCTGGAGACTAGCCAAATGGCACGTTATTTCCGTCGTCGCAAGTTCTGCCGTTTCACCGCGGAAGGCGTTCAAGAGATCGACTATAAAGATATCGCTACGCTGAAAAACTACATCACCGAAAGCGGTAAGATTGTCCCGAGCCGTATCACCGGTACCCGTGCAAAATACCAGCGTCAGCTGGCTCGCGCTATCAAACGCGCTCGCTACCTGTCCCTGCTGCCGTACACTGATCGTCATCAGTAATCGGTCACGGTCCATTAATACGACTTTGAGAGGATAAGGTAATGCAAGTTATTCTGCTTGATAAAGTAGCAAACCTGGGCAGCCTGGGCGACCAGGTAAACGTTAAAGCGGGCTACGCTCGTAACTTCCTGGTTCCGCAGGGCAAAGCTGTGCCGGCTACCAAGAAAAACGTTGAGTTCTTCGAAGCACGTCGCGCTGAACTGGAAGCCAAACTGGCTGACGTTCTGGCCGCTGCTGAAGCTCGCGCAGAGAAAATCAATGCGCTGGGCTCTGTTACCATCGCGTCCAAAGCGGGCGACGAAGGTAAACTGTTCGGTTCCATCGGTACTCGCGACATCGCTGACGCTGTAACTGCAGCTGGCGTTGACGTGGCTAAGAGCGAAGTTCGTCTGCCGAACGGCGTTCTGCGTACCACTGGCGAACACGAAGTGGACTTCCAGGTTCACAGCGAAGTATTCGCTAAACTGACTGTAAACGTGGTTGCTGAGTAAGTTTTTACTCAACTACACGTAAAGACGCCGGCCTTGTGCCGGCGTTTTGCTTTTCTGAGATGCTGAAAAGTCTCAGCGCACGCGCAGGAAACTGCCGTCCGGCTGGCGGATAAACAGCACCTGCTGGTTATCACCGGTATCAATGGTCAGCGCCGTCACCACGCCGCTGGCGTTCTGACGAACCTGCACCATCTGCCCCTGCTGAAGATTACTGAGCGGCTTGCCGTCGCCTTCCACTTTCGCCATCGCGTACACATCTTCCGGCGGCAGACCGTGATCGCGGAACAGTTGCGCCAGCGTTTTGCCCGATTCCACGCGATAAGTACGCCACTGCTGCTCGATGTCATTATTCTGGAACGGCTGCACCGGCGCGCTGGGCGCAGGCTGCTGGACATTCGCCTCCGGCGTTTCCACAGGTGCTACCGCCTGCGGCTGCATCGGCGCTTCCGGCGTAGGTGTTAAATCGAGCTGCGCGTCGCGACGCTGCGGCGTTTCCGGCTCGTTGGAAGAAGGCCATAAAAAGCACAGCGCGATAACGACCGCGCAAAGAATAATGCCGCGTCGGTGCGCAGGCGGCAGCGGGTCCATCAGCCGGATATGATCCGGGGCGTGCCATACCTGCGCCAGCAGCGGTTTAATTCGTCCAGGCATGTCTTCTCCTCATTCACTCAAACGCATCGCCGCGCCAGTGTACCATTATAGCGTTCTAACTGTTTGATGCCGGTAGTAAAGCGCGCATTCGTGAGCGCGCTGACATCCCTGACCTTATCACCTTGCCGGAGGATTATTTTACCCAACGTGGCGCTGCTGTTATGCTGCCCGCTAATTTTCCCATTGAGAAAGGATAACCCCATGACAACCCCTTCTTTTGACACCATCGAAGCCCAGGCAAGCTACGGCATTGGCTTACAGGTCGGACAGCAACTGCGCGAGTCGGGCTTACAGGGTCTGCTGCCGGAAGCACTGGTGGCGGGGCTGCGTGACGCGCTGGAAGGCAACCAGCCAGCCGTTCCTGTTGACGTGGTGCATCGCGCGCTGCGTGAAATCCACGAACGCGCCGACGCCGTGCGTCGCGAGCGCCAGCAGGAGATGGCGGTAGAAGGCCAGAAATATCTGGACGAAAACCGCGAGCGCGAAGGGGTGAACAGCACCGAATCCGGCCTGCAATTCCGTGTGCTGACGCAGGGTGATGGCCCGATCCCGTCCCGTAAGGATCGCGTGCGTGTGCACTACACCGGTAAACTTATCGACGGTACCGTGTTTGACAGCTCCGTCGCGCGCGGCGAACCCGCGGAATTTCCGGTCAGCGGCGTAATCGCAGGCTGGATCGAAGCGCTGACGCTGATGCCGGTCGGCTCCAAATGGGAACTGACCATTCCGCACAACCTGGCCTACGGCGAGCGCGGCGCGGGTGCATCCATTCCGCCGTTCAGCACGCTGGTCTTTGAAGTCGAACTGCTGGAAATCCTGTAAGGCTTTTCCTTTCCCCGCTGCGGCGGGGAATTGTTTTCCCGTAAGCGAAATGACGCGATTTTATTTTGATAATAAGCGGAATGCGGGTATTTTTGTGATGCATTTCGCGAAGTGAAAGTGATTTGCCACCCATTTTAAACATAAAATTAACATTATATTTAAATCTTAGTATTCAACCCTCCGATTCTTACCTAATATCGATGTTGCTTTCGCCAAGGACATCGTCATTTCAACACGTAAATAGAGGCCAGCAGAGCCTCCACAACACAGACAGGTACAGGAAACGAACATGTCAGAACAGATCAAAGTGGCTGATGCTGCTGAGGCACCGGCTGAGCAGTCGCTACGGCGCAATCTAACCAATCGTCATATCCAGCTCATCGCTATCGGCGGCGCTATCGGCACCGGGTTATTTATGGGCTCTGGCAAAACCATTAGCCTCGCTGGCCCGTCGATCATTTTTGTCTATATGATCATCGGCTTTATGCTCTTTTTCGTCATGCGGGCGATGGGCGAGCTGCTGCTTTCTAATCTCGAATATAAATCGTTCAGCGATTTCGCCGCCGATTTACTCGGCCCCTGGGCGGGGTATTTTACCGGCTGGACATACTGGTTCTGCTGGGTGGTCACCGGCATGGCGGATGTCGTGGCCATCACGGCTTATGCGCAGTTCTGGTTCCCTGGGCTTTCGGACTGGGTCGCGTCGCTGGCGGTGGTCGTGCTGCTGCTCTCCCTTAACCTCGCCACCGTGAAAATGTTTGGCGAGATGGAGTTCTGGTTCGCGATGATTAAAATCGTCGCCATCGTCGGGCTTATCGTGGTCGGGCTGGTGATGGTGCTGATGCACTTTAAATCGCCGACCGGCGTTGAAGCGTCCTTTACGCACCTGTGGAATGAGGGCGGCTGGTTCCCGAAAGGGCTGAGCGGGTTCTTCGCGGGCTTCCAGATTGCGGTCTTCGCGTTTGTGGGGATTGAGCTGGTGGGCACCACCGCCGCCGAAACCAAAGATCCGGAGAAATCGCTGCCGCGCGCGATCAACTCGATTCCGGTTCGTATCATTATGTTCTACGTCTTCGCGCTGATTATTATTATGTCCGTGACGCCGTGGAGTTCCGTCGTGCCGACCAAGAGCCCGTTCGTGGAGCTGTTTGTGCTGGTGGGGCTGCCGGCGGCAGCGAGCCTGATTAACTTCGTGGTGCTGACCTCGGCGGCCTCTTCGGCCAACAGCGGCGTCTTCTCTACCAGCCGTATGCTCTACGGCCTGGCGCAGGACGGCGTGGCGCCGAAAGCGTTCGCGAAGCTCTCTAAACGCGCCGTACCGGCGAAAGGGCTGACCTTCTCCTGCATCTGCCTGCTGGGCGGTGTGGTGATGCTCTATATCAACCCGAACGTCATCACCGCGTTTACGATGATCACCACCGTGTCGGCTATCCTGTTTATGTTCGTCTGGACCATCATCCTGTGCTCTTATCTGGTGTACCGGAAGCAGCGTCCGCAACTGCATGAGAAATCGATCTACAAAATGCCGCTCGGTAAACTGATGTGCTGGGTCTGCATGGCGTTCTTCGTGTTTGTTATTGCGCTGCTGACGCTGGAAGACGACACCCGCCAGGCGCTGATGGTGACGCCGCTGTGGTTTGTGGTGCTGGGCGTGTGCTGGTTGTTTATCGGCAAGAAACGTCTGGCGAACTTCCGCCGCTAAGCCATAAAAAAAGGGCCCACGTATCGGGCCCAAAAGGTCAAGTTACAGAGGCGCTCGACGGGGCGCCTTTTATTTTTCGCCTGCGAGGGCACGCGGGAAAAGGGTGTTGTTCTCAAGGCTGATGTGGTTCATCAGATCGTCAATCAGCTCATTGATGCCGTTATACAGCGCGCGCCATGTCGTGCAGGCCTCCGGCGGCGGCGTCACGTTATTCGTGGTGTGCTTAATCACCTCAAGCAGTTCTCCCGCCTCGTCGTGCTCGCTCTCCATCACGCTAACCGGCCCCGCCGCCTGGCTGCCCATGCCCTGTTTAATCATCGGGAACAGTACGCGCTCCTCTTTCATCATGTGGCTCGTCAGCTCTTCATGCAGCAGGCTCAGATACTTCGCGAGCCCCTTCGGCACGCCCGGTTTATCGGCGTGAACACGTTCCACTTTGGTGGCCTGCAAAATCAGCTCTGGTAACTGCTCACGGTGGCGGTCGTGGTAGCGCACAAGGATGTGATCGATGATTTCAGCAAGCGGCGCGGCTTGCCAGTCCTTCTCCAGAGGTGTTTCAGCCAATGCCGCCAGTTCGCTTTCAATCGCGTTCAAATCAAGCGCCTGGCGCGTCGCCGCACGCAGCAGCGTCTGTTTGCCGCCGCAGCAGAAATCCAGGTTGTATTTACGGAACAGCGCGGAGGCGCGCGGGATGGTTAACGCCAGTTCGCCAAGGGGTTGGTCACGGAAGGCCATAGCAGTACCTCACTCAGGATTTATTAAGATGCATATTAAATACATCTTTAAGGCGAGGCTATAACCCTTTCGGGGAGGGGGATTAAAATGTGAGGTGTGTCACAAAAATATTTTGCCAGCTAACTGGCTGATCGCTATCAGGAAATAACTGGAAACCGCGCTCCATGCCGCTTTGCTGATTAAACAACCCGAATGACCTGCCGATAGATACACCCTGGATTACACCTGCAAAAAGGTCTTTCATGTTTAAACGTATAAAAGTCATAACCCTTTTAATTACCGTATTGATCGTTCTGGGCGCGATGCAGCTTATCGCGGCAGGCGTTTTCATCACGGCGCTCAATAATGACAAAGACAACTTTAACGTCTCGCAAATCTCCAGCCAGAACGTGGCAGAATTTACCGACGCCTGGATAAGCCTCAACCAGACGCGCGTCACGCTTAACCGCGGCATGCTGCGTCTGCAGGGGAACATGGCGAACCAGCTTAACGGCGGTCAGCTTAGCCAACTGGTTGATACCGCTAACAAACTGCTGGCGGAAGCGCAGAGCCATTACGACAAATACTATGGCCTGCCGGAAACGCCGGGAATGGACGAGCGTCTGGTCGATCGTCTGGAAGAGCAATACCGCATCTACTCCTCGACGCTTGCGCAAATGAACAAATTCCTGGCCGAAGGCAATCTGGAAGGGATGTTCAAGCAGAATGCCGAGCAGAAGCAGAACGCCATGCAGGTCGTTTATCGCGAGTGGCGCGCCGAGCAGGCGAAGCTTGCCAGCAAAGGCGTGAAAGACAACGAAAGCGACTACGAGCGCATTCTGTGGATCCTGTCGGCGATTATGGTGATGGTGCTGGCTGTGATTATTATCAGCTGGGTGGCGATGCGCCGTGTGCTGCTGCTGCCGCTGCATGACGTCATGGGTCACATTCGTGCGATTGCCGCAGGCGATCTGACGCAGCCTATCGATGCGCAAGGCCATAACGAAATGGCGCTGCTGGCGCGCAACGTTCACGAGATGCAGCAGGCGCTGGCCCGTACGGTCAGCACCGTGCGCGACAGCACCGACACTATCTTCACCGGTGCCAGCGAAATCTCCGCGGGCAGTAACGATCTCTCCTCGCGCACCGAGCAGCAGGCCGCGTCGCTCGAAGAGACCGCCGCCAGCATGGAACAGCTGACCGCGACCGTGAAACAGAACGCCGATAACGCCCGTCAGGCGACGCAACTGGCGCGTACCGCGTCGGAAACCGCGCTGAAAGGCGGGGAAGTGGTGGATGGCGTCGTTCGTACCATGGACGAAATCGCCGCCAGCTCTAACCAGATCGCGCAGATAACCAACGTGATCGACGGCATCGCGTTCCAGACCAACATCCTCGCGCTCAACGCGGCGGTGGAAGCGGCGCGCGCAGGCGAGCAGGGCCGTGGTTTTGCGGTGGTGGCGGGCGAAGTCCGTACGCTGGCAAGCCGCAGCGCGCAGGCGGCGAAAGAGATCAAAGCGCTTATCGAAAACTCCGGCAACCGCGTCGACGCGGGCTCGCAGCTGGTGCGCGAAGCGGGCGAAACCATGAAAGAAGTGGTCGGCGCGGTGACGCGTGTGACCGATATCATGGGGGAAATCGCCTCGGCGTCCGATGAGCAGAGCCGCGGTATCGATCAGGTGGGCCTGGCGGTCTCCGAGATGGATAAAGTGACGCAGCAGAACGCCGCGCTGGTGGAAGAGTCCGCCGCCGCAGCAGCAGCCCTTGAAGATCAGGCCGGCAAGCTCAATGAAGCGGTCGCGGTGTTCAAACTCAACCGCGCCCAGGCGCGCGCGGCGAGCGTTGCGCCGCAGGCATCGTCCTTCAGCGCGCCAGCGCCAGTGGCGAGCCTCAAAGCCGCACCGGCTGGCGGTAGCGATAACTGGGAAACGTTCTAAGCCTGAAGGCCCGTCACCGACGGGCCTTTTTTTATGACGCCTCCTGCGTCACGCGCTCCGCGACCGGCACGATTTTCACCCGCACCGCCATCACCACGCCTGCCGCCAGCAGCGCAATGCCGGTCAGGGTCAGCAGCGGTGGCAGGCTCTGGCGCAGCAAGAAGGTGTAGAGCAGCCCGGCCAGCGTTTCAAAAACGATAAGCGGGCCGAGGATCACGGTCGGCAGGCGCTGGCTTGCGATATTCCAGCACAGCGCGCCAATCCACGAACAGCAGAGCGCAATGGCGATCATTAGGCCAATAAACACGCCAGGACGCGGGCCGAAGGGCAGCGCGAAACTGCTGTTATCCGCAGAGAGCCACAGGCACGCGGCGATATACCCCGCCAGCGAAACCGGCAGCGTCACCAGCCCCTGCGCGGTCGCCCACATCATCGGGTGCTTGTCGGGGTTTTCCCGCAGCCAGCGGGCGTTACGCAGCGCATACCACGCCCAGCAGACAACCGACACGCTTGCCAGCGCGATGCCGCTTGCGTAGCGGCCCGGCGTAAAGCCCGGCAAACCGTGGCGCAGCTCGGCGAAATTGACGCAGACCAGCCCGCAGAAAATCGCCCCCAGCGCCGGGCACAACCGCCGCCAGGGCAGCCTGCCGTCGCGACGGCTGTAGAGCAGATTGGCGAAGACCGGGATGACCACCGGCAGCGTGCCGATGATCATCGTGGAGACCGGCGCGCCGGTGCGCTGAATGGCGCTCGCAAGACACACGTAATAGATAAGATTGCCCATCATGGTCAGCGCCAGCGCGGTCAGCCAGTCGCGCGCGGTAAGCTGTTTCAACCGCCTGCGCCCGGCCCACGCCAGCGGCAGCGCCAGCAGGCCCAGCGCCAGGTAGCGCCCCATCGACTGCAATACCGCCGGGTATTCCGGCACCAGCAAAGGGCCGACGAAAATCAGCCCCCACATCATCCCCGCCAGCAGGGCATACAACACACCCGTTAACATCATCACCACCCACGTCGCTGTTTATTGCCTGAGTGTAGCGGCGGGTGAAAACGGGCGTCTTGTACCAGCTTGCTGCGCATCAGCTCAGATCGTGCAGATCTTTGCCGTTGGGTGGCCCGAGATGAAAATCGGAAAAGACGATCTCAAGCCCGGCGCGCGACGGCGAACAACACATCGCGCCAAGGAAATAGCGCTCCGCTTGCGGAAACGGGCACAGGCGCAGCAGCGGCCAGGTGTCGCCGTCGGTGGAGTATTGCAGGCGCAGGCTCTGGTTCTGGTGCGTCAGGCGCAGCCAGAAGTGCTTCTGCGCGGCGGGGAAAATGCCGGTCGCCCAGTCGGAGCGTTCAAGCGTCAGCACGCTGCCTATCATCGGCTGCGCGTCGTTATACTCAATGCCCGCTTTCAGCCAGTGTTGTTCATCCGCCATCAGGAACAGCCCCGCCTGGTCATACAGCGTGGTGAAATCGCCCTCGACGCGCACCTGGAAAGTAAACTCACCGGCAACCTCCGTACCAAAAACGTGCCCGGAATGGCGCTGAAAGCCATACCAGGTGGTTTGCCAGAAATCGGTTTGCGCATCGGTGGTGACATGCAGCGCGTCACTTTCGCGCCGCCAGCGTGCGGGTTCATTCAGCCAGCGCCAGTTCGCCAGATTTTCCATCACTCTTCTCCCTTACAACGGTGTCTGAATTATAGCCGGGCTGAAGATCTGGCGAGCCACCTGTTTCTGGTAGCGGACGGGCGTAATGCCGTAGCGGCGGGTGAAGGCGCGGGTCAGGTGCGGCTGATCGGTAAGGCCCACGGCCGCCGCGACATCAGCGGCGGGCAGGCCAGCGGCGAGAAACTGTTTGGCGCGCCACAGGCGCACCGCCATCAGCATCTGGTGCGGCGTGACGTCATAGCGCGCTTTGAACTGGCGCTGGAAATGATAAGGGCTTAACGCCGCTTCGGCGGCAATCTCATCGAGCGTCAGCGGCAGCATGTAGTTTTCGTAGAGAAACTCGCGCACCCGGTCGAAGCGGTGCGCGCCTTCGGCAGCCTGCGGCGTATGGCGCGCGTACGGACGGAAGGTATCGATAAGATCAAGCAGCAACCCCTGCTGCGCGAGCGTATCCGGCGCGGACCAGAGTGCGGCGATAAGCTGGCCGGTCTGGCGGGCGCGTAGCGGATCGTGTCGCTCCACCTCGGCAAACCACCAGTGGCGCTCGCCGGTGAGCTGCGCCAGCGTCTCGGGCTCCAGATAAATCATTCGGTAGCGCCAGCCCTGCTGGGTCGCCGCTTCGCCGGTGTGCAGTTCATCGGGGTTCATGGTGACGAGCGAATTCACCGCCGCCACGTGCTGCGCGCCGCGGTAGCGAAAGCGCTCGGCGCCAAGCTCAATCGCGCCGATGCCAAAGGCTTCATGGGTGTGGGGCTCAAAAGCGTAATGCGCGATATGGGCGTGATAAAGCTCCACGCCCGGCAGCGCAGGCAGTTGCCGGAAGCGGGCGCTGTCGCGTTCGTCGGTGAACTGATCGGGTACGCCGTGCACTGGAGCTCTCCACGAAGGGTAAGCCCCCATTATAAGAACAACGGTGGCCTTCGCCACCGTAATTAACAATTAATTAACCTGACGGTTATTCGATGCGGGAGAGGTCGGCGTCGTTGCAACCGGCGTTGCGGCACTCGCGCTCAATGCTTTTCAGCAGCGCAATACGAGCGGCCATTTTCTCATTCGCGCAGCCGAGCAGCAGCGTGGAGCCTTCCGCGCACTCGTGATCGCGCACTTTCAGCCAGGAGATCTGGGCGTTTTTCACGACCTGCTTCTGCGCAGGCGAGAGCACGGACATGGTGTTTTTATATTGCTGGTTGAGGTCGCGGTCGCCCTGAACCATTTCCAGCGCGGCGCAGTAGGTGGTGTCATACGGGCTGCGCGGATTGTCACAGCTCATGGACCACGCGGCGGCGCTGCACAGCAGCAACGGAAGTGCGAGAAGGTGTGCTTTCATGAGGATCCCTGTTTTCGGTTTATTGTTTTGAGCGCCTGTGGCAGGCGCTCGCATTGTATCCGGCAGGCACAGGGAAAGCAGCCTGCCAGATTTAATATTACGGTTTGAGACTCTCGTGCAGGCTCGCTTCAAGCGAGGTAGTCGGGCGGCCGATGAGCGCGCTGAGCTGGCGGCTGTCATCAAACAGGCCGCCTTTGGACGCGCCGATATCGGAATCCGCGAGCAGCTTCGCAAAGCCTTCCGGCAGACCCGCGCCCGTGAGCGCCGCGGCGAAATCCGCCTCGCTGAGATTCTGGTATGAAACCGTTTTGCCGGTCTCTTTACTTAACAGCGCGGTCAGATCGCGAAGCGTCCAGGCATGGTCGCCCGCCAGCTCATAAACGCGCCCGGCCTGGTTATCGAGCGTCAGCACTTTCGCTGCGGCTTCGGCGTAATCCTGACGGCTGGCGGAGGCGATTTTCCCGTCGCCTGCGCTGCCGATAAACGCGCCGTGCTCAAGCGCCGGCGGCACGCTCGCCAGATAGTTTTCGGTGTACCAGCCGTTACGCAGCAGCACATAAGGAATACCGGCATCCGCGAGCATCTTTTCAGTAGCGACATGTTCGTCAGCAAGCCCCAGCGGAGAGCGATCGGCATGCAGCAGGCTGGTGTAAGCGATGAGTTTCACGCCTGCGGTTTTCGCGGCGTCGATAACATTACGGTGCTGCGTCGCGCGCTGGCCGACTTCACTTGATGAGATGAGCAGCACTTTTTCCACGCCCGCGAGTGCCGCGGTAAGCGCCGCCGCGTCGTTGTAATCGGCCGCGCGAACCTGGACGCCTCTGGCGCTAAGCGCGGCGGCTTTCGCCGGGTTGCGGACAATCGCGACAATCTCCTGTGCCGCGACGGTGTTCAGCAGGGTATCAATCACGCGCTGGCCAAGCTGGCCGGTAGCGCCGGTAATCGCAATCATGGTCTTTTCCTTTGTCTCGGTTGGGTGTTGTGGCACACTATCATTCAAACTAACTTTTAGTAAGTACGTACAAAAAGGTAAGTATGAAATGACCCGTTCTACCCTGAGTGAGCAGTTACGCGACGGCAATCTGTTCGCCGAAGAATGCCCGTCACGCGATGTGCTGAAACATGTCACCAGCCGCTGGGGCGTGCTGATCCTGGTGGCGCTGCGCGACGGCACGCACCGTTTCAGCGATCTGCGCCGGAAAATGGGCGGCGTGAGCGAGAAGATGCTGGCGCAGTCGTTACAGGCGCTGGAGCAGGACGGTTTTGTCGATCGCGTCTCGTATCCGGTGGTGCCGCCGCATGTGGAATACAGCCTGACGCCGCTCGGCGTGGAGGTGAGCGAGAAGGTGGCCGCGCTGGCCGACTGGATTGAAGTTAATCTGCCGCAGGTAATGGCGAACCGTGGAGAGCAAGCGGCGTGAGCGCCGGGTTCTGGTGCTGAAGACAGGATGCCGGGTGCGGCTGCGCCTTACCCGGCCTAGGAGGGGAGTGGTTGGCCTGAGTGCCGGGTGCGGCTGCGCCTTACCCGGCCTACGGGGGGAATGGTTTGCCTGAGTGCCGGGTGCGGCTGCGCCTTACCCGGCCTGGGAGGGGATTGGTTGGCGTGAGTGCCGGGTGCGGCTGCGCCTTACCCGGCCTGGGGGGGAGTGGTTGGCGTGAGTGCCGTTACTTCGACAGATCCAGCTGATACACCGCAAAACCGATATCGTCTTTGCCGACGCTGGTCATCGGATATTGCGCTTTCTCTTTGATGAACGCCGCCGCTTTGTCAGAAGGCGAGGTTTCAAAGCGGATATCCAGTTTGTGGTTACCTGCAATCGGCGCGAGACGCCAGTTGTTATCCGCGGCCGGGTGAATTTCCCCCGCGCGTTTGGTTTCGGCACCAATCCATGCCGCCAGCACCGCGCGGTTCTCGTCCGGCGAGGCAAACGCGATATGGCTGTCGCCGGTGCCGGCAAACTTGCCGCCGTAAGCGCGATAATTATTGGTGGCGACCAGGAACGTCGCGTTCGGATCGATAGGCTTGCCGTTAAACGTCAGGTTTTTGATGCGTTCCGCTTTCGGGTTGATCGTCTGGCATTCACCGTCATAGCGGGCAGGCTGCGTCACGTCTATCTGATAATTTACGCCGTCGATAACGTCGAAGTTATAGGTGCGAAAACCGTCCCAGTTCAGCAGCGACTGCGGCTTCGTGCTGTTGACGTCAATCTGGTTAAACTGCCCGGCGGAGCACTCCAGCCACGCTTTTACTTCCGCGCCCGTTGCCTTCACCACCACCAGCGTGTTGGGGTAAAGGTAAAGATCGGCGGCGTTACGCAGCGTCAGCTGGCCTTTTTCCACTTCCACGAAGCTTGCCGGATCGTTTTTACGCCCGCCCACTTTAAACGGCGCGGCGGCGGAGAGCACCGGTAACTGCGCCAGATCCGGATCGCCCTGAATAAAGTGTTCCACGTAAGCTTTCTGCGCGTTGTTCACCACCTGCACGGTTGGATCGTCCTGCACCAGCGCCAGATAGCTGTACATCGGATCGGCGGATTTCCCGACCGGCTGGCTGACAAATTCGCGCGTGGCGTCGTGATCCGCTTTCAGCACTTTCACCAGCGCCGGATCTTCAGCGGCGAGCGATTTCTTCGCCTGGGTGTCGTAGATCGGGCGGGCTTCGGCTTTGCTTTGCGTCACTTTCCACTTGCCGCTGTCGTTATTCAGCACCAGATCGACGATCCCCAGATGATCGCCCCACATGCCCGGCATTACCGCCGGTACGCCGTTCAGCGTGCCTTTGGCGATATCCGCGCCTTTGATGGCGGCGAAATCTTTACCCGGGAACACCGCGTGCGCATGGCCGAAAAGAATGGCGTCCACGCCCGGCACCTGGCTTAAGTAGTACACCGAGTTTTCCGCCATCGCTTTGTATGGCTCGGCGGAGAGCCCCGAGTGCGCCACCACCACCACCAGATCGGCGCCTTCCGCGCGCATTTGCGGCACATATTTACGGGCGGTTTCGGTGATATCGTTAACCGTGACTTTGCCGCTGAGATTCGCCTTATCCCAGGTCATGATTTGCGGTGGCACAAACCCGATGTAGCCAATTTTCAGCGTATGCGGCTTGCCGTCTTTATCTTTTACTTCGGTTTCTTTAATCAGGTACGGCGTAAAAAGCGGCTTTTGGGTTTTGGCATCAATGATGTTCGCGTTGACGTAAGGGAATTTTGCGCCTGAAAGCGCCTTATGCAGGTAATCGAGGCCGTAATTGAATTCATGGTTGCCGAGGTTGCCGACGGCGTAATCCAGCGTGTTCAGCGCTTTATATACGGGATGCACATCGCCGTCTTTCAGGCCCTTCGCGGCCATGTAATCGCCAAGCGGGCTGCCCTGGATGAGGTCGCCGTTATCCACCAGCACGCTGTTGGCGGCCTCCTGGCGTGCGGCTTTGATTAAGCTTGCGGTACGCACCAGGCCGAATTTTTCGGTGGGCGCGTCTTTGTAATAGTCAAAGTCCATCATGTTACTGTGCAGGTCGGTGGTTTCCAGGATGCGCAGGTCCACCGTGGCGGCGTTCACGCTGGCGGCAACCAGCGTGGCTATCATCGTTGCACTAAACTTAATCATCAGGCAGGTCCTTTTTTTCAGAGCGAAGCCACAAAAGTTTATGTATCTATCGTTTGTTGCTTACAAAAATGTGAATCCTGCCAGAAAAACGGGCAGGGAAACCGGAATCGCTTCACAGATAGCGGAACAAGACGCAATGCGATATAAAAATCATATCGATAAAACAAGGTGTTAAATCCGCAGCCGGGACGGACTGCGAAACGAGAAAGAGGTGGATGACAATGTTAGAACAGATTTGCCAACTGGCGCGCGAAGCCGGCAGCGCCATCATGGAAGTCTACGAGGGTCACAAACCGCTGGAAGCCACCCAAAAGGTTGATGATTCGCCGGTGACGGCGGCGGATATCGCAGCGCACGCGGTGATTGTCGCCGGGCTGAAAGCGCTGACGCCGCAGGTGCCGGTGCTCTCCGAAGAAGATCCGCCAGGCTGGGACGTGCGTCAGCACTGGCAGCGCTACTGGCTGGTGGACCCGCTCGACGGCACCAAAGAGTTTCTCAAGCGCAACGGCGAATTCACCGTTAATATCGCGCTGATTGAAGACGGCAAGCCGGTGCTTGGCGTGGTCTACGCGCCCGTGCTGAACGTCATGTACAGCGCGGCGGAAGGCAAGGCGTGGAAAGAAGAGTGCGGCGTGCGCAAGCAGATCCAGGTGCGCGACGCGCGTCCACCGCGTGTGGTAATAAGCCGCTCCCACGGCGATAACGCCGAATTGCAGGACTATCTGCAGCAGCTTGGCGAACACCAGACCACGTCGGTAGGCTCGTCGCTGAAGTTCTGCCTGGTGGCGGAAGGAGAAGCGCAGCTTTACCCGCGCTTCGGGCCGACGAATATCTGGGATACGGCTGCGGGTCACGCCGTGGCGGTCGCCGCCGGGGCGCAGGTTCACGACTGGCAGGGCAAAACGCTGGATTACACGCCGCGTGAGTCGTTCCTGAACCCCAGCTTCCGGGTCACTATTTACTGAGTAACTGTTGCAGCAGGTTCATGACCTGCTGCACTTCTTCCTGGGTCAGGCCGCCATCTTTCGCGTACCGTACGCGCCCGTCTTTATCCAGCACCACAATCGCCGAGCTTCCCGGCTCAAGCTTCCAGGCTTTCTGGGCCACGCCGTTGCTGTCAACGATAAACTGCGACCACGGATACTGCTGTTTATTGCTCTCAATGCTGTTGCGAACAAACATCCCGGTGCCGGGAATGGCGTCGTCGCTGTTCACAATCGTTGTGGTCTGGTAGCGGTCGTGCGGGAATTTCGCGGCTTTGATGGCTTCAATCAGCCCCGCATTTTTCTCTTTTGCCGAGGTGCGCCCGGCAATATGTTGCAGCACTCGCACTTTTCCAGGTAACTGCGCGCTGTTCCAGTTTTTGTAGCTAAACTGATCTTTATTCAGCATCAGCTCGCCTTTGTCGTTAATGCCGATGGGCGGCACGCGGTCGTTCTCTTTGAAGTTATGTGCCGAGGCCATCAGCGGCAGCAGCAGGCAGCTCAGCGCCAGCATTCCGCGCAGGGTCATAGGTGGCTCCTTTTTCGATTTTGCAGGTGATCGGACCACTTGGGCCCATTGCTTTTTAGCTTAATTGTTAATTTTCTGTTTTCACGCAACCACAGTGCCAGTTTGCGGGCGAACGCACAGAAACCGTTAAAAAAAGCGGCATTCTCCTGCGCTCCGTAGAGTTTTGAAAAGAAAATTCTGAAAGAATGTAATAAAAGCGTAAATAAAGTCAGGCAGAGTGGGTGCTCCCGAACTTCTGGTCTATAGTCATCTGGCAACAAATTTTGCGTCTTAATCATGATGGTCCAAATGTGGCACCACGAGGGCGTAATTCAGCAGGAGAGAACAATGAAAATTTTCCAACGTTACAACCCGCTTCAGGTGGCGAAGTACGTGAAGATCCTGTTTCGTGGACGGTTGTATATTAAGGATGTAGGCGCTTTCGAGTTCGATAAAGGCAAAATCCTCGTCCCGAAAGTGAAGGACAAACAGCACTACTCCGTCATGTCCGAAGTCAACCGTCAGGTTATGCGTCTCCAGACCGAGATGGCGTAACGACAGCGTTGTGCGTATGCAGTAAGACAAACGGCCCCGATGGGGCCGTTAGTGTTTTGAGGCTCAGGCGGCGTTCTGCTCGTCTGGCAGTTTAGGCGTCAGCACACCCGGCTTGTTGTCGATGCGCGTCACCAGCAGCTGGTCGATGCGGTAGTTATCGATATCCACCACTTCAAACTTATACCCGGAGAACTTCACCGCGTCGGTGCGTTTCGGGATTTTACGCAGCATAAACATCATAAAGCCGCCGATGGTTTCGTAGTTGCCGGACTGCGGGAACTCGTCGATATCCAGCACACGCATGACGTCATCGATCGGCGTGCCGCCGTCAATCAGCCAGGAGTTTTCGTCGCGCGCGACGATCTGCTCTTCCAGCCCCTGACCGACCAGATCGCCCATCAGCGTGGTCATCACGTCGTTCAGCGTGATAAGCCCTACCACCAGCGCATATTCGTTCATGATAACCGCGAAGTCTTCACCCGCCGTTTTGAAGCTTTCCAGCGCCTCGGAGAGCGTCAGCGTATCCGGCACGATAAGCGTGTTGCGGATCTGCACGCCGCTGGTCAGCGCCAGGCTCTGGTTGGCCAGCACGCGGTTCAGCAGGTCTTTGGAATCGACATAACCGATGATGTGGTCGATATCCTGATTACAGACCAGAAACTTGGAGTGCGGATGCTCCGCCACTTTGTTCTTCAGGCTCTGCTCATCTTCATGGAGATCGAACCAGACGATGTTTTCACGTGAGGTCATGGAGGACGGCACGGTGCGCGACTCCAGCTCAAACACGTTTTCGATAAGCTCATGCTCCTGTTTGCGCAGCACGCCCGCGAGCGCGCCAGCTTCCACCACCGCGTAGATATCATCAGAAGTGATGTCATCTTTACGCTCCATCGGCAGTTTGAAGAGGCGGAAAATCACATTCGCCATGCCGTTAAAGAACCACACCAGTGGGCGGAAGATGAACAGACAGAAGCGCATCGGGTTGATGATACGCAAAGCCACGGCTTCAGGCGCAATCATACCGATGCGTTTCGGGGTCAGGTCAGCGAAAAGAATGAACAGGCTGGTGACGAGCGTAAAGGAGAGGATAAAGCTCACCTGCTCGGCGGCCTCGGGGGAGATAAACCGCACCAGCAGCGTGTAGAACGCCGGGGAAAACGCCGCATCGCCCACGATACCGCCAAGAATGGCGACGGCGTTCAGGCCAATCTGCACCACGGTAAAGAAGGTGCCGGGGTTTTCCTGCATCTTCAGCACCCGTTGGGCGTTGATGTTGCCGTCATCGGCCAGCAGCTTGAGTTTGATTTTACGGGAGGCGGCAAGCGAGATCTCGGAAAGCGAGAAAAAGGAGCTGACGCCAATGAGACAAAGTATCAGTAAAATACTGTTTAACATATCTTATCCAGCCATCGCCGGATCCTCGGAAGGGAAGTTGATTATTGTGTGAAAACACGGTGAATGCAGGCTGTAGAGAAGGAGGCCTGCAAATTCAAAGGGTAGTATAGCGTAAGCCCCTGCGGGGCTGCCAGAGGGCTTGCGCAACGGGTGAAGAAAGCGCCCGCCGCGTAGGGAAATTACGGCGGGCGTAAACGGTCAGATCTCCGGTACGTTTTCGTAGCCTGTCAGCATCAGCAGCAGATTTTCTTTGGTGCCTGCCGGGTTAAAGCTGTAATTGCCGCCCTGGCGGTCACCGCCAATGTACCAGGCGATTTCGGTTTTCCCGGCAGCCAGCGCGGCCCGCACGGCTTTATCAACATCCACGTAGCGATAGATTCGCGCGTTATCGAGATACAGAATGCCGTCAGATTTGTAGTTACACGCCGGACGATTATTCCAGTTCACCTGATGCTCATCCCACTGCGTATCGGCCGGGTAGAAAAAGATCTGATTCGCGCCTTCGCCGTTTTTCCCGCCATAAATGCGAATTTTATATTTAAACAGCGCGGCATCGGCGTCGGAATAGCCTTCAGGCAGCGGCGGGATGGAAAATTTCACCAGCGACATGACCTCTTTATTGGCGGTGCGTCCCCCGTTGCGCCAGTCATCCTGCACCTGCAGCGTCGGCTCGTCACCAAAGTTACGGCCCGGCTCCGCGCTGCTGACAAACGTATCGGCGCTGGCGCGTTGGTAACTGAACGGAATATTGGTGCCGCAGTCCATATTTTTGTTCATGCATTCTTCGGTCATAAACTGCGCCGATTGCACCGGCCAGCCATTCATGAAATCGCCGTGAGCCGTATAGATACTGCCCCATTTCTCAATACGGGTTTCGCCATCCATCTGCGGGTCCATCGACAGCTGGATTTTCGCGGTATCAAGCGAGGTAATCTGCGGCAGAACCCAGGCGACGTTCATATTCACCGTCGGGATTTTCACCGGGAACTCCGCCGGGCACGCGCCTGCGTCGTTGGTGTAGGTGGCGTTCATCCTGCCGCGTGCGGGTTTGAGGTTGACGCCATCCCAGCAGTTCGGGAACTGGATACCGATATTAAACTGTACCGCATCGCCTTTCTGGCGTAACCCGCAGACTTCGCCTGCCGTATTGGTATACCCCTTGCCATTGGCGCACAGAAAGGTGATGTGCCGGTTAGGCCCGGTGCCGTAATGATCGCCCGCCAGCAGCTCAAGACCGGGCGGGAAGGGGGGCAGAGGGTAAGTATCTACACTGGTGCTTTGATAGTAGGTTTTCTGGTAGGCAGGTTTGACGATTTGTCCGTCGGGCAACTTCATGGTGGGAACCCACCAGGCGGAGCTGTCCGCTTTGTTATTACAGGTATTATCCGGCTGGTTTCGCAGCCGGACATAATCGGAATAAGCGTCGGTATGGGTATTGCCAAAGAAGTCATGCAGCATGGCGTGGTTTGGCATGCCATACATCATGATGGCATCGTCGCCAGCGGTATGGTGGTAAGCACAGTCAACATCCGCCTGGGGACCGGCCCAGGCGGAAAGCGCACTAAGACCGGTCACCACCGGGATAAACGAGCGTAACAGCGTGATGAGTTTCATAGCAGTTCTCCGCAACCAGTGTCGGTTGAGGGATAGCATGGGCGCGCCGCTTAACGCCTCTCATCACTTATCACAAATCCTGATAATACAATGATTGATGAATTGTTACGCCTCGGGGGGCAGGCACACGCCGATGCCGCCGATGCCGCAATAGCCGTACGGATTTTTGTGCAGATACTGCTGGTGTTCGTCTTCGGCATAGTAAAACGGTTTGGCCGGCGCGATTTCTGTCGTGATATGGCGATAGTCGCCCGCCGCTTCCATCGCCGCGCGGAACCGTTCGAGGCTCGCCTGTGCCGCGGCCTCTTGCTCCGGCGTTAACGGGTAGATCGCCGAACGGTATTGCGTTCCGACATCGTTGCCCTGACGCATCCCCTGCGCCGGATCGTGGTTTTCCCAGAACACCTGCAACAGCTGTTCGTAGCTGATGACGTTCGGGTCATAGACCACGCGCACCGCTTCGGCGTGCCCCGTCTGCCCGCTGCAGACTTCGCGGTAGGTCGGGTTTGGCGTATAACCGCCGGTGTAGCCTGCCGCGGTGCTGTAGACGCCCGGTAGCGCCCAGAAGAGTCTCTCCACGCCCCAGAAGCAGCCCATCGCGAATAACGCCACCTCCACTCCCTCCGGCACATTGGTCATTGAGTGTCCGGTCACGGTATGCAACGCTGCCACCGGCATACGGGTGTTACGCCCCGGCAGAGCCTCTTCTTCGGTAATCATTTGTTTCTTATCAAAAAAACTCATAGGGCCGACCTCCTGAAAAATGTTAAGCGTGCAAATTCTCGCCTGCGGTTGTCACGAAGCGGCTCTTTGCCCACAATAAACCTCTTAAATGCGACTAAATTAAACATAAGAAATATTTGGGTGATCGTCTTCATTTCAACTCCATTTACCGGAGTTTTGTCAGGCCGCGGAGCGGCATCAGGTTTCCTCCCGGGAGTGGGAATAAGGGATATTCAGGAGAGAACGTGCCATTAATCCGTAACTTGTGCTGGGCCACGCTGCTGGTGGCGGGCGCCTCGACCGCTGCGCCTGTCCGTTTGCAGGTGGAAGGGTTGACCGGCGCGCTACAAAAAAACGTCCGCGCTCAGCTTTCCACGATTCAGACGGATGAGGTCACGCCGGACCGCCGCTTTCGCGCGCGCGTCGATGACGCCATCCGCAACGGCCTGAAAGCGCTGGGCTACTACGAACCGACCATTGATTTCGAACTGCGTGAACCGCCGCCGGGCGGGCGTCGCCAGGTGTTGCTGGCGCGGGTTAACGCGGGCAAACCGGTGCTTATCGCCGGAACGAATGTGATTCTGCGCGGCGGCGCGCGCGACGATAAAGAGTATCTGGCGCTGCTGAAAAAGCGTCCCGCCATCGGCACAGTGCTGAACCATAACGACTACGACAGTTTCAAAAAAGGGCTGACCAGCCTGGCGCTGCGTCGGGGCTATTTCGACAGCGAATATAAAAAAAGCCAGCTTGGCGTTTCGGTGGAGCGTCGCGAGGCGTTCTGGGATATCGATTACGATAGCGGGCAGCGCTATCGCTTCGGCGATGTCACCTTCAGCGGCTCGCAGATCCGCGAAGAGTATCTGCAAAACCTGGTGCCGTTTAAAAAGGGCGATTATTACCAGTCAAGCGACGTGGCGGAGCTCAGCCGCCGTTTATCCGCCACCGGCTGGTTTAACTCGGTCGTCGTGGCGCCGGAATTTGAAAAATCCCGGAAGACCAAAGTGCTGCCGTTGCGGGGCGTGGTCTCGCCGCGCATTAAAAATACCGTCGAAGTGGGCGCGGGGTACTCCACTGACGTCGGTCCGCGTCTCAAAGCGAACTGGCGCAAACCGTGGATCAACTCTTACGGTCACAGCCTGACCACCTCGACCAGTATCTCCGCGCCGGAGCAGCAGCTCGATTTCAGCTATAAAATGCCGCTGCTGAAGAACCCGCTGGAGCAATATTATCTGGTGCAGGGCGGCTTTAAGCGCACCGATCTCAACGATACCGAAGCAGATTCCACCACGCTTGCCGTCTCCCGCTACTGGGATCTCTCCAGCGGCTGGCAGCGCGCCATTAACCTGCGCTGGAGTCTGGATCACTTTACCCAGGCCAACGTCACCCATACCACGATGCTGCTCTATCCGGGCGTGATGCTAAGCCGCACTCGTTCACGCGGCGGCCTGATGCCGACCTGGGGCGATTCACAGCGCTATTCCATTGACTACTCTGACTCCGCCTGGGGCTCTGACGTCGATTTCGTCGTCCTGCAGGCGCAAAACGTCTGGATACGCACGCTCTATGACAAACATCGCTTTGTGGCGCGCGGCAACCTCGGCTGGATAGAAACCAACGACTTTGAGCGCGTACCGCCGGACCTGCGCTTCTTCGCGGGCGGCGACCGCAGCATCCGCGGTTATAAATATAAATCTATCTCTCCCAAAGATGACGACGGCAAGCTGACCGGCGCCTCGAAGCTCGCTACCGGCTCGCTGGAATACCAGTACAACGTGACCGGCAAATGGTGGGGCGCGGTGTTTGTCGATTCCGGTGAAGCCGTCAACGACATCAAGCAAAGCAATTTCAAAACCGGCGCGGGCGTCGGGGTGCGCTGGCAGTCGCCGGTCGGGCCCATTAAGGTCGATTTCGCGGTGCCCGTTGGCGACAAAGAGGAGCATGGTTTGCAGTTTTACATCGGTCTGGGGCCTGAATTATGAGTCGTATGAAAAAAATCAGCCTCGCCGTTCTGGCCGTTGTCGTGCTGCTTATCGCAACCGTTGGCTTTCTGGTGGGCACCACGACAGGTTTACATCTGGTTTTCAACGCCGCTAATCGCTGGGTGCCGGGGCTGGATATCGGGCGCGTCACCGGCGGCTGGCGCGACCTGACTATCACCTCGCTGCGCTACCAGCAGCCGGGCGTGGACGTTAACGCCGGCGAAATCCATCTTTCCGTGAAGCTCTCCTGCCTGCGTGACAGCAGCCTGTGCGTGAATGATTTCTCACTGAAAGATATCAACGTGGTCGTCGATACCAAAAAAATGCCGCCAGCGGCGAAAGTGGAAGAAGAAGAGAGCGGGCCGCTTGATCTCTCCACGCCGTACCCGATTACGCTGAGCCGGGCGGCGCTGCATAACGTCAATATCAAAATCGACGATACGCTGGTGTCGGTGATGGATTTCAGCTCGGGCCTCGCCTGGGAGAGCCGCAATCTGACACTCAAACCGACCTCGTTACAGGGGCTGCTCATCGCGCTGCCCAAAGCGGCGGATGTGGCGCAGGAGGAGGTGATCGAGCCGAAGGTGAATAACCCGCAGCCGCAGGAGAAACCGCTCGGTGAAACGCTGCGCGAGCTGTTCGCTAAACCTGTCCTGCCGGAGATGACGGATGTCCATCTGCCGCTGAACCTGACGGTGGAAAATTTTCACGGCGAACAGCTGCGCCTGACTGGCGACACCGATATTACGGTCAGCAATCTGCTGGTGAAAATCAGCAGCGTGGATGGCGTCACGAAGCTCGATACGCTGGATATCGATTCGAATCAGGGCACGGTTAACGCCACCGGCAGCGCGGAGCTGCGCAACAACTGGCCGGTCGATATTACGCTTAACAGCACGCTGAACGTGGAGCCGCTCAAGGGCGAGAAAGTGAAGCTCAAAGTGGGCGGCGCACTGCGCGACCAGCTGGAGTTCGGCGTTAATCTCTCCGGCCCGGTGGATGTAGTGCTGCGCGGGCAGACGAAACTTGCCGAAGCGGGCTTGCCGCTCAATCTGGATATTACCAGCGAGCAGCTCTACTGGCCGCTCACTGGCCCGAAACAGTATCAGGCTGACGATCTTAAACTGAAGCTTTCAGGCAAAATGACCGATTACGCGCTGTCGTTCCGTACCGCCGTGAAAGGCGATCAGCTGCCGTCCGCCACCATTATGCTTGACGGTAAGGGCAATGAACAGCAGATCAACATTGATAAGCTGGATGTCGCGGCGCTGCAGGGCCACACCACGCTGACCGCGTTGCTCGACTGGCAGCAGGCCATCAGCTGGCGCGGCGAGCTGGCGCTGAAAGGCATTAACACCGCCAAACAGTACCCGGAGTGGCCGTCGAAGCTTGACGGGCTGATGAAGCTGCGCGGCAGCCTCTATGGCGGCACCTGGCAGCTTGATGTGCCGGAGCTGAAGCTCGCGGGCAACGTTAAGCAGAATAAGGTGAAGGTCGACGGGCAGCTTAAGGGCAACAGCTATCTTCAGTGGACTATCCCCGGCCTGCATCTGGAATTAGGGCGCAATAAAGCGGACGTGAAGGGCGAGCTGGGCGTTAAAGATCTGGCGCTGGACGCCACGATTGACGCGCCGGCGCTGGATAACGCGCTGCCGGGGCTCGGCGGCACAGCGAAAGGGCTGGTGAAAATTCGCGGTAACGTCGAGGCACCGGAACTTAACGCCGATGTCACCGCGCGCAACCTGCGCTGGCAGGAGCTCTCCGTCGCGCAGGTGCGCCTGCTTGGCGATGTGAAATCCACCGATCAGATCGGCGGCTCGCTGGATCTGCGCGTTGAGCGTCTGGTGCAGGGCGATATCAACCTGCGGCTGATTACGCTCGCCGCCAAAGGCAATGAAAAGTCACATCAGATGGCGCTGCGCGTGCAGGGCGAGCCGGTCTCCGGGCAGCTCGACCTGCGCGGCAGCTTTGACCGTCAGGCGATGCGCTGGCGCGGCGAGATTGATAATACGCGCTTCGCCACGCCAGTCGGCCCATGGGCGCTAAGCCGCGCGCTGACGCTCGACTACCGCGGGCAGGAGCAGAAAATCGCCATCGGCCCGCACTGCTGGCGTAACCCGAACGCCGAGCTCTGCGTTCCGCAAACCATCGATGCTGGCGCGACTGGCCGGGCGCAGGTAAATCTCAACCGTTTCGATCTGGCCATGATCAAACCGTTTATGCCGGAAGAGACCCAGGCGAGCGGGCTTTTCACCGGTAAAGCGGATGTCAGCTGGGATACCACAAAAGAAGGGCTGCCGCAGGGACAGGTGCAGCTCGCCGGGCGCGGGGTTCGTGTGACGCAACTGGTGAACGGTAATCCGCTGCTGGTGGCGTTCGACACGCTGAACCTGAACGCGGAGCTGCGCAATAACCGTGCGCGGCTCAACTGGCTGATTCGTCTCGCTAATAATGGCCAGTTCGACGGTGATATTCAGGTGGCGGACCCACAGGAGCGCCGCAATCTTTCCGGGAATATCAATATCCGTAATTTCTCGCTCGCTATCGCCAACCCGGTCTTTTCGCGCGGCGAGAAAGCGGCGGGTATTCTGAGCGCGAACCTGCGGCTCGGCGGCGATGCCCGCCAGCCGCAGCTGTTCGGCCAGATGCAGCTTAACGGTGTGGATATCGAGGGCAACTTTATGCCGTTCGATATGCAGCCGAGCCAGCTTGCCATGAACTTCAATGGCATGAGTTCGACGCTGCAGGGCGTGGTGCGCACGAAGCAGGGCGAAATCGCGCTGAACGGTAACGCCGACTGGAGCCAGATCGATAACTGGCGCGCCCGAGTGGCGGCGCGCGGCAGCCGCGTGCGGATCACCGTGCCACCGATGGTGCGCCTGGACGTTTCGCCGGATGTGGTGCTGGAGGCGACGCCAAGCCTGATTACGCTTGATGGCCGCGTGGATGTGCCGTGGGCGCGCATCGTGGTGCACGATCTGCCGGAAAGCGCGGTGGGCGTCTCCAGTGATGAAGTTCTGCTCGATGAAAATCTGAAACCGGAAGAGGAGCAGCACGCTTCCATTCCGATCAATAGTAATCTCATCGTTCACGTTGGGAACAACGTGCGGATAGATGCTTTTGGGCTGAAGGCGCGTCTCACCGGCGATCTGAAAGTCGCGCAGGATAAACAGGGCCTGGGCCTGAACGGGCAGATCAACATCCCGGAAGGGCGCTTCCACGCTTACGGCCAGGATCTGCTGGTGCGTAAGGGTGAGCTGCTGTTCTCCGGCCCGCCGGACCGGCCACTCCTGAATATCGAGGCGATCCGTAACCCTGACGCCACCGAAAACGATGTGATCGCTGGCGTGCGCGTAACTGGCGAAACCGACGAGCCGAAGGTGGAAGTCTTCTCCGACCCGGCAATGTCGCAGCAGGAGGCGCTCTCTTATCTCTTGCGCGGGCAGGGGCTTGAGAGCGGGCAGAGCGACAGCGACGCCATGACGTCTATGCTGATTGGCCTGGGGGTTGCACAAAGTGGTCAGGTTGTGGGTAAAATCGGCGAGACGTTTGGCGTAAGCAATCTGGCGCTGGACACCGAAGGGGTGGGCGATTCCTCCCAGGTGGTGGTCAGCGGCTATGTACTGCCGGGTCTCCAGGTGAAATACGGCGTGGGCATTTTTGACTCGCTGGCGACGCTCACGCTAAGGTATCGCCTGATGCCTAAGCTATATCTGGAAGCGGTGTCTGGCGTAGATCAGGCACTTGATGTGCTCTATCAGTTTGAGTTTTAGCAATGCGAATATTTGTCTACGGCAGTTTACGACGCAAACAAGGCAACAGCCACTGGATGACCAACGCCCAGTGGCTGGGCGATTATGACATCGAAAACTACCAGCTCTTCAGCCTGGGGCATTACCCTGGGGCAGTGCCAGGCGAAGGCTCGGTAGTCGGCGAAGTGTATCGCATCGATGCCACGACGCTTGCGGAGCTGGATGCGTTGCGCACCGCGCGCGGCGAGTATAAACGCCAGCTTATCCAGACGCCGTACGGCAGCGCCTGGATGTATGTTTACCAACGACCAACTGAAGGGCTGACCCGCATCGAAAGCGGCAACTGGCTCGACAGGTAAAATCGTTCTTCCTCGAAAACCACGCTTCGGCGTGGTTTTTTATTATCGGTAATATATTTTAAGAAAACGATTATCAGTAAACCGGATGATCTTTTTTAAATGGAAAATACCTGGGCTTTTATCTGATTTTTCCTTATTAAAATATTCCTGCATTATGTCCTTTTCATGCTGGTATCAATGCCTTAGATAGTAGCTTTATGTGTGTTTCCGGCTGTTCTTTTTTTAGAATTTATATATGTTGCCGCATCCCATCCTGAAATTTAAAATTCTCGCGAATTCAATGGCGGGTAAATATAAAATACTCCATGCATTGATTTGGTGAATTTTATAAATACGGCTCTTGAATAGTCTGTAAGGAATCGTTTTTATTTACTCAAGGAAATAACATGAAATTCAGCAAGGTTTCTCTGGCAGCGGCAATGGGATTAATGCTGGCGGCAGGCATGGCGAACGCACAAGATCAGGGCCACGGAAAAGTCACTTTCACCGGTTCTATCATCGATGCACCGTGCTCCATTCATCCTGACAGCATCGATCAGACTGTCGGCATGGGGCAGATTTCTAACGTTGCGCTGAAAGCAAACGGCAACACCGGTACTTCCGTACCGCGCAACTTTGAAATCAAACTGGAAAACTGCGATGTCAGCACGCTGAAAACCGTAAAAACCACGTTTACCGGCGCAGAAGGGGCAACTGACGGCTCTCTGGGCATCACCGGTACCGCTAAAGGCGCCAGCATTATCCTGACCAACGGCGACGGCCAGCAGCTCAAACTTGGCGAAGCGTCTGCAGCGCATCAGCTGCAGGAAGGCAACAACACGCTGCTGTTTTCTGCTTATCTGCAGGGTGATGGCGCATCTGCAACCATCGTCCCGGGTGATTTTACTGCTGTCGCAGACTTTACGCTGGCTTACCAGTAAGTCTGGTGCCACCGGGCTGCATACGTCCGCTCAGGCGGGCGTATGATTTTTCGCTTCCAGAGACGGACTTCATGACCAGATTAACGTGTTATGCGATAGCGCTGACCCTCGGAATCGCTACTGCTGCCACACAGGCGTCACCGTCAGCCAGACCTGCTTCAGAATTTGATATCGGCTTGAATGGCCGCGTAAATATGCAAGGCACGATCGTTTCAAAAGCCTGTGATATCGCCATGGAAAGTCGCTATCAGTCTATCGAAATGCCAGATGAATCTGTCAATGTGATTAAACGTGCGGGTGAAGGTGTCGCAATGCCATTTTCCATTCACCTGGTAAATTGCACCTTTGATACTGGCGAGCCGGACAGCGCACCATGGCAGTTTTTGCAGGTCACCTTTGACGGCGCGGACGATGACGGATTATTCAAAATCACGGGCGAGGCTGGTGGCGTTGCGTTAGCGATTGAGAGCAAAAACGGAAAAGAGATTCACCCGGGTCAACCACTGCCTTATACGGAAATCTCTACCGAAGATATTAAGCTGGATTACGAATTACGCTTGAAAACAACGCATGACGAGTTAAAACCCGGCGCCTATTCGTCAATAATTAAATATCGCATTGATTATTTTTAAATACCGCTGTTCTTCAGTCTTAATTTAATAATAAAGGCAGAGATTGCCCGTAAACAAACCGGCGAAAGGGATATGGCCAGATCACACAATAAACAAGCCTCTCTATCAAAACTGATTGTGCCGTCAGCATTGGCTTTATGCATCTGCGCGTGTTTACGGACAGCGGCAATAGCCGCAGACGATATTCAGTTTAATACCGATGTGCTTGACGTAAAAGATAAGCAAAATATCGATCTTAGCCGTTTTTCAAAGCGCGGTTATATTATGCCGGGCGATTACGGATTTAAAATTAAAGTTAATCAAAACGAACTGGAAGAGCAGACGGTCAGTGTTTTTGCTGCCGAAAATGATAAAAACCAGTCACTGGTTTGCTTTACGACGGACCAGATCAAAAAATTTGGCTTTAAAGAAAAATACCTCGGGCAATTTAAAGTCTGGCATAACGGTCAGTGTGTCGATATCACGGCATTAAAAGGCGTTGAAGTCACACCGGACCTTGGCAACAGTATGCTGATGATAAGCGTACCCCAGGCTTATCTGGAATATACCTCCGATAACTGGGTGCCGCCGTCAATGTGGGATAACGGTATTCCCGGCGTTATCGCGGATTACAACGTCAACGCCCAGACGCGCCATAACGAAGGGCGTGAAGGCGGTGACGATAACTCGGTGTCCGGCAATGGTACGTTTGGCGCCAATATGGGGCCGTGGCGTCTGCGTGCAGACTGGCAGACCAACTATGACGATCGCTCAGGTAGCAGCGGTCAGAAAAAGTGGACGTGGAGCCGGTTCCAGATGTACCGCGCGCTGCCCAAAATGGGCGCGAAGCTGACTGTCGGCGAAGACTACATGAATTCAGATATGTTCGACAGCGTGCGTTACACCGGCGCAAGCGTCGTGTCTGACGACAATATGTTGCCGCCGAACCTGCGCGGTTACGCGCCGGAAGTGACTGGTGTAGCGAAGACTAACGCCAAAGTCACCATTTCGCAGCAAGGCCGGGTTATCTATGAAACGCAGGTCGCGGCAGGCCCATTTGCCATTCAGGATCTCAATAACTCAGTCTCCGGGGCGCTGGATGTGCGTGTTCAGGAACAGGATGGCTCGGTACAGGAATATAAAGTCAATACGGCTTCTATTCCTTATCTGACAAGACCTGGCAGCCTGCGTTACAAAATGTATGCCGGCAGACCAAGCACTTATGATCACCATAGCGAAGGCAGTGGTTTTGGTTCGGGGGAATTTTCCTGGGGTATCAGCAACGGTTGGTCGCTTTATGGCGGTCTTGTGGCGAGCCGCAATTATCTGGCCACGGCGTTGGGTGTCGGCCGCGATCTAATGGCGCTGGGTGCGCTGGCGTTCGATATTACCCGCTCCGGCGCGAAGCTCGATAACGGTGAAGACCGGCATGGTCAGTCTTATCGCCTGAGCTATTCGAAGCGTTTCGATGACACAGGAAGTCAGGTGACATTTGCGGGTTATCGCTTCTCCGAAAAAGACTTCATGAGCTTTAACGATTATCTGAATTACCGTGCAGATAACGGCAGCTTTATGCAGAGCAAAGAGATGTACACCATCTCCTTTAATCAGCAGTTTGAAAGTATCGGGCTTAGCGCTTATCTGAACTATTCACACCAGACTTACTGGAGTAACCCGGCGGAAGATCGCTATAGCCTGTCGCTGTCTCGCTATTTCGATATCGGGAAAATGAAAAATATCAGCGCGTCGCTGACGGCGTACCGTAACAAATTCAACGGCGAAAACGATGATGGTATGTATGTCTCCGTCTCTATGCCGATGGGCGATACCGGTACGCTGGGACTTAACTCATCCTATGACGCCGACAATAACAGCCATAGCCTGAGTTATTTCAACCGGCTGGATAACGGCGATAACTATCGTATTGCCGCAGGCGGCAGCAATGATGGCGGTAACCTGAGCGGTTATTACGATCACCCCGGAGACCTGGCAGAGGTCAGCGGCAACGTTGATTACCAGCACGGTCAATACAGTTCGGCCGGGTTATCACTGCGCGGCGGGATGACGGCGACGGCGAAAGGCGCGGCATTACATCGCACTAACGTGATCGGCGGGACGCGCGTTCTGCTCGACACCGGTGACGCCGCGGATATCCCGGTACAGGGTTATGCCAATGCGACGACCACCAACCATTTCGGTAATGCGGTAATCACAGACGTGAGTGATTACAGCAAAAATAGCCTGAGCATTGATATTAACCATCTGCCAGAAGATGCCGAAGCGTCTGCTTCGGTGGTTCAGGCAACGCTCACCGAAGGCGCCATTGGCTATCGCAAATTTAATGTGATTTCAGGCCTGAAAGCGATGGCGATTATCCGCCTTGCGGATGGAACTTACCCGCCGTTCGGTGCCAGCGTGCTCAATGCGGAAAATCAGGAAATTGGCATCGTCAATGATGAGGGCCAGGCATACCTGAGCGGTTTGCAACCGGGCCACCAGTTAAGGGTTAGCTGGAATGGCAATGTGCAATGCGCCGTCACCCTGCCGAAAAATCTTCAGGGAACAAGCCAGAACGAAAATCTGCTGCTGCCGTGCCGCTAAGGCGGGGCGGTTAACCGATTAACTTAACAGGTCATTAATTATGTTAACCATGAATAAAACCATATTTGCCGCCGCGCTGGCGCTGTCTGGCGTAATGGCAACTCAACAGGCTTTTGCGGCCATCGCGCTCGATCGCACCCGCGTAGTTTATAACGGCGAAGAGAAATCCATTAGCCTGGGCATCAGCAATGAAAACAAGAATCTGCCTTATCTTGCCCAGGCCTGGATTGAAGATGCGCAAGGGAACAAAATTACCTCGCCGTTGAATGTGCTGCCCCCTGTGCAGCGCGTAGAAGCGGGCGCGAAAAGCCAGGTGAAAGTGCAGGCTTCGCCAGCGATCGCGTCGTTGCCGCAAGACAGAGAATCGCTTTTTTATTTCAACCTGCGTGAAATTCCGCCGCGCAGCAATAAACCGAACACGCTGCAAATTGCTCTGCAGACCCGCATCAAACTGTTTTACCGTCCGAAAGCTATCGCGCTCGATAAAACGCAGGCGGCGCAGGGCGACTGGGTGGAAAAAGTCACGCTGACGCGCCAGGGCGATAAATTTATGGTCAATAACCCGACGCCTTATTTCCTGACCATTGTCGAAGGCGCTACTGGCGTCAAAGGGAAAACGGTGGGCTTTGAGCCTGTGATGGTCAGCCCGAAATCCAGCGCGACGATTGAAGCGTCTGCTGCCGCTTTTGGTAATAACCCGGTGCTGACGTATGTGAATGATTACGGTGGACGCCCGCACCTGCAGTTCGCCTGTAGCGGAACGACCTGCACAGCGAAATTGCTGAAAGATCAAAACTAATCAGCCACGGGAAACCATTGTGATGAAAAGGATGACTCAACTTATGGCGCTCGGCGCGGCGCTCTGTGTCATACCGCCTGTGTTTGCTGATGAGCCGGTTTCAGCCGATGGCGGTACGCTCTATGTGCATGGGGCTTTGCGTGAAAATACCTGTCGACTGGAGATGGATTCCGCGTGGCAGGACATCGATCTTGGCAATATCACCCGCGCGGATGTGAACCTTGTGGGCAAAATGACGAAGCCGATTCCGGTGACGCTCTATCTGCGTGACTGTCCGGAAATCCCGACTCGCAGTGCGAATATCACGCCGCTGACGCACACCCGCAGTACACAGCAGCCTGCGTACCAGGCGCGCTTTTTGGCTGCGACCGATACGCTGAGGCCGGAGCTTATCAAAGTGACGGGCGCATCCGGCATCGGGTTGCGGTTGAAAGACAGTCGCGGGCAAACCGTGAACATGGGGCAGCAGGGAGACACCGTTTTGCTCAACCCAGGCCAGGATAGCGTGACCTATACGCTGCAGGTCGAGCGTACCAATGCGCCATTAGTTCCGGGCTCTTATCATGCACTGATCCATTTCAGCATGATGTATGAGTGAAAATGATAATTCCCGACGTGAGGTGTTATATGAAAAAGGTTAGATTTTATTTTTTCTGCTTTTTCGGTTTTTTTATTGCAAGCCTCTACTCCTCGTCTGTTTTTGCCACGTGCCAGTTCTGGACGGCTGAAACACCGAATATGCTTAATCATCATTTCGACTTTGGAAATATTGTCGTTCCGCCTAATGCTCCTGTAGGAACGGTACTGGCCTCACAAGCAAAAGGGAATAATGGCGATGTCCATATCTACTGCCAGACTGGCGGCACAATTCATTATTGGCTGAATCCACCGTGGGTAACCTCCACAAGTGTTGATAATACCTATGCAACCAATATACCTGGCGTCGGCATCAGGGTGGGGGCTCGTGGTGGAGACTGGTGGTTCTCTCCCATTGATGGACATCCTGCAATATGGGACAGTTACAATAACGTACACTCTGGATATGTTGAATTTTCAATTATTAAAACGGGTGAAGTGACCTCTGGCGGCAGCCTTGATACGGGGTTTGTGGGATATATTGCGGATGACTTTGGCACCCACGCTGTTGAAGTGTGGCTCAATAACGCATCAATTTCTTTACCCGCATGTAATTTGAATGATGGCAAACCCATTGATGTTGATTTTGGTAGCGCTATAGCCACAACTGACGTAGCAAGCGGAAAAATTGAAAGATCCATTGATTATAAACTTACTTGTAGCTACGACAACTACGGCCTTAAGGTTCGAATATTAGGCACAGGAGCGGCATTTAATAATGATCTTCTCCAGACAAACATTAATGAACTGGGTATTAAATTCAAAGCGGATGGAATAGATTTTCCACTTAATACCGAATTTAATTTTGCTTCTGCCGCCGCAAAACCTGTGCTGAAAGCGATATTAACCCAACAAGCTGGCTCACACTTGCCTGCCGGCGATTTTACAGCCAGTGCAACGATGAGAGTGGAATATCAATGAAGCATTTTCTGCGTGCGGTATGTTTTGCGTCGGCGGCTTACGTGGCTTATTCGGTCGCTGCCGAGGATGCAAATATGTCTTTTCACGGAACTTTGGTAGCGCCTCCTTGCACTATCAGTAATGAACAGACGATCGAGGTAACGTTTGGCGACTATCTGGCCATCGAAAAAATTGATGGTACTCACTATCTGCAGCCAGTGAATTACAACGTCGTCTGCGCAGCAGGCTATACGCCAAATAATCTCGCTATCGTAATAGAGACGGCAAGCCCGACCTCATTCGATGAATCAGCGATTCAGACCAGTAAAACGGACCTGGGTCTCCATATTCTGGTGAATGGGTTGCCGGTGACCTTTGGACAACGTGTCGCTATTACTGACATTGGCACGCCGCCCCTGATTCAGGCGGTACCGGTACAGTCGGGTAATGTCATGCTGACTGCCGGTGCATTTGAAGCATCGATGACGCTGCGCGTCGATTATATGTGAGGACGTTTATGAAAAGCTCTGCTCTGTTGACTGTCTCGCTAATAGCATTAGCTTTATTTAATTATGTTAAGGCAGCAGATAACGTGCATTTTTCGGGCGCACTGGTTGCAGAGTCCTGCACACTTCCGGAAAGCGACCAGGATATTCATCTCGATTTTGGTACGGTAACTGAAAAGGCCCTTTATCAATATCATCGTACCAAAAGCCAGTCATTTACGATTCATCTGGAAAATTGTAATCCGGCCATCGCCGAAACGGTAAATATTACTTTTGAAGGTGCGGCAGATAGCGAATTAACCGATTCACTCTCGTTGGATGCGGGAAGTACTGCTCAAGGCGTAGCTATCGGCCTGGAAAGAATGGATGGCACACCACTGCCGATCAACAAACCGACGCCTTATTTCCAGCTGACTAGTGGTAATAACCCGCTTACTTTTAATGCTTATATACAGGCGCAGCCATCAGTAATAACAAATGAATCTTTGAAAGTGGGTGACTTTACCGCCACCAGCAGTTTTGTGCTGGATTATCAGTAAGCTTTATTTATAAAAGAGATGGGGTATTTATAAAATTTAAATTTTATAGAAACTAACATAACTTTCATACAGAAAGGCTAAGCCTCCTTAAAAAGAGATCGTAATCGGTTTTGTTGGCCTTTTTATTAATATTTTATAAAGCATGGCCATAATCTGTTAATAAACATCTTCAGGATATGCTTTTCAGTCAGAAATAAAAGGAAAGGCGGGGCTTTCCTTTTTCTATGATTAAATTAGAACACTATGACTCCTTTATTTTCCGTTATCCCTCTGTTTATTCTGACGTTGTTTTATATTGCCAACTCTGGCGGTTACGGTATCGCGCTGCCTTTTAATCTGACTTTCCTGTGCTGGCTGGGGAGCCTTGTGATGCTGCTCATCTGGAGGTACAGAAAAGGCGATGCAGATCGCCAGCCATTGTTGTTAGCGGGTGGGTTGTTACTTCTGGTATCCGGCTTTATGCAGGTAAAGGTAAATCCCGGCGTATGGGTGCTGCTGGGTGCTGTCTTTCTGTGGCAGGGCCTGCGGCATCTGTCATTCACATCACGCTACAGGCGTACGATTCTGGTGGTTGTATTTGTGCTGGCGCTCGGCCAGACAACGGTGAGCCTGCTTCAGGTTTTCTGTCCACCTCTCGCCATGCGGCTTTATGAATATGACTGGCTGCGTAATCACGGCCGCCCTTATGGTATTTTCCAGCAGGTGAATCTGCTCGCGAGTTTTCTGGCCTCCGGCATCGGCTGCGGTTTTTTGCTGCTAATGCAACAACGACTGCGCAGGAACGTGCTGCTGTGTACCGCCGGGTTGAGCCTGCTGACGTTTGTACTGGTGCTGAATCAGTCCCGCGCCGGAGCCATTGGCGCGCTATTGATTGTACTCTGCCTCGCAGCCCTGCTATGGCGTCAGCATCCGGCACGCAGCGCGTCGGCGTTAACGCTCATGATAATAAGCGCGGCCTCAGCCTGGTACATCACGCAGCATACGACGGTGCTGGTCAACGGCGTGCCATATTCGCTGGCGCGCAGTTATGGTGAATCGACGCGCGAACGCTGGCAGATGCTGTGTATTACCTGGCATATGATTATGTTGCATCCCTGGGCTGGCTGGGGCTACGGCACGTTTGAATATGCGTTCAGCCGCTTTGTGCTGGCGCATCCGGAATATGGTTACACCTATTCCAGCATCGTCACTCACCCCCATAACGAACTGCTTTACGCCTGGTTCCAGGGCGGTGTGGTGGCGCTGTCGGGGATGTTATTGCTCTTCGCGGGTTGGGTGAAAATCGTAATGAGCGCCTGGCGGCAGGGCCGTGTGCAGACAGGCTACGCGCTGCTGATTATTCCGCTGCTGGTGCATCTTAATCTGGAGTATCCGTTTTACCAGTCGTTCGTACACTTCGGGCTGTTTATTCTGCTGCTGCGCCTCGGCGTTATCGACAAACCGCATTGCCAGACACAGCGCGCAAAGCTGAGCCTGCGCGTCACGATCGCTGCTGCGGCGGCTGCGCTGATGGCCTTTAGCCTGACGGCGCACTACGCCGGTTATCAGCTCACGATGCTTGAGCGCGGCCATCTGGCGAATTTCCCGCGCCCTGCGCCGTGGTATTTCGCGCTGCAGGGCGAACGGGCAGAATTTGATGAAAATGTGTCACGCCTGATCGACTACAATCGCACCCATAACAGCGCCGATCTCGACACGTTTATGACCTGGGCTGCGCGGTATTCACTGCGTCATAACGACAAAAACGTCTGGCAGAGCATGATCGTGATTACGCAATATAAAGGCGATACCGCTGCGGCAGCCCGTCTGCGCGCGCAGTACAATCGCCTGTTTCCTGTTGTTCAAACCAGCGATTCGCCGTAAATCTGCGCTGTCATAAAACTGCCATAAAAGTTTTAGCGTGACTAATTAAGTACTTAACTTCTGCTACCATTTCCGCGTGTTTCCGCCCCATAAAGCTCGTATTTCGCAGGCCGATAGATCCGAAGCGCCCCTTTCAGGCGTGCCTTCACCATGGGAAACAGAGTATGAAATTAAACCACCTGACAATCGGGCAACGACTCGGTCTGCTGGCGGCGTTACTGCTTGTCGCGGTGCTCTTTATCGGCATTCGCGGTCTGACTATCAACGCCGACGGGCTTGAGCAAAACAACAACATTATGGCCACGGAAAAGGTGATAGCAGAGAGCATCGACACCGCGCGGAACGCGCAGGTGCAGTTCAAAATCCAGGTACAGGAGTGGAAAAACACGCTGCTGCGCGGCACGCAGGGGCAGGCGGCGTTTGATAAATACAAAGCCGCGTTTGTCGATCAGAGCGATAAAACCCAGGCGCTGTTAAACCGTCTTGCGACGCTGCTGCCGCAGCTTGGCATGGGCGTGGATGAGGTGCGCCAGACTATCGCAAAGCACGAGGAGCTTGAAAAAAGCTATCTGGCGGCGATTGCGCAATACAATATCGCCGACCCGACGAGCGCCCAGCATGTCGATAAGCTGGTGAGCGGTATCGACCGCGAGCCGACCCGGATGATTGATGACGTCGTCGCGAAAACGCTGAAGCAGGCGGATGCGCTGACCCGTCAGACCGAGGCGCGCAACCTGGCGCAGTATCAGCAGACTCGCACGATGCTGCTTATTACGATGGCGCTGACGCTTATCGCGAGCATTCTGATCACCTTCTGGCTGGTGCGCAGCATCACGCGCCCGCTGGCGCAGGCCGTGATTATTGCTCGTAACGTTGCTGCCGGTGATTTGCAAACGACAATCACCGTCAGCGGCCGCGATGAGACCGCAGAGCTGATGGGCGCGCTCCAGGAGATGAACGGTAACCTCACCCGCATCGTCTCTGGCGTGCGCAGCGGCACAGAGACCATCGCCACCGCGTCGGCGCAAATCGCCACCGGTAGCCGTGAGCTTTCAGCACGCAACGAAGCGCAGGCGAGCGCGCTGGAAGAGACCGCGGCGTCGATGGAAGAGCTGACGTCGGTGGTGAAAAACAACGCTGAGAACTCGCGCTTTGCGAGCGATATCGCGCGCGATGCCTGCCAGGTGGCCGGGCAGGGTGGCGAAGTGGTTGAGCGCGTGGTGCAGACCATGAGCGAAATCCACCAGTTCTCTACCGAAATCAGCAACATTATCAGCGTTATCGACGGTATTGCCTTCCAGACTAATATTCTGGCGCTCAACGCGGCGGTCGAAGCGGCACGCGCAGGCGCGGAAGGACGCGGCTTTGCGGTCGTGGCGGCGGAAGTCCGCGCGCTGGCGCAGCGTTCCAGCTCGGCGGCGCAGGATATCCGTAACCTGATTGACCGTTCCGTGAGCCGTATCGCCGAGGGCAACAGCCTGGTGAAAGGCGCAGGCAGCGCGATGGAAGATATTCTGAAAAGCGTGCAGCGCGTGAGTGAACTGGTCGAGACGATTTCGATGGCGAACCGCGAGCAGAGCACCGGTATCGATCAGGTTAATATTGCCGTGACGCAGATGGACGCCTCGACGCAGCAGAATGCCGCGCTGTCGCAGGAGTCCGCCGCGGCGGCGCAGTCGATGCAGTATCAGGCCGAGAAGCTGCTGGATTCCGTCAGCGTCTTCCGTCTGGCGGCGCACCGGGACGAAGCGCTGGCGTAACGCCCATAAAAAAACACCGCCTTCGGGCGGTGTTTTTTCATTCGCGGCGAATTACTTCTTCGCGCGTTCGAAAGAGGCGCGGATCTCTTCTTTAGCGGCTTCGGCGTTATCCCAGCCTTCCACTTTAACCCACTTGCCTTTTTCCAGATCTTTGTAGTGTTCAAAGAAGTGGGTGATCTGCGCTTTCAGCAGTTCCGGCAGATCGTTCACGTCTTTGATGTGATCGTACTCTTTAGAGAGCTTGGTGTGCGGTACCGCAACCAGTTTGGCGTCTTCGCCAGACTCGTCGGTCATTTTCAGTACGCCAACCGGACGGCAGCGGATCACAGAGCCAGGCTGCAGCGGGTACGGCGTCGGGACCAGCACGTCAACCGGGTCGCCGTCCAGAGACAGGGTGTGGTTGATGTAGCCGTAATTGCACGGGTAGAACATCGCGGTGGACATAAAACGGTCAACGAACAGCGCGCCGCTCTCTTTGTCCACTTCGTATTTGATAGGATCAGCGTTAGCCGGAATTTCAATAATAACGTAGATGTCTTCCGGCAGATCTTTGCCCGCAGGTACGTTCAGTAAGCTCATGTCTGTTTCCTTAAAAATGTATGGCAAACAAGTGCCAGGTATTATAGCCAACTGCAATGGAAAGTCGTGGACTCTTTTGTTTCACCGGTGAGCCTGCTGCACCTTTCAGCGTTTTCCCATGACACGTTCATCCATAAAGCCAGCTGCATCCTCAATAAATTACTGAAAACGTTTACATTACGTGTCTGGTAACCCTTTTTACGCTAAAAATTTTTGGCCGATGCCGCGCTGGCGCTTGCCGCGCCGTATCCCGGCTGGCGTTAAATCCCGTCATTTCTGAATTTTAACTTTTTCGTTACTTTTTTGAATTGTGATGTAACGCATTCAGTTACATCCACGCTTGTCTATAGTTTCGCCACAGGTGGACTCTTACCCAACAATAACCCTACGAGGATACCCTTATGTGGAAGCGCTTACTTGTTGTCACAGCAGTTTCGGCAGCCATGTCGTCTATGGCATTGGCTGCCCCGTTAACCGTGGGATTTTCTCAGGTCGGCTCTGAATCGGGCTGGCGCGCGGCGGAAACCAGCGTTGCGAAAAGCGAGGCGCAGAAGCGCGGCATTACGCTGAAAGTCGCTGATGGCCAGCAGAAGCAGGAAAACCAGATTAAAGCGGTGCGTTCGTTTATCGCCCAGGGCGTGGACGCGATCTTTATCGCGCCTGTGGTGGCGACCGGCTGGGAGCCGGTGCTGAAAGAGGCAAAAGACGCGGAAATCCCGGTGATCCTCCTCGACCGTTCGATTGATGTTAAAGACAAGTCGCTCTACATGACTACCGTTACCGCCAACAACGTGCTGGAAGGCAAGCTTATCGGCGACTGGCTGGTGAAAACCGTTGCGGGCAAACCGTGTAACGTCGTGGAGTTGCAGGGCACCGTGGGCGCGAGCGTGGCTATCGATCGTAAGAAAGGGTTTGCCGAGGCGATTTCCAAAGCGCCGAACATCAAGATTATTCGCTCGCAGTCCGGCGACTTTACCCGCTCAAAGGGTAAGGAAGTGATGGAGAGCTTTATCAAAGCCGAGAACAACGGCAAAAACATCTGCATGGTTTACGCGCATAACGACGATATGGCGATCGGCGCGATTCAGGCCATCAAAGAGGCCGGGCTGAAGCCGGGCAAAGATATCCTGACCGGCTCCATCGACGGCGTGCCGGATATTTTCAAAGCGATGGCGGATGGCGAGGCGAACGCGAGCGTAGAGTTGACGCCGAACATGGCCGGCCCGGCGTTCGACGCGCTGGAGAAATTCAAGAAAGACGGCACGCAGCCTCCGAAGCTGACGATTACCGAGTCGGTGCTCTACCTGCCGGATACCGCCAAAGAGATGTTAGAGAAGAAGAAAACGATGGGGTATTGATTGACCAGCGTGACGGGTTTTTGAGGTGTTCTTACGGCGGCGGGTGCGCGTTGCTTACCCGCCCTACCTGTCAAAAAGCGGGCAATATGTAGGGCGGGTAAGCGCAGCGCACCCGCCAGCAGGTGTGAGTTTTGTAGGGCGGGTAAGCGTAGCGCACCCGCCAGCAGGCGTAAGTTTTGTAGGGCGGGTAAGCGTAGCGCACCCGCCGTGTCCAGGCAGCGCACCCGCCGCGCCAACCAACATCACGCTAACCGCAACACGCCAGGCTCAGGCAACAGGAGAGTCCGACCATGCATAACGATAACCATCAGGAAATCCTGCGAACGGAAGGCCTGAGCAAAACGTTTCCCGGCGTAAAGGCGCTCGACCATGTCGATTTCAGCCTGCGGCGCGGGGAGATCATGGCGCTGCTCGGGGAAAACGGGGCCGGAAAATCGACGCTCATTAAAGCGCTCACCGGCGTTTATCAGCCCGATGGTGGCACTATTTATCTCGGCGGCGAGGCCGTGCGGCCGCGCAACACCGCGCACGCGCAACAGCTTGGCATCGGCACCGTATACCAGGAAGTTAACCTGCTGCCCAACATGTCGGTGGCGGACAACCTGTTTATTGGCCGCGAGCCGCGCCGCTTCGGCCTGCTGCGCCGCAAAGAGATGGAAAAGCGCGCCACGGCGCTACTTGAATCCTACGGCTTTCATCTTGACGTCCGCGAGCCGCTGAACCGCTTTTCGGTGGCGATGCAGCAGATCGTCGCTATCTGCCGCGCCATCGATCTCTCCGCGCGCGTGCTGATCCTTGATGAACCCACCGCGAGCCTCGACGCCAAAGAGGTCGAGATGCTCTTTACCCTGATGCGCCAGCTGCGCGCCCAGGGCGTCAGCCTTGTCTTCGTCACGCACTTTCTCGATCAGGTCTATGAAGTCACGGATCGCATCACGGTGCTGCGTAACGGGAAATTTGTCGGTACGCGCGACACCGCCGAGCTGCCGCAAATTGAACTGGTGAAAATGATGCTTGGCCGTGAGCTTGAGAGCAACGCGCTACAGCGCGCGGGGCGCACGCTGCTGAGCGAAAAACCGGTCGCGGCGTTTCACGATTACGGCAAAAAAGGCGTTATCGCGCCGTTTTCGCTGGAAGTGCGCCCCGGCGAAATCGTCGGCCTGGCGGGCCTGCTCGGCTCCGGACGTACCGAAACGGCGGAAGTCATCTTCGGCATCCACCCGGCAGACAGCGGCACCGCCGCCATTAAAGGCAAACCGCAAACGCTGCGCTCGCCGCAGCAGGCGTCACGGCTTGGGATCGGTTTTTGCCCTGAAGACAGGAAAACCGACGGCATCATCGGGGCCGCCTCGGTGCGCGAAAACATCATCCTGGCGCTGCAGGCCCAGCGCGGCTGGCTGCGCCCGATCCCGCGGCGTGAACAGGATGAGATCGCCGCCCGCTTTATTCGCCAGCTCGGCATCCGCACGCCGGGCCCGGAGCAGCCGATTGAGTTTCTCTCCGGCGGCAACCAGCAAAAAGTCCTGCTCTCACGGTGGCTGCTGACGAAACCGCAGTTTCTGATCCTCGACGAGCCGACGCGCGGCATCGACGTCGGTGCGCATGCGGAGATCATCCGGCTTATCGAAACCCTGTGCGCCGACGGGCTGGCTCTGCTGGTCATCTCGTCTGAGCTGGAAGAGCTGGTGGGCTACGCCGACCGGGTGATTATCTTGCGCGACCGCCAGCAGGTGGCGGAGATCCCGCTTGAGGATCTCTCGGTCGGCGCCATTATGAATGCCATTGCGGCATAAGGAGCTACGCGTGATGCCTCGTTCATTACCGGATACGGGCGCGCCGAAGCGGCGCTTACGCTTCCCGCCCGGCATGCCGCAAATCGCGGCGCTGATGCTGGTGCTGCTGGTTGACGGCCTGGTGGCGGATCACTTCTTCCAGATAGTACTGCAGGACGGGCGGCTCTTCGGCAGCCCGATAGATATCCTCAACCGCGCCGCCCCGGTGGCGCTGCTCGCGATCGGCATGACGCTCGTCATCGCCACCGGCGGGATTGACCTTTCCGTCGGCGCGGTGATGGCGATTGCGGGCGCGACCGCCGCGACGCTGACCGTGGGCGGGCACAGCCTCGCCGTGGTAATACTGGCGTCGCTCGGCGTCGGCGTGCTGGCCGGGCTCTGGAACGGCATTCTGGTGGCGGTGCTGAAAATTCAGCCCTTTGTGGCGACGCTGATACTGATGGTCGCCGGGCGCGGCGTGGCGCAGCTGATTACCTCCGGGCAGATCGTCACGTTCAACTCGCCGTCGCTCGCCTGGCTTGGCAGCGGTTCGCTGTTTTTCTTCCCGACGCCGGTCATCATCGCGATCGTGACGCTGCTGGCGTTCTGGCTTTTTACCCGCAAAACCGCGCTCGGCATGTTTATTGAAGCCGTTGGTATCAATATTCGTGCGGCGAAAAACGCGGGGGTCAGCACGCGGCTTATCGTCATGCTCACCTATATGCTGAGCGGCCTGTGCGCGGCGATTGCCGGGATCATCGTCGCGGCGGATATCCGCGGCGCGGACGCTAACAACGCCGGGCTGTGGCTTGAGCTCGATGCCATTCTGGCGGTGGTGATTGGCGGCGCGTCGCTGATGGGCGGGCGCTTTAACCTGGCGCTGTCGGTCGTCGGCGCGCTGATTATTCAGGGGATGAACACCGGGATTCTGCTGTCGGGCTTTCCGCCGGAGCTGAACCAGGTGGTGAAAGCGGTGGTGGTGCTGTGCGTGCTGATTGTCCAGTCGCCGCGATTTATTTGTCTGATTAAAGGAGTGCGCCGCCATGATAAAACGTAACCTGCCGCTGACCATCACGCTCGCGGTGTTTGTGCTCGGCTATCTCTACTGCCTGACGCAATTCCCCGGTTTCGCCTCCACGCGCGTGATTTGCAATATCCTGACCGATAACGCGTTTCTCGGGATCATCGCCGTCGGTATGACGTTTGTGATCCTCTCCGGCGGCATCGATCTCTCGGTTGGCTCGGTGATCGCCTTTACCGGCGTGTTCCTCGCCAAAGCGATCGGCTTCTGGGGCATGTCGCCGCTGGTGGCGTTCCCGCTGATCCTGCTGATGGGCTGCGCGTTCGGCGCGCTGATGGGCTGGCTTATCGATGCGCTGAAAATCCCGGCGTTTATCATTACGCTCGCGGGCATGTTCTTTCTGCGCGGCGTCAGTTATCTGGTGTCTGAGGAGTCGATCCCGATTGACCACCCGATTTACGACACGCTCTCAAGCCTCGCATGGAAAATCCCCGGCGGCGGACGGCTTAGCGCAATGGGCCTTCTGATGCTGGGCGTGGTGGTGATTGGCATTTTCCTCGCGCACCGCACCCGTTTTGGCAACCAGGTGTACGCCATCGGCGGCAGCGCCACGTCCGCCAACCTGATGGGCATCTCCACCCGCAGCGTTACCGTGCGTATTTATATGCTCTCGACCGGGCTTGCCACGCTCGCGGGTATTGTTTTCTCCATTTACACCTCGGCGGGCTACGCGCTGGCGGGCGTCGGCGTTGAGCTGGACGCCATCGCCTCGGTGGTTATCGGCGGCACGCTGCTTTCCGGCGGCGTGGGTACGGTGCTCGGCACGCTGTTTGGCGTGGCGATTCAGGGGCTTATTCAGACCTATATTAACTTCGACGGCACGTTGAGCTCCTGGTGGACCAAAATCGCCATCGGGCTACTGCTGTTTATTTTTATCGCGCTGCAGCGCGGGCTGACGGTACTGTGGGAAAACCGCCAGAGCGCCGAGGTCACGCGTGTGACGCCGCGCTAACTTTTCAGTTATAAGATATTGATCTGGCTAAACTGTATAAACTTTCCCCGGTAATTGCCGATAGTTTTTTCTTCAATGGATCAAGCTATCGCGATTACCGGGACCCCACCATGTTGAGAAATCTCTCTATCCGTACCGGCCTGCTGACGCTGTTGGCGGTTATGGCCGTTTTGCTTCTGCTCGTGAGCGCCATGGGCATCTACTCACTCACCCAAAGCTCGGCATCCTTACAGCGCATTAACGCGTTGCAGGGCGAAAAAATGATGCGTCTGAACGAAGGCTATACGCTGCTGTTGCGTGCGCGCAACGAGGCAGGCCAGGCGGTACGCCAGATGGAAATCGGCATGGTGGACGACGCGACCTCGACCGTGAAAATCATCGCGGGCGAGCTGGTGCGCGGTCAGCAACTGCTGAAAACGGTGCTCACCAGCGAGGTGGATGACGAACAAGGCGCGCTGCTGCTCGGCAAGCTTAACCAGAGTTTTAACGCGCTGAATGGTCAGGGGCTCGCGCCGATGATGGCGGCGCTCAACAAGCAGAGCCCGGATGATTATTACGATCTGCTCGGCAACGGGCTTATCCCGCTGACCCGCGCGTTTGATAACGATGTGCAGGCGTTTCAGCGCTGGGGCGAGGCGCGTGGACGTCAGGAAGTTAACGGCGTGCTGACGCAGAAACAGGTGATGCTGGCGCTGATTGGTCTGGTGGCGCTGCTGACCGCGGCGATGATGACGCTGGTCTGGCTGGCGCTTCGGCACTTGCTGCTCAAGCCGCTGGCGCAGTCCGTGGAGCAACTTGAGCATGTGGCGGCAGGCGATCTGACCCGTTCGCTGACCGCGACCAGCAATAACGAGCTGGGGCGTCTGGTAAGCGCCATCGAGGCGATGCGTTTGTCGCTCGCGCAGTCGGTGATGCGCGTGCGTGACGCCAGCGCGCAAATCGACACCGGGAGCCGCGAGCTGGCGGCAGGCAACGTCGATCTGGCGCAGCGCACCGAATCGACCGCCACCTCACTTGAGCAGACCGCGGCGAGTATGGAGCAGATCACCGCGACGGTGAAACAGAACGCCGATAACGCCGGGATGGCGCATCAGCTGGCGAAAGCGGTCTCCGATACCGCCGATCGCGGCAGTGAAATGGTTTGCTATGTGATTGAAAAAATGCGCGACATTTCCGGCAGTTCAAACCGGATTGGCGACATTCTAAGCGTGATTGACGCCATTGCGTTCCAGACCAATATCCTCGCGCTGAACGCGGCGGTTGAAGCGGCGCGCGCGGGTGAGCAGGGGCGCGGCTTTGCGGTGGTGGCGGGTGAAGTGCGTACGCTCGCGAGCCGCAGCGCCGAGGCGGCGAAGGAGATCCGCGCGCTTATCAGCAATTCACAAAGCCAGGTGGGCGAGGGCAGCGAGCTGGCCATGCAGGCCGGTGAGACAATGGATGAGATTGCCGAAGAAGTATTGCGGATGACGAAGCTGGTGCGCGAAATCGCCGACGCGTCGCTGGAGCAGAGCCGCGGTATTGAGCAGGTGAATATCGCCGTGAGTCAGATGGACGAAACCGCCCAGCAAAACGCGGCGCTGGTGCAGCAATCCTCCGCTGCGACCCGTTCGCTGGAAGAGCAGGCGCAGCAGCTGGTGGAAGCGATGGCGTCGTTCCGGTTGCAGACGGCAGGTTAAGTTTTCGCTGATAACCGGTGGGTGCGCTTCAGGCTGGTGGGTGCGCTGCGCTTACCCACCCTACAAATAATCGATGAGATAACCGGTTGGTGGGTGCGCTGCGCTTACCCACCTTACAAATAAGCGGTGAGATAACGTGTTGGTGGGTGCGCTTCGCTTACCCACCCTACAAAATGTGATGGTTTTCGTAGGGCGGGTAAGCGTCAGCGCACCCGCCGTTTTTGCCTCAGCCCGCCGTTTTCTTCACCCGCCAACAAAAAAGGCAGCCGTGGCTGCCTTTTTCATCACTGACAAACGCGCTTACGCGTCCGGGAATTCGCGGATAAACCGCTCTACGTCGTTCACCATCTGCTCGGTGCCGACAAAGAACGGACGACGCTGGTGCAGGCTGTCCGGTTTAATATCGAGAATACGTTGCTTGCCGTCGCTCGCCTTGCCGCCCGCCTGCTCGGCCAGAAACGCCATCGGGTTGCATTCATACAGCAGACGCAGCTTGCCTTCCGGGTGGCTCGCGGTGCTCGGGTAGAGATAAATCCCGCCTTTCAGCAGGTTACGGTGGAAATCCGCCACCAGCGAACCGATATACCGCGAGGTATAAGGACGCTGGGTCGCTTTATCTTCTTCCTGGCAATATTTAATGTACTTCTTCACGCCCATCGGGAATTTAATGTAATTCCCTTCGTTAATGGAGTACGTATTGCCGCTTTGCGGGAAGCGCATACGCTCCTGGCACAGACAGAACACGCCGAGCGACGGATCGTAGGTAAAGGCGTGCACGCCGCAACCGGTGGTATACACCAGCATCGTGGAGGAGCCGTAAACCACATAACCCGCGGCGACCTGCTGGCTGCCCGGCTGCAGGAAATCTTCCATCGTGACCGGCGTACCTACCGGCGTCACGCGGCGATAGATAGAGAAAATGGTGCCGACAGAGACGTTAACATCAATGTTTGACGAGCCATCCAGCGGATCCATCAGGACGACATACTTCGCGTGTTCGCAGCCTTCGAAAACGACAATCTCGTCTTCTTCTTCGGAGGCGATGCCCGCCACGATATCGCGTGCCTTAAGCGCGGCTTTGAGCTTTTCATTGGCGAACAGATCGAGTTTTTGTTGCGTCTCGCCCTGCACGTTTTCGACGCCGCTGGCACCCAGGATATCGACCAGACCGGCCTTATTGATATCGCGGTGGATGATCTTAGCGCCAAGCTTTATTGCCGACAGCAGCGCCGTCAGTTCCCCGGTGGCGTGAGAAAATTCGTGCTGCTTTTCAACAATAAATTCACCTAACGTTTTCATAACACTTTCCCTGCATCCTGAAGTTGAGTAAAGCGATCGCAACAATCTTAACAAACATTCAAATTGTAGCGCACAGGTGAATCGCGCCAGCAAAATGCGGATTATCCTGAAATGCGTTTATTCGCCCCGTCTCAAACAGGTAGAATGTGCGTCAGTTTTAATAAGGACTGTACCTATGCGTATTCATATACTGGGAATTTGCGGCACATTTATGGGCGGCGTGGCGATGCTGGCGCGCTCGCTGGGTCATGAAGTGACGGGGTCGGACGCGAATGTCTACCCGCCGATGAGTACCCTGCTGGAAAAGCAAGGGATTGACTTAATTCAGGGCTATGACGCCTCGCAGCTCGAACCGCGTCCGGATCTGGTGGTGATCGGCAATGCCATGACCCGCGGCAACCCGTGCGTTGAGGCGGTGCTGGAGCAGGGCATTCCTTATATGTCCGGCCCGCAATGGCTGCACGATTTCGTGCTGCGCGACCGCTGGGTCGTGGCGGTGGCAGGCACCCACGGCAAAACCACGACGGCGGGCATGGCTACCTGGATCCTGGAAGCCTGCGGCTACAAGCCCGGCTTTGTCATCGGCGGCGTGCCGGGCAATTTCGATGTCTCCGCGCGCCTTGGCGACAGCCCCTTCTTTGTGATTGAAGCCGACGAATATGACTGCGCGTTCTTTGATAAACGCTCCAAGTTTGTCCACTACGCGCCGCGCACGCTGGTGCTCAATAATCTCGAATTCGATCACGCGGATATTTTTGACGATCTGAAAGCCATCCAGAAACAGTTCCATCACCTGGTGCGCATTGTGCCGGGGCAGGGAAAAATCATCTGGCCTGAGAATGACATCAACCTTAAACAGGTGATGGCGATGGGCTGCTGGAGCGAGCAGGAACAGCTTGGCGAGCAGGGCCGCTGGCAGGCGAAAAAACTCATTAACGACGCCTCGAAATGGGAAGTCTGGCTGGACGGCGAATGCGTGGGCCAGGTGGAGTGGCAGCTGGTGGGCGAGCACAACATGCAGAACGGGCTGGCGGCTATTGCCGCGGCGCGCCATGTGGGCGTGACGCCTGCCGATGCCGCGCAGGCCCTCGGCTCGTTCGTGAACGCGCGTCGCCGCCTTGAGCTGCGCGGCGAAGCCAACGGCGTCACGGTGTATGACGATTTCGCGCATCACCCGACCGCTATCCTCGCCACGCTTGCCGCGCTGCGCGGCAAAGTGGGCGGTACGGCGCGTATTATCGCGGTGCTTGAGCCGCGCTCTAACACCATGAAAATGGGCGTCTGCAAAGACGATCTGGCGCCGTCGCTCGGGCGCGCCGACGAAGTGTTCCTCTTCCAGCCGCACCACATTCCGTGGCAGGTGGCAGAAGTGGCGGATGCCTGCATCCAGCCCGCGCACTGGAGTGCTGATATCGACACGCTGGTGGAGATGATTGTCAAAACCGCGCAGCCAGGCGATCACATTCTGGTGATGAGCAACGGCGGCTTCGGCGGCATTCATCAGAAACTGCTGGATGCGCTGGCGAAAAAAGCCGAAAAAGCGCAGGCGCTCTGAGCCGCTCCCGCTAAGAAAAAAGCCTCCGCATGCGAAGGCTTTTTTTAAGGCCCGGCTCACTCTTTGGCGATGGGCGTCTCTTCCTGCGTAGTCTTCTTATCGCCCTGAATATCGGCGATGCGTTTTTCCACGTCAGAGACCTGCTGCGCGTTATGCAGCAGGGTATAGGTCAGGTCAAAGCGCGTGCTTTCGCCCGGGGCGAGCTGTTTCACGCGTTTCTGTTCGCGCTCAATCGTGACCGGGTAGGCGTAGCTGGTGCCAGGCTCAATGCCGGTCACATAGCCCTGCTTCAGCGTGTCGGTGTTTTTCCACATCGTCAGCACCGGCAGTTGCTGCAGGTTAAAGCTAATCGCCGCGCCTTTATCACCCGCCTTGTTAACCACCGCGGCGACCGTCTCCTGTTTCGCATCGCCGAGCGGCGTCAGGTTAAAGACCATCTCATCGAAGCCTTTGGTCGGCCCGCTGTAAGTGTTCCATTCTTTCAGGCCGCCTTTGGCATAGTCGTTAAAGGGGCTGACTTTTTCCAGCGGCGCGATAAAGCGCGCGCCTTCTTCCAGAATCGGCTGGCCGAAGTTGCTGTGGTAGATAATCTGGTAGTCGTGCGGGTAATCCGCGTGGTTGGTCAGCACATCGTTAATGCTGAAACTGTTGCTGCCCGGCACGTAGCGCAGCTCGGTCAGGGTCTGCAAATCCGCTTTTTTGAACGTGCTCTCTTTGAGCAGGCCGCGCACCTTGATCTCATACGGCGCGTTGTCGCTCACCTCGACTTCCACGCGTGAGGCTGGCGTGTTGCCCGCTTTGCCGTGCAGCGTATAAAGCTGACCGTCAGCGGTGGTCGGGTGGCCGGTCCATTCATAACCGCAGCGCACCATCATCTCGTTGAAGCCTTCCAGCCAGCCCAGCCCGTTGCGGCTTTCAAGGTTGATATACGCAGGGTTAACCACCTCTTTCACCGGCGAATCCCAGCCCATGCGCACGCCAAAACCGTCGGCGCGCAGCAGGTTCATACCGCGCGTCGGGCTTAACGTAATGGTCAGGCCGTCTTTACTGGTGATGGTGATGATTTTGCTGCCTTCCTGCTTGCCGCCATGAAGCACTTTCTGCTCAATGCTGAACGGCGCGCCAGAAAGCTTCAGCTTCTGGCTGCTGATTTGCCAGTTTCCTTTCTCGACGCCCTGTTCAGCATCGGTCAGCACCCAGGTTTGCGCGCTCACCTGAGCAGAAATCAGCAGGGCAAGCGGGGTAAGCCATACGGTTTTATTCATCTTTTCTTCCTTTTTGCTGAATCGATTTTAGCTTTGCCCGTGCAGCCTGGCGGATCGCAGGTTAAGAAAACGTGATCGTTTTCAACTGTCTAAAAAAAGCCGTTTTTTGCGAAGTTAATTGTGATGGATGATTTGTTATTGATGAAAATGTACGCAGAGCGGTAATTAAAGTTGTGAATATGAGCGGCTTTAGCTTTAACGATTCAGCCAATAAAAGCGGAGTCATGCCCGGCGTTAAGACACGCCTTAAAAGCGGTCATAAACCATCACTAAAAGGAATAGAAAAGGGGAAACAGCTCAGGCAGCGCCTGAGCCGGGAGGGATTACTGCTCGCTTTCCGCCAGTTCGCGCAGATACTGGAAAATCAGGCGTGAGGATTTCGGCGGTTTATTGCCTTCTTTCTCTTTTTTGGCGTTACGGATAAGCGAACGCAGCTGCTGGCGATCCGCCTGCGGCCACAGGTTCAGCACGTCCGGCACCGCGTCGTCGCCTTCTTCGATCAGACGATCGCGCAGCTGTTCCAGCTTATGGAACAGTGCCACCTGCTGGTTATGACGGTTCTTCAGCTTATCGAGCGCCTGGCGGATCGGCTCGTCGTCACGCTGACGCAACATTTTGCCGATAAGCTGCATCTGGCGGCGGCGGCCTTCTTTCTTAATGCGCTGCGCCAGTTCAATGGCGGCGCGCAGATCGTCGTCCAGCGGGATTTTATCCAGCGCGTTTTTACCGAGATCGACCAGTTCAGCGCCAAGGCGCTTCAGCTCTTCGGCGTCGCGTTTAATTTCACTTTTGCTGACCCAGATAATCTCATCATCGTCGTCATCGTTTTCGTTATCGGGCACTTCATCGAGCCAGTCATCGGGCTGCTTTGTCATCTCAGGCTCCTCAAAAAAAGAGGCTAATACTACCAGTTAAGGCGCGCACTGCGAAATGGTTCTCTGTTAGACTCACAAAATGTGGCTTTTCAGTTTCACCTTACATTATGGCACTCGCGATGAAAGTAATCACACAAGTTGAAGCGCAGCGCAAAGCGCTGGAACAGGCGGTTTCTCAGGCGCTGGAGCTGGCGTCCGGCAAGTCGGACGGCGCGGAAGTGGCGGTCAGCAAAACGACCGGCATCAGCGTCAGCACCCGCTACGGTGAGGTGGAGAACGTCGAGTTCAACAGCGACGGGGCGCTTGGCATCACGGTTTATCACCAGAATCGCAAAGGCAGCGCCTCCTCGACCGATTTAAGCCCGGACGCTATCGCCCGCACCGTACAGGCGGCGCTGGATATCGCCCGTTACACCTCGCCAGACCCGTGCGCGGGCGTGGCGGAAAAAGATCTGCTGGCTTTCGACGCCCCGGATCTCGATCTCTTCCACCCGGCCGAGATCGAACCGGAACAGGCTATCGACTACGCCGCGCGCGCCGAACAGGCGGCTTTAAAGGCCGATAAACGCATCACCAATACCGAAGGCGGCAGCTTTAACAGCCACTACGGCATCAAAGTGTTCGGCAACAGCCACGGCATGTTGCAGAGCTACTGCTCGACACGCCATTCGCTCTCCAGCTGCGTGATTGCCGAAGAGAACGGCGACATGGAGCGCGACTACGCCTACACCATTGGCCGCGCGCTGGGCGATCTGCAATCGCCTGAGTGGGTGGGCGAAGAGTGCGCCCGCCGCACGCTGTCGCGCCTCTCGCCGCGCAAACTGCCGACCATGAAAGCGCCGGTGATTTTTGGCCGCGAAGTGGCGACCGGGCTGTTTGGTCATCTGGTCGGCGCCATCAGCGGCGGCGCGGTGTACCGTAAATCTACATTCCTGCTCGATTCGCTCGGCAAGCAGATCCTGCCTGAGTGGCTGACGATTGAAGAGCATCCGCATCTTCTGAAAGGCCTCGCTTCCACGCCGTTCGACAGCGAAGGTGTGGCGACCTCGCGCCGCGACATTATCAAAGACGGCGTGCTGCAACAGTGGCTGCTTACCAACTACTCCGCGCGCAAGCTGGGGCTGAAAAGCACCGGCCACGCGGGCGGCATCCACAACTGGCGCATTAAAGGGCGCGGCCTGAGCTTTGAGCAACTGCTGAAAGAGATGGGCACCGGCCTTGTAGTGACCGAACTGATGGGCCAGGGCGTCAGCGGCATCACCGGCGATTACTCGCGCGGCGCGGCGGGCTTCTGGGTGGAAAACGGCGAAATCCAGTATCCGGTGAGCGAAATCACCATCGCCGGCAACCTGAAAGAGATGTGGCGCAATATGGTTACCATTGGTGACGATATCGAAACACGTAGCAATATTCAGTGTGGTTCAGTACTGCTGCCGGAGATGAAAATCGCCGGTGAGTAAGGCAAGGGCGCCCGTTGTGGCGCTTTTTTTCGTCATAACAATAAAAAGGTGAGTCAATGCGTAAGCAAGCATTAGCGATGTTAGCGGTCTCCTCTCTGTTGTTCACCAGCGCCGCGGCGTGGGCGGATCTGGAAGACAACATGGACACCCTCAATGAAAACCTGAAAGTCGTGCAGAAGACCAGCGATGCGGCAGAAATGAAAACCGCGCTGACGAAAATGCGCGAGGCGGCGCTGGACGCCAAAAAAGAAACCCCGCCGAAGCTCGAAGATAAGCCAGCTGACAGCCCGGAAATGAAAGATTTCCGCCACGGTCTCGATACGCTGGTAAGCCAGATTGACGGCGCGATGAAGCTCGTTGATGAAGGCAAAATCAAAGAGGCCCAGGCGAGCGCCGAAGAGTTCAAAACCACCCGCAATACCTACCACAAGAAGTATCGCTAAGCCCTTTTTTGTGCGGCGGTTCGCCGCCGCACGTTCCCTCTGCGCCCGGTCATAAGCCACGCTTATTCTCTGCCGCCTTTTGCGCGCGGCGTCGCAAGCCCGTTATTTTCTTTTTCCCACGCCCGACATGACCGCCAGTGATATTCATCACAGTTATTTGGTTGTTTATATCCATTCACGGCTTTTATGTGGAACAGATCACTGCCGCCACTCTCCTTTCCACTTTGAAGTGGAAAACAACTCGCTACAAACCTTTAACACCCGCCGTTAGTGTTACCTCAGCGCAACTAATCAGGTATGCAGAGTGAATAACGGAGCGGTAATGAACAACGCCGGATGTCGACACGCGGAGGATGCCGCGACGCTTGCCGGGCGGATGCTGGATGAAGTTTACGCGCTCCTTGAGCGCCACCAGATAACGCCCAACGACGTGCAGCGGCAGATGCTCAGCTCACACGTGCGGGCGATGGCGCACCGCTCGGTGACAGGCGAGCCGCTGCCCGAGGTGGAAGAGAGCCTGTTTGAGGAGATCTCCGAAAGCTCGATGGCGCTGGCGCGTGAAATTGTGGCGCAGTTCGGCAATCTGCCCGATGAAGAGGCCTGGCTGTTGTCGGTGCACTTCGAGGTGGCGAAAGAGAATCTTTAACCTTCAGGAGCGAACCATGGAACAGATTACGGTAGTGATTGGCGATCGTCTGGGCAAAGGCCAGAAAGTGGCGGCGGGCGCGGAGAAAGCGGGCGCACGCGCGGTCGTAGTGCCGGGTGTCGCGGCGGATATGAAGCTTGGCGACGTGATGAAAACCGAAGGCGCGACGTTCGGTATCTCGTTTTGCGGCAGCGGCGGCGCGGGCGCTATCACCGCGCAGACTAAACATGGCTACAAGGCCAAATATGGAATGCGCTCGGTGGAAGAGGGCGTCACCGCCATTAACGAGGGCTGCAACGTGCTGGGCTTCGGCTTTATGGATAAAGAAGAGCTGGGCGAGCGTCTGGTGGAAGCCTGGAAAAAGAAATACGGCGCATAACGTATGAAAGAACAGTTCACCACCACGGTGAGAGTGAAAGGCAAAGGCGACACGCGCGCTCGCGCGTTCGCCGATGCCCTGAATCAGGTACAGGCGGCGGTGATGAAAGCCTCGCCGCACATCTTACTGCGTATAGAGCCACAGGATGTGCAGGTTGTTCATGCGCGGGAAACGGTGCGTAAAGAAGCGTTTCTGTTTTTCTTTTTGCGCCGGGAACGACGGGCTTTCAGCGTGGAGCTGGACGTGACCGTCAACGTGACCGCCATCAATCTCGATAAGGTGGATTTCGTCACGCAACACAGCTGATTGTTACTAAAAGGGCAGACCAATGTTCCTGATAATTTTAATAAAATCGCTCATCATCGGCGGCCTGGTCGGCGTCGGCGTGGGCGCCGGGGCCGCACGCATGTTCCATGCGCCCACCACGCAAGGGATGGGCGCCTTTCGTACGTTAGGAGAGCTGAACTCCTGCGAAGGCGATCCGGCTTCGCATTTCTCCTTTGGGTTAGGGTTTTTCTTTAACGCCTGGGCGTCCTCCGTCGCGGCGGGCGCGTTCACCCAGGATGTCGACCACCGCATTATTCCCAACTGGGGCGCGGCGGCGCTGATGGTGAAAAACCGCAATCTCGCCGACACCCTGCACAACCCGAAAAAAATGGCGGTCGCCTGCGGGCTTATCGGCATGGCGGTGGTGGCGTTTCTCAACACCACGGCGTCGGCTGTGCCGGAAGCGTTGCAGGTTACCGCCGTTAAAGTGCTGGTGCCTGCCGCTAACCTGCTGGTGAACACCGTCATGCCGGTGATTTTCTGGCTGGCTGCCATCGACGCCGGGAAAAAATCGGGCTTCTGGGCCACCGTCTTTGGCGGCGCGGCGCAGCTGATCATGGGCAACGCCGTGCCGGGGCTGGTGCTGGGCATTCTTATCGGCAAGGGTGTTGAAGAGAGCGGCTGGAACCGCGTTACCAAAGTCATGATGACCGCCATTGTGCTGCTGTTCGTGCTGAGCGCCTTCTTCCGCGGCTTCGACATGAAAATGATCGAATCTTTCCGTCTGACCGTGCCGGACTGGCTCAGTCTTATCCACAACTCGCTGAGCGGCAAATAAGGAGCGCATGATGGAAGAGAATAAAGGTTTCTGTTACGCCGACTGGTCATTCCCGATCTTCGTCGGCCTGCTCTCCTCCGGCGTATTCGCCGGAACGCATATGTACTACCTCTACGGCATCGGCGCGTTTAACGAAGTGGCGTTTGTGGCGATGCTCAAAGCCGGCATCGACACCGGCGTCTATGGCGCGGTGGCCGCCTTCGGCGCGAGTTTCCTCTTTGCCCGCATTATCGAAGGCTCGCTGGTGGGGATTCTGGATATCGGCGGCGCCATCCAGACCGGCGTGGGGCTTGGCGTTCCGGCGCTGCTGCTCGGCGCGGGCTTCGTTTTCCCGGTGGCGAACTTCGCCGCCTCGCTGGTCACCGGCCTGCTGATTGGCCTCGCCATCGGCTACGTCATCATTCTGGCGCGTAAATTCACCATTAATCAGAGCGATTCCACCTACGGCGCGGACGTCATGATGGGCGCGGGCAATGCCTCCGGGCGCTTCCTCGGGCCGCTCATCATCCTGAGCGCCATGACCGCCTCAATCCCGATTGGCGTGGGATCGCTTGTGGGCGCGCTGCTGTTTTATCTCTGGCAGAAGCCGATCACCGGCGGGGCTATTCTCGGCGCGATGATCCTGGGTTCGCTGTTTCCTGTGGCGATCGGTTAACCGCGCGGGCGCTCCGGCGCCCGCCTTCTGAGGAAACCCTATGTTTGACCTGATCCTGCGCCAGGCGCGGCTGGTGGACGACACGCTGGCGGATATCGCCATCAAAGACGGCAAAATCGCCGCGCTCGGCAGCGTGACCGGCGAGGCGCGCGCCACGCGCGATCTCAATGGCGAGTATTACGTCACCCCCGGCTGGATCGATCTGCACGTCCACTGCTACCCGAAATCGCCGATTTACCACGACGATCCGGACGCGGTTGGCGTTTCGACCGGCGTCACCACCGTGGTGGACGCGGGCAGCACCGGCGCGAACGATATCGACGACTTTTACGCGCTGACACGTGGCGTGGCGACCGAGGTGCTGGCGCTGCTTAATGTTTCGAAGGTAGGTCTTATCGCGCAAAACGAGCTGGCGGATATGGCGAATATCGACGCCGCGGCGGCGCGCGAGGCTATCGCCCGTCACCCCGATTTTATCGTCGGCCTGAAAGCGCGTATGAGCAGCAGCGTGGTGGGTGATAACGGCATCGCGCCGCTTGAGCGCGCCAAAGCTATTCAGCAGGAGAACGGCCATCTGCCGCTGATGGTGCATATCGGCAACGGCCCGCCGCCGCTGGATGAGATCGCCGCGCGGTTGTCTCAGGGCGACATCATTACCCACTGCTTTAACGGCAAACCGAATCGCATCCTGACGCCGAAGGGTCAGCTTCGCGCCAGCATTAGCGACGCGCTTGAGCGCGGCGTGCGGCTTGATGTCGGACACGGCAGCGCCAGCTTTAGCTTTGAGGTGGCGCGCCAGGCCATCACGCGCGGCATTCTGCCGCACACCATCAGCTCTGACATCTACTGCCGTAACCGCATCAACGGCCCGGTGCGAAGCCTCGCCCATGTGATGTCGAAATTCCTCGCCATCGGCCTGTCGCTGCCGCAGGTGATTGACTGCGTCACGCTGCACGCCGCGCAGGTGCTGCGTCTGGCCCATAAAGGGCGGCTGACGCCAGGGGCCGACGCCGATCTGACGATTTTCGACCTGCGCCGCCAGCCAGCGCTTTTTACCGATGCTGACGAAGAGACGCTGCACGGCGACTATTTACTGGTGCCGCTTGCCGCCGTGCGGGCGGGCGCCTGGCACATGACCGAACAAGGGAGCGCGGAACATGCCTTCAGTGTATGAAAAATATGAATTGAAACAGGTGATTAACGCCTCCGGGCGCATGACGATTTTAGGCGTCTCCACGCCGCGCCAGGAGGTGGTGGAAGCCGTCACGCAGGGGCTCAATCACTATTTCGAAATGAAAGATCTGGTCAATAAAACCGGCGCGTACATCGCCAGACTGCTGGAGGTGGAGGCCGCGACGATTGTCTCCTGCGCCTCGGCGGGGCTTGCGCAGTCGGTGGCGGCGGTGCTGGTCAAAGAGAGCGACTGGCTGCTTGAGAACCTGCATACCACTGCGATTGAGCAAAACGAAATTGTGCTGCCGAAAGGCCATAACGTGAATTACGGCGCGCCGGTCGGCACGATGGTGGCGCTCGGTGGCGGAAAGCTGGTCGAGGCGGGCTATGCCAACGAGTGTTCGGCACAGCAGCTTGCCGCCGCGATCACGCCGCGAACAGCGGCGATCCTCTATGTGAAATCGCACCACTGCGTGCAAAAAAGCATGCTGAGCGTGGCCCAGGCCGCTGCGGTGGCGCGTGAGCATCAGCTGCCATTGATTGTCGACGCCGCCGCCGAAGAAGATTTGCAGTGCTACTACCACGCGGGCGCGGATCTGGTGATTTACAGCGGCGCGAAGGCGATCGAAGGGCCGTCGAGCGGTCTGGTGATCGGCAAAACGCAGTACGTGGAGTGGGTGAAGCGCCAGGCGAACGGCATCGGACGCGCGATGAAAGTCGGCAAAGAGGGCATTCTCGGCCTCACCAGCGCCATCGAACACTACCTCAGCGCGCCCAAAGAGAGCGGCGCGCAGATGGTGGCCAAAATGACGCCGTTTATCGACCAGCTCAACACGCTGAACGGCGTGACGGCTCGCGTGGTGTGGGACAGCGCCGGACGCGACATCGCCCGCAGCGAAATCAAATTCGACGAAGCCGTCACCGGCATCAACACCGGCGAGCTGGTCAGCGCGCTGAAGCAGGGCGAATACGCCATCTACTTTCGCGGCTACAAAGCCAACGAAGGCATTATTGAAGCGGATGTGCGCAGCGTTAGCGCCGCGCAGCTGGAGATTGTGTTCCGCCGCATCCGGGACGTGCTGAATCAGGAGGCGCACGCATGAAACTGAGCCCGAATTTTTACCGCGATCGTGTTTGCCTGAACGTGCTGGCAGGCTCGAAAGAAAACGCCAGCGCGATTTATGAAGCCGCCGAAGGGCATGTGCTGGTGGGCGTCCTCTCGAAAAACTACCCGGACGTGGCGAGCGCCGTCGAGGATATGCGGGACTACGCGAAGCGCATCGATAACGCGCTGTCGGTGGGGCTGGGCGCGGGCGACCCGAATCAGTCCGCGATGGTCAGCGCCATCGCGCGCGAGCTACAGCCGCAGCATGTGAACCAGGTCTTTACCGGGGTGGGCGCAAGCCGCGCGCTGCTCGGGCAGCGCGAGACGGTGGTGAACGGGCTGGTGTCACCAACGGGCACGCCTGGCCTTGTGAAAATCTCCACCGGCCCGTTAAGCAGCAGCGCGCCCGACGGCATCGTACCGGTGGAAACGGCGATTGCCCTGCTGAAAGATATGGGCGGCAGCTCGGTGAAATATTTCCCGTTGGGCGGCCTTACCTGCCGCGAGGAGTATCAGGCTGTGGCGGACGCCTGCGCGCGTCACGACTTCTGGCTGGAGCCGACCGGCGGCATCGATCTCGATAACTTTGAAGCGATCCTGCGCATCGCGCTGGAGGCGGGCGTGAGCAAAGTGATCCCGCATATTTACAGCTCGATTATCGACAAGGCCAGCGGCGATACGCGCCCGGAGGATGTGCGCCGCCTGCTGGCGATGACGCGCAACCTGGTGGGGTAAGGCCGTTTTACGTTAAGGCTGGAGAATATATTCATCACCGTGATAAATATATTCCCTGGCCTGAAGCCGTCCGCGGGCGCGATGGCGCGCCCGTTTAACGAGAGGAAACCGGTGTGCGATTCCCGAGTCAACGTCTGTCCCGGCTGTTTGATCTGCTGCAAAACGAAACGCTGCCGCAGGATGAGCTGGCGCGCCGGTTAAACGTCACGACGCGCACCGTGCGGGCGGATATCAGCGCGCTCAATGAATTACTGCGTCAGCATGGCGTGCAGCTGGTGCTTAATCGCGGCAGCGGCTATCAGCTGACCGTTGATGATATGGGGCGCTATCAGGCGCTTCAGGCGAGCCGCCCGAAGGCGCTTCGCATTCCGCGCACCGCGCCGGAGCGCGTGCATTATCTGGCGGTGCGCTTCCTGACCTCCGCGTTTTCTCTCAAGCTTGAAGACCTGGCGGAAGAGTGGTTCGTGAGCCGCGCCACGCTGCAAAACGACATGGCGGAAGTGCGCGAACTCTTTACCCGCTACAACCTCACGCTTGAAACCCGCCCGCGCCACGGCATGAAGCTGTTCGGCAGTGAAATGGCGCTGCGCGCGTGCCTGACGGATCTGCTCTGGCAGCTCGCTCAGCAGGACAGCGATAATCCATTAATTACCGAAGAGGCACTGAACGCGGGCGTGCAGGAGCCGCTCGCAGAGCGCCTGCCGACGATTTTCGCGCACGCGCGCCTGCGCTTTACCGATGAGGGCGAGCAGTTTATTCGTCTCTATTGTGCCGTGGCGGTGCGGCGCATCAGCGAGGGCTTTCCGCTGCCGGAGTTTGTGGCCGATGATGTGGACGATAACGTGCGCGAGGCGGCGCGCGGCATCGCGGCGCTGCTGCAAACGCTGTGCGGTAAACCGCTGTCAGAGGCGGAAGAGAACTGGCTGCGGGTGCATATCGCCGCGCGCCAGGTGCAGGAGCTGGAGCCGAGTGCCATCAGCGCCGATGACGCAGAAGCGCTGGCGGGCTACATCCTGCGCTATATCAACACGCACTATAACTACAATCTGCTGACCGACGAGCAGTTGCGCGCCGACCTGCTGACCCACATTCGCACCATGATCACCCGCGTGCGCTACCAGATCAATATTCCTAATCCGCTGCTCGGCAATATCAAACAGCACTACCCGATGGCCTGGGATATGACGCTGGCGGCGGTGTCCGGCTGGGGCAAATATACGCCTTATACCATCAGCGAAAACGAAGTGGGGTTTCTGGTGCTGCATATCGGCGTCGGGCTTGAGCGCCACTATAACGTGGGCTACCAGCGCAACCCGCGCGTACTGCTGGTGTGCGATACCGGCAACTCTACGGTGCGCATGATCCAGTCGATGTTGCTGCGCAAATACCCGCAGTTAGAGGTGAGTGAAATCGCCACGCTGCGCGACTACGAGCAGCGCGCCGCCATCGCCGAGGATTTCGTGATTTCCACCGCGCGGGTGGCGGAAAAAGATAAGCCGGTGGTGGTGATGTCGCCGTTCCCGACCGATTTCCAGCTGGAGCAAATCGGCAAGCTGGTGCTGGTGGACAGAACCCGGCCCTGGATGCTGGAGAAATATTTCGACGCCCGGCATTTTCGCGTGGTGGACGGGCCCATGACCCAGCAACAGCTTTTCAAAGAGCTGTGTGATGAGCTGGAGCAGGACGGGTATGTAGGCGCGGATTTTCTGCCGTCGGTGGTGGAGCGCGAGGCGATTGTCAGCACCATGCTTGGCGACGGTATCGCGTTGCCGCACTCGCTCGGGCTGATGGCGCGCAAAACGGTGGTCTATACCGTACTGGCCCCGCAGGGAATTGCGTGGGGCGAAGAAACCGCGCATGTGATTTTCCTGCTCGCCATCAGCAAACGCGAATACGAAGAGGCGATGACGATTTACGATCTGTTCGTCACGTTTTTGCGCGAGCGTGCGGCGCAACAGCTGCAAACGTGTCGTGATTTTGCCCAGTTTCAGGCGGTGGCGATGACCTGCCTGAGCCGGTTTTAGAAGCTGTCTTCCAGAATTCGATGTAATTCATATGTAATGCTATATTGCATTACACTTTGAAAAGCGGTGGAGGCATAATGGCCACAATCAACGTAAGGCTTGATGACAAGCTTAAAAATGAGGCTTATGCGGTGCTGGAAAAACTAGGTATCACCCCTACCGAAGCGGTGCGTCTGCTGTTTCAGTATGTGGCGCAAAATGGCCGTATGCCAGTCAAAACGCTAACCGTCAGCGACAGCGAAGAGGCGCTGCTGCGTACCGTGCGGGAGCGACTGGCGGACCCGCGGCCGGGCATCAGGGTTGATCTGGATGAGCTATAAACTGGTCTTTGACCCACGTGCGCTGAAGGAGTGGCACAAACTGGGCGAGACCGTTAAAGCGCAATTCAAAAAGAAGCTGGCGCACGTGCTGGCGGCTCCCAGGGTGAAATCAGCCCGGTTAAGTGGCCTGCCGGACTGCTACAAAATTAAATTAAGAACGAGCGGTTACCGGCTGGTGTATCAGGTGCGCGTTGATGCTGTCTGTGTGCTGGTCATCGCGATCGGCAAACGCGAAAACCTGACCGTATACCAGGGTGCCGGGCACCGTCTGGAGTAAGCGCGCTCTCAGCGCAGTCGGTGGATAACCTGGTTGCTGCTACCGCGCCAGATAAGCGCCGGATCTTTCAGATCCTGCACAAATTTGCCGTCCACCAGCACGTTGATAAGGTTTACCACCTCGCGCTGGGCATCGCTCAGTTCATCGATTTTATAACCCGTCCAGACCCAGATATCTTTACCGGGGCACTCGGCCCGCACGCGTTGGACGAGCTTTAGGATCGCCGGCACATTTTGCGGGTGCAGCGGATCGCCGCCCGACAGCGACAGCCCCTGGCGTTTGACGCGGGTGTCGTTGAGATCGGCGATGATGCGGTTTTCCATCTCGTCTGTGAAGGGTACGCCGGAGTTGAGCCGCCAGGTGCTTTTGTTGTAGCAGCCGGGGCATTCGTGAACGCAGCCCGCCACAAACAATGTGCAGCGGGTGCCGGGGCCGTTGACGACGTCAACGGGGTAATATTGATGGTAATTCATGGTTTCCTCGTCCCAGGCGGGCGAACGGTGGGTGCGCTTTGCTTACCCACCCTACACAGGTTTGCCGCGCGGTGGGTGCGGCTTCGCTTACCCACCCTACACAGGTTTGCCGGGTGGTGGGTGCGGCTTCGCTTACCCGCCCTACACAGGTTTACCGGGCGGTGGGTGCGCTTCGCTTACCCGCCCTACACAGGTTTGCCGGACGGTAGGTACGCGTTGCTTACCCGCCCTACGCGTTTCGTTTTGTAGGGTGGGTAAGCGCAGCGCACCCACCGTGCCAGACGCCAGAGCGGCGTTAACCCAACTGCCCGTTGCCGAGGTGCTTCACGCGACGCTTCACCTCTTCCTGTTTACCCGCGTTGAACGGACGGGCGTCGGGGCTGCCGAGATACCCGCAAACGCGGCGGGTGACGGAAACGCGCGACGCATCATGATTGCCGCATTTCGGACAGGTAAAGCCCTTGCTCGTGCACTCGAATTCGCCGGTGAACCCGCACTCGTAACACTCGTCAATCGGCGTATTGGTGCCGTAATAAGGCACGTGGTGATAGCTGTAATCCCACACGTCTTCCAGCGCCTTCAGGTTGTGCTGAAGATTCGGGTATTCGCCGTAACAGATAAAGCCGCCACTTGCGAGCGGCGGGTAGGGCGCTTCGAAATCGATTTTATCGTACGGGTTTACCTTCTTCTCCACGTCCAGGTGGAAGCTGTTGGTGTAATACCCTTTGTCGGTCACGCCCGGCACCACGCCAAACTCGGCGGTATCGAGGCGGCAGAAACGATCGCACAGGTTCTCGCTCGGCGTGCTGTAGAGGCTAAAGCCGTAACCGGTCTCTTCTTTCCACTGATCCACCGCCTGACGCAGACGCTCGACGATGGCGACACCTTTGGCGCGCAGCGTCTCGCTGTCATAGATATGCTGGTTGCCGGACAGCGCGTTAATCGTTTCATGAATGCCGATATACCCGAGCGAAATCGACGCGCGGCCGTTTTTGAAAATCTCCGCGATGTCGTCATCTGGTTTAAGACGCACCCCGCACGCGCCTTCCATATAGAGAATCGGTGCCACCCGCGCTTTTACGCCTTCGAGACGCGCAATGCGCGTCATCAGCGCTTTGCGGGCGAGCTTCAGCCGCTCATTAAGCAGCGCCCAGAACGCGGTTTCGTCGCCTTTCGCCTCCAGCGCGATACGCGGCAGGTTCAGGCTAATCACGCCGAGGTTGTTGCGCCCGTCGTGGATCTGCTCGCCATTCTCTTCATAAACGCCAAGAAAACTGCGGCAGCCCATCGGCGTTTTGAACGAACCGGTCACTTTCACTACCTGATCGTAGTTGAGAATATCCGGGTACATGCGCTTGCTCGCGCACTCCAGCGCCAGCTGCTTAATGTCGTAGTTCGGGTCGCCAGCTTTATGGTTCAGGCCGTCGCGAATGGCGAACACCAGTTTCGGGAACACCGCCGTTTTATGGTTTTTACCCAGCCCCGCGATGCGGTTGCGCAGAATCGAGCTTTGGATCAGGCGCGATTCCCAGCTGGTGCCAAGGCCAAAACCAAAGGTGACGAACGGCGTCTGGCCGTTGGCCGTGTGCAGCGTGTTGACTTCATATTCCAGCGACTGGAACGCGTCGTAACACTCTTTTTCGGTGCGGGCGCGGGCGTAGCCTTCCACATCCGGGATGTTCCACTCCATCGCGGTGCGGCGGTGCTTCTCAAAGCTTGCCGTCACAAACGGGGCCAGCACTTCGTCAATGCGGTTGATGGTGGTGCCACCGTAGATGTGGCTCGCCACCTGGGCGATGATCTGCGCCGTCACGGCAGTGGCGGTGGAAATCGATTTCGGCGGTTCTATCTCGGCGTTGCCCATTTTAAACCCCTGCGTCAGCATGCCTTTTAAGTCGATCAGCATGCAGTTGAACATCGGGAAGAAGGGCGAGTAGTCGAGATCGTGATAGTGGATTTCGCCGCGTTCATGGGCGAGCACCACGTCGCGCGGCAGCAGATACTGGCGCGCATAGTGTTTGGCGACAATGCCCGCCAGCAGGTCGCGCTGGGTCGGGATCACTTTGCTGTCTTTATTGGCGTTCTCGTTCAGCAGCGCCGGGTTGGTCTGCTCAACCAGCCCGCGGATCTCTTTATTCAGGCGGCCCTGTTTTTCACGGGCGATATCGCGGTCGTGGCGGTACTCAATATAGGCGCGCGCCAGCTGCTTGTAGTTGCCCGCCATCAGCTGGTTTTCCACCGCCGTCTGGATCTCGTGAATGTCCACTTCACGACGATGCTGCATCTGGCTGCTGACGATTTCCGCGACGGTGGCGCAATAGTCTGCGTCATCGACTCCCGCTGCCTGCGCCGCGCGAAGAATCGCTTCGCGAATGCGCGCTGAATTGAAAGGTACTTTACACCCGTCTCGTTTCACTACATGCGGTGTCATGATCACTCCATATTAAGCACAGGTTATCCACAGAAACTCCGTCGTGCGGCGCAGGGAATATTGGCTGCATAAACCCCCTGTTAACGTCGGAGCTGGCCCGTTTTATCCACAGCAGCGCGGGAATATCCTCCGCACCGGATTGCTGAAAGTTTAGCCTGAAATAACAAGATATTGGGCCGCGGTGGATTTTAATGTCTATATATAGTGATTTGCATCAAACAAGTTTGCGATTTTATTGATGCAGGACAAAGCAAAGCGGCGAGTGCGCTTACGGTCTGCGTTGAGGCGATAAACATTTACACTGTGAATTTTTCGATTAAAAAATCAACGAAAGCCCGCACGCGCGGGGCGAGGCGATGGTGCGGATACTTCACCCAGAGCGGCTGCGGCGCAGGCCAGTGCGCTTCCATCAACGGCACCAGACGGCCTGTGGCGATAAGCGGCGCCAGATACCAGTCGGCGAGCGAGACAATGCCCATCTCCGCCAGCGCGGCGTCCACCAGCACATCGGGAAAGGTGCTGATAAGAAAAGCATGCTGTTCTTCCATCGCCAGTTCGTCAGCAAGCCAGCTTTGCAGCTTGCCGTTGCCGGGATTGCGGTGCACCAGGCAGCGATGATGCAGCAGATCCTGCGGCTGTTGCGGCGTGCCAAACTGCGCCAGGTAGGCAGGCGAGGCGGCAAGCATCATGCGCATCGGGCGGATTTCGCGCGTCACGATGCGGCTGTCCTGCACTGTCCGCTGGCCAATCGCCACATCGATCCGCTCGCCAATCAGGTTAATGCGGCGCGGATCCATCGCCAGATCCAGCCGCACCTGCGGGTAGCGCTGCTGAAAGGCGGGCAGTTCCGGCATCAGAAGGTAGCGCCCGAAGCCGGGAATCACGCTCACGCGCACCAGCCCCTGTGGCTCGTCGGCAGGCTTTTCCAGCGCCTGGTTGAGCGCATGCCACAGCGGGGCCACCTGTTCGCGCAGCGCCGCGCCTTCTTCCGTCAGCACCACAAAATGTGTGTTGCGCTGAAACAGCACGCGGCCCAGGCGCGCCTCCAGTTGCCGCACGCTTTTACTGACAGCAGCAGGCGTCACGCCCAGCAGGCGAGCGGCGGCGGAAAAACTCTGGCTCTGCGCGGCGGCCAGAAACGCAGGCAGCAGGCGATGTACGTCTGAGGTGAGCGTCATGATTGATACCTTTAGTTGAAACAGATATGCCCGGAACTGCACTACAGGTTAACCCTGCGTCATGCCAACATTACCTCAACCACATCGTTGAGGAGAGTAAAAATGAAAAAAGTTCTGGTTCTGGCCGGGCACCGTTACCCGGATGATTCACGCGTCAACCGCGCGGCTATCGAGGCGCTGAAAGCACTGCCGCAGGTGACGGTGCATGAGCTGATGCGTGAATATCCGGATTTTAATATCGACGTGAAGCGCGAGCAGGCGCTGCTGCTGGCCCATGATGCGGTGGTGATGCTGTTTCCGTTCTGGTGGTACAGCTCGCCTGCGATTTTAAAAGAGTGGCAGGATCAGGTGCTTGAGCACGGTTTTGCCTACGGCACCGGCGGCGATCGCCTGCACGGCAAACCGTTTATGCTGATGGTTTCGACCGGCGGCAGCGCAGAGGCTTATTCGCCGCAGGGCTATAACCGTTACCCGATAGACGAGTTCTGGCTGCCGTTTCACGCGATGGCCAACATGACCGGCATGATCTGGCAGCCGCCAGCGCTGATTCAGGGCACGCATGTGCTGAGCGACGCCAGTCTCGACGCCGGCGTCGCGCAGTGGCTGAGCCGGGTTAACGCGCTGGTGCGTTAACCCGATTGGGTTACGCGTCCCCCTGAAGCCATATTACGGCTTCGAACGGGCGCAGGTTGATTTCGCCGGGGCGGGGCGCGGCATCGGGATAGTTGCTCATCAGCACCTGCCACGCGCCGCTAAACTCACCCGGCGTACACCAGTGCGCTTCGCGCGACAGATTCGCCATCACCACCAGCGTCTGCCCTTGCCATTCACGGCGATAGCACCACAGGTAAGGATGCTCCGCCAGCAGGTCGTGATAGTCGCCCCAGGTGAAAATCGGGTGCGCCTTACGCAGCCTGATGAGTTTCTGGTAAGCGTAAAAAACGGAGTCTGGATCGTCGAGCGCGCGCGCGGCGTTGATCTCGCGGTAATTATCGCAAAGCCCTATCCACGGCGTGCCGGTGGTAAAACCGCCGTTGTCGCTGGCATCCCATTGCATCGGCGTGCGGCTGTTATCGCGCGATTTGCTGGCGAGGATGGCGAGCAGCGTCTCCGGGCTTTGCCCCTGCGCGCGTCGCTCGGCAAACATATTGTGGCTTTCCACGTCCCGGTAATCGATGATCCGTGTGAAGTGCGGGTTGGTCATGCCCAGCTCTTCGCCCTGGTAGATATAGGGCGTGCCCTGCATGCCGTGCAGCACCATCGCGAGCATTTTCGCCGCCGGTACGCGCAGCGCGCCCTCGTCGCCGAAGCGCGAGACGATGCGCGGCTGATCGTGGTTACACCAGAACAGCGCGTTCCAGGCCACACCATGCATCCCCTGCTGCCAGTGGTTGAAAATGGCTTTCAGCGCCACGAAATCGGGGGCGGCGAGCGTCCACTTCTGTCCGTCCGGGTAATCCACTTTCAGGTGATGGAAGTTAAACGTCATCGAGAGCTCGTGGCCTTCCAGCGCGGCGTAGCGCTGGCAGTTCTCAAGCGTCGTGGAGGACATTTCGCCCACTGTCATCAGCCCGCGCGGCTGAAACACGTCGCGGCTCAGCTCCTGTAAATAGTCATGAATGCGCGGCCCGTCGGTGTAAAAACGCCGCCCGTCGCCGCGATCGTCTGACGGGAAATCCTGATCTTTTGAAATCAGGTTGATCACATCGAGACGCAGGCCGTCCACGCCGCGATCGGCCCAGAATTCGCAGACCTTTTTCACTTCGGCGCGCACCTGCGGGTTTTCCCAGTTGAGATCCGCCTGCTCGGGCGCAAAGAGGTGCAGATAGTATTGGCCGCTCTCGGCGTGCCAGCGCCAGGCGCTGCCGCCGAATTTTGAACGCCAGTTGTTGGGCGCTTCTTCTGGCGTGCCGTCGCGCCAGATGTAAAATTCGCGGTGCGCGCTCTCGCGGGTCAGTGCGTCATGAAACCAGGCGTGCTGCGTCGAGGTGTGGTTAAACACCATGTCCAGAATCACCCGGATGCCGCGGGCATGGGCGTCGGCCACCAGCGCGTCGAACTCCTCCAGCGTGCCATAGGCTGGATCAATGGCGGTATAGTTCGCCACGTCGTAACCGTTATCGACCTGCGGAGAGAGATAGAAGGGCGTCAGCCAGATGGCGTCCACGCCAAGTTGTTGCAGATAATCGAGGCGTCGGGTGACGCCCGCCAGATCGCCTGTGCCGTTGCCGGACGTATCCTGGAAACTCTTCGGGTAAATCTGGTAAATCACCCCGTTTTGCCACCACGGCAGAGTGTTATTCATAACGCGTTCCTGCTGTTGCTAAAGGGGAGCGCCGAAACGCTCCCCGCACTACCCTAAAAGTTAGACGACTAAGAGCGTTCCCTGGCGGGATTTTCGCTTGTAGAGAAAGGCGGTCAGAATGAAAGGAACAATGATCGCCACCAGCATCGCCATGCCGTATACCTGCCAGTAATCCGGCTGGATGGAGAGAATGGCGGGCAGACCGCCGACGCCGATGCCGTTCGCCACCACGCCGCTCAGCCCGCACAGCAGTGCCGCAATGCTGGAACCCACCATGCCGCAGAGCATCGGGAAGCGGTATTTCATGTTGATGCCGTACATGGCGGGTTCGGTCACGCCGAGATACGCCGAGATAGCTGCCGGTACGGAGATTTCGCGCTCGTTATGTTTGCGGCTGGTCATGATGATACCCACCACCGCCGAGCCCTGGGCAATGTTCGACAGCGCAATCAGCGGCCACACCGGCGTGCCGCCCATGCTCTGAATCATCTGCATATCCACCGCAAGCGTGGTCTGATGCACGCCGGTGATGACCAGCGGCGCGTAGAGAAAGCCAAACAGCGCGGCACCGATGGGCGCGAAGCTGCCGGTCATCAGGTGACGCACGCCGAACGCCACGCCATCGCCGATAAGGCGGCCAAACGGGCCGATAAACGCGTGCGCCAGGAATACCGCGAGCAGCAGCGAGCAGACCGGCACCACCACCAGATAGAGGTAATCCGGCACCAGGCGTTTTAAGCGAATTTCAATCATGCCGAGCGCCAGACCCGCCAGCAGCGCCGGGATCACCTGCGCCTGATAGCCCACTTTGGCGATGGTAAAGAGCCCAAAATCCCACACTTCCGGCGTTTGCTGGCCGAGCAGATAGGCGTTCATCAGTTGCGGCGAAACCAGCGTCACGCCAAGCACGATCCCGAGGATCGGCGTGCCGCCCATTTTGCGCACCGCCGACCAGCAGATCCCGACCGGCAGATAGAAGAAGATGGCCTCGCCGATAAGCCATAAAAAGTCGTAGATGGTTTTAAGCGACGGGAACATCTGCGCCAGGGTTTTACCGTCGTGCATTGGCACATCGCCAATCACGTTGCGAAAGCCGAGGATCAGGCCGCCGCTAATCAACGCGGGCAGCAGCGGGAAGAAAATTTCAGCGAAGTGGGAGATAAGCCGCTCATGCCATTTCATGTTCTGGCGCGCGGCGAGTTTCGCCTGCTCTTTACTGGCGGCGCTGTGACCGCTGGTGGCGATCAGCGCCTGGTAGTAATCGCCGACATTGGTGCCAATTACCACCTGAAACTGTCCGGCGTTGGTAAAGCAGCCTTTCACCATCGGCAGCTCTTCTATCGCTTTCGGATCGGCTTTAGACGGCTGATTCAGTACAAAACGCAGACGGGTAATGCAGTGGCTAACGGTTGCGATATTCTCGCGGCCGCCCACAAGGGTTATCAGCTTATCGATATCCTGTTGGTTTACTTTGCTCATGATGAAGCCCTGTCGCAGAGGTAGGTACGAGGCGCGGATGGCCTGGGGCGCAGAGTAACTTTTAAGCGGGATGGCGTGAACGGGAACGTTCCCGAAAACAGAGCGCGATCACAATAAACGTGCGAGAAGAGGGTTAATCCAGACGGGCGGGGATCACTATCTGGCGCGGATCGGCGCGGCCGGTTATCTGATCGATAAGCTGTTTCGCCACGGCGCGCCCGGCTTCACCATAACCCGGATCGACCGCGAGAGCCTCCGGATGCAGGAATTTCAGTAACGGCGTATTGCCGACGCTCGCAAGCTGCACTGGCGCGCCGCGGTGCTGCTGAAGATATTTACTGGCACCGATGGCAAGGGTATCTGTCGCGCAGACCAGCGCGGTGGTCTCTTCACGTAGTACATCGGCCGCGTGTTCATAACCCTGTTTCATGGCAAGCCCTGGCAGCGTGTCGCGCGGCGTCAGCCCGTGCTGTTTACAGAAACTGAGATACGCCTCGTGGCGTCGCTTGCCGGTCGTGATATCGCTGTGCGGCACGCCGAGAAAGCTGATGTGGCGGTGGCCGTTGTCATACAGGCGCTGCATTAAGAGCCGTATCGCGCCGTCATCCTCGTAGCAGACCGATGCAAAACCCGTCGCGTCGCGCGCCATCAGCACCAGCGATTTCTGCCAGGCGGCGGTCAGCACCTCGTTAATGCCGCTAAAGCCAAACAAAATCACGCCATCGATATGGCGGCGGCTCAGCACGCCCAGATGCTCCTGCACCAGCGCGGGCGAAAAACGGCTCTCCAGCATGATCGGATCGTAACCCTGTTCATACAGCGCGGGCAGAATGGTCTGCACCGCCAGGTTTTCCGAGAGCGAATCCAGACGGGTGACGATAATCGCGACGACTTTATCACTCTGTCCGCGCATCGCGCGCGCCGAGCGGGAAGGGGAGAAACCGTGCTGGCGCATCACCGCCTCGACCTTTTCGCGGGTGCGTTCGCTGACGCCGCTCTCGTTATTGAGCACGCGCGACACGGTGGATTTCCCCACGCCGCTTAAGCGCGCAATGTCTTTAATGGTGAGGCGGTGTTGCATCGTCCATTCCTCTGGCTGGCGGTCTGTAAAAGCGATAATGCGTAAAGGTAATGCCCCTGGCGTGCGGCGCAATGGGCATAATCTGGTTCAGGGGGCTTTCGCGCGTATATAGCCAACCATTGTGCCTGACGTCACAAAGCGAAGCGCCAGAAGGTATCTTCGCCGATGATTTTTGGCTTATCAATCATTGTGCTGCGGATTTGTGCGCCTGCCGTGAGTCACCGGGCGCAGGCGGCGGGAAAAGCGTCAGACGGCGTGATGGTGGCGGCTTAACCAGATGCCCTCGCACAAGAGCTGCGCACAGCCCAGCGCCAGCGCCTCCGGGGTCGCCTCATCTGCCGGGACCCGCGCCATCTGGTCTATCATGCCCACGCAGCAGCGCGCCATGTGCAGCGCGTCGATATCATCGCGAAACAGGCCAAGCGACTGCTCTTTGGCGATATTACTGGCGATGGCGTTGACCAGCGTTGCTTTGGTCTGTGTGCAGCCGGGCGGCTGAAAGAAGCCGATTTCGGTCAGCGCTTTGTCTTCAGCAAGGAAATTCAGCAGCTTGAGAAAGCTATTCTGCACGCTTTTCACCAGCGCTTCGCCTTCGACGCGGTCGCGGATCAGCAGCGTTTCGGTGAGCCGCTCCAGGCGCAGGCGAAATTCGCTCACCAGCTCTTCATAAGCGGCTTCTTTACTGGCGAAATAGAGATAAAACGTCGGCTGGCTCAGGCCGCTCGCCTTTACGATATTGCTGACTTTGGTGCTGTGATAGCCAAGCCGCGCGAACTCGGCGCAGGCGTGTTTCAACAGCCGGCGGCGGGTGGCGATGCCCCGTTTTGGTTTCCGGCTTTCCGGGTGGTCAGCGTCAGTCTGCAAATCCTCTCTCCCTGGGTTACGTGAACGGCGTAAGCTTACTGCAAGCCAGACGGCAAAGGTATCGCACCGGGCGTTTTCGTCGCGCTTGTCACGCAAACGCGTTATGTTACTATCGAGTAAGGTTACTCATCAGTAGTCTTTTTTGCGAGCGATAACAAGATGGTCGCCGCGCCCCCATGGAGAATTGCATGAAGCTGCATATCTACGAGCACTGCCCGTTCTGTGTCCGCGCCCTGATGATTTTCGGCCTGAAAAAGCTGCCGGTTGAGGTGTGCGTCATTATGGAAGGCGATGCCGACACGCCGATCCGCATGGTCGGGCGCAAAGTGGTGCCGATTCTCGAAAAAGACGACGGCACGTATATGCCGGAGAGCATGGATATCGTGCGCTACGTGGATGGGCTTGCACAGCCGCGCGTGACCGACGCGCCGGTGGATGAGGCCATTAAACAGTGGTGCGAGTCGGTATCGACCCCGCTGTTTAATCTGGCGATCCCGCGCTTTACCGAGGGCGATTTCGCCGAGCTGGCGACGCCACAAGCGCGTCGCGCCTATACCGCGCGTGAAGAGAAAGCGTTTGGCGATTTAGCCGCACTGCGCGCGCAGACGCCAGCGCTGCTGGCGCAGGTGAATTCAGATCTGAACGCGCTGGAGCCACTGGTAGCCGGGCGACAGGCCATCGATACCACCGATTTTATTCTCTTCCCGCTGCTGCGCTCGCTCACGATTGTCAAAGGCGCGGCGTTTGGCCCGCAGGTGAGCGCGTATATCGAGCGCGTGTCGGCACAGACAGGGGTGGCGCTGTTAAGCGCCCAGGCGAAATAAACGCGACGGGCAGAAGGCGCGCCGCTTGTCCTGGTAAATATGATTGCAGGAGTAAAACATGACCGTTCCGGTAGTAGCTATTTTCGTCAGTAAACCTGGCAAGGAAGAGACGCTTGAGCAGCTGTTTCGCGGCGTCATCGAAAAAACGCATGCCGAAGAGGGCTGTATCGTGTATCAGCTCAACCGCGACACGGAAAATCCGCGCCGTTTTGTCTGGACGGAAGAGTGGGAAAGCCGCGAACTGCTGCAAAAGCATTTACAGTCGGCGCACATCATTCATCTCTTCTCGGAGCTGCCGAAGTACATCGAAACGTCCAGCGTAATGATGCTCGATAAACTCGCGGGCGGCCCGGCGAAATAACGCGGCCGCAGACACAAAAACGGCTTGCCAGTGGCAAGCCGTTTTTTATTACGAAGGTCTCAGGGAGAGACGGTATCGTTGTTCGTGCTATCGGCGCGCAGCTGCTGGCCGCTCTCCTGCAACGATTTATAGAGGCTGCCGTTGCCGTTCATGATGTCATCGATGCGCCAGCGGCCTTTCTCGTTAACCAGCGCGAAGCTCTGGGTGGTGGCATCCGGTGAGCTGCGGAACGGGCGGAAAGTAATGGTGGCTTTGGCGTGTGTCGCGTCGCTGTTAGTGACGTTAATCTTATCCACGGCCAGATCGTCCCAGTCCTGGCAATAGCAGATGGGATCGTAATCGAGAAAGCCGACTTCACCGCCTGAGAGACGGGTATCTTCTTCCACCAGGCTCAGCAGGCGATCGGAGAGGATCTGCTGCTCGCCTTTACTGGCAAAATCCACCGGTTCATTGCCTTTGGCATAGCTCTGGTAGAGCGATTTCAGAAATTGCGTAGGGGTCTGTGCGTCCCCCTGCGCCAGCGTGCTGGCGGAAAAAAACAGCATAACTAACGCTAAGCGGTGCTTCATCGGAACTGGTCCTCAAACGTCCGTAAACAGGCCTGCGTAGTATGCTGTTTTTTCTTTTTGCCGCCAACTGGCGCGATTACCCGCCGAACTGTTCTGGATCCGGGCCGAGGCGTTTGCCCTGGTCGAGTTTCGCGATTTCGCTGAGTTCGTCTTTATCCAGACGGAAATCCCAGACGTTAAAGTTTTCCGCGATGCGCGTCGGGGTGACGGATTTCGGGATAACGACCAGGCCGCTGTCGAGATGCCAGCGAATCACAATCTGCGCCGGGGTCTTGCCATATTTATCCGCCAGCTCGCGAATAATTTTCTGGTCAAATACGCCTTCGCCGCCCTGCGCCAGCGGGCTCCAGGATTCCGTCTGGATCTTGTGCGTGGCGTTCCAGGCGTGCAGCTGGCGCTGTTGCAGCAGCGGGTGCAGCTCAATCTGGTTGATAACCGGCGTCACGCCCGTTTCGTCGATGATGCGTTGCAGATGCTCAACGTTAAAGTTACACACGCCGATGCTCTTGATGAGTCCTTCCTGTTGCAGCTCAATCATGCCTTTCCAGGCCTCGACATAGCGGTCGATAGCCGGCACCGGCCAGTGCATCAGATAGAGATCCACATAGTCGAGTTGCAGCTTTTCAAGGCTCTCTTCCAGCGCCTCGCGCGGACGTTTCTGATCGTCGTTCCAGAGTTTGGTGGTGATGAATAACTCATCGCGCGCAACGCCCGCGCTTTTCAGCGCGTCGCCTACGCCTTGTTCATTCTTATAGGCCGCTGCGGTATCGATGGAGCGGTAGCCCACCTCCAGCGCTTTGTGAATGGCGGTGACGACATCTTCGTTAGTCGCCTGCCATACGCCGAGGCCGAGCTGGGGCATCAGGTTGCCGTCATGCAGCTTAATTACGCCTGGATTTGCCATATTTCCTCCTTTTGAGCTAACACACCGGGGCAAGCTGCCCCGGCGCAAGTCAGTGAGTTAAGTCTGGTCGAAATAGCCAAAAACGAAAGCTCGCGGGTAAAAAGCTTAGCGGGCGGCTTCGTAAATGCGGCGGCTGACGTCAAGCGTAATATCTTTATGTTCGCCAAGCGCGGTGAGGCCGTGCTCTTCAAGCTTCGCCAGCAGCGCCGGAATGGAGCTGCCGTCCAGACCGTAATCGCTCAGGCGGGTTGGCGTGCCCATGGTTTCGAAGAAGCGGCGGGTGGCGGCAATCGCGGCGTCGATGCGCTCATCATCGCTGCCTTCGGTGATATTCCAGACGCGCTCAGCGTACTGCAGCAGTTTGGCGCGCTTCTCATTGCGCTTCTCGTTCCAGAGCGCTGGCAGCACAACCGCCAGCGTCTGGGCGTGATCCAGGCCGTGCATCGCGGTCAGTTCATGGCCGAGCATATGCGTAGCCCAGTCCTGCGGCACGCCCGCGCCGATAAGCCCGTTCAGCGCCTGAGTCGCGGCCCACATCAGGTTGGCGCGCACGTCGTAATTTTCCGGCTCTTTCAGCGCTTTCGGGCCTTCTTCGATAAGCGTCAGCAGAATGCCTTCCGCGAAGCGGTCCTGAATTTTAGCGTTCACCGGATACGTGACGTACTGCTCGACGGTGTGAACAAAAGCGTCCACCACGCCGTTCGCCACCTGGCGCGGCGGCAGGGTGTAGGTGTAAACCGGGTCGAGAATGGCGAAACGCGGCTGAACATGCGCGGAGTGGAACGCCTGTTTGTCACCTGTAGCGCGACGCGAAACCACCGCGCCTTTGTTGGATTCTGAACCGGTTGCTGGCAGCGTCAGGACGGAGCCCATCGGGATGGCGCTGGTGATTTCGCTACCGCCGGTTTCCAGGATATGCCACGGATCGCTCGAGGACGGATAGTGCGCGGCGGCCGCGATGAATTTCGTGCCATCCAGGACAGAACCGCCGCCGACGGCGAGTAAAAATGTCACTTTTTCTTTACGCACCAGTTCAACGGCGTTCACCAGCGTCTCGTAAGACGGGTTGGGTTCGATACCGCCGAACTCCAGCACGTCAAGGCCGTTCAGGGCGCTATAGACCTGATCGAGCACGCCGGTTTTTTTGACGCTGCCGCCGCCGTAAGTCACCAGCACGCGGCTGTCTGCCGGAATAAGCGCGCGCAGTTCGCTGATGGCGCCTTTACCAAAGGCGATATGGGTCGGGTTATGGAGGTTAAAGTTGTTCATCGAAAACTCCTTCTGGAATAAACGTCATGCATCAGGCATGAAGCATTGACGTCTATTCTCGGCGCGGTGACGTACAGCCTCAATGCTCATTCCTGCCTTTCTCTTGCCCATTTCTCTTTGCCTCTGGAGGAAATCGGATTTTTTGCGCACACTGAACGCCGGTTGAAAGGGCTGTCTGGAGTCGCTGTTAATGAATCGCGATGCAATATGTCGGAATATCACAGAAGAAATTAAGCGCTTAAAAGAGAAAGAAAAAACGCTGAGCTTTTTGCCGCCGGAGATACGCCTGCTCTACGGCACGACGCCCGGCGCGCGCACGCCGGTGATTTATCAGCCCGGCATCATATTTCTCTTTTCCGGCCATAAAACGGGTTATCTCAACGATAAGGTTTTCCGTTACGATCCGCGTGAATATCTGCTGCTGACGGTGCCGCTGCCGTTTGAGTGCGAAACCTTCGCCACAGCGGAAGAACCGCTCGCGGGCATTCGCATTAATATTGATGTGCTCCAGCTTCAGGCGCTGGTGATGGAGATTGGCGAGGATGATCATTTCCGGCCCGCGCCGTGCTCGTGCGGGATTAATTCCGGCGTACTGACCGATGACATTCTCTGCGCCGTCGAGCGGTTGCTGGAAGTGTTAGAGCAGCCGCTGGATGCGCGCATTCTTGGCAAACAGATCGTGCGCGAAATTCTCTACCACGTGCTGAAAGGGCCGGGCGGCGGGGCGCTGATGGCGCTGGTAAGCCGCCAGACGCATTTCAGCCTGATAAGCCGCGCGATAAGGCGCATCGAAACCCGCTACGCCGAAAGCCTGACGGTCGAGCAACTGGCGGCGGAAGCCAACATGAGCGTCTCGGCGTTTCACCATAATTTCAAAGCGGTGACCAGCACCTCGCCGCTGCAATACCTGAAAACCTGGCGGTTGCAGAAAGCACGGCTGCTGATGGCGCATAACGGGATGAAGGCCAGCGCAGCGGCGATGCAGGTGGGGTATGAGAGCGCGTCGCAGTTCAGCCGTGAATTTAAACGCTATTTCGGGGTGACGCCGGGAGAGGATGCCGCGCGCCTGCGCGCGCTGTCGTGAGCGGAGCCTGCGCTCCGCCCGGAAAGACTTACTGCGTTTTTTTCTTTAAGACGACCAGCAACGCGCCAAGCAGGCCAATGACCAGCAGCGCGATGGGCAGGATCATCAGGAAGGTCATCACCTGATCTTCATGGCGTTTCACAAACGGGATCATGCTGAGCGCATAGCCAAAGCCGGTCACCACGCCGACCCAAATTACGGCGCTCAGCCAGTTGAAGAGCTGGAAGCGACGGTTAGAGAGCCCGGAGATGCCCGCCATCGTCGGCAACAGTGTGCGCACAAACGCCAGGAAACGGCCGGTCAGCAGCGCCAGCAGGCCGTGGCGATCGAACATGCAGGTGGCGCGGTGATGGTATTTCGCCGGTAGCTGCGCGAGCCAGCCGCGCACAATACGCGTATTGCCAAGCCATCTCCCCTGGACATAGCTCAGCCAGCAGCCGAGGCTTGCTGCGCTGGTGAGGATCACAAGCGTCGGCACAAAATCCATGACGCCCTGCGCTATCATCGCGCCCGCCAGCAGCAGCAGGCTATCGCCCGGCAGAAACGACGCCGGCAGCAGACCATTTTCTAAAAACAGCGTGGCAAACATCACACACCAGACCACGCCGACAATGTGCGGGTCCGCCAGCGCGGCAAAATCGTGATGCCAGAGCGCAGCGATAATATCCTGGATAACAGCCATGGGAGATCCTGTGGAACAGCGGAATTGCCTTATTGTACCTCTAAATGGGCCGTTACATCTGCACTACAGGTTCAACAAACCCTCTCTTTTCCTGGGATAACGCGGTTTTTTTTCACTTCAGGCGATACGACGGAAGGCCGCGTCGAGATCGGCGATTAAATCTTCAACGTTTTCGAGCCCGATATGCAGGCGCACCAGCGTGCCGGTGAAGTCCACGCCGCCCGCCGGACGGATCGCTGCAAGCTCTTCCGGCTGGTTGGCGAGGATCAGCGACTCATAGCCGCCCCACGAATAGGCCATGCTGAAATGCGCGAAATTATCGAGATAATGCGCGAGCTCTGCGTCGCTAAGGCGTTTGTCGAGAATAAAAGAGAAGAGGCCGCTGGCCCCGCTGAAATCGCGCTTCCAGAATTCATGGCCTTTACTGCCCGGCAGCGCCGGATGATTGACGCGCGCCACCTGCGGATGCGCCGCCAGCCATTGCGCCACGCGCAGGCCGCTTTCATGATGCTGGCGCAGGCGCACCGCCAGCGTGCGCAGGCCGCGGCTGGTGACATACGCGGAATCGGCGTCCGCCATCTGGCCCATCAGATAAGCGTTCTCGCGAAGCGTATCCCAGCAGCGGGCGTTGGCAACCGCCGTGCCTATCATCGCGTCCGAATGCCCGACCAGATATTTGGTGCCTGCCTGAATCGAGATATCGACGCCGAAATCGAGCGCCTTAAAAAGAATGCCCGCCGACCAGGTGTTGTCCATCATTATTATGGCATCCGGCGCGACGCGGCGTACCGCCGCGACAATCGCGGGCACGTCGTGAACTTCCATCGTGATGGAGCCGGGCGATTCCAGAAACACCACTTTGGTGTTCGGCTGAAGGTACTTTGCGATGCCATCGCCCGCCAGCGGGTCGAACCAGGTGGTGGTGACGCCGAATTTCGTGAGAATTTTAGTGCAGAAATCCTGGGTCGGCTCATACGCGCTGTTGGTCACCAGCACATGATCGCCCTGTTCGACAAACGCCAGAATCGTGTTGGCGACCGCCGCCGCGCCGCACGGAAACAGCGCGCAACCCGCGCCGCCTTCCAGCTCGCACATCGCCTCCTGAAGCGAAAAATGCGTCAGCGTGCCGCGTCGCCCGTAAAACAGTTCGCCCTGTGCGCGCCCGGCGGTGGCCTGCTTTTTCGCGGCCACGCTGTCAAACACCAGCGATGAGGCACGCTGAATCACGCTGTTCACCGAGCCTTGCGTGTAACGTTTTGCGCGCCCGGCCTGCACCAGCGCCGTCTCGATGTGTTTGTCGGTCATGGCTTTCCCCTGTCTGAACGTCTGGATGTCTAAATCTACGTTACCACGGAAAATCGCCATCGCCTCGCGCTGTTTTTATTCTGGCGTCAAAGATGAAAAAACGTCATCTGAACGCCTTTCCTGTCTGAGCGCAAAGAAAAAAATTTCGCGCTGGCTCACCATGCAAATACTAATGAGAACTACTATCAATTCGATGTCATTTTGATATCATTGTGAGCAGTTTTGTGACTTTCGTCCTGGAGATGCACAGTGGGAAATAATTTGATGCAGACGGATCTTTCCGTCTGGGGCATGTATCAGCATGCCGACATCGTGGTGAAAATCGTCATGATTGGCCTCATTCTGGCGTCCGTCGTGACCTGGGCGATTTTCTTCAGTAAAAGCGTTGAGCTGTCTGGCCACAAACGCCGCCTTAAGCGCGAACAGCAGGAGCTGGCTGGCGCCCGCACGCTGGACGACGCGCGTGAAATGGCCGAACGTTTCGGCCCGAAAAGCCTGAGCGCGCGCCTTATTGAAGAAGCGCAGAATGAGCGTGAACTCTCGGCGGGCAGCGAAGATAACGAAGGTATTAAAGAGCGCACTGGCTTTCGCCTTGAGCGCCGCGTGGCGGCGGCAGGGCGTCACATGGGGCGCGGCAACGGTTATCTCGCGACCATCGGCGCGATTTCGCCGTTTGTGGGTCTGTTCGGCACCGTGTGGGGCATCATGAACAGCTTTATCGGCATCGCGCAGTCGCAAACCACCAACCTCGCGGTGGTGGCACCAGGTATCGCCGAAGCGCTGCTCGCGACGGCCATCGGTCTTGTCGCCGCTATCCCGGCGGTGGTTATCTATAACATCTTCGCGCGCACCATCGGCAGCTATAAAGCCACGCTTGGCGATGTGGCAGCCCAGGTTCTGCTGCTGCAAAGCCGCGATCTGGATCTTGAAGCCAGCGCCCAGGCGCAGCCGGTGCGTACCGCTCAGAAACTGCGTGTAGGTTAATCCTATGGCGATGCGTTTTAACGAAAATCTCGATGATAACGGCGAAATGCACGAAATTAACGTCACGCCGTTTATCGACGTGATGCTGGTGCTGCTGATTATCTTTATGGTGGCGGCACCGCTTGCGACGGTCGATGTGAAGGTGAACCTGCCGGCCGCGTCCAGCGAGCCGCAGCCGCGCCCGGAAAAACCAGTCTATCTGTCGGTGAAGGCGGATAAAACGATGTTTATCGGCAACGATCCGGTGACGCGTGATTCGATGATTAGCGCGCTCGACACCCAGACCGGCGGCAAGAAAGACACCACGATTTTCTTCCGCGCGGATAAAACCGTCGACTACGAAACCATGATGAACGTGATGGACACGCTGCATCAGGCGGGCTATCTGAAAATCGGCCTGGTCGGACAGGAAGTGACGAAAGCGAAGTAACGCTTACGCTTTCAGCCAAAGAAAAAGCGCGGCATAAGCCGCGCTTTTTTATTGTCCCGAAGGGGCAATTAACTCAGGTGCTCGCCGCCGGTGACACCGTGAACCTCGGCGGTGACATAGCTCGATTCCTGGCTTGCCAGATAGACATAAATCGGCGCCAGTTCCGCCGGCTGGCCTGCGCGCTTAAGCGGCGTCTGCTGGCCGAACTGCGGGATTTTCTCCTGCGGCTGACCACCGCAGATTTGCAGCGGCGTCCAGATAGGGCCTGGGGCCACGATATTCACGCGAATGCCTTTTTCCGCTACCTGTTTGGCAAGCCCGCGGCTGTAGTTGAGGATAGCGGCCTTCGTGGACGCGTAATCCAGCAGATGCGGGCTTGGCTGATACGCCTGAATGGATGACGTGGTGATAATGCTGGCACCCGGTTTCAGGTGCGGCAGCGCCTCCTGGGTTATCCAGAACAGCGCGAACACGTTAGTCGCATAGGTTTTCTGGAACTGCTCGCTGGTGAGATTCGCGATATCCTCAACGGCGGTCTGCTTACCGGCCACCAGCGCCAGAATATCCAGCCCGCCCAGCTCTTTAATGGCGCGGTGCACCAGATCGCGGGCGAATTTCTCGTCGGTCAGATCGCCTGGGATCAGCACCGCTTTGCGGCCCGCCTCTTCAATCAGCGCCTTCACTTCTTCGGCGTCCTGCTGCTCCTCCGGGAGGTAGTTCAGCACCACGTCCGCGCCTTCTCGCGCGTAAGCAATGGCGGCAGCGCGACCAATACCGGAATCGCCCCCTGTCACCAGTGCCTTACGATCCTGAAGGCGACCACTTCCCTTGTAGCTTTTCTCACCGCAGTCCGGCACCGGCTCCATTTTGGCCTGAATGCCCGGCGCAGGCTGTTTCTGCTTTGGATATTCCCCGGTGAAGTACTGGGTCGTCGGGTCCTGGATCTTGTTCTGGTCGTTCGCCATAAGTTCCTCCTCGTTATCAAAGCGTCCTCTAAGGGTAGTGCCTCATGCTGCGCTGTCGAAAATTATCAGGATTTTCTGTATTTCCGGCGCGGCCCGGTTCTCCTTTTTGCGCGTCTGCTGCAATAATGAACAGCGTGCAATCCAGGCCATTCACCGTCGGAGCAGCAGGATGAAAAATGAGCGTCAGCAGAAGATTATCAGGCTCTTGTGGGCGCATGAGGCGCTGAGCACCCAGGCGCTGGCGCACCGCCTTGCTGTAAGTCAGGAGACCATCCGGCGCGATCTGAGCGAGCTGCAGCGCGCCGGGAAAATTCTGCGCAGCCACGGGCGGGCGCGGGCACTGCGGCGTGATGTGCAAAGCCATGACGATCCGTTCCAGGCGCGCATGAAAAGCCACCATGCGCATAAGATGGATATCGCGCGTAATGCGCTAAACTGGCTCGACGCCGGAATGGTGGTGGCGCTCGATGCCAGCACCACCTGCTGGTATCTGGCGCGGCAGTTGCCGGATATCCCGCTCACCATTTTCACCAACAGCGTGCGGGTAGGGCAGGAGGTCGCCAGACGCGAGCAGATAACGCTTATCAGCACCGGCGGCATTCTGCATCGTCAGGCGGCGTGCTATGAAAATCCGTCGCTGCCTGCGTTATTGAAGCATATCGATATCGATCTGTTTCTTTTCTCATGCCAGGGGATTGATGAAGCGGGCACCATCTGGGACGCGCGCTCGTGGAACGCGGAGTACAAAACGCTGCTGCTGCGCCGGGCGGCGCAATCGCTGCTGTTGATAGACCGAAGCAAGCGTAATCGTACCGGGGATGTGCAAATCGGAACGCTGGATCAGGTGACGGAGGTAATAACGCAGGAGGAAAACGGCGGACAGAACGCGGGCGCGCTACTTGTCGGGTGAGGCGACGGGCGGTTCGGGAAGCGGCGTGACGGAAGAAGTCTGGCAGTTACCCTCGGCGAGCCTGCGGCTTAACATCAGCGTTTCGGCTTCCTGCGCTTTAATCTGCTGATAATTTTCTTCAATCGCCTTCAGGATTTGCGCGCGCAGCTGCGGATAACGCTTCATGATCTCTTCAAGTACAGCGCCATAAACCTCTTCTTTCACCAGAAACGGATAGATTTCGCGGCGATTTTGCCATTTCAGTTGAACCAGGGCGGCCGGTATCGTCAGCACGGCCCGGGTATAACCGGCAATGGCTTCATTTTTTTCATTAATCAGCGCCTGCAAATTCTGACTTAAGATAAATTTCTGTTCTTCTTGCTTATCTAAAGTGAAATATTGGTGGCTGGAGGTTATTTCCGTCACGCCAGTTAATCCTCGAACTTATAAAAAACGGGGGCGTCTTTTTCCTGGGTAATGAGATTAAGCCAAATTTTATTACCCGCTTCATTTATCTGCGCGGTTTTCGTGGCGATCAGTTCAGCCAATTCTTCAGCGCTAATAGCATTATCTTCGACCAGTTTATTCAGGACTTTAGTGTAAGCCTCAATTTTAACCACACTGAGCAGGCGTGCTTTAATATGGCGGTCGCGTTCTTCCAGCAGTACGTTGCCGCTCTGGCCCGCCAGAGATTTGCCGCTCAATATGTCCGTTTCATATTCTTCGAGCTTTGGCTTTCCCTGAGTTAAATTTTCGCTATTTTGTTCGCCGGAGGGGTGGTTGTCGGGTGTGGGAATACGATAACGCGCCGGCACAAGATTGTCGGGCAACATTGATGTTATTTCCTTTTATATCAGAAGGATAAAGAAATACGCCGGATGGTTTTCGTTGACAATAACATGCCGGAAAATTAAAATCAAAAAAAACGGAGCCTGCGCATGAACAGTATTTTTTATTCTGTCATTACCTTGCTGCTGCTTTTAAGCGGCGTGCTTTTTTTTATGAAAGAAAATGGTGCCAATAAACCAGACAACGCTTCTGGCGCAGATCCCATCCCGCCGCGTAACAAAGAAGAGGGCGAGGACCATTTCTCCGCGCTCCTTAACGCAATTACGCCATTGTGGTACTGGCGCGTTAATCATGAATATATCGATTTTACGAACGCCACCATTAAAAAAATGACATTTGAAGAACTGAACGCCACGCCGGGTTTATTTGAGGCGCAGCGCCGTTGCAGTAATCTTAATTCAGCCGTTTATAAATATTACGATAATTTAAAAAAACGCTGTCTGAACGGTGAGTTAGTCACTTTCTCTGATATCGAAGTGCTCAACCTGCGCCACTGCTTCCATGAATTCAGCCAGGAAGCCTATCCGCAACTGGTGGCGATCGTCTGGCCCGAGTTCCAGCGCCCGCAGGTCGATATCACCCAGGTCTGATCCCTTCCGTCTGTTGTCAGACCGTCACCTCTGTGCGTTATACTGAAAGCCATTCTGGCTATTTTTCAGGACGCTATGGAACGCTTTATCGAAAACGCAATGTACGCCTCACGCTGGCTGCTGGCCCCGGTTTATTTCGGGCTTTCTCTGGCGCTACTGGCGCTGACCGTCAAATTCTTCCAGGAAATTATTCACGTTCTGCCGAACATTCTGACGATTGCTGAGGCGGATCTGATCCTGCTGTTACTGTCGCTGGTAGACATGACGCTGGTGGGCGGATTGCTGGTCATGGTGATGTTTTCCGGCTATGAAAACTTCGTCTCCCAGCTTGATATTCATGAAGGTAAGGAAAAACTGAGCTGGCTGGGGAAAATGGACGCCAGCTCGTTGAAAAATAAAGTGGCAGCGTCGATTGTCGCCATCTCCTCCATTCACCTGCTGCGTGTCTTTATGGATGCGAAGAACGTGCCGGATAATAAATTGATGTGGTATGTCATTATCCACCTGACATTTGTGCTGTCGGCGTTTGTGATGGGGTATCTGGATAAAATCTCCCGCTCCAAAGGGTATTAAGCCGTTACGGCGTGAAACCCCGCTCTGTTAATTTCTGCATTAAGCCCCTTCTGATGAAGGGGCTTTTTTTATGCTTGAAGACAGCCTAAACCTATGAAAAGAGCCCTATTAGCGATGGTCTATACTCAGGTTTCACTTTAGGGCTACCGACCAGGGAGGAAGAATGGATTACATTCTGCACACCAATTTTTTGCGCCTGATGACATCATTAACGTTCTGGGGAAATGTCTTGCTGGTGCTGGCGATAACCCTCGTCACTTACTGGGTCGTCAGTAAAATTCTCGCGATACTGCACAAGCGCATCGCGCGCTGGGCGGAGGAACATAATAACGGCTCAGCGTATAAGGTCTTTCTCGACGTATTAAGAAAGACGCGACGCATTTTGATCCTCTTCGCCGCCTTTCTTTTCAGTTTGCAGTTTGTCAGCCTGCCTGACCGGATACACAGTACCATTTCCCACGCCTGGTTCCTGGTGCTGGCGTTGCAAATCGCGCTCTGGTTCGATCAGGCGGTGCAGTCGTGGCTGCACCATTCCCTAATGCGCCCTGGCACGCACCGTAATCCGGTGACGATGGTTATTCTGGGGCTGATAATCCGCGCGCTGATCTGGGCGGTGATGCTACTGTCGATTCTTGCTAACGCCGGGGTCAATATCACCGCGCTGGTGGCGAGCCTCGGCGTCGGCGGTATCGCTATTGCGCTGGCGGTGCAGACGGTGCTGAGCGATGTGTTCGCCTCGCTCTCGATTGGCTTTGACAAACCCTTTGAAATTGGCGATTTCATCGTCTTTAACGATGTCTCCGGCACCATCGAACATATCGGCCTGAAAACCACGCGTATCCGCAGCTTAAGCGGCGAGCAGATTGTCTGCGCGAACGCCATTCTGCTTCAGCAAACCATTCACAACTACAAGCGCATGCAGACGCGCCGTATCGTATTCACCTTTGGCGTCTCGCTCGCCACGCCGCCGGAGAAGCTGCGCCAGATTGGCCCGATGGTGAAATCCATTATCGAGCAGAGCGGTGATACCCGTTTCGACCGCGCGCACTTCGCCACTTTTGATCAGGATCGCCTGACCTACGAAGTGGTGCACATCATTAATACGGCGGATTACAACCAGTACATGGACCTGCAGCAGGAGATCAACCTGCGCATTATGGAAGGGCTTCAGGAGCTGGGTGTGCGCCTTGCGCTGCCAAGCCGTGTGATTATCCAGCCTGATGTGCCGGAAGAAGAAAAGCCGCAGGAGGCGGCTGAAGAGGGCCGAACCCCACCCGCAGCAAGCCCGGCGTAACGCGCGATAAACAGCAAAACCCGCCCCGGTGCGCCGGCGGCGGGTTTTTTTGCGTACGTTATCCCAGCCTGATTACCACCAGGCTTCCCACATCGCGCCGATATTCAGCGAATCGAGCGTGGTGTCGTCGGTATTGTTGACGCGCGCGGTGCGTTTGTTATCCACTTCGCCGCCGGTCACGTAGAAGCGCAGCATCGGGCGGAATTCCGGGCCCATCGCGATAGACATGTTCTGCGAGAGCGTCACTTTCCAGCCGCTGTTATCGCCGCCTTCCTGGTAATCAACGCGCTGCCAGCCTGCTTCAAGCCAGGTCGAGTGGACGTCGTTCCAGAAATACATCGGACGCACGATGGCGTTATAGTTGCGGCGGTTATCGCGATCGTCACGGTCATTGTCGTAATCGTGGAACGCCAGCAGATACTCCACCTGCGCCTGCTGCGTGAATCTGTGCAGCCCTTCGAAGCTCGCGTATACCGTGGTCAGATCGTCGGTTTTGTTATACACGCTGTTATCTGAATTATCGGAGTAGCGGGCGATGAGCTTATTCACGCCGCTGTCGTTGGTATGGCTCAGCACCACGCCGCCCTGCCAGGCTTTCAGGCGCTCATCGCGATCGACGGCTTTTGAGTCAAAGCCGTAGTTGGCGTACAGCTCCAGATCGAGCGGGCCGACTTTCATGCCGTGGATTTTCGATGTCGCCGCGTAGTTGCCTTTATCGCCGGTGCCGGAGCCGCCAGTACAGGTGATGCGCGACGGGTTCGCTTCGTCTTCCATCACTTCCGGGCTACAGGATTCCACGGCGGCCACCACCGCCACATCAAACTGAACACCGCCCAGATCGAAGTTCTTCACCCCGGCGCCCTGGCCGTCGTGGTTCATCCAGAAGTAGTCGTTGATACCCTGTTGCGGACGCTGGTGGAAATCGCGGCCGGCCCAGAAATAGGCGTTCGGGTTCGATTCCAGCAGATTAGTCACGCCCGCGTAGGCTTTTTTCAGGTTCACTTCGTCGCCCCAGTGGTCAAACATCACGTTGACATCCCAGATTGCGCCGTTGCCGCCTTTAAAGGCCTTCGAGAGCTGGAATTCGCCGCCGTTGCCTTCGTTGCCGAGACGGCCAATGGCGGAGGCGCCGTTATAGGAGCCGTCAACCGCGACATATTTCTGGTCGCCGCTCTGGTAATGCGCGCCATAACGGGCGTAGCCGGTAAACTTCACGCCGAACGGAATCGCCAGATCCGGCGTCTGGGCTGGGCTTTGCGGCTCGGTGACCACATCGGCTTTTTTGTTCATGGCGGCGTCGATTTTCGCCTGGCGCTCGGCCAGTGCTTTATCCACCGCTTTCGCCACCATGGCGTCAATCTGTTCCTGGGTGTATTCCTGAGCGAGCACAGATACAGGGCAAAGGGCGGCGATAACCGCCAGGGTTAATGGAAGTTTTTTTAACGTAGTCATAATTATCTCTTTATCGTCACTATTATTAAGACAACAGCTTTCCCTTCTGGCGGGCCAGAATTAATGCGCTATCATCGGAAAAGCGTATTTACGTCGTTTCGGGTACAGCGGTTTATTTATCGCCCACAGAGGATCTTCTGCCGCGAATAAAATAATTTATTTACTGACGCTGATATAAATGAATCAGCTCTTCAGAAAATTCGCGCGCCAGCAGGGAATTCATTAAATGATCCTGCGCGTGAACCATAATTAAGGTCATCGGCTGGCGGCCTTCGCCCGCGTCCTGTTCAATCAGCTTCGTCTGCATCTTATGCGCCTGACGGGCGTAGCCGTCGGCTTCGCGCAGCAGGTGTTGCGCCTCGCTGAAATTGCCCGCCCGGGCGGCGTGCAGCGCTTCAAAGCAGAGGCTGCGCGACTGCCCCGCATTGACGATGATTTCCATTACCGCTTCTTCCAGTGCAATCATTCTTTGTTACTCTTCATTGATGAAAGGGAATAAAAAGGCGTAACGCTCCCCGCATAGCGAAATACCGCCACGCGTTTACTGCCTGTTATTTCCGGTGTCGTTATTTGAGCCGCGCCGTCCCTGGCGCGACGGGAATTATCCTGTCACGGTTTGCGCCTGTGGGGCCGCGTTACGCGCTTTCAGCTCTTCGGTCTTAATAAGTGAGCGTTCATAGGCGCGCAGGAACGGCAGATAAATTAACGCCGACATCACCATGCAGATAAGGCACATCACCACCGGGGCCAGCGCCCAGTTGGCGGCCCAGGAAGCGCCGATGGGCGCAGGCGTCGTCCAGGGCGTGAGCGACACCACCTGTTCAATCAGCCCCAGTCGTGTGGCGGTCCAGGCGAGTACGGCGTTGACCAGCGGCACGCAGACGAACGGGATAAACAGAATGGGGTTCATGATGATCGGCGCGCCGAACAAAATCGGTTCGTTGATATTAAAAAAGCTCGGCACGATGCCCATTTTGCCGATGGTGCGCAGGTGTGTCGCCCGGCTTTTAAGGAGCAAAAACGCCAGCGGCAGGGTGCAGCCGACGCCGCCAATCAGCAGGTAATGATCCCAGAAGCCTTGCAGATAGGTGTGCGGCAGCGCAGCGCCCGCGGCCAGCGCCGCCTGGTTGGCGGAGAGATTCGCCATCCAGAACGGGTTCATAATGCCGGTGACGATAAGCGAGCCGTGAATGCCCGCAAACCAGAAGATCTGGCACAGCAACACGGAGAGTAATACGGCAGGCAGGGAGTCCGACGCGGAAACCAGCGGCTCCAGCAGATGCATAATCGCCTGCGGCATGATCATGCTGGTTTGCGCTTCGATAAACAGGTTCAGCGGATGCAGCGTTCCCATCACCGCGATAACCGGAATGAGAATTTCAAACGAGCGCGCCACGCCGGTCGGCACCTCTTTCGGCAGGCGGATGGTCACCTTGTGCTCCTTGAGCCACGCGTAGACGCGGGTGGAGTAAATCGCCGTAATCAGCGCCGTGAAAATGCCCTGGCCTGAGAGATACTGCGTGGAGATTTTGCCGTCGGCGTAGGGGGCGGCCACCAGCAGGAACGCCATAAACGCCAGCAGGCCCGCCATGACGGGATCGAGCTGGAACTGACGCCCGAGGCTCGCGCCGACGCCAACGGAGATAAAAAAGGTCATCACGCCCATGCTGAGATTAAACGGCAGCATTAGCTGTTCGCGGTACGTCTGCGAGAAATCGAGCCAGGCGCGGGCAAAGCCGACCGTGGTATCGGCAGAGAACGGCGGGAAGATAAACACCAGCATAAACGAGCCGATAATCATGAACGGCAGCGCCGCGGTGAAGCCGTCACGAATGGCGATAACATATTTCTGCTGGCCGAGTTTCCCGGCGAGCGGCGTAATCGTCTGTTCAATAACGGCAACCATCGACTGATATAAAGAACTCATGGGCGAGATCCTGTTTCTAATGCGCGGCTTCAATAAGCGAGAGCGCGTAATCCAGCACTTTGTCGCCACGCTGCATTCCGTAATCCATCATGTCGATGGCCTGAACAGGAATGCCGTGAGCGGCAGCCTTTTGCGACAGCGTCGGTAACATATACTTCACCTGCGGCCCGAGCAGCACCACCTGATACTTTGGAAACTGCGTATCAAATTCGGCAACGCCCCAGGCTTCAATCTGTACGGGAAGATCCCGTTCCCCTGCCGCGTCAACCATCTTTCTCACCAGCAGACTGGTGGACATCCCCGCAGAGCAACACAGCATAATCTTGTACATGGCCTCATCCTTAAATGTAAAAACTTATTGCGGAGATGATTGGATAGGATATGGAAACCGATTTCCATTTATAAAAAAGAGAAGTGTGAAACCCGTCATGATCTCCGCTTTATCGCGAGAATTAATTGGATTTGTGTCACAGCTTTTCGGGTGAAATGCGTACCACGGACACGAAACGGAAAATCGGTTTCCATGATTTCGGGAAACGGATATACTTCAGGCGGTTATCATCTGAACGATTTTTGATGAAGATTTGACGCAGAAAGCCAGGTTTCTGCCAGGGGAAAAAGATGTCAACAATCAACGACGTATCGCGTCTGGCCGGGGTCTCAAAGGCCACGGTGTCACGGGTGTTGAGCGGATCGCGCGGCGTGAAGGAAGCCAGCCGTCAGGCCGTGCTAAAAGCCGTCGATGAACTCAATTACCGGCCCAATGTTATCGCACAGTCGCTGTTAAGCCAGAGCACTGGCTGTATCGGCGTTATCTGCGCGCAGGAGAATATCAACCAGACCACGGGCTATCTCTACGCGCTGGAAAAACAGCTCAGCCAGCACCAGAAACACCTGCTGCTGCGCTTCGCCAACAGCAAGCATGAAGTGATGAACGCGCTGGACGAGCTCACCAGCGGCCTGTGTGACGACGTGCTGATTATCGGCGCGCGGTTTCCGTTAAACATCACCCAGGAAAATGTGATCCTCGTGGACTGCATGGAGAGCGAAAACGCCCCCAGTCTGCATTACGATCACGCGTTCGCCGTGGAAACCGCCTGTAACTATCTGATTCGGCAGAACCGCCGCCAGATAGCGCTGATTTATCCGCAGGGCAACGGCTTCGCCGATCAGGTGCTGCTCGGCTATAAGCTGGCGCTGGAGCGCAACTTCCTGCCGTTTAACCGTAACCTGGTGTTTATGGATGCCACCTCCTCCTCGGTGGCGTTACAGGAGTTGCTCAACAACGCGACGACGCTTAACTTCAATGCGCTGCTGGTGGCGGACGATCAGGAGGCGCAGCGGGTTATTCCGCAGCTTCAGGCATTTAATAAATCGGTGCCGGACGACATCATGGTTTTTAGCCTCGCGGGTACGCTGCAAATGCCGGGCGTGCCGACGATTCCGGCCATTGAATACTCAATGGATGTGATGGCCGCGCGCATTGTGGGCTGGCTGAACGAGAAAACGCAGGATGTGCTGGGCAGCGGCGTGCTGCGCGGCGATCTCTTCCTACCGGAGATGCGCAAGCGCTAAACGCATCAGGCCGCCTGCGGGCGGCTTTTTTATTCGCGCATTACGCGTTTAAGCTGGCGGGTATGGCAGCGCGCCAGCGCAAACACCGAGATAAACGCGCCGAGGAGCGCGCAGAGCATATCCGCCTGCGTGTCCCACTCGTCGCCTTGCGTGCCGAGAAAATCATCCGCGTCTTTGCCGAGCGCCAGCGCCACCCACCACTCGATCAGCTCGTAAAAGGCGCTGATAGCAAGCGTCACGCAGCAGACCAGGAATGCGAGCATTTTCGCGCCGAGCCGGTAGCCGCCGCGCGCCAGCACCTCCCGCGCCGACAGCGACACTACTAAACCCTGCAACACATGGCCGAACCGGTCATACGGGTTGCGCGCCATCCCGAGCCACTCCTGCACCATAAACCCGACAGGCACCCGCGCGTAGGAATACATCCCACCAACGATAAGCGACACGCAGCCGGTGAAAATCAACGCATAAAGCAGCGGCGTGAGCGGGTAGCGCTTGGCGGTGGTCCACAGCACCGGCACCACGATAAACACCGGCACCACTTCCATCAGCCAGGTGAGCCGTCGTTCGGTGGTCAGCGCGGTGAGAAGAAGCAGCAGCGCCAGCAGCAATGTGCCGATGGGTAGATACAGCGAGCGGGAGAGCGGCATCAGCGATCCTTCACTTGAGTAAAAGTTACTGTTTAGCGCAAAAGGGGGGGATTGCAAGGAGAGAAACAATGGGAGCGATGAGGTCTCTTAGCCATCAACTTTATCCAGAACGCAGATAATTCGATGGCAAAGCCGCTACTGGCGTAACGCTTTAAGTGCAAATTAAAAGCTCCTGTCTCCAGGGCTCATTTCCCCGATGCGTTACCAGGGCGTGCGCTTTATAAAGAGATGTATCAGATATCATCTCTTTTCTTTAATCTCTCATCAGAAGCACAAATAATGGTCCGGAAAAGTAAATGCATAAATAATATGAATAAGGCTAGGCTTCATATAACAAATAATGAATGAAATAAAAGACCACTGTCCTGTTTATCAATGCGTTACTGGATTACTATACTCAAACGCATTTAGCGATACGTTAAAATAAATCCGTTGTAGTAACACGGCGATAATTTCGATAACTTGTTTTTGGCAGATAATTAAAAGAGAATAATCACTTCATTAAAGTGCTTTTGAAATAAAAGCATTACTATTACAGGGATACGTAAGCGAATGAAACATACAGCAATCACCGGTAATATTTCTTTATCGCGTTATCTTCTGGATATTAACGACTGCCCTGTAAACCCCGATGTGCTGATATTCAGAGGACGGGAGGCGCTGAGTGAGCCTTTTTCGTGGCGAATTGAATTTACCACGCCGCACACCGTTCCGCGCGAAGATGCCCTGATGAAGTATGCCCGTTTTGATATGAATGGGCTGAAAACTATTTATGGTGTCATTACCCGTTTGGAGTGGCTCTCAACAAACGCTGACCAGTCTCATTATGCGGTCACGCTGGAATCTCGTCTCGCTTTGCTCTCCCGTACCCGTCGCTGCGCCATCTTCCAGAACCAGTCGGTGCCTGAAGTTGTAGAGCAGGTACTGCGGGCGCACGGCCTGGAAGGGCCGGATTTTGAGTTTCGGCTTTCCCGCGAATACCCGTACCGCGACATCATCACCCAGTGGCGGGAAACCGATCTTGAATTTATCCAGCGGATACTGGCCGAAGTGGGCATCTGGTTTCGCTTTGCGATGAACGACGCGACAGAACTTGATGTGGTGGTTTTTGGCGACACGCAACTTCAGTATGAATTCAATATCCGGTTGCCTTACCGGGAGCCGTCCGGGTTGTCGGCGGAGGAAAGCGTCTGGGGCGTGCGTAGCTGGCACACCGTCGTATCAGGGCGGACTTATTTGAACCGTTATAACTACCGTAACGCCACGTCGCCCATGCAGGCGCAGGTTGCTGTGCGCAGTGAGGCAGTGACGACAGGCGAGCATTACCGCTATGGCGACATCTATCAGGAAGAGGGGGACGAGCACGAGCCTGAACCTGCGACGGAGAGCGGTGCCTTTTATGCGCGCATTGATCATGAGCGTGAACTGAACAAATCAGTCCGCCTGCATCTTTTCAGCAACGCGCCCCATCTGGCACCCGGCCAGGTGCTGGAACCCCAGGGTGATGTCATCACCGCGCTGAAAAATGGTGTGTTAATGACCCTGCTGACGTACAGGGGCGCACGTGACTCCCGCCTGCATGTTTCAGTGTTGGGACAGCCATACACCGAGCGCTACTGCTTTCGCCCGGATTGCCCGCCGCGCCCTGAAATTCACGGAACCCTGCCCGCCCGTGTGGAAAGCCGCGAGAAACACGATATCTACGCCCATCTTGATGAGTACGGCCGTTACCGGGTCAGGCTTGATGTTGACCGCAGCGACAGCGAGCGGGGTTTTGGCTACGTGTGGTTGAGAATGGCGAAGCCTTATACCGCTGAGGACGCAGGCTGGCATATGCCACTTATTGATGGCACAGAAGTCGCGATCGCCTGGCGTCATGGCGATATTGATCAGCCCTACATCGCCCATGCGCTGCATGATTCTGAACATGCTGATGTGGTGAATCGCGACAACCGTAGCCAGAACATTCTGCGTACCGCGGGCGATAACGAGCTACGCATGGAAGACCGGCGCGGCGAAGAGCATATCGCGCTGACCACGCCTTATGGCGCGTCACAGCTTAATAAGGGGCAGGTCGCTGACGCGCAGGGAAAATCGCGTGGCGCGGGTTTTGAACTGCGCACCGATGAGTATGGCGTCATTCGCGTGGCGAAAGGGCTGTTCATCACCGCTGAAGGGCAGGCCAGAGCCGCAGGCGAAGTGCTGGACATGGAAACGGCCCTGAAAGAAATCACGCTTTGTCTGCAACAGATTGAAGAGCTTAGCCGCGTCGCAGAGCAGGCGCAGGCATTACAGGCGGATATCGCCAGCCAGACCGCCATGTTTAACGAGCGCCTCAGGCCGCTCAACCAGATGATTCATGCTCATGGCCCGCAAGGCGTGGCGTTCACCAGCGGTGAGCATATGCAGCTTGCCGCCGCGAAAAACGTGGCCATCAATGCCGGGGGCGATATCAGTGTCGGCGTGATGGGGAATATGACAGCGCTGGCGGGTGACAAACTCGGCCTGTTTGCCCACACCGGCCCGCTGAGCCTGAAATCCGGCGAGGGGCCAGTCGGGATGCAGGCGCAGAACGGCAGGATGAGTCTGGCGGCACAGAAGAAGCTGACAATGACCTCCACTCGCGATATTTCCTTTTCCGGCAAGAAGCGCATCACGCTTATCGGCGGTGGCAGCTACCTGAAAATAGAACAAGGGAAAATCGAATATGGCACGACCGGAGTGTATCTGCGCAAGGTGCCGCGAACGTATGTAGGGGCGGCGGCTGCGATGGCGCAGGAGATGCCCGTTATGCCCATAGCGGACGGGTACAGCGAATTCTTTATTGTGCGCGACCAGGTGACGAATAAGCCGCTGGCTGGTTTCCCCTATACGCTCACGTTTTCGGGCGGCACGCTGCGCGGCGAAACCGATGCCAACGGTGAGACGCTGCGCGCCTGGAGCAAACAGAGTGAGGAAATCGCGCTGACACCGCACCCGGAGCATTTCCGTCGGGAATGTTTCAGCGCCAGCTACTGGGATAGCCGCACCTCGCTGTCGCTCGATTTTTCAGATTACAACAAGGAGGAAAACTGATGGCAGCAGGGAAGAGAGCCGCCGGCGTGCCGGGCGAGCCGCAAAGAACGGCAACAACAGTAAAAGCGCCTGAAGGTACGGTGGCCAGAGTCACCAATCCGCTGGATCTATGGTACCTGTGCGAGAAGGTGAACTACGCGCTGAAATATCCCGTGAAGCGCTCCGACGGGAAGATGATGTATCAGCGAAAGGTGACCCGGCTTATTCGGCAGGATGACAGGAACTTTAATTACCATTTTCCTTACATTGGCGAAGTGGGCTACGACATGACGCGCAATCCGCCCTCGCCGCTAATGAGCAGGCGGCACCCTAACTGGCCGAGCAGCTTCCCGCTCGCGCAGTATCGCCTGATAAAACGAGGTCATGAAATGCGCCTGCGGGAAATGGCCGAGGGGGAAGTGGAGCGCGTTATCGAATTGCTGACGCGGGATGAACTGGAAACACTGCCTGCGCCGGAGGCCGGTGACATCATGCTGGATGATGCGCTGGATATTGTGCTCAAACGCAAGGGGAGCTTTCGGATACCGGATGTTATTCGAATCAGCGACGTCACCCTGACGGGTAACGCTGCCTTTAGCCAGGGAAATATTCATACGGTGATTGAGATTAAGTTTCCGGGGGACAGATTAAGTCGTGAACAGCAAATAAATTATATGAACATAGCTGGTAATGAGGATAATTTCCGTCTACTTGAAACCGACGTCTGTCAAATAGACGACAAACGCAAACGCGAGTGGATACGGGATGCCGTCCAGGAGCCGGTCTATAAGCCGGTAGCGGATGCGCAGGGAGAAAACGAACAGATCTGCCTGCGCCCGGATGTGCCAGCGTATCACCTGCTGGAAGGAGAAATGGAGCAGGAGTTTCGTCAGGTACAACACCATTTCTACCAGTTGGCCGGCGACTACTGGGTGCCTCCTGTGGGCATGGAGGTCAATACCTTAAAACCGCAGCAAGATGCCGGGGATATCGCCCGACAGGCGCAGGAGCGGGAGCGAGCCGCCGGGTTTCTCGGGGCCCTGCTGACGGGGCCAATGGTTGTTATTCCCGCCACGGCAGGCCTGGGAGCCGCCGCGGTAGCGACGGGAGAAAGCCTGACGGGCATGATTGCCGGGAATGCGGTGCAGTATGCCAGAACGGCAACCACCTTTTTGCTGCCGGCAGGCAACCTCGGCATGGCGACGGCGGCTGAACCTGAAGAACAGCCATCAAATACATTTACCCTGAAGCAAGCGCAGGATTTTGTTTACTGGCCCGATTAAGGAGCGGATAAATGGACTTTTTTGAGAAATTTAAGCAGGCCGAATACGATTTTACTTACGGTGCGGAAGATGACCCGGAACACCATAACGCCTTACAGGTGGGATTAGTGGCATGGTTTTACCTGGATAAAGGATATACCAAAGAAAACCGGGCCAGAATTGCTGAAGCCTGGCAGCTTTACCATAATGAATTCGGTGCGAAATTGAAGTGGGGGTATATTGATGATCCCAACAAGCCTGTGGATTACAATGTAAAATTAACAAAAATATTAAAAAAAACTATATCTGATAGCTTCGGTGAGAGTTTCTTTTTTGACTGGTATTCTGATACGGGTTTTCGTTATGCCAGTTATTATTCGGTTTCAGCTGGATCTATGGCCGGATGGTATGAATCAATTCATAAAAATGTAAGTTATTTTGGTTTTTATATTCCTGTTGCGGAACTTAATCGTAAGGATTTTTTAAAGGGTCTTCTTTCTCAATTTTGCGACATTTTACAGCCACTCCATGGGTTAATGGGTTTAGGAATTCACCAGTGCTACGAAAAAGAACGATATCAGCATCTCGAATATGAAATTTGCAATGAGTTTAATGGTGTTGATGTTATTAATTCTAATACGGATAAAAAAATGAGGTCGGGCCTACGCTCCGTTAACTGGTATACTTTTTTTAACAATGAGTGGCTAAATAAACTGGGTGGGATTCAGTATTTACGGAATGCTCTGAGCAACGCATCGATTGAGATAATACCTTATGATGCTGGTGTTATTATCCGAGCCGGAGAATGGCCGGAGTTAGGCTGGGTTAAGGATAATCCATACCCTGAACTGTACGTGAAAGTGAATAAGGTACTTAAACCTATCCGCGCACCGGAAATTGGTAGCCTGGGGTATGGCTCGATTGCCGGCGAAATCCGTTTTGACAGAAACTCCACCGCCCGGTGGCTTGCCCGCTTTGATGTAGACCTTCCGCCGCTTGCCACCATGCCAGCGGCAAAAGATCCGGTGCGGATAAGCTGCTGGACAGACGATATTGCGCCTTACGCGGGCCAGTGGGCCACGATTGTCAACGGCACCACCGACTATATTCAAACGCGGGAAGGGCAGAAGATGCCTTATTTTGAAGATAAACACGGCAATAAACACCGTGCCCTCTGGCAACTGCTGAAGCGAGATGATAAAGGCAGCGTTTTCATCATGCCGGAATAATAAAAAAGGGCCTCTTGTCAGAGAGCAGGCCCTGTTAAGGAAAAGATAAAATGGATTTTTTTGAGAAATTTAAGCAGGCCGAATACGATTTTACTTACGGTGCGGAGGATGGTCCGGAACACCATAACGCGTTACAAGTGGGGATAGTGGCACGTTTCTATCTTGATAAAGGTTATACTAAAGAAAATCGAGAACATATCGCGGAGGCCTGGCAACTATTCCATAATGAGTTTGGACATTATTTGAAGTGGGGATGTGTTAATGACCCAAACAAAGAAATAGCTTATAGACATATATCATCAGGAAAATTTAAAGAAACGATTATTAATAGCTTCGGTGATGATCTTGATTTTATGTGGTCTGCTGAAAAAGGATATCGCTATTCCAGTGATTATAGTATTGAAATAAATTCTCCTGCGGGGTGGTTTGAAAATATACACAAGCCTGTTAGCTATTTTGGTTTTAATCTTCCTGTGGCTGAATTAAACAATAAAGAACATATCGAAAAGCTGCTGTTGATTTTTTGTAACATACTCAAGCCGTTACATGGAATTATGGGGCTTGGGCTACAGCAATGTCATGAAAAAGAAAGATACCAGCATCTGGAATATGAAATTGGACAGGAGTTTCTTGGTCTTGATATCACAAATTCTAAAACAGATAAACATTCACGTGAAGGCATTCGCTCGGTAAACTGGCATACCTTTTTTAATAATGGTTGGTTAAATAAACTGGGTGGAATTCAGTATTTACGGAGTGCTCTGAGTAACGCATCGATTGAGATAATACCTTATGATGCTGGTGTTATTATCCGAGCCGGAGAATGGCCGGAGTTAGGCTGGGTTAAGGATAATCCATACCCTGAACTGTACGTGAAAGTGAATAAGGTACTTAAACCTATCCGCGCACCGGAAATTGGTAGCCTGGGGTATGGCTCGATTGCCGGCGAAATCCGGTTTGACGACAGCTCAACTGCCCGGTGGCTTGCCCGTTTTGATGTAGACCTTCCGCCGTTTACCGCTCTTTGAGCCATTTGCCGAAGCTCTAAACCACATACAGCGAATCATTGAACGCAGTTCGATGAAGAGTCCGGCTCTCCAAAAGCAAAAACCCGCCTTGTGGGCGGGTTCTTTAAATTAGTGGTGCCCGGACCGGACAAAAACGCCGGGAGCGTTTTTGCACAGCGCACCGCGCTGCCCGCAGGGCGATTCGCAGGGATGCGACGAGTGAATCGAACGCAGTTCGATGGAAAGTCCGGCTCGCCAAAAGCAAAAAACCAGCCCGTAGGCTGGTTTCTCTAAATAAGTGGTGCCCGGACTCGGAATCGAACCAAGGATTCATTGACTCAACAATGAAGTCACCGAATAACAGTAAGTTACCTTTACGCTTCGATTCCGAATGTACCACTGTTTTGTACCAGATACCACGACT
>NZ_JAANQB010000024.1:0-307472 GCF_011605445.1 Cronobacter sp. HA18006 | reverse complement strand
TTTGCCTGGCGGCTGTAGCGCGGTGGTCCCACCTGACCCCATGCCGAACTCAGAAGTGAAACGCCGTAGCGCCGATGGTAGTGTGGGGCCTCCCCATGCGAGAGTAGGGAACTGCCAGGCATCAAATAAAGAACCCCTCAGCCCCGCTGAGGGGTTTTTGCTTTTGCGCGTGACAGAAAAACAGCGCCACCGGAAAAGTGTCCCCTCTTTTTTATACGCCTCATCCTCTGTCCGTACTGAATCCCTTACGAGCGCTGCGCCGCCAGCCAGTCAGCGATAAACGCCGCAACCTGCGCGGGCTCGTTGATATCCAGCACAGGTAATTCCGCCTCAGATAACGGTCTGTCACTGGCCACGGCAATCACGTGGCTGTCCGGCATTAACTCTGCAACGTCCCGCCCGGCCCCCTCCCGGAACAGCATGATTTTCGCTACCGCCTCGTGTTTAAACCCTTTCACCAGAATCAAGCTTCGCAACAGAATACCGACGCTACGCACATTAGGGTTGCTACATTAAATTCATCCATACCCCGCTTACAAAAAGCCCCGATCTTGCTCAACTTGCGGCCACGTCATATTCTGATTTTCAGCCTGTGAAGCTATGTCAGCAGCGTGTCGCCTTACTGTCGTGTCTCTGTCAGGCCCGTGTCGTGGCGGTTTTTACCAGCAGAGCGCAATACTGTCTGCCACATTTCTCATAGAGAAGGTCACAGTTATGAAAACCGAAAACCGCATCCGCGCGCTTCGCCTCGCTCGTGCCTGGTCTCAGGAACAACTGGCAGAACTCTCCTCGGTCAGCGTTCGCACTATTCAGCGCATAGAAAAAGGGGAGCCGCCCTCGCTCGAAACGTTAAGCGCGCTGGCCGCTGTTTTTGACACGCGCGTAGAAGAATTAACGGGCGCGCCGCTACAGGCTGCGGGCCCGCTGGATGAAGCGGTGTCCACTGCCCGCAGACGTCTGGATGAGGAGCGGCACTTTTATCGCAGCCTGTCCACTGCGGTGGTGGTTTGCGTTGGGCTTTTCCTGATTAACCGTTTTACATCGCCGGAAAGTCACTGGTCATTATGGGTGATGCTCATTTGGGGTGGATTACTGGTAGTGAAAGGCCTGCGTTTATTCTTACTACGGGGCTGGATTGAACAATGGCAGCAGCAGCGGCTGCAAAAATTACTGCGCAAGTAAGAGAAAAGGCTCCTCAGCTTGCCTGAGGAGCCGACGCGTTACGATTTTTTACCCGGCAGGACGGTATTCATCACCTGATGCGCGGTATCCGCAATCACCTTACCCGCCGATTTATCGCCTTTCGCCATAGAGGACATAAACCCTTTCGCCTGGGCAAAGCTGATATGCGGTGGCAGCGGTGCCACTTCCGGATCGGTTTTCACTTCCAGTACGACCGGACGATCGGCCGCCAGCGCCTGCTGCCAGGCGGCCTGGAGCGCTTCCGGGGAGTCAACGTAAATCCCTTTCAGCCCGATCGATTCCGCAAACTGCGCATAGGGCACGTCCGGCACATCCTGCGTCGCGGCAAAGCGCGGGTTGCCTTCCATAATGCGCTGCTCCCACGTTACCTGATTCAGATCCTGGTTATTGAATACGCAGACGATCAACCGCGGATCGGACCAGCGCTGCCAGTATTTCTGGATGGTAATCAGCTCCGCGAGATTATTCATCTGCATCGCGCCATCGCCCACCAGCGCCACAACGGGTTTTTCCGGGAAAGCGAATTTCGCGGCGATGGCATATGGCACTGCCGCGCCCATACATGCCAGACCGCCCGAGAGAGACGCCCGCTGGCCCTGCTTCACTCTGTAATCCCGCGCAAACCAGTTGGCGCACGAGCCGGAATCTGAGGTGACAATCGCGTTATCCGGCAGCAATGGCGACATCTCCCACACCACGCGCTGCGGGTTGACCGGCGTCGCTTTCGCCATTGCACGTTCTTCGATTTTCTCCCACCACGCTTTGACGGAAACCGCGATTTTCTCCTGCCAGCTGCGGTCTTCTTTACGTTTAAGGAGCGGAAGCAGCGCCTGTAACGTGCTCACGGCATCGCCATGCAAATTTACCTCTGTCGGGTAACGCAGACCAAGCATTGAGGCATCGATATCTATCTGCACCGCCCGAGCCTGACCTTCTTTCGGCAGGAATTCCGTCCACGGGAAGCCGGTGCCGATCATCAGGAGCGTATCGCAGCCCTGCATCAGATCCCACGACGGCTCGGTGCCAAGCAGGCCAATACAGCCCGTCACAAACGGCGTGTCATCTGGCAATACATCTTTGCCAAGCAACGCTTTAGCAACACCCGCACCGAGCAGGTTTGCCGCCTGTACCACTTCCACCGCCGCTTCGCGCGCGCCCGCGCCTATCAGGATCGCGACTTTTTTACCGTCGTTAAGAATATCCGCGGCGCGCTGAAGATCGTACTGATGCGGGATCACATGCGGGCGCTGATAGCCGGGCCCGGAATGCGTGAAGCCGTGCGCGTGCTGCGGCTCCTGCCAGGGCTCATCCTGAAGATCTTTGGGCAGGATCAGCACCGTCACGCCATTATTCGCTTTCGCGATCCGCACGCCGCGATCCACCAGATGACGCAACTGCGCGGGCGTCGCCGCCTCCTGAACAAAGCTCGCCACATCGCTGAAGACGCGATCCAGATTCAATTCCTGCTGATAGGTCGCGCCGCGGGCGGTCGTTTCCGCCTGGCCTGCAATCGCGATAACCGGCATATGATCCATCTGCGCGTCATACAGGCCAGTCAGCAGATGTGTGGCGCCCGGTCCGCCGGTTGAGAGGCAAACACCCGGCTCGCCCGTAAATTTCGCATGGGCGCAGGCCATAAATGCCGCCATCTCTTCATGGCGCACCTGGATAAACTCAATGCCGTCGCCAGCTTTATCGGCGCGCTGCAACGCGCCCAGTACGCCGTTAATCCCGTCGCCGGGGTAGCCATAAATGCGGGTTACGCCCCAGGCTTTCAGTCGTTCTACAAAAAAGTCGCTCGTTTTTTTGGTCATTATCGTGCCTCGCGTCAGGTGAGTGTGCGCATAAATCCTGAGCTGCGCTCGAAAAGCTAACCTGTTGAAGGGTAGTCCACTTCATGGCGGTAAGCGAAAAGCGGGAGTTCTCCGAAGCCTGCTATGGTTATACGAACCGTATTAAAGGAGGCATGCCCGTGGCCATTAAACCTTTTGATTACCAGCAGGACTTCGACAGCATCGACTTTCGCGCGCACCCGGAACGGTATCAGGTCGGGCGTGGCGAACAGGGCGTCTTATTGGTTGAGCCGTATAAAAGCGAAATCCTCCTGTACTGGCGCTATAAAGACGAAGAGAGCGCCACAGCCTCGGCGGAAAAGATTTATGAGTTATTCGAGGCGTACCGTAAAAAGGACGATTTTGTCGGTATGGATATGGCGCGCAAGTTCATTCAGATGGGATACACCCGCGCGCGTCGCTACGCCAATTATAAAGGCGGCAAAAAATATGACGCCGACCGTAACCTGAATCCGCGCGGCAACGATCCGACTAAAGCGGCGGCGGCAAAAGTCTTTAAAGGGTGGTGGGATCGCATCCGGGCAGATGAAGATTATCTGCGGCGTAAAAAAGCCCATCAGGAAAAGTGGGGCTAACGACGCGTAAATTCCCCGCCTCCTCACGGAAATGCTATTAACATATAATTAACATGATATTTTATAGCCTGCTAATTGCCCGGAGTACAAGCCGCGGATTTAAAAAGGAGAGAGACATGACCGAAGTTACCGCCCGGACAGATAAACCGTCACTGACTTCCAGCGATACCCGCCGACGTGTCTGGGCGATTGTCGGTGCCTCGTCTGGCAACCTCGTCGAGTGGTTTGATTTCTACGTCTACTCCTTTTGTTCGCTCTACTTCGCGCATATCTTTTTCCCCTCTGACAATAGCACCACACAGCTTCTGCAAACGGCAGGCATCTTCGCCGCAGGCTTTCTGATGCGCCCTATCGGCGGCTGGCTCTTTGGTTACATCGCCGATAAACATGGCCGTAAAACCTCCATGCTGATTTCTGTCTGTATGATGTGTTTCGGCTCGCTGGTCATTGCCTGTCTGCCGGGTTACGCAGTGATTGGTACCTGGGCGCCGCTGCTGTTACTTGTGGCGCGCCTGTTCCAGGGACTGTCGGTCGGGGGAGAATATGGCACCAGCGCGACTTACATGAGCGAAGTGGCTATCGAAGGGCGCAAAGGCTTTTATGCGTCATTCCAGTACGTGACGCTTATCGGCGGGCAGTTAATGGCGCTGCTGGTTGTCGTCGTGCTGCAACAGATTTTGTCAGATGACGCTCTGCGCGCCTGGGGCTGGCGCATTCCCTTCGCGCTGGGCGCGGTGCTGGCGGTGGTGGCGCTGTGGCTGCGTCGCTCGCTTGATGAAACCTCACAGCAGGAGACGCGCGCGCTGAAAGAGGCTGGCTCGCTGAAAGGCCTCTGGCGCAACCGTCGGGCGTTCATCATGGTCCTCGGGTTTACCGCCGCCGGTTCGCTGAGTTTTTATACGTTTACGACCTATATGCAGAAATATCTCGTCAATACGGCGGGAATGCATGCGAATACCGCGAGTATGGTGATGACCGCCGCACTCTTCGCATTTATGCTGCTGCAACCGTTCTTCGGGGCGCTGTCGGATAAAATTGGCCGTCGCAGTTCGATGCTCTGCTTCAGCGCGCTTGCCTCGCTCTGTACCGTGCCGATCCTGATGGCGCTGCAAAATGTCAGTTCGCCGCTGGCGGCGTTCGGGCTGGTGATGCTCGCGCTGCTGATTGTCAGCTTCTATACCTCGATTAGCGGCATCGTGAAAGCCGAGATGTTCCCGGCGCAGGTGCGCGCGCTGGGCGTCGGTCTCTCTTACGCGGTCGCCAACGCGCTCTTTGGCGGCTCGGCGGAGTATGTGGCGCTGTCGCTGAAATCGCTGGGTTCAGAAACGGCGTTTTTCTGGTATGTCTCGGCGATGGGCGCCGTCGCGTTTCTGGTTTCGCTGAAGCTCCACCGCAAAGGAAAAGGCATGCGGCTTTAATGCTCCGCCATCTGCCAGACCGCATAACCGGCGCTGGCGCCCGCCACGTCCCACGCCAGATCTTTCCAGCTCCAGCCGCTCCCCGCCGGGCGGCTGTCCCAGAGTTCTTTCGTCGCGCCAAGGGAAACCGAAAACATCAGCCCGAACGCGGCGGACCGATCCGGGGAATGCCCTTGCCGCTGGGCGTATTCATTCCCGGCGGCAGCGAGCAGCGCTGAGCCTAAAAAGTGCTGGGCTTTATCCTGGCCTGCCCAGTTGTCCTGCGCCATATGGCTACAGCCGGTAAGTGTGACAACTAACGAAAGCAGAAAGGCGCGCATAGCGTTCTCCATAAAAAAGCCCTGCGGTGCAGGGCTTCGTTAAGCGACAGGCGTCAGAGAATGCGGCTAATCAGCCGGTCGATACGGATACGGCGCAGACGGCGGATAAGCTTGCGCACTTTTACCGGGTAATCGGCGATGCTTTGCAGGTCGCGATAGTGTTTTACCACCGTGGTATGGGTGCGGATTTCGGCAAGTTCACGCTGGCGCTGGGAAGCCAGTTGCTGCTTCGGATCGTGGATAAGAATCGCGTTTTCCAGATCGAGACGCCAGGCGCGCGGGTTAAGGTTGTTGCCGGTCAGCAGCATCCATTCATTGTCGACCCACATGCCTTTCAGGTGATAGCTGTTATCACCATCTTTCCACAGACGCACCACCAGTTGATCGGTGTTGACGTAATACTGCAGACGGCTTAAGAAACGGCGCAGGTTGATCTCATAGAGATAAGGCAGCGCGCCGATGATCTTAAACGGCTGATCTTCCGGAATATAAAAGTCATTGGCCGTTTTATCGCCGACGATGATTTCCACTTTTTTGCCGTCGCGCAGAAGCTGGATGATATTACGCACCAGCACCGCGGGCAGGTTAAAGTACGGCGTACAGATGACCAGCTTCTCTTCCGCGCAGGGCATCAGGTGAAAAATGGCTTTATTCAGCGGGCTCGATTTGCCAAGCCCCACCAGCGGCGTCACGGCCAGCTGATCGTTATCGGCATCGCCCTGAAAATGATACGCGGCATCGCGCAGCAGATGGCGGAACTGGCGGATGTCGTTTTTGATTTCCGGGCTTTTTGGACGGTTCGGATCGTCGAGACGATTCACCGCGTGGCCATTCATTAACTGCGTGCGCACCCAGTCAAACATCACGTCGGCAAGCTTCGCGTTACGGATGCAATGGTAGCGGTCATAGCGATATTTATCGTGCTGGTGCAGATACACGTCGTTCAGGCTCGCGCCGCTGTAGAGCACGCAATCATCGATGATAAAGCCTTTGAAATGCAGCACGCCCAGCGCCTCGCGGGTATTCACCGGCACGCCGTACACCGGCACGCTGACGTCCGGGTTTTCCTGCGCCATGCGGCAATACCAGTCGGCGTTAGTGTTCGAGGCTTCCACGCCGATGCGTCCGCGCTGCGCGCGATGCCAGTCCACCAGGACGCTGACGTCAAGCTCCGGGCGTTGACGCTTGGCTTCATAAAGTGCCGACAACACGCCTTTGCCGCCATCGTCCTGCTCAAGATAGAGCGCGATGATGCAGATACGCGTGGTCGCCGTCGCTATCTTTTCCAGGAGCTGTTTGCGGAAATCGGCGGGCGCGAAACAGAACGCGACATCATCAACTGACTGAGAAAGCTTCGGTAGTTGGGCAAGGTGTTGTTGATGTTTGTTGCGTTTAAATTTTGACAACATCACAGTGCATATCTTCTCTGAAGTGGATGGTCTTCTGTGCAATGCAGACGACGGAAGCGGACGATAATACCATTACTGTCCAAAAAAGTGGTCAACATTTCCAGTACCTTACTCACGAATCGGCGGGTTTTGCCAGCGCCAGGCTCAGGGCAACGATGCCTTCATCCAGCTGAATATCGACGCTAAAGCCAAGCTTGCGGGCCAGCGCCACCATCCCCTGGTTATGCGGCATGGTAATGCCATTCAGCCGCGATAAACCATGATCGCGCGTGTAGGCTATCAATTTTTCCAGCAGCCGACGCCCGAGGCCGAGGCCTTTCAGATCGGATCTGACAAGGACCGCGAACTCGGCGTCGATATTATCCGGATCGGAAATGGCGCGGGTAACGCCGATAATTTCCTCACTGCCTGTCTGCTGACGTACCGCCACAAAAGCCATTTCTCGATCGTAGTCGATCTGGGTCATATTGGCTAAATCATCATGGGTAAATTCATTGATCTCGCTAAAGTAACGGTAATAAAGATCTTCTTTCGTCACCTGCGAGATAAAGCGTTGTAGCTGGGGTTCATCTTCGGGAAGAATAGGGCGGAACAGGCAGCGCTCGCCGTTCTTCAGCGTCACCCACTCCTCTAAACGGTGCGGATAGGGGCGAACCGCCAGCCGCGCGTCTGCATCACCGGTAAAGGGCGCAAGCTGCATCGTGACGTCCAGCGCCGTAAAATCGCTGCCGGAGGCGAGCAGGGGATGAATATCCAGCCGTGAAATTTCTGGGCAATCCACCACCAGGTTAGACACCTGCACCAGCAGCTCGCTTAAGCCTGCGATATCCAGGGGACGCAGCGCGCTACGCCCGCGAATTTTGCCGCTCTTGATTGCCTGAATCACCAGATAACGCGCCAGATTCATGTTCAGCGGCGGCAGCGCGACGGCGGCCTGCGCCTCAGGACGCCACTCGACGCCGCCTTCGCCCAGCATAATCAGCGGTCCGAAGACGGGATCGTGCTCAACCACCACCCGCAGCTCCTGCGCGCCGGCGCGGTTCGCCATGCTCTGCACCAGCAGGCCGTGAATGCGCGCCTGCGGCCAGGTCATTTTCACCCGGTCAAGCATCGCGTCCGCCGCGCGCTGTACTTCGTGAGCGGTGCGCAGATAAAGCATCACCCCCTGAACTTCAGATTTATGCGGAATATCCGGCGAGCGCAGCTTCAGCGCCACCGGGTAGCCAATTTCCCCCGCGATATGCACCGCCTCGGCGCTGTCGCCCGCTATCCATGTCGGCAGCGTGTGCAGGCCATAAGCCTCCAGAATCGGGCGCACTTCATGAGTATCGAGCTGCGTCACGCCTTCGGCGCACGCCTGCTGCAACAACTGGTGCGCCTGGGCGGTATCCGCCGGGAGCGTAGCGGGCAGCGCCGGGGTTTCCCGCAGCTGTTTCTGGTTGCGGCGATACTCCACCATATGCATAAACGCGGTGACTGCGCCTTCCGGCGTGCGATAGGTGGGAATACCCGCTTCGCTGAACAGATGACGCGCCTCCTGGGAAGAGAACTCACCGCCCCAGTTGGTAATCAGCGTCACATACTTGCCGCGCGGGTGGCGGTTAAAGAGATCGATCAGCGCGCGGGCGCTCTCGCTGCCGGGCGCGGCGGCGCTTGGCGAGTGGATAACCATCAGCGCGTCGAAATCGTGGCTGTCCAGCAGTGCTTCGATCGCTTTTAAATAGCGCGCAGGCGTGGCGTCATCGCGCAGGTCGAGCGGGTTGTCAGCGTGAATGCCTTCCGGCAACTGCTGCTGAAGCCGCGTCAGCATGGCGTCATCGAGCGTGGCGAGTTTTCCCTGTCGCCGCCAGAGTTCGTCGAGCGCCAGCGCGGCAGGAGCGGCGCCGTTGCTGACAATCATCAGTCGCTCGCCGCGCAGCGGGAGCATATGGCTTAAGGTTTCCACCGCCGAGAACAGTTCATGAGTGTCCTGCACGCGCAGCAGACCGGCGCGCTGAATTGCCGCATCCCAGGCTGTGTCCAGCCCGGCGTGGGTATTCAGCAGGCGGCGCGCGCTGGGGCTGCGCCCGCTCTTAATCACCAGAATGGGTTTATTGCGCGAGGCGCTACGGGCGGCGGAGACAAAGCGTCGGGCGTCGCTCAGGTGCTCCAGGTAGAGCAGAATGGCGCTGGTTTTACTGTCGCGCGCTAGATAATCGAGCAGTTCATCCACGTCGATATCCAGGCTGTCGCCCAGCGCGATAAACCAGGAGAAGCCGAGCTGGCGCTGCTGCGCCCAGTCGAGAATGGTGTTTGAAACGGCAGCGGACTGCGAAATAAACGCGAGCTTGCCTTTGCGGATCGGCACTGGCGAAAAACTGGCGTTAAGACCCTGCCACGGCGCCAGCAGCCCCAGACTGTTCGGGCCGAGCAGGCGCATCTGAAAGCGCGCCGCGCAGGCCAGCAGTTCGGCATGTTGTTCCGGGGGCGATGAGAGCACCAGGCACGTTTTACAGCCTTTTTCGCCAAGCGCCTCCAGCAGCGCCAGGTTGCGCTTTGCGTGGGTACACAGCACCGCGAGATCGGGCGTAAACGGCAGGCTTGCGACATCCGGCCAGGCCAGCACGCCACAGACCGCTTTCCAGGCAGGCGTCACCGGCAGAACCGGCCCGCTAAAACCGCCCGCCAGCAGATTGCGCATCATCAGAAAACCGGCTCTGTCGGGTTTCATCGATGCGCCGATGACGGCGATGGATTTGGGACGTAACAGCGCTTCCAGGCCACGTTGGCTCATCATTTCCTCCGGCGTCGAAGTGACCTGATGATTTTAAACGCTTTCTGCCTGCGCTGCTGTGACGCTGCCCTGATGATGCGGTTTACCGGCAAGATAGCGCTCGCGAAACAGCGCAAAGTGATTGCTTAAGCCTTGCGCCGCCGCGGTATCGCCCGCGCCGTCCAGCAGCGCTATCGCCACTTCCGCCGTGCAGTACTGCCCGTCGGCATGCGCTTCGCGCAATTGATAGGTCGATACCCGCGTTAAATCCACCGACATCACCGGCAGCGCGTCAAGATAAGGGCTTTTGCGAAACATTTTGCGCGCTTCGGTCCAGGTGCCGTCGAGCATAATAAAAAGCGGCGGCTTGCCGGTACGCGGCGGGGCGGTCAGCACTTCGCGTCCGGCATCGGCGTAGGAGGCCGGGAACACCACCACAGGCTGATAGTCAGGGTTTGCCACGAGTTCAAGAAGTGCTGCGGGCGGCTCGGTGCGCGACCACTGAAACGCCTCCGTATCAGGCAGAATATCGGCGATAAGCCTGCCGGTATTGCTGGGCTTCATCGGCTCGGTATCAAACATTATCAGACAGAAACGGCTGCGGGCCGGCTGCGGTTGCAGCGTGTCGCATAAGCAGTGGCGTAACGGCAGCAGGCAACGCTGGCAGCGTTTAATACGGTTGCCGCGGGCGAGAAAAGGGCGGGTGGCGCGCGCCAGGCGCTCGGCGCGCAGGCGAAGGACGGCGTTTTCAGTCATGGGAAGTCGGCAAAAACGCCATTGTCGCAGAGGGAATCGTGGGGCACAAGACGCGCCCCGCGGCAGACGTTATACGGCTTCGTTCGTCGCTTCGTTCAGCCAGGTATCGAACGGCGCTTTTGGCACGGCGCCGTTGAGCATATCCACCAGCTGTCCGTTTTTGAACATCATGATGGTCGGGATGCTGCGAATGCGAAAACGCGCGCTCAGCTCCGGCTCGGCCTCGGTGTTCACTTTTACAAAGCGTATTTTGCCGCTGCGCTCTTCGGCGACATCTTCAAAGATCGGCGCAAAGCTACGGCACGGGCCGCACCACGGCGCCCAGAAATCAATCACTACCGGCAGGTCATCTTTAAGCAGCTGATCCAGCGTTTCGCTGGTGGCGTTAATCACATCGCCGTCAAACAGCGCGTGGCCACAGCGGCCGCACTTCGCGCCGTCTTCAATACGCTCTTCATCCACGCGATTGACAGTCTGGCAAGCGGCACAAACGGTATTCATAGCTAACCTCTGGGTTGCAGGTGACAGAAACCGACGCGGAAACGTCGGCTATGTTTCGATAATGTTATTCAGTATCTGCAAGAATGTTTCGAGGCTCAAACCGTTTTATCCAATGAGTACAATAGTTATTAGCTTTTGCGCGAAAGAATGGCTAAGCGCGGACACATCGGGTAATCTGCGCGCTTCGCGCAGCGCAGGTGGAGAAAGACATGAACGACGAATTTAAAGGCAAGAGCGGCAAGGTCAAAGTGATGTATGTCCGCAGTGATGAAAATACGGACAAACGCAGCTCAAACCCGCGTACCGGAAAAGGCGGCGGTCGTCCCGCTGGCAACGGTAAACCGGAAGGCGGTCGTCGTGCTGCGCGCAGTGACAGACCGTCTGACCGTGAACGCAGCCGTGGCCGTGACCGCGACGGCGATCGTGAGGCATCACCGTGGCGCACCGTATCCCGCGCGCCGGGCGCAGAAGCGCCAGCGAAGCCGGATCACGGCGGCATCAGCGGCAAAAGTTTTATCGATCCGGAAGTGCTGCGCCGTCAGCGCGCCGAAGAGACCCGCGTCTATGGCGAAAACGCCTGTCAGGCGCTGTTCCAGAGCCGTCCGGAATCTATCGTTCGCGCCTGGTTTATCCAGAGCGTGACCCCGCGCTTTAAAGAAGCGCTGCGCTGGATGGCGGCGAACCGCAAAGCGTATCACGTGGTGGATGACGCGGAGCTCACCAAAGCCTCCGGCACCGAGCATCACGGCGGCGTCTGCTTCCTGATTAAAAAACGCAGCGGCGCGAGCGTTGACCAGTGGCTGAGTAAAGCGGGCGATGAAGATTGCGTGCTGGCGCTGGAAGATGTGGGCAACCCGCATAACCTCGGCGCTATTGTGCGCAGCTGCGCGCACTTCGGCGTGAAAGGCGTGGTCGTGCAGGACGCCTCGCTGCTGGAATCCGGCGCGGCGGTGCGTACCGCAGAAGGCGGTGCCGAGCATGTCGAGCCGATCACCGGCGACAGCTTCAGCGACGCGCTGGCGCAGTTCCGCGCTGCCGGTTACGCCATCGTGACCACCTCCAGCCATAAAGGTACGCCGCTCTTTAAAGCGACGCTGCCGAAGAAAATGGTGCTGGTGCTGGGCCAGGAAAGCGAAGGTATTTCTGAAGCGACGCAGGCGAATGCTGATTTAAGCCTCTCCATCGACGGCACCGGCAATGTAGAAAGCCTGAACGTTTCTGTCGCGACCGGCGTTCTGCTCGCCGAGTGGTGGCGTCAGAATAAAGCGTAAAAAAACGCCAGCGTAAAGGCTGGCGTGATAAACGTTAAAACCTCCTGCGGGAGGTTTTTTATTGGGCGTTTTCCGGCAGAACGGGCATCCAGTCGATGGGCGCTTCGCCACGGCTTTCCAGATACTGATTCGTTTTGACGAAATGACCGCAGCCGAAGAAACCGCGATGCGCGGAGAGCGGCGACGGGTGCGGCGCCTGCAACACATGGTGGCGGTTGCGGTCGATAATCGCGCCTTTCTTCTGCGCGTGCGAGCCCCACAGCAGAAACACTACGCCTTCGCGATGCTCGTTAATCAGCGAGATCACTTTATCGGTAAAGGTCTCCCAGCCCAGATTGGCATGCGAATGCGCTTTGCCTGCCTGTACCGTCAGCACGGTATTAAGCAGCATCACGCCCTGGCGCGCCCAGCTTTCTAAATAACCGTGAGAAGGGCGGGTGAAACCCGGCACCGACTGCTCCAGCTCTTTATACATGTTGACCAGCGATGGCGGCGGTGCGACGCCCGGACGTACCGAAAAGGCGAGGCCATGCGCTTGTCCCGGCCCGTGGTAAGGGTCCTGGCCCAGGATCACCACTTTCACATCGCCAAGCTCGGTAAAGCGGAACGCGTTAAACACCTCTTTCTGCGGCGGATAAATGGTGACGCCTGCTTCACGCTCGGCAGCGACAGTGGTCAGGATCTTTTTGAAGTAAGGCTTTTCTTTTTCATCAGCCAGCACGTCGTGCCAGGTCAGTTTATCGGTCATCTCGCTCTCCTGCGATTTTCTGTTTCCTAAGCTTAACGCCTTATTTCCGAAGAACAAAACCGGGCCGTGCGTGACGCAGATTTACAAAATTCCCGAAGGTTCAGGACAGCGCTAAGTTGATGTAAAGCAATTCCTTTATGTTATACCCACACTCATAGAGTGGTTTATTTTGATTTAAATCAAAGAATGACCGCCCTTTGGTGGTATATAAAACAATAAGACAACATTGGTTTTACCAATTAGCCAGCCGCCTGTTCTGACGCCTGCTGGCTGAACGCATCAAACTCGCCCACAGGGAGGCAACTTATGATCACAGGTATCCAGATTACTAAAGCCGCAAACGACAGTCTGCTGAACTCTTTCTGGCTGCTCGATAACGAAAAAGGCGAAGCGCGCTGCGTCTGCGCCAAAGCCGGTTTCAATGAAGATGACATCGTGCCGGTGAGCCAGCTTGGCCAGTTCGAATACCGTGAAATTCCGATGGAAATCAAACCGGAAGTGCGTGTGGAAGGCGGTCAGCACCTGAACGTGAACGTGCTGCGTCGTGAAACGCTGGAAGATGCCGTTAAGCACCCGGAAAAATATCCGCAGCTGACTATCCGCGTTTCCGGTTACGCCGTGCGTTTTAACTCGCTGACCCCGGAACAGCAGCGCGACGTGATCGCCCGTACCTTTACCGAAAGCCTGTAAGTTCAGGCGTTCGTTAACCGGCGGCGCGCCCTCGGGTAAAACAAAAACCGCCAGCATCTGCTGGCGGTTTTTTTATCACTCGGCCTTATCGGATGACGCTGTCGCGTTACCGCTCGGCTTGCGGCGTTTGCCGATGTTTTTGGTGTCGCGGTGACGTTTTTTCACGCGCGGCTTCTCTTTTTCTTTCTCTTTTTTCTTCTCTTCGCGTTTCGCGAGCGCTTTTTTGGACGGCTTGCCAGTGAGCTTTTCACTCGGCGCACGCGTGGTCGGACGCAGTTCGTCAATCACTCGGGCTTTCAGCGGTTCGTTAAGGTAGCGGCCTACTTTGCCCAGCAGCAGATGGTCATGCGCTTCAACCAGCGAAATCGCGGTGCCTTTACGCCCTGCGCGACCGGTACGGCCAATGCGGTGCAGATAGGTGTCGGCGGTGCGCGGCATGTCATAGTTAAAGACGTGGCTGACATCCGGAATATCAATCCCACGAGCGGCCACATCGGTGGCGATAAGCACATTAACGCGGCCGTCGGTCAGACGTTTAATCGCCTCGTTACGCTTCACCTGCACCATTTCGCCTTCGAGATAGCAGTTATTGATGCCCGCTTCACGCAGCCAGTTCGCCAGCTCATGCACACGCTCGCGTTTACGCACAAACACGATGGAGCGGGTGGCTTCCGGTTGCTTGAGCAGATGCACCAGCAGCGCGGTTTTGTGTTCGATGTTATCGGCGCGGTAATACCACTGGTGGATCTTTTTGCGCTCGCGTGTGGAAGGCGTCGCAGAGACTTCCACCGGCTCTTCCAGCAGGCGTTCGGCGAAATCTTTAATCGCGTCGCCTTCAAGCGTGGCGGAGAACAGCAAAGTCTGTTTGCGCCAGCGGGTTTCACCCGCGATAGTTTCGATATCCTGCGCGAAGCCCATATCCAGCATGCGGTCGGCTTCATCAAGGATCAGCGTTTCCACCGCGCGGCAGTCGAAGTTTTCTTCTTTAATGTATTGCAGCAGACGACCCGTCGTGGCGACCACGATATCCTGGTTTTCGCTGAAGACTTCCGCGTGATTCATATAAGCCACACCGCCGGTGATCGTGGCGATATCCAGATGCGTATGCTTTGCCAGTTCGCGTGCATGCTCTGCAACCTGCATCGCCAGTTCGCGGGTCGGGGTCAGGATAAGAATGCGCGGCGGCCCCGATTTTTTGCGAGGGAAGTCGAGCAGATGCTGCAACGCCGGCAACAGATAAGCTGCCGTTTTACCGGTGCCTGTCGGCGCAGAACCGAGCACATCACGCCCGTCGAGCGCAGGCGGAATGGCGGCCGCCTGGATAGCGGTCGGGCGGGTGAAGCCTTTTTCCTGGAGCGCATCCAGCAGGCTGTCATCTAGTTCAAGTTCGGAAAAAGTGGTTACAGTCATTTTCTACCTCAGTGTGGGGCGCAGATTATAGACGTTCAGCGCCCAATGTTCATCCCTTTCCCGGCTTCTCCTTTTCCCCGGCGGCGCTTTCGCCTATGCTACAGCGGTTTTGTTACCAGGTCTTAAAGATGTCGCAGCCAAAAACCCCGTTACGCCGCAATGGTTTTACCTTCAAACAATTTTTCGTCGCGCACGACCGCTGTGCGATGAAAGTCGGTACTGATGGCATTCTCCTCGGGGCGTGGGCGCCGGTTGCGAAAGCGCAGCGTGTGCTGGATATCGGGGCAGGCAGCGGTTTGCTGACGCTGATGCTGGCGCAGCGCACGGAGGATACCGTGACGCTGGATGCCGTCGAGCTTGACGCCCAGGCCGCAGAGCAGGCGCGTGAAAACATTGATGCCTCGCCGTGGGCGGCGCGGATTCAGGTGCACAGCGCTGACATTCAGACCTGGACGCAGCAGCAAACGCAGCGTTACGAGCTTATCGTCAGCAATCCGCCTTATTATGACAAAGGCGTCGCCTGCGCCACGCCCGCCCGTGAACAGGCGCGCTACACTACAACGCTCGATCACGGAACGCTGCTCGCCTGTGCGGCACAGTTAATTACGGAAGAGGGGTTTTTCTGCGTGGTGTTGCCGGAAAGCAGCAGCGAAGCGTTCAGCCGTCTGGCCGGTGAACAAGGCTGGCATTTGCGGCTACGCACCGATGTGGCCGAAAATGCAGGAAAACTGCCGCACCGGGTGCTGTTGGCGTTTTCCCCGTCGCCCGGCGAATGCTTCTGTGATGATTTGCTGATCCGCGGGCCGGATCAACACTACTCACCGGCCTATTGCGCGCTCACGGAAGCTTTCTACCTGTTTATGTGAACCAGCGGGGCGAGCACCGACGGCCCGGATTCCGGCAACGTTTCCGGGTAATCCAGCGTGTAGTGCAGCCCGCGGCTCTCTTTGCGCATCATGGCGCAGCGGACGATAAGCTCCGCCACCTGAACCAGATTACGCAACTCCAGCAGATTGTTGGAGACGCGGAAGTTGGCGTAATACTCTTCTATCTCCTGCTGTAACATCGTAATGCGCCGCAGCGCGCGCTCCAGACGTTTGGTGGTGCGCACGATGCCCACGTAATCCCACATAAACAGGCGCAGCTCATGCCAGTTATGCTGCAATACCACCAGTTCGTCCGGGTGCTCCACGCGGCTTTCGTCCCAGGCGGGCAGGGTTTTGACCTCGCGCGCATAGGGCAGGCGCAGCCGGATATCTTCCGCCGCTGACCAGCCGTAAACCAGACACTCCAGCAGCGAATTCGAGGCCATACGATTCGCGCCGTGCAACCCGGTGTAGGTCACCTCGCCGATAGCGTAAAGCCCGTCGACGTCGGTGCGTCCGTGCTCATCGACCATTACGCCGCCGCAGGTGTAGTGCGCCGCGGGCACCACCGGCACCGGCTCTCGGGTGAGATCGATGCCAAGCCCCAGCAGCTTTTCATAAATCGTCGGGAAGTGCTGGCGGACAAACGCCTCCGGTTTGTGGCTGATGTCGAGATACATGCAGTCGGCGCCGAGACGTTTCATTTCATGGTCAATGGCGCGCGCCACGATATCGCGCGGTGCCAGTTCGGCGCGCTCGTCAAACTCCGGCATAAAGCGGGTGCCGTCAGGGCGTTTAAGATAAGCCCCTTCGCCGCGCAGCGCTTCGGTCAGCAGGAAATTGCGCGCCTGCGGATGAAACAGGGCGGTTGGATGGAACTGATTGAATTCGAGATTCGCAACGCGACAACCGGCGCGCCAGGCCATCGCGATGCCGTCGCCCGAGGCGATATCCGGGTTGGTCGTGTACTGATAGACTTTTGACGCACCGCCGGTGGCGAGCACCACGGCTTTCGCGCGACAGGTTCCCACTTCTTCTTTATTGCGGTTCCAGATCCAGGCACCTACCACGCGGCGCGTGCCCGGCAGACCGATTTTATCAGAGATAATCAAATCCACGGCGTTATGACGCTCAAGGATGCGGATATTCGGATGGCTTAACGCTTTATCTATCAGCGTCGTGGCAACAGCCTTACCGGTGGCATCCGCCGCATGCAGAATGCGGCGGTGGCTGTGGCCGCCTTCACGCGTGAGGTGGTAGCTCTCTTCGCCGTTCGACTGCACTTCAGTATCGAACAGCACGCCCTGATCGATAAGCCACTGCACGCAGTGGCGGGCATTACTGGCGACAAACTCGACGGCGCTGCGATCGCACAGGCCAGCGCCTGCAATCAGCGTGTCTTCTACGTGCGAGGCGATGCTGTCGGTTTCGTCAAAAACCGCGGCTATACCGCCCTGGGCATAAAAAGTGGAGCCTTCGCTCAACGGACCTTTGCTCAATACTATCACCTGGCTATGTTCCGCCAGGCGCAGCGCCAGTGAAAGGCCGGCGGCACCGCTGCCGACAATCAGCACATCACAGTGAAGTTCTGGTGTCTTATTCATTGTCGTGTTTAATTTACTAAACAAGGTTTGGCCAGCATAGCACCGTAATGCGAAATCAAACACGCTTTTTTTAATCTGCGTTGTAAACGCTAAACACGAGAGAGAGATTGTGACTTAACGCATAACCGCATACTCAAAACGCTGCGTACCGCCGCGCATCCTCAGGATTTAAAGGTGAAAAAATGGTGGTGTTGCGTTACCCTGCAAGCGGTCTGTGCAACAAAATACAGCCCTGGCAGGCCGTTATTCAGATTGTGAACATATAATGAGTAGAACTGGCGTTCGCCATTGCCGCACAAAAACAAAGGCGTAACGGAACTTTCCGGGCAACCGGCGCTCTAAGCTTCTGCTTGCTCACAGTGCAGAGTTCGGGTGGCATTTCGATTACGCGTGGAAATTCAGGTTTGGGGAGACATTACCTCGGATGAGCGAGCAGTTAACGGATCAGGTCCTTGTCGAACGGGTCCAGAAGGGAGATCAGAAAGCCTTTAACTTACTGGTCATTCGCTACCAGCATAAAGTGGCGAATCTGGTGTCCCGCTATGTCCCCTCAGGCGACGTCTCTGATGTTGTTCAGGAATCTTTTGTTAAAGCCTGGCGCGCGTTTGATTCTTTTCGCGGCGACAGCGCGTTTTATACCTGGCTCTACCGTATCGCCGTGAATACGGCAAAAAACTATTTAGTGGCTCAGGGCCGCCGTCCGCCGTCCAGTGATGTGGATGCCAACGAGGCGGAAAATTTCGAAAGTGGCGGCGCGTTGAAAGAAATTTCGAACCCAGAGAACTTAATGTTGTCTGAGGAACTGAGACAGATTGTATTCCGTACCATAGAGTCACTCCCGGAAGATTTACGCATGGCAATTACGTTGCGGGAGCTGGATGGCCTGAGCTATGAAGAGATAGCGGCTATTATGGATTGCCCGGTCGGTACGGTACGCTCCCGCATTTTCCGTGCGCGGGAAGCCATTGATAATAAAGTTCAACCGCTTATCAGGCGTTGACGATAGCGGGATACTGGAAAAGGTATTAAGCATGCAGAAAGAAAAACTTTCCGCTTTAATGGATGGGGAAGCACTGGACAGCGAATTGCTGAGCGCGGTCGAAAACGACAAAGCGTTACAGCAAACCTGGGAAAGCTATCACCTCATTCGCGATACCCTGCGCGGCGATACTGGCGAAACGCTTCATTTTGATATCTCCGCACGTGTCATGGCGGCGATCGAAAACGAGCCCGCCCGTCAGGCAGCGCCGCTCATCCCTGAATCACAGCCTGCGCCACAGCAGTGGAGCAAAATGCCGTTCTGGCAGAAAGTGCGGCCCTGGGCGAGTCAGCTCACGCAAGTCGGTATGGCCGCATGCGTATCGCTGGCGGTGATTGTCGGCGTTCAGCACTATAATGCGCAGCCTGATGCGAGCGCACAGCCGGAAGCGCCGGTGTTCAATACGCTGCCGATGATGGGTAAAGCCAGCCCGGTTAGCCTTGGCGTGCCGACAGCGGATAACAACGCCGCAGGCGGTCAGCCGCAGGTGCAGGAACAGCGTCGTCGCATCAACGCGATGTTGCAGGATTACGAACTGCAACGCCGCCTGCATGCCGAGCAGCTCCAGCTGGAGCAGTCGCAGACGCAGCAGGCCGCCTTACAAGTGCCTGGTAACCAGACTTTAGGAACTCAATCGCAGTAATGAAGCAACTTTGGTGCGCCGTCTCTCTTTTGACGGGCAGCCTGTTCGTTTCCTTCAACGCCTCGGCAGATGCATCGTCCGAGGCGTTGTTGCAGCAAATGAACCTGGCGAGCCAGTCACTCAACTACGAGCTTTCATTTGTCAGCATCAACAAGCAGGGTGTGGAATCTTTACGCTATCGCCACGCCAGGCTCGACAATAAGCCCCTCGCGCAGTTATTGCAGCTGGACGGCCCGCGTCGCGAAGTCGTGCAGCGTGGTTCGGAAATCAGCTATTTCGAGCCAGGGCTTGAGCCGTTTACCCTGAACGGCGATTTCATCGTCGATTCACTGCCGTCGCTGGTTTACACCGATTTCCGCCGCCTTGCGCCGTATTACGATTTTATCTCCGTCGGGCGCACCCGCATTGCCGACCGGCTTTGCGAAGTCATCCGCGTGGTGGCGCGCGATGGCACCCGTTATGGTTATATCGCATGGGTAGACAGCGAAACGCGTCTGCCAATGCGTGTCGATTTGCTGGATCGCGATGGCGAAACGCTGGAGCAGTTCCGCGTCGTCTCTTTTACGGTGAACGATAAGCCCGGCACGATGATGCAGAATCTGGCGAAGGCCTCGCTGCCGCCGCTGCTCTCGGTACCGTCGGGCGATAATGCTAAATTTGGCTGGTCAGCGTCGTGGTTGCCGCAGGGCTTTGCTGAAATCTCCAGCAGCCGCCGGCCGCTGCCGGGTATCGATTCGCCGGTGGAGTCGCGGCTCTATTCTGACGGGCTCTTTAGCTTCTCGATTAACGTCAGCCGCGCCAGCGCTAACAGCAGCGAACAGATGCTGCGCACTGGCAGACGCACCGTCAGCACCGAAGTGCGCAATAATGCTGAAATCACAGTAGTAGGCGAGCTGCCGCCGCCGACGGCGAAGCGCATCGCGAGTAGTATTACCTTCAGGGCATCTCAATGATTAAAGAGTGGGCCACGGTCGTGTCGTGGCAAGACGGCGAAGCCGTACTCAGTTGCGACGTTAAAGCGTCCTGTAGCAGCTGCGCGTCTCGCGCTGGTTGCGGCACGCGTGTGCTGAATAAGCTGGGGCCGCAGAATACGCACTATATCAACGTACCGAGCGAGCAGCCGCTGGTAGCCGGACAGAAAGTGGAGCTGGGCATCGCCGAAGGCAGCCTGCTGGGCTCCGCGATGCTGGTCTATCTCTCTCCGCTGGTGGGGCTGTTTATCATGGCCGGTGTCTTCCAGGCGCTCTTTGGCTCCGATCTCGCTGCAATGTGCGGCGCGGCGCTGGGCGGCGTGGGCGGTTTTCTGCTGGCGCGCGGTTTGTCGCCGAAATTCGCCTCCCGTGAAAGCTGGCAGCCGGTCATTCTCAGCGTCGGGCTTCCGCCCGATGCGCTGCGCGTTGAAACGTCTCCTTCCTCAGACAGCCGGTAAGCGCCGGCTGCGTGTTTTACGCCTCCTTTCCCGATGATTTTCATTCGCCGTCTATGCTTACCTGAGACGCAGTTTCCCCGCTTTCTGGTTGTAGTGTAGAATGCAGCGTTTCAGGCATAAGACAGCCAGAGACATCATGCTCAGTACCGCGCGTTGCGCCGAGCCTCTCAGGATTTATAAGGCATAAAAATCTCGCTATATGAAGAACATACGCAACTTTTCGATCATCGCTCACATCGACCACGGTAAATCGACGCTGTCTGACCGTATTATTCAAATTTGCGGCGGCCTTTCCGATCGCGAAATGGAAGCGCAGGTGCTGGATTCCATGGATCTGGAGCGCGAGCGCGGCATTACCATTAAAGCCCAGAGCGTGACGCTGGACTACAAAGCCTCTGACGGCGAAACCTACCAGCTTAACTTTATCGATACCCCCGGCCACGTTGACTTCTCCTATGAAGTTTCCCGCTCTCTCGCCGCGTGCGAAGGCGCGCTGCTGGTGGTTGACGCAGGCCAGGGCGTGGAAGCGCAAACGCTCGCCAACTGCTATACCGCGATCGAAATGGATCTCGAAGTGGTGCCGGTACTGAACAAAATTGACCTGCCTGCCGCCGATCCTGAGCGCGTGGCAGAAGAGATCGAAGATATCGTCGGCATCGACGCTACCGACGCGGTGCGCTGTTCGGCGAAAACCGGCGTGGGCGTGCAGGATGTGCTGGAACGTCTGGTGCGCGACATTCCGCCGCCGGAAGGCGATCCGGATGCCCCGTTACAGGCGCTGATTATCGATTCCTGGTTCGATAACTATCTCGGCGTCGTGTCACTTATTCGCGTGAAAAACGGCACCCTGCGCAAGGGCGACAAAGTGAAAGTCATGAGCACCGGCCAGACGTACAACGCTGACCGTCTCGGGATTTTCACGCCGAAGCAAATCGACCGCACCGAGCTGAAATGCGGCGAGGTGGGCTGGCTGGTGTGCGCGATTAAAGACATTCTCGGCGCGCCGGTGGGCGATACCCTGACGCTCGCCCGTAACCCGGCGGAAAAAGCGCTGCCTGGCTTTAAGAAAGTGAAGCCGCAGGTTTACGCGGGCCTCTTCCCGGTCAGCTCTGACGATTACGAGTCCTTCCGTGACGCGCTTGGCAAACTGAGCCTGAACGACGCCTCGCTGTTCTACGAGCCGGAAAGCTCGACGGCGCTGGGCTTCGGCTTCCGCTGCGGCTTCCTCGGCCTGCTGCACATGGAAATCATCCAGGAGCGTCTGGAGCGCGAATACGATCTCGACCTCATCACCACGGCGCCGACCGTTGTGTATGAAGTGCAGATGACCAATAACGAAGTGGTCTATGTCGACAGCCCGTCCAAGCTGCCGCCGTTAAACAACATTCAGGAACTGCGCGAGCCTATCGCCGAGTGTCACATGCTGCTGCCGCAGGAATATCTCGGCAACGTCATCACGCTGTGCGTTGAAAAACGCGGCGTGCAGACCAACATGGTGTATCACGGCAACCAGGTTGCGCTGACCTATGAAATTCCGATGGCGGAAGTAGTGCTCGACTTCTTCGATCGCCTGAAGTCCACCTCCCGCGGTTACGCGTCGCTGGATTACAACTTCAAACGCTTCCAGGCCTCAAACATGGTGCGTGTCGACGTGCTGATCAACGGCGAGCGCGTCGATGCGCTGGCGCTGATCACCCACAACGACAACGCGCCGTACCGCGGTCGCGAGCTGGTGGAGAAGATGAAAGATCTGATCCCGCGCCAGCAGTTCGATATCGCCATTCAGGCGGCCATCGGCAACCACATTATTGCCCGCTCCACAGTGAAACAGCTGCGTAAAAACGTGCTGGCAAAATGCTACGGCGGCGACGTCAGCCGTAAGAAAAAGCTGTTGCAGAAACAGAAAGAGGGTAAAAAACGCATGAAGCAGGTCGGTAACGTCGAGCTGCCGCAGGAAGCGTTCCTCGCCATTCTGCACGTTGGGAAAGACGGTAAATAACCTAAGGAGTTGGCATGGCGAATATGTTTGCCCTGATCCTGGTCATCGCAACGCTGGTGACGGGCATCTTGTGGTGCGTGGATAAATTTATCTTCGCGCCGAAGCGTCGCGAGCGCGCGGCGCTTGCCGCCGCGGATGCGCAGGACGCGGGCGCGTCGAAGAAAGCAGGCCCGAAACCGGGCTGGCTGGAAACCGGCGCGTCGATATTTCCGGTTCTGGCGGTGGTTCTGGTGGTGCGCTCGTTTATTTATGAGCCGTTCCAGATCCCGTCTGGCTCCATGATGCCGACGCTGCTTATCGGCGATTTTATCCTCGTGGAGAAATTCGCCTACGGCATCAAAGATCCGATTTACCAGAAAACACTTATCGAAACCGGGCATCCGAAGCGCGGTGATATCGCCGTGTTTAAATATCCGGGCGATCCGCGCCTTGACTACATCAAGCGCGTGGTTGGTCTGCCGGGTGATAAAGTCAGCTACGATCCGGTCGCGAAAGAGGTGACCGTCCAGCCGAACTGCAGCTCAGGCCAGGCGTGCGCAAACGCGCTGCCTATTACCTATTCGAACGTCGAGCCGAGCGATTTCGTGCAGACCTTTGGCCGTCAGAACGGCGGCGAGGCGAGTAGCGGTTTCTTCCAGGTGCCGAAAAACGAAAGCAAAGACGGCGGTATTCGCCTGACCGAGCGTAAGGAAACCTTAGGCGACGTCACGCACCGCATTCTCACGGTGCCTATCGCGCAGGATCAGGTCGGTATTTACTACCGTCAGCAGGGCCAGCAGACCGGTACCTGGATTGTTCCGCCGGGCCACTACTTCATGATGGGCGACAACCGCGATAACAGCGCCGACAGCCGTTACTGGGGCTTCGTCCCGGAGGCGAATCTGGTGGGTAAAGCGACCGCTATCTGGATGAGTTTCGAGAAGCAGGAAGGTGAATGGCCGACAGGCGTGCGCCTGAATCGAATCGGCGGCATTCATTAACGAATTAAATCTGTTGGAACTAACGACATCCCCTGTCGTTGTGTATAGAATATTCCCCCGACGATTTCCGGCTGGCTCCCGCAAGGGAGCCACGGCACACGAAACAGCTTTGAACCCCATCAGCCCTGTTCCGTGTGCTGAATTTTTGACGCATTCATTAATTGGTATCGCATGAACCCCATCGTAATTAATCGGCTTCAGCGAAAGCTGGGCTACACTTTTCATCATCAGGATCTGTTGCAGCAGGCATTAACGCATCGCAGTGCCAGCAGCAAACATAATGAGCGTCTGGAGTTTCTGGGTGACTCCATTTTAAGTTTCGTGATTGCGAACGCGCTGTATCACCGTTTTCCGCGTGTCGACGAAGGCGACATGAGTCGTATGCGTGCAACGCTTGTGCGCGGCAATACGCTCGCCGAAATCGCACGTGAATTTGAGCTGGGCGAGTGCCTGCGTCTTGGGCCGGGCGAGCTGAAAAGCGGCGGTTTTCGTCGCGAATCGATTCTTGCCGATACCGTTGAAGCCTTAATTGGCGGCGTGTTCCTCGACAGCGATATCCAGACCGTTGAGCGCTTAATTCTCACCTGGTATCAAACGCGTCTGGATGAAATTAGTCCGGGCGATAAACAAAAAGATCCGAAAACGCGTCTGCAGGAATATCTGCAGGGGCGCCATCTGCCGCTGCCGTCTTACCTGGTGGTGCAGGTGCGTGGGGAAGCTCACGATCAGGAATTTACTATCCACTGCCAGGTAAGTGGCCTGAGCGAACCGGTGGTCGGCACGGGTTCCAGCCGCCGCAAAGCGGAGCAGGCAGCCGCTGAGCAGGCGCTGAAAAAACTGGAGCTGGAATGAGCGAAACCAAAACGTACTGCGGATTTATCGCCATCGTTGGCCGCCCGAACGTCGGGAAATCAACGCTGCTGAACAAACTGCTCGGGCAGAAAATCTCGATTACTTCCCGTAAAGCGCAAACCACGCGCCACCGTATCGTAGGCATTCACACCGAAGGCGAGTATCAGGCGATTTACGTCGATACCCCCGGCCTGCATATGGAAGAGAAACGCGCCATTAACCGCCTGATGAACAAGGCGGCCAGCAGCTCTATCGGCGACGTCGAGCTGGTGATTTTCGTGGTCGAAGGCACCCGCTGGACGCCGGACGACGAAATGGTGCTGAACAAACTGCGCGAAGGCAAAGCGCCGGTCATTCTGGCTATCAACAAAGTCGACAACGTGCAGGACAAAGCGGAGCTGCTGCCGCATTTACAATTCCTGGGAAGCCAGATGAATTTCCTCGATATCGTGCCGATCTCCGCGGAAACCGGTATGAATGTGGATACTATCGCGGCGATTGTGCGCAAGCATCTGCCAGAAGCGATTCACCACTTCCCGGAAGATTACATCACTGACCGCTCGCAGCGCTTTATGGCCTCTGAAATCATCCGTGAAAAACTGATGCGTTTCTTGGGCGCTGAGCTGCCGTATTCGGTGACGGTCGAAATCGAGCGTTTCGTGACTAACGAGCGCGGCGGTTACGACATCAACGGGCTGATCCTCGTTGAGCGCGAAGGGCAGAAGAAAATGGTGATTGGCAATAAAGGCGCCAAAATCAAAACCATCGGCATCGAAGCGCGTAAGGACATGCAGGACATGTTCGAAGCGCCGGTGCATCTGGAGCTGTGGGTCAAAGTGAAATCGGGCTGGGCCGACGATGAGCGCGCCCTGCGCAGTCTCGGTTACGTTGACGATCTCTAAGGCCGCCTGATGGAAGGCTGGCAGCGTGCCTTTGTGCTCCACGCGCGTCCGTGGAGCGAAACCAGCCTGATTATCGATCTTTTCAGCGAAGAATCCGGCCGCGTGCGCGTGGTCGCCAAAGGCGCGCGCCGCAAACGTTCTAATCTCAAAGGCGCGCTGCAGCCGTTTACCCCGCTGCTGGTGCGCTGGAGCGGGCGCGGCGACGTTAAAAACCTCACCAGCGCCGAAGCCGTTTCGCTCGCGCTTCCGCTTTCCGGCATTACGCTTTACAGCGGCCTGTACGTTAACGAACTGGTCGCGCGCGTGCTGGAGCCGGAAACCCGCTTTTCCGAACTCTTCTTCGATTACCTGCACTGCATTCAGGCGCTGGCGGGTGCCAGCGGATCGCCGGAGCCTGCGCTGCGTCGCTTTGAGCTCGCGCTGCTCGGGCATCTCGGCTACGGCGTCGATTTTCTGCACTGCGCGGGCACCGGCGATGAAGTCGATGACGCCATGACGTACCGTTACCGCGAAGAGAAGGGCTTTATCGCAAGCCTGGTTATCGACAATACCTCCTTTACCGGCCGCCAGCTCAAAGCGCTCGCCACCCGCGAATTCCCCGATGTTGACACCCTGCGCGCCGCCAAGCGTTTCACGCGTATGGCGCTCAAACCGTATCTTGGCGGCAAACCGTTAAAGAGCCGCGAGCTGTTTCGCCAGTTTGTGCCTAAAAAACGTCCGCTTCCGCCGGAAGGCGAAACCGCCTGACCGCGCAACCATAGCCAGCCTTTCCCGACCAGGTGTAAACTGCCTGCACTTTTTGTCGATTTACGAGGATTGTCATGGCTGAATTGCTGTTAGGGGTTAACATCGACCACATCGCCACGCTGCGTAACGCCCGCGGCACGGCTTATCCGGACCCGGTACAGGCGGCGTTTATCGCCGAACAGGCAGGCGCGGATGGCATCACGGTTCACCTGCGCGAAGATCGCCGTCATATCACCGATCGCGATGTGCGTATCCTGCGCCAGACACTCCACACCCGTATGAACCTTGAGATGGCCGTCACCGAAGAGATGCTGGCCATCGCCTGCGAGACAAAACCGCATTTCTGCTGCCTGGTGCCGGAGAAGCGTCAGGAAGTGACCACCGAAGGCGGGCTCGATGTCGCAGGCCAGCTCGATAAAATGCGCGACGCCTGCCAGCGTCTGGCGGCGGCGGGTATTCTGGTGTCGCTGTTTATCGACGCCGATAACGCGCAGATTGACGCAGCGGTCGCCGTCGGCGCGCCGTACATTGAAATCCACACCGGCTGCTATGCGGATGCCGAAGACGACGCCACCCGCGCGCGCGAGCTTGAGCGTATCGCGAAAGCCGCCACCTACGCCGCGAGCAAGGGCCTCAAAGTGAACGCCGGACACGGGCTGACGTATCACAACGTGCAGGCAATTGCTGCGCTGCCGGAAATGCATGAGCTGAATATCGGCCACGCGATTATCGGGCGCGCCGTGATGAGCGGCCTGAAAGAGGCGGTGTCTGAGATGAAACGCCTGATGCTGGAAGCGCGTCGCTAATGGCGATTCTGGGGCTCGGTACCGATATCGTGGAGATCGACCGCATCGAGGCGGTTATCTCCCGCTCAGGCGACCGGCTGGCGAAGCGAGTCCTGAGCGCGAACGAATGGGCGCAGTATCAGGCGCACCAGCAGCCGGTGCGCTTTCTGGCAAAGCGCTTCGCGGTGAAAGAGGCGGCGGCAAAAGCCTTCGGCACCGGCATCCGCAACGGGCTGGCGTTTAATCAGTTTGAAGTGTTTAACGACGAGCTGGGAAAACCGAAGCTGCGGCTGTGGGATGAGGCTGAACGGCTGGCGGCGCGGATGGGCGTGACGTCCGTTCACGTCACGCTTGCTGACGAACGGCACTACGCCTGTGCCACGGTAATTATCGAAAGCTAGATCTTATCGGCATGATGGAGCAGCACGAATTTATCCCACAGCTGCTCTTCATTCTCTGCATGCGCCGGATCCTTAATAATCGTGTTGGGGATCGGGCACACTTTCTGACAGGTGGGCGTCTCGTAATGCCCCACGCATTCTGTGCAACGGCTGGTATCAATCTGGTAGATGTTGTCTCCCATTGAGATAGCCTCGTTCGGGCACTCCGGCTCGCACATGTCACAGTTGATACATTTTTTAGTGATTAGCAGCGCCATCAGGAAAATCTCAGAAACAACACAAACAGGGCGGGCATTATACGCCCATTTGTTACTCAGACCAGTTTTTTTACCAGCGCCTCGCTGTGACGAATGCGCTCCGGGGCTTTCTCCAGATCCTGCTGCACCAGCGCCATAAACAGCAGATCCGCGAGCATCATCTGGGCGGAAGTAGAGGAGATTGCCGCGCTGCGCGTCGCCTGCTCTTCGGCGATCGTATAAAGGCACTGCGTCGCGCGCTGTTGCAGCGCGTTCGGCGTAAAACCAGTGATGGCGAGAATGCGTGCGCCCACGCGCAGCGCTTCGTCGGCAGCGAGATTGATTTCGCGCCGCTCGCCGGAGTAAGAAAGCGCCACCAGCAAATCTTCCGGCTCCATCGCCTGCACGGTGGCCAGCAGCGCGTGCATATCCTGTTCGGCAACGGCATTAAGGCCAATTTTCATCAGCTTCCAGGAGAAATTTTTCGCGACCAGCCCTGACGCGCCGATGCCGGTCAGCACTATGCGCCGCGCGTTGCGCAGCAGCCCGACGCTCGCCAGCAGTTTCTCTTCCGGGTTGATATCCAGCGACGCATGCATCGCCGCGACATTCTCTTTAATGAGCTTTTCACCAACCAGGCGCAGCGGGTCGTCGCCCAGGATCTCGTTATGTACCGCCACCGAGTGAATGTTGCTCTGGCTCGCGAGCGCTTCGCTGATGGCGAGTTTCAGCGCCGGGAAGCCTTTATAACCGAGCTTCTGTGAAAACTTCACCACGCTCGACTGGCTGACGCCCGCTTCCGCCGCCAGCTGCTGCGAGCTTAAATGACGAGCGTAGTCGGGGAACTGAAGCAAAAAGTCGGCAAGTTTTCGGTCGCTTTGCGCCAGCGTCGGGTATCGCTGGCGGATAAGGATCAGGGTATTCATCAACGCCTCCGGCTGGATTAAGTGTGATCGGCTTTTCAATGCCGGGAAATTTACTCGCCACTTTGAATTTTATATTCCATTATAGCGCCATCATTATGAATTAAAAATTCAGAGGTGCAATATGAATCTTGGCTCGCTGGTCTCAGAAACCCGCAATCCCGATACCCTGGATCTCGACGCGCTCCCGACGCTTGAGATGCTGAGGCGTTTTAACGAAGAAGACAAGCGGGTAGCGCACGCCGTCAGTGAAACGCTGCCGGAGGTCGCGAAAGCGGTGGATGCGGCGGCCGCGGCGCTTACCTGCGGCGGGCGGCTTATCTATATGGGGGCAGGCACCAGCGGGCGTCTTGGCGTACTGGACGCCTCGGAATGCCCGCCAACGTTCGGCGTGCCGCATGGCGTGGTGGTCGGGCTTATCGCAGGCGGCCCCGGCGCGCTGCTGAAAGCCGTCGAAGGCGCGGAAGATAACGCGCAGCTTGGCGAAGACGATCTTAAAGCCATTGGGCTTAACGCGCGCGATATGGTGGTAGGGCTGGCAGCCTCCGGGCGCACGCCGTATGTCATCGGCGGCCTGAAGTACGCCCGCGCGCTGGGTTGCGCGACGGCGGCCATCTCCTGCAACCCCGGCTCGCCGATAGCCGAAGCGGCGGAAATCGCCATTTCGCCCGTGGTCGGCCCGGAGGCGCTCACTGGCTCCACGCGCCTGAAATCCGGTACTGCGCAGAAGCTCGTCCTTAATATGATCTCCACCGGCGCAATGGTGAAGTGCGGCAAGGTCTACCAGAACCTGATGGTGGATATGAAAGCGACCAATGTCAAACTGGTGGATCGCGCCTGCCGGATGGTGATGGAAGCGACGGGTGTGACGCGTGAAGAGGCCGAAGCGGTGCTCACGCAGACCGAGTACGAGGTGAAACCCGCCATTTTAATGGTGCTGACCGGGCTGGACGCGCAGGCTGCCCACGCGCGTCTCGCGGCGCATAACGGCTTTTTAAGAGCGGCGTTGCAGCCGTAAGGGGACGTAACGTATGGAAAAATCGGTGACGCTCGCCACGCAAATCCTCAAAGGCGTGGGCGGTGAAGGCAACATTTTACGGCTGGAAAATTGCATGACGCGCGTGCGTCTGGAGCTGCGCGACGAGAGTCTGATGGATCTCCCGGCGCTGAAGGCGCTGCCAGGCATCAGCGGTTATGTGAAGCAGGGCGAACAGCATCAGCTCATTGCCGGCCCCGGACGCGCCGCGCAAATCGTCGATGCGATGCGCGCGCAGATGCAGGGCGCGACGTCCACCGAACCGGCGATTGACGACGCCGCACGCACGAAAGCTCAGGCGAAAGCGCGCTATAAAGCGCCGATGAGCGATGCGCTGCGTCAGCTTGCGAACGTGTTTATTCCGCTGATCCCGGCGTTTATCGCCTCGGGCCTGATTACCGGGATTATCAATATCCTCAAACGCCCGGATATCGTCGGCGGCTTCGCCATCAGTTATCCCAACCTGCTGGGGTTGCTTGGCGTTTTCGGCAGCGCCGTGTTTGCCATCATGAACATTCTGGTCGGCGTTAACGCCGCGCGGGTATTCGGCGGCTCGGTGGCGATGGGCGGCGTCATGGCGGGTATTCTCTCCAGCCCGCAGCTGGCACAGATTACGCTCTTCGGCGAGCCGTTACAGCCGGGACGCGGCGGCGTTATCGCCGTGCTGCTGGTGGTGATGTTGATGTGCTGGCTTGAGAAAAAGCTGCGTAATCTGCTGCCGGTGTCGGTGGAGCTTATCCTGAACCCGCTCCTGACAACACTGATTACTGGCACCATCGCTATTGTGGCGCTGCAACCGCTCGGCGGCTGGGTCTCGGAAACCATCGCGCATGGCGCGTCGCTCGCTATCGATAAAGGCGGGCTGCTGGTGGGCGCGGTGCTGGCGGGCACGTTTTTACCGCTGGTGCTGACGGGCCTGCATCAGGGGCTGGTGCCCATTCACGTTGAACTGGTTCAGGCGCACGGCTATAACGCGCTCTTTCCCATCCTCGCGATGGCGGGCGTGGGGCAGATCGGCGCGTCGCTGGCGGTGCTGCTGAAAACCCGTAACGCGCGCCTCAAAAAGGTGATTAAAGGCGCGCTGCCGGTCGGTCTGCTCGGTATCGGCGAGCCGCTGATTTTCGGCGTGACGCTGCCGCTTGGCAAGCCGTTTATCGGCGCGTGTCTTGGCGGGGCGGCAGGCGGCGCGATTATCAGCTACTTTAAAGTGGCGACGGTCATCACTTTTGGCATCTCCGGGCTACCGCTGGCGCTTACCATCGTGACCGGAAAAGTGATGCTCTATCTGTTAGGCTATCTGGTAGCGGTGATCGCCGGTTTTCTATTTACGTGGTTCCTGGGCTTTAACGATCCAGAGGAGTAAGGTTTGGCCAATAACGAGCGTCGGGTGGTGTTTTTCGATCTGGATGGCACATTGCATCAACAGGATATGTTCGGCACTTTTATGCGCTATCTGCTGCGGCGTCAGCCGCTTAACCTGCTGCTGGTTATTCCTCTGCTGCCCGTTATCCTGGGCGGGCTGTTAATCAAAGGGCGCGCCGCCCGCTGGCCGATGAGCCTCTTGCTCTGGGGTTGTACCTTCGGTCACAGCGAGGCGCGTCTGAAAACGCTGGAAAAAGCTTTCGCCGACTGGTTTCGCACCCATGTCGTCACCTTTCCGGTGGTGCATGAGCGCCTGACCGGTTACCTCACCAGCACCGATGCCGACGTCTGGCTCATCACCGGCTCCCCGCAGACGCTGGTAGAACAGGTTTATTACGATACCCCGTGGCTGCCGCGCGTGAATGTCATCGCCAGCCAAATGGAGCGCCGCTTTGGTGGCTGGGTACTGACGCTGCGCTGCCTCGGCCATGAAAAAGTAGCGCAGCTGGAGCGCCAGATTGGCACGCCGCTGCGTCTCTACAGTGGCTACAGCGACAGCAAGCAAGATAACCCGCTGCTTTACTTCTGCCAGCACCGCTGGCGCGTCACCCCGCAGGGGCAGCTCCAGCAGCTCGAATAAGGCGCGTTTCGCAACCCATAAACGGTGTGTATAATGCCGCCCGCCTTATACTCCCGGAGAAGCTTGTGTCACAGACTGAACTCACCCACGAATACTGGATGCGCCACGCGCTGACGCTCGCGCAGCGCGCCTGGGACGAGGGAGAAGTGCCGGTAGGCGCGGTGCTGGTACACAACAATCAGGTTATCGGCGAAGGCTGGAACCGCCCGATTGGCCGCCACGACCCGACCGCACACGCCGAGATCATGGCGCTGCGCCAGGGCGGGCTGGTGCTGCAAAATTATCGTCTGCTGGATACCACGCTGTATGTCACGCTTGAGCCATGCGTCATGTGCGCAGGCGCGATGGTGCACGGGCGTATCGGCACGCTGGTGTTCGGCGCGCGCGATGCCAAAACCGGCGCGGTCGGGTCGCTGATGGACATCACCGGGCATCCCGGCATGAACCATCAGGTGCAGGTTATCGAGGGGATACTGGCGACAGAGTGTTCGGCAATGCTGAGTGCGTTTTTCCGCCAGCGCCGGCTTGAGAAAAAGGCCCTAAAGGAAGCGACGAAAAGGGCGACGGGAACAGACCCTGCGGCGTAATATTCGTCGGGTAACTCTGCACAAGCTTAGGCTGCGCTGCCGCGGCGGCCTGCTTTTCCTTCTCCTTCTCCAGCAGATAACCGACCAGGCTTATTTGATATTTACGGATATTTTCCACATAGGCGTAAGCCTCATGCCCGCGCGCGTAGCCATAGGTGAGCTTGCTGTAATAGGGGCGCTGGCTTAACAGCGGCAGCCGCTGTTTTACATCCGACCAGCTATCCGGGTTGCCTTTCTGTTTTGCCGTCAGCGCGCGGGCGTCCAGCATATGCGCATAGCCCATGTTATACGCTGCCAGCGCAAACCAGATCCGCTCCTCTTCCGGTACGCTTTCCGGCACTTTGCTCATCATATCTTTCAGATAGCGCGCGCCGCCGCTGATGCTCTGCTCGGCATCAAGGCGATCGGTCAGCCCCAGGCTTTGCGCCGTATTGCGCGTCAGCATCATCAGACCGCGCACGCCGGTAGGCGAGGTAGCCTGGCTGTCCCAGTGGGATTCCTGATACGAGATAGCCGCCAGCAGTCGCCAGTCGATATCCGTCGCGTATTTCTCAAAGAGCGGCTGCAGCTCCGGCAGCACGCTGTCTACGGCGCGCAGGAAACTGCGGGTATCCACGTAATCGAAATCATTGCCGTGGCCCAGATACTTCTCTTCCAGGCGCGCCAGCGTGCCGTCTTCATTAATCTGATTGAAGAAATCGAGCAGCGCGGCCGAGAGCGAGTTATCGCTGCTGCGGCGGCTGAACCACGTTACCGGCTGCTCATCGCTGAGATCGAGCGCGACCGCAAGCTGCGGATGAACGCGCTGGAACAGGCCGATGGCGACCGAATCGGCGATGGTGTAATCCAGCGTGCCCTGAGCCACCTGCAGCATCAGCTCATTACTGCTGAGTTTCGGGTCGACGCGCCAGGTTAAATCCGGGTATTTGCTTGCTTTGAGTTGTTCCAGCTCGCTTTGCGCCACGTGGCCCGGCGCAATGGTCAGTTGCCCCTCTTTAATACTGGCGAGGCTTCGCGGACGCAGGCTGCCGACGCGGTAAACCATCTGCTGCGAGACGGAATAATAGATAGGGCCAGCCTGATAGTGCTGGCTGCGCGCTTCGTTATAGACCAGGCCTGCGGCGAGAAGATCGGCGTCGTTATTGTCGAGATCGTCAAAGAGCTGACTGATGTTCTGGCGCACGGTGATTTTAAGCTTCACGCCCAGATAGTCGGCGAAGGCCTGGCTTAGCTCGTAATCAAGCCCGGACATCGTGTCACCAGCGCGGTACATGGTCAGCGGCGTGGCGATGGTACTGACGCGCAAAACCCCCCGCGCCTGAATCGCGGCGATACGGTTATCGGCTTTGCCGGACCAGGGAATGGCCGGCCACAAGGCCACTGCCAGCAGCAGGGTAACGACGCCGATGAGCAGATAATTAAGCTTTAATTTTTTCAATTAGTTAATTCTCTGCGTTGCCTCGGGGCTCAGCGAACAATCGTTAGTAAACCGTTTCGTTTGAATGGCATGGAGCGGCATTTTGCGTAACAAAGCGCCACTTGGCAACTAATTAGAGGAATCGGCCACACCAAACGTTAACGCGACGGCGGGATTTTATTTCTACGCAAACGGTTTCGTCAGCGCGCCGGATTCTCTATAATGACGCCCGTTTTCCCCCTTGCGCCCACTGAGGTGCCCTCCGGCGCTTCGAAGACGAGAGATTAGATGATGGAAATTCTGCGTGGTTCGCCCGCTCTGTCGGCATTTCGTATTAACAAACTGCTGGCTCGTTTCAAAGACGCTCACCTCCCGGTGAAAACCCTTTATGCCGAGTATGTCCATTTTGCTGACCTCGCCGCACCGCTGAATGCCGAAGAGCACGCGCGCCTTGAGCGCCTGCTGAAATATGGGCCGAGCCTTACTGGCCACGCGCCGTCGGGCCGTCTGCTGCTGGTAACGCCGCGCCCTGGCACTATCTCTCCCTGGTCCTCCAAAGCGACAGACATCGCCCATAACTGCGGGCTCGCCCAGGTCAAACGCCTGGAGCGCGGCGTGGCGTATTACCTCAATGTGGATCCCACCGCGGGCGACGACGCCTGGCGCCAGATTGCGGCAGAGCTGCATGACCGCATGATGGAGAGCGTGTTCGGCGCGCTGGAAGACGCCGCGCAGCTATTCGCGCACCACGAACCTGCACCGGTACAGAGCGTGGATCTGCTGGGGCAGGGCCGTCAGGCGCTGGCGGACGCCAACGTGCGTCTGGGGCTGGCGCTGGCAGAAGATGAAATCGACTACCTGCATGACGCGTTCACCCGCCTGGGGCGCAACCCGAACGACATCGAACTCTACATGTTCGCGCAGGCCAACTCTGAGCACTGCCGTCACAAAATTTTTAACGCCGACTGGGTTATCGACGGCGAAAAACAGCCGAAGTCGCTGTTTAAAATGATTAAAAACACTTTCGAGAAGACCCCGAATTTCGTGCTCTCCGCGTATAAAGATAACGCGGCGGTTATGGAAGGCTCTTCCGTGGGCCGTTTCTATGCCGATCATGAAGCGGGCCGCTACGCGTTCCATCAGGAACCGGCGCATATTCTGATGAAAGTGGAAACGCACAACCACCCGACCGCCATTTCACCGTGGCCGGGTGCCGCGACAGGCTCCGGCGGCGAAATTCGTGACGAAGGCGCGACGGGCCGCGGTGCGAAGCCGAAAGCGGGTCTGGTGGGTTTTTCTGTTTCTAACCTGCGCATTCCGGGCTTTGAGCAGCCGTGGGAAGAAGATTTCGGCAAGCCGGATCGTATAGTTACCGCGCTCGATATCATGACCGAAGGCCCGCTTGGCGGCGCGGCGTTCAACAACGAATTTGGTCGTCCGGCGCTGAACGGCTATTTCCGTACCTATGAAGAGAAAGTGGCGAGCCACAACGGCGAAGAGCTGCGCGGCTACCATAAGCCGATCATGCTGGCAGGCGGCATCGGCAACATTCGCGCCGACCATGTGCAGAAAGGCGAAATTCCGCCCGGCGCGAAGCTGATTGTGCTCGGCGGCCCGGCGATGAATATCGGTCTTGGCGGCGGCGCGGCGTCCTCCATGGCGTCTGGCCAGTCCGACGCCGATCTCGATTTCGCCTCGGTACAGCGCGACAACCCGGAAATGGAGCGCCGCTGCCAGGAAGTGATCGACCGCTGCTGGCAGTTGGGCGAGGCCAACCCGATCCTCTTTATTCATGACGTTGGCGCGGGCGGCCTTTCCAATGCCATGCCGGAGCTGGTAAGCGACGGCGGGCGCGGCGGGCGTTTTGAACTGCGCGACATTTTAAGCGACGAGCCGGGCATGAGCCCGCTGGAAGTCTGGTGTAACGAATCCCAGGAGCGTTACGTGCTGGCCGTGGCGCCCGAACAGCTGGCGCTGTTTGACGAACTGTGCCGCCGCGAGCGCGCGCCGTACGCCGTGATTGGCGAGGCGACCGAAGCGCAGCACCTGACGCTTAACGACAGCCACTTCGACAACCAGCCGGTGGATATGCCGCTTGACGTTCTGCTCGGCAAAACCCCGAAAATGACCCGCGACGTTACGCGCTTACAGGCCGAGGGCCAGCCATTTGACCGTACGGGCATTACGCTTGCCGATGCGGTGAAGCGTGTGTTGCATCTGCCGACAGTCGCGGAGAAAACCTTCCTGGTGACCATTGGCGACCGCACCGTGACCGGCATGGTAGCGCGCGATCAGATGGTCGGCCCGTGGCAGGTGCCGGTGGCGAACTGCGCGGTCACGACCGCAAGCCTCGACAGCTACTACGGCGAAGCGATGGCGATGGGCGAGCGCGCGCCGGTGGCGCTGCTGGACTTCGCCGCCTCCGCCCGTCTGGCGGTAGGTGAGGCGCTCACTAACATTGCGGCGACCCAAATCGGCGATATCAAGCGCCTGAAACTTTCCGCCAACTGGATGGCGGCGGCGGGGCACCCTGGCGAAGACGCCGGTCTCTATGCTGCCGTTAAAGCGGTGGGCGAGGAGCTCTGCCCGCAGCTCGGCCTGACCATTCCGGTCGGTAAAGATTCGATGTCGATGAAAACCCGCTGGCAGCAGGATGGCGAACAGCGCGAGATGACCTCGCCGCTGTCGCTGGTGATCTCCGCTTTCGCCCGCGTGGAAGATGTGCGCCGCACCGTAACGCCGGAACTCACTACCGAAGATAACGCCCTGCTGTTAATCGATCTCGGCAACGGCCAGAACGCGCTGGGCGCGACGGCGCTGGCGCAGGTTTATCGTCAGCTCGGCGACAAGCCTGCCGACGTGCGCGACGCCGGTCAGCTGAAATGCTTCTACGACGCCATTCAGGCGCTGGTGGCGCAGCGTAAACTGCTGGCCTACCACGACCGCTCCGACGGCGGCCTGCTGGTGACGCTCGCGGAGATGGCGTTTGCGGGTCACTGCGGCATTGAAGCGGATATCGCCGCTCTCGGCGACGACGCGCTGGCGGCACTGTTTAATGAAGAGCTGGGCGCGGTGATTCAGATTGCCGCCGCCGAGCGCGAGCAGGTAGAGCGTGTACTGAAAGATCACGGTCTTGGCGAATGCACGCACTATCTCGGCAAGGCGGTCGCGGGCGATCGCTTCACGCTGACGGCGGGCGACAAGGTGGTGTACAGCGAAAGCCGCACCCAGCTTCGCATGTGGTGGGCGGAAACCACCTGGCAGATGCAGCGCCTGCGCGATAACCCGGAATGCGCGGATCAGGAACACCAGGCGAAAGCCAACGACAGCGATCCGGGCCTTAACGTGAAGCTGACGTTCGATATCAAAGAAGATATCGCCGCGCCGTTTATCGCCACCGGCGCGCGCCCGAAAGTCGCGGTACTGCGCGAGCAGGGCGTGAACTCTCATGTGGAGATGGCGGCCGCGTTCCACCGCGCGGGCTTTGACGCCATCGACGTGCATATGAGCGATCTGCTCGCCGGTCGTCGTGGCCTCGGCGATTTTCACACGCTCGTCGCCTGCGGCGGCTTCTCTTACGGCGACGTGCTGGGCGCGGGCGAGGGCTGGGCGAAGTCCATTCTCTTCAACGACCGCGTGCGTGACGAGTTCACCGAATTCTTCCACCGTCCGCAGACGCTGGCGCTCGGCGTCTGTAACGGCTGCCAGATGATGTCCAACCTGCGCGAGCTGATCCCGGGCAGCGAACTGTGGCCGCGCTTTGTGCGTAACCAGTCCGACCGCTTTGAAGCGCGCTTCAGCCTGGTGGAAGTGACGGCCAGCCCGTCGCTGCTGCTGGACGGCATGACCGGCTCCCATATGCCGATTGCGGTTTCCCACGGCGAAGGCCGCGTGGAAGTCCGCGACGACGCGCATCTGGCAGCACTTGAGAGCAAAGGGCTGGTGGCGCTGCGCTATATCGATAACTTCGGTGCGGTAACGGAAACCTATCCGGCGAACCCGAACGGTTCACCGAACGGCATTACCGCCGTGACCAGCGAAAGCGGGCGCGTCACTATCATGATGCCGCATCCGGAGCGCGTCTTCCGTACCGTGGCGAACTCCTGGCATCCGGCGAACTGGGGCGAGGACAGCCCGTGGATGCGCATTTTCCGCAACGCGCGTAAGCAGCTCGGTTAATCCTGCTCGTTTTATCCTGATAAAGGCCTCGCAAGAGGCCTTTTTTCTTTTAATCGCTTTTTCTTTGAGTGCGAATCCGGCAGGTGTCGGTAAATTGCGACAGCGGTATGATCGCGGTGTCGCTGATTTGCGACATTTAAATGATTGATTTATATAGTGCATAAAAAGCATCGGGGGAAGTGTTGGGATTTAGCGACACTCTGGCGAAAAATAACGCAAAACTTTGAAGCGTCTCATATAATTAAAACTATTACATAACAGCAACTTATGATTTATGTAGTAAACCTGGCACGGTTACTGCATAATAACACGCAGTGGCTCATTCACCTTCTTATGTCAGCCCCATTGCGAGCGCTACATAAACTTCGAATGACGCACTCAAAGGTGCCTGCCGTCCAACTGCTGATCATAGCGCTGCTATTTCAGAACCCGGGCGACACGTTGAGTAAGGCACCGCCTGATTCCATCACAAAGGCAGGGTTAATCCCCTGCCTTTGTTGTTTTTTGCGTTTGGCTTTGCTCCGGCGCGGCTGTCGGTTAGCATCAGGCTTTTGCAATCACTTCGGAATAACGCCGTGAAACGCTGGCCTGCTTTTCCCCGCTCGCTTCGCCAACTGGTAATGATGGCTTTCTTACTGGTGATGGTGCCGTTGCTGTTTCTCGCCTGGCAGGCCTGGCAGAGCCTGAATACGTTAAGCGCCCAGGCGGCGCAGTCCAACACGCTTACCCAGATGGATGCCCGGCGCAGCGAGGCGATGACCAATATCGCGCTCGAAATGGAGCGCAGCTACCGGCAGTACTGCGTGCTGGATGACGTCACGCTGGCGAAAGTCTATGAAAGCCAGCGTCAGCGCTATTCCCGAATGCTGGAGGCGCAGGCGAGCGTGCTGCCTGACGCGAGACTCTATAAAGCCCTGCGCCAGAGCCTGGTGGATCTGGCGCAACTGGAGTGTCATAACAGCGGCCCGAAGCCGGATGCTGCCGCGCGTCTGGAAGCCTTCGCGGATACCAACACCCGGCTGGTGCAGGCCACCCGCGCGGTGATCTACGCCCGCGGTCAACAGCTTCAGCAGGAAATCGCCTCGCGCGGGCGACTGTTTGGCTGGCAGGCGCTGGCGCTGTTTCTGGCAAGCCTCGCGCTGGTGCTGCTCTTCACGCGGATGATTATCGGCCCGGTAAAAGGCATTGAGCGGATGATCAACCGGCTGGGCGAGGGGAAATCGCTCGGCACTGCCATGATGTTTAAAGGCCCGCGCGAGCTGCGATCGGTAGGCCAGCGTATTATCTGGCTCAGCGAGCGTCTCGCCTGGCTTGAATCGCAGCGTCATCAATTCTTGCGTCATATCTCCCATGAATTAAAAACGCCGCTCGCCAGTATGCGCGAGGGCACCGAACTGCTTGCCGATCAGGTCGTCGGGCCGCTGACCGCGGAGCAGCGCGAGGTGGTGGAAATTCTCGATACCAGCAGCCGCAACCTGCAAACGCTCATTGAGCAACTCCTTGATTACAACCGTAAACTGGCGGGCGGCGCGGTGGAGCTTGAAAAAGTGGAGCTGGCACCGCTGGTGGAGATTGTCATCGCCTCACACAGTCTGCCAGCGCGGGCTAAAATGATGCATACCGAGGTGTCGCTTGCCGATGCGCCTTGCCTCGCGGAGCCGATGCTGCTGATGAGCGTGCTGGATAATCTCTACTCCAATGCGGTGCACTACGGGCGTGAATCCGGTACCATTTATCTGCGAAGCCGCCGCCTTGCCAGTACGTTATGTATTGAGGTGGCGAATACCGGCACGCCCATTCCTGAGGCGGAACGGCAAATGATTTTCGAGCCCTTTTATCAGGGAAGCCATCAACGTAAAGGGGCGGTGAAAGGCAGCGGCCTGGGCCTGAGCATTGCACAGGACTGCATCCGACGTATGCACGGCGAACTGCGTCTGGTTGAAGATGACACCGCCGACGTCTGTTTTCGTATCGAATTACCGCTCTTTGACCCGGAACGATTAAAAAAATGAATTCACGTCTGGTAAGCGCATGGCGCAGCCTGCGCTCGCGCGGCACACGGTTTTTCTCTCTTCGCACGCGGGCCTGTTCCGTGCTGTTGCCATGCCTTCTGGCCGGTTGCGTGCAAAGCCCGGTTTCCAGCCATATCAAACAAACGCACGACCCAAAACTGCCGGAACAGCAACTGGCGGATTTTCTCTTTACCGACTGTTCCGGCATCTGGCAGCTCTCCGGCACCAGTGTGGAAAACAACCCGCTGTTCTGGCTGCGCGGCATGGACTGCGCGGAACGCCTTTCGCCCGCCGAGGCGCGCGCGCAGGCGCGTCGTTTCCCGGACGACACCTGGCAGCATGCCTTCCGACGCGGCATTTTGCTGGCTAACGCCCGCATTACGCCTGCCGAACGCCGCAGCTATATCACCACGCTCAGCGCCACCTCCGGCGCGATTCCGGCGCACGTGCGCCCGCTCTATGAAACCTGGCGCGACGGCCAGGCGGCGCAGCTTGCGCTTTCGGAAGAGCGTGGCCGCTACAGCAAGCTTCAGGAAAGCACCGATAGCGAACTGGATGCCCTGCGCGAGCAGCAGCGGCACCTGCGCAGCGAGCTTGAGCTCACCACCCGCAAGCTGGAAAACCTGACCGATATTGAACGCCAGCTCTCCACGCGGAAAAGCGCGGGCGGCTATATTCAGGACAACAGCCACAGCCCGGATGCCGAGAAAGAGGGCGCCGCGCCGGCTGAGAAGGACACCGCACCCGCGCAGGAGGAGACCAAACCATGACGCAGCATAAACCCGCGCGCCTGTTGCTGGTGGATGACGATCCGGGCCTGCTGAAACTGCTGGGCCTGCGGCTCACCAGCGAAGGATTTACCGTTGAGACCGCTGAAAGCGGCCATGAAGGGCTGCGCATTTTGGCGCGTGAGAAGATCGATCTGGTGATTAGCGATCTGCGGATGGATGAAATGGACGGCATGCAGCTTTTCGCCGAGATCCAGAAGCTCCAGCCGGGCATGCCGGTGATCATTCTGACCGCGCATGGTTCGATCCCTGATGCGGTGGCGGCGACCCAGCAGGGTGTCTTCAGTTTTCTCACCAAACCGGTGGATAAAGACGCGCTGTATAAAGCTATCGATGATGCGCTGGCGCATGCCGCGCCCGCAGGCGACGAACAGTGGCGCGAGACGATTGTCACCCGAAGCCCCGTGATGCTGCGGCTGCTTGAGCAGGCGCACATGGTGGCGCAGTCGGATGTCAGCGTGCTGATTAACGGCCAGAGCGGCACCGGCAAAGAAATTCTGGCGCAGGCCATCCATAACGCCAGCCCGCGCGCTAAAAACGCGTTTATCGCCATTAACTGCGGCGCGCTGCCGGAACAGCTGCTGGAATCTGAGCTGTTCGGCCATGCGCGCGGCGCGTTTACCGGTGCGGTCAGCAGCCGTGAAGGGCTTTTTCAGGCGGCTGAAGGCGGCACGCTGTTTCTCGATGAAATCGGCGATATGCCGGTGCCGTTACAGGTGAAGCTGCTGCGCGTTTTGCAGGAGCGCAAAGTGCGTCCGCTCGGCAGCAACCGCGATATCGATATCAACGTGCGGATTATCTCCGCCACCCACCGCGATCTGCCGAAGGCGATGGCGCGCGGCGAGTTCCGCGAAGATCTCTTTTATCGCCTGAACGTGGTGAATTTAAAGATCCCGGCGTTGCAGGAGCGCGCGGAAGATATTCCGCTGCTCGCGAACCATCTGCTGCGTCAGGCCGCGGATCGCCATAAGCCGTTCGTGCGCAGTTTCTCTACCGATGCGATGAAGCGTCTGATGGCGGCGAGCTGGCCGGGCAACGTGCGCCAGCTGGTGAACGTGATTGAGCAGTGCGTGGCGCTGACCTCAGCGCCGGTCATTAGCGAGGCGCTGGTGGAGCAGGCGCTGGAGGGCGAGAACACCGTGCTGCCGACGTTTGTCGAGGCGCGCAATCAGTTTGAGCTCAACTATCTGCGCAAGCTGTTGCAAATCACCAAAGGCAATGTGACGCACGCCGCGCGGATGGCGGGGCGTAACCGTACCGAATTCTATAAATTACTGGCTCGCCACGAGCTTGAGGCGAATGATTTTAAAGAGTAGTTTTTGGTGCCCAAACCGCTGCAAGGTATGGTAATTTGAGCAACCGATTTCGCGAACTGAATCGCCGTGCAGGCGCTGGCAGGAATTAAGGATCCACCATGAAAAAGATTGATGCGATTATTAAACCTTTCAAACTCGATGACGTACGTGAAGCGCTGGCGGAAGTCGGGATCACCGGGATGACGGTGACCGAGGTGAAAGGGTTTGGTCGTCAGAAAGGCCATACCGAGCTGTATCGCGGCGCAGAGTATATGGTGGATTTCCTGCCGAAAGTGAAAATCGAGATCGTAGTGACCGACGATATCGTCGATACCTGCGTGGATACGATTATCCGTACCGCTCAGACCGGTAAAATCGGCGACGGCAAGATTTTCGTTTTCGACGTGGCGCGCGTGGTGCGTATCCGCACCGGCGAGGAAGACGACGCCGCGATTTAAGCGGGCGCGACGACAAAAAAAGCAGGCCAGTGGGCCTGCTTTTTTTATGCCCGACGCGCATGGGGCGCGCAGGTAAATGGTGGGTGCGCTGCGCTTACCCACCCTACAGGGGACGCTGGTGTTCGGCATGGTGGGTGCGCTGCGCTTACCCACCCTACAGGGGACGCTGGTGTTTGGCATGGTGGGTGCGCTGCGCTTACCCACCCTACGGGAGGTTGGGGTTGGACGTGGTGGGTGCGCTGCGCTGACCCACCCTACAGAATACGGTGTGATTTCGTAGGGCGGGTAAGCGAAGCGCACCCGCCGAACCGCCCCAAAAAAACGCCAGGCGCTTACAACACCTTATGCGGGCCGAAACATTCGTAATGAATGTTCTCTTTATTCACGCCCATGCTCACTAACTGCTCCGCGGCGAACTGCATAAATTTCACCGGGCCGCAGACATAAAACTGCATACCGGGCGTGGTCACGTGCGCCTCGCGATCGCGAAGCGCCATCAACCCTTCGCTGTTATAACGGCCCGCGCTGCGATCGGCGTCGGTCGGCACGCGGTACCAGACGTGGCTGGTAAAACGGGGGAGCGTCGCGCCGAATTGCGCCACTTCATCGGTAAACGCATGCACATCGCCGCTTTCCGCCGCGTGATACCAGTTCACCTGCGCCGGATGCTGCGCGCTTGCCAGCGTATCGAGCATCGCCAGCATCGGCGTCTGACCCACACCCGCCGAGATAAGCGTCACCGGCGTCTGCGGCTCGACATCCATAAAGAAATCGCCCGCAGGCGCGGCAAGGCGAATCACATCGCCCGGCTGCGCATGTTGATGCAGCCAGTTCGACACCTGGCCTTCGCCTTCGCGTTTCACCGCGATGCGGTAGCTTTTGCCGTTCGGCTTGCGGGTGAGCGAATACTGGCGAATCTCCTGATGCGCAAACCCCTGCGGCTTGATCCAGACGGCGGTGTACTGGCCGGGCAGGTAATCGGCGACCGGGCCGCCATCCACCGGCTCCAGCTCAAAGCTTGTGACAATGGCGCTCTGCGGCGTTTTATTCACGATGCGGAATTCACGCGTACCTTCCCAGCCGCCGGTTTTCTGCGCGTTGCTCTGGTAAATCTCGGCTTCACGGTTAATAAACACGCCCGCCAGCACGCCATACGCTTTGCCCCAGGCGTCCAGCACTTCCTGGCCTGGGCTGAACATCTCGTCGAGCGTCGCCAGCAGGTGCTCGCCCACGATGTTGTACTGCGCCGGTTTGATATTAAAGCTGGTGTGCTTCTGGGCGATTTTCTCCACCGCTGGCAGCAGGGCCGCGAGGTTTTCGATATTAGTGGCGTAGGCGCAGATGGCATTGAACAGCGCTTCACGCTGATCGCCATTGCGCTGGTTGCTCATGTTGAAAATCTCTTTTAGCTCCGGATTGTGCGTAAACATCCGGTCATAAAAATGCGCGGTGAGTTTCGGGCCCGTCTGCGCCAGCAGCGGGATGGTGGATTTCACGACGGCGATGGTTTGACTATCCAGCATGGTTGCTTCCTTCCGTTTTTCTATAAAATGTATTTTAAATGCATCTTATAAAAAATACCTGCACGCTGTAAATGGTTTTATCAAGCCTTGGGAAAACACCACGGCGTATGAAAAAACGACAGGTTGAAAATGAAAATAAGTCGCGTAAACGGCACGTTTGCTTAATCGTTCAAACCCTTGCGCCACGCCATGCCAAACGTTTGCGTAAAAACCTCTGTCAAGCCCTATCTTCACGCTGCCAATCGGTTTACACTGTTGGCCGTCGCCCAAAAGGGCCCCTAATTGCAGTACATTTTATTGTCAGCTGAGTCAGGAGATGCGGATGTTAAAGCGTGAAATGAACATTGCCGATTATGATGCCGAACTGTGGCAGGCTATGGAGCAGGAAAAAGTACGTCAGGAAGAGCACATCGAACTGATCGCCTCCGAAAACTACACCAGCCCGCGCGTGATGCAGGCGCAGGGCTCTCAGCTGACCAACAAATATGCCGAAGGCTATCCGGGCAAGCGCTACTACGGCGGCTGCGAATATGTGGATATCGTTGAGCAACTGGCGATTGACCGCGCGAAAGAACTTTTCGGCGCTGACTACGCCAACGTGCAGCCGCACTCCGGCTCCCAGGCCAACTTCGCGGTTTACACCGCGCTGCTGCAACCGGGCGATACCGTTCTTGGTATGAACCTTGCGCAGGGTGGTCACCTGACTCACGGCTCCCCGGTTAACTTCTCCGGTAAGCTCTACAACATCATTCCTTACGGTATCGATGAGTCCGGCAAAATCGATTACGAGGATATGGCGAAGCAGGCGAAAGAGCACAAACCGAAAATGATCATCGGTGGTTTCTCCGCGTACTCCGGCATCGTTGACTGGGCAAAAATGCGTGAAATCGCTGACAGCATCGGCGCATACCTGTTCGTCGATATGGCGCACGTGGCGGGCCTGATTGCCGCAGGCGTCTACCCGAACCCGGTTCCGCACGCGCACGTCGTCACCACCACCACCCACAAAACGCTCGCTGGCCCGCGCGGCGGTCTGATCCTCGCCAAAGGCGGCAGCGAAGAGCTGTACAAAAAACTGAACTCTGCCGTGTTCCCGAGCGCGCAGGGCGGCCCGCTGATGCACGTTATCGCGGCGAAAGCGGTCGCGCTGAAAGAAGCGATGGAGCCGGAGTTCAAAACCTACCAGCAGCAGGTGGCCAAAAACGCCAAAGCGATGGTGGAAGTGTTCCTGAACCGCGGCTACAAAGTGGTTTCCGGCGGTACGGAAAACCACCTGTTCCTGTTGGATCTGGTCGATAAAAACCTGACCGGTAAAGAAGCGGACGCCGCACTTGGCCGCGCCAACATCACCGTTAACAAAAACAGCGTGCCGAACGATCCGAAGAGCCCGTTCGTCACCTCCGGCATCCGTATCGGTTCTCCGGCGGTCACGCGTCGCGGCTTCAAAGAAGCGGAAGTGAAAGAGCTGGCAGGCTGGATGTGCGACATCCTGGACAACATCAATGACGAAGCGGTTATCGAGCGCGTCAAAGGTAAAGTGCTGGATATCTGCGCACGCTTCCCGGTTTACGCGTAAGCGTTCACTCACTGCTGAAGGCCGCCTCGCGCGGCCTTTTTTTATGGGGCAATGGTAGACAGGAGGCGGCCATGCGTATTCAGGCATTCGCGACGCTGACGGGGCTTGGCGTTCATACGCTGCGCTATTACGAAAAGCTGGGGTTGCTGGTACCGGCGCGTAATGCGAGCGGGCATCGCGACTATTCTCGTTCGGATCTCGACTGGGCGGCGTTTATCAAACGGCTAAAGGCGACCGATATGCCGCTGGAGGAGATCCAGCGCTACGCTCTCTTGCGCGCGCAGGGGGAATCGACCGCAGAGGCACGCCGTGAACTGCTGGCGCATCACGCGCAGCGGCTCGAAACCCGGCTCGCGGAGCAGGCTGACCATCTGGCGCGCCTGAAAGAGAAAATGGCGTACTACGATGAGACGCTTTTAAAAAACAGCGCTTGACCTGGAGTTAACTCGAAGGCTTACCGTTATCTCAACCACACAAAAGGAGAACGGTATGACTTCATCACGTTACGAGGCAGGCCTTGCGCGGCTGTCTGAAATCGACGGCACGGCAGGGGAAAATGTCATTAAAGCGCTGGCCGATATCGCGCCGGATCTGGGGCGCTACGTCATTGAATTCGGCTTTGGCGATATCTACAGCAGGCCGGGGCTGTCGCTGAAAAGCCGGGAGCTCGCGACCGTCGCGGCGCTTACCGCGCTTGGCCACGCGCAGCCGCAGCTGGCGGTGCATCTGCACGCGGCGCTGAATGTCGGCTGCACCCGCGAAGAGATTATTGAAGTGATCATCCAGATGGCGCTCTATGCCGGTTTCCCGGCGGCGCTGAATGCGATGTTTACCGCCAAAAAGGTCTTTGCCGAGGCGGGCATATAACAGGACAGGCCGCTGCGGCGGCCTCATTACGCAGTAAAAGCGAATTGTTATTAACGTGTTATGCATCGCTTGCAACCCCTGCGCTTTCCCGCCAGACTAACGCCTGCGAAACGGGAGGGAATCATGGTGTTGCAATCCACGCGCTGGCTGGCGCTCAGCTATTTCACCTATTTTTTCAGCTACGGTATTTTCCTGCCGTTCTGGAGCGTCTGGCTCGCAGGCGTCGGCGTCGCGCCGGAAACTATCGGCCTTTTGCTCGGCTCCGGCCTGATTGCACGTTTTCTTGGCAGCCTGCTGCTGGCACCGCGCGTCAAAGATCCTTCCCGTTTAGTGTTTGCGCTGCGCCTGCTTGCGTTGCTGACGCTCGTTTTCGCCCTCGGCTTCTGGTTCGGGCATCAGACCGCCTGGCTGTTTGTCGTGCTGGTGGGCTTTAACCTCTTTTTCTCGCCGCTGGTGCCGCTCACCGACGCGCTCGCCGCCACCTGGCAGCGTCAGATAGCGATGGATTACGGGCGAGTGCGGCTGTGGGGATCGCTGGCGTTTGTGATTGGCTCGGCGCTCACCGGCAAGCTGGTAAGCGTCTACGATTACCGCGCTATTCTGGCGCTGCTGTCGCTCGGCGTGGCGTCAATGCTTATCGGGATGCTGCTGAAACCGTCCGTGATGCCGAAGGGCGAAGCGCGTCATAACGAGGCCGCAGGCTGGCCGGTATGGCGCAAGTTAATGGTTGAAAACTGGCGTTTTCTCGCCTGCGTAAGCCTGCTTCAGGGCGCGCACGCGGCCTACTACGGCTTCAGCGCCATTTACTGGCAGAGCAAAGGCTATTCCGCCTCGGTCGTGGGGTATCTGTGGTCGCTCGGCGTGGTGGCGGAAATTATCATCTTCGCGCTCAGTAAACGGCTGTTCAGCCGGTTTGGCGCGCGCGATCTGCTGCTGCTCTCCGGCGTGCTGGGGATTATCCGCTGGGGAATGATGGGCTGGACGACCGCGCTGCCGTGGCTCATCGTGGCGCAGATCCTGCACTGCGGGAGCTTCTCCATCTGCCATCTGGCGGCGATGCGCTATATCGCCGCCCGCGAAGGCTCGGAAGTCATCCGGCTACAGTCGGTCTACTCCGCCGTCGCGATGGGCGGCGGGATTGCGGTGATGACCGTCTTCGCAGGCTTCCTGTATCAGCACCTTGCAGGCGGCGTCTTCTGGGTGATGGCGCTGGTTGCGCTGCCCGCGCTCTTCCTGCGCCCGAAAGTCGTGGCGCGCGCTTAAGCCTCCAGAATCTCGCGTATCCGCTGCTGCTGGTGTTCACCGAGCGGCAGCGTCGCGTGAATAAGCGGCGGCGAGAAGAGCGGCAGCGAGGTGGTGTATGGCGTCACAATCAGCGCCACCTCTTTCGGCGCGCCTTCCTGCTGGAAGGTATGCAGCGTCAGATGTTTGATGTTGAGCGGCAGCAGGGTGAGTTCCCGTAGCTGCTGCTCGATTTCCGCCTCAAGCGCAGGGTCGTTGCCCGTCAGCAGTAGCACCTGTTTTTCATGCAGATCCGCCTCCTGCATCAGCCACGCGCCGAAAATCACCGCCACCAGCCCGACTTCTTCATCAGAAAACGTCACCCGGTACTCTTCCTCAAAGCTATCAAACGCTTTGCGGGTGGTGCGCATCAGGCGCGGATAGAGACGGTTAATCTCTTCCGGCAGCGCGTTATCGATACCGATGCCGAACAGGCTGCGGTCAAGCGCCTGGCAGAGATGAATATAGAGCTGATCCGCAAGGCCCTGTTCATCGCTAAACGCCATGCCGGAAAGCTCGCGAAAGCGGGCAATCAGCGAAAGCACGGCGTGACGGAGCCGGTGATCTTCCGGGTGCGCGTCGCGCAGCGGATCGGGCGTGCGCAGCATCATAAACAGCAGCGCCAGGAAGCAGTGTTCGTTCACGTGCGGCGACTGCGCGACGCGGCGCTGCCAGTGGCGGACTATCTCCTGCGCGGCGAGAAACTCGGCGCGGGCGCGCATCCAGAGCTGTTGCGGTTCGGTGAATTCCGGCGTCTGGCCGTAATGGTGCTGCACCAGGCAGTATTGCAGGTAGAGGCGCAGGAACTGTACGTCGCGCGGCTCGAACTGGCGGTTCAGACGGCGCGCGCAAAGGTTGACCAGCGCGTGTAAATTTGTATCGTCATACAGCGCCGTCGCGATGCCGTGCTGGCGCAGTTCGTTTTTCAGCGCGGGCGTGAAATGCTGCTGGATAAACTCAGGGCACAGGCGCAGCGCCCGGCGCAGCCAGTGCAGCAGGCAAAGCCGTCTGTCTAACGCCGTGCCTTCAATCCGGTAGCTGCCGTCCTGCTGGGTGATAATACTCAGGCGGTGATACCGCTTAATTTCGTCGCCGGTTTCGGCAATGTCCTGACGGGCGATGGCGCCGTCAACGCCATTCAGCCGGCCTAACATTTCCGGCGTGATGGTTTGCCCCGGCAGATAGAGCATTAAAAGTACCTGGCAGCGGCGCTGCGGACTGGAGAGCACAGATGGTGGAGGGCAGAGCAGAGTCATCATCCGTTTTGTCCAGTGAGTGAGAATATTGCTAAGAATAGCTAAAGGATTATTGAATGCCGTTCAGGGTGCGCAGTTTGATCGCGGAATTCTGGCTGGCTCACAGAATTTTTCGCCAGAGGAAGATAATGAGCGCTCGTCTTTACAGTGGAATGTGCGTTGCGGCTGTAGTTTCGCTGCTTGCGGCGCGGGAGGCGCTGGCGCATCCGCACAGTTTTATCTCGTTGAAAACCGACATCATCAGCGAAGCGGGGCAGATAACGGCGCTGAAAATGCGCTGGAAAATGGATGAAATCACTTCAGCAGATCTACTGTATGACGCGGGCGACGCCGCGCCCGGTTCGCCGGTGTGGAAAAAGCTGGCGGCGGAAGTAATGGCGAATGTTATCGGACAGCATTATTTCACCGAGTTCTGGCACAACGGGCAGAAGGTGAAATTCGCCGCCACGCCGCTGGCGTATGGTCTGGCACGCGAAGGGCATCAGGCAGTGCTGACTTTCACGCTGCCGCTCGCGCATCCGCAAAAAGCCTCAGGCGCGCGCTATACGTTCGCCACGTTCGATCCCACCTATTATGTGTCGATGAGTTATGACGCATCGGGCGATGTGACGCTCAGTGATGAGCTGCGCGAGCGTTGCAAGGTGGCGGTGAAAACGCCGCAGCCGGATGCGGCCGTGCAGGATTTCGCGCTCTCCCTCGATAAATCTGACGCGCCGCCGGAAGATATGGATTTAGGCAAACAATTCGCTCAGGAGGTGACGTTACAATGTCAGTGATTTCAACGCCGCTCGCGACCCGCCGCTGGCTGCACTTCTGGCCGCTGGCGCTGTTTGTTGTGCTGATGCTCGGCGCGGGCGTCTGGCTGTGGCTTGATTGGCCGCAGGTGCTGATGAAAAGCACCGTCTGGCAGCGCGATATTAACCGCGAGCTGAGCGGTCTGCTTCAGCAGGTGGCCGAAAACCCGACGCGCGCGGGCAGTTCGCTGCTGCTGTTTAGCCTGGTTTATGGCGTGCTGCACGCGCTGGGGCCGGGTCATGGCAAAGTGGTGATCGCCACCTGGCTTGCCACGCATCCGTCGCGCCTGAAAACCAGCCTGCAACTGACGTTCGCGTCGTCATTGTTGCAGGGGCTGGTGGCGATTGCGCTGGTGACGGTAGTGCTGACGGTGCTGGCGCTGCCCGCGCGGCAACTGCATTTGAGCGGGTACTGGCTGGAGAAGGGGAGCTATCTGCTGGTCGGCGCGCTGGGGTTGCTGCTTTGCTGGCGTGCGGTGAAAACGCTGCGCGGGCTGGTGCGGCGTCCGGTGTTTACCGCGTTTACGCCACATCATACGCACAGCGATACCTGCGGCTGCGGGCATCAGCATATGCCGTCGCAGGCACAGCTTGAACGCGGCGAAGACTGGCGCGCGAGGCTCATGGTGGTGCTCTCGATGGGGATGCGACCGTGTTCCGGCGCGTTGATGGTGCTGTTGTTCAGCAAGGTGATCGGCGTGTTTGGCTGGGGTGTGGCGTCAGCGCTGGCGATGGCGGCGGGAACGTCGCTGACCATCTCAGCCATCGCGCTGTTTGTGCACAGTTTCCGGCATCTGGCGGCGCGGCTCGGCGGGCAGAAAACGCCCCCGTTGTGGCGGCGGACGGGCGGAGCGACGCTGGCGCTTGCAGGCGGCGTGGTGTTGGTCGTCGCCGCGCTGGTGATGTGGTCAGGCGCAGCGCCCGTCGCGCAGGGGTTGAGACCGTTTTAGACGCGGCACGGCGGGTGCGCATTCGCTTACCCGCCCTACGAGATTAGCGGGTTTAATGCAAGGTGGGTAAGCGCACCCACCGGGTCGGTTGAGATTTTTTCACGTAGGGTGGGTAAGCGTAGCGCACCCACCGGCTGACGAAATCTCACGCGCCAAAAAACCAATAAAAAAGGCAGGCCGCTTGCGCGTACCTGCCTTTTTCGTGCCGGGAAACGATTAACGCTTCAGCGCTTCGCTCAGCTCATCGCGCATATTGCTAAGCATCGCTTTCACGACGCGCGGGTTACCGGCCACGATGTTGCCGGTCGTCAGATAGTTATGACCACCGACGAAATCGCATACCAGACCGCCAGCTTCACGCACCAGCAGCTCGCCCGCGGCGAAATCCCACGGCTTCAGGCCGATTTCAAAGTAACCATCCACACGACCTGCAGCCACATAGGACAGATCCAGCGCGGCGGAACCGGTGCGGCGGAAATCGGCGCACTGGGTAAACAGTTTGGTCACGATATTCATATACGGCGTGGCGTGCTGTTTGGCTTTGAACGGGAAGCCGGTCGCCAGAATGGTGCCGTCCAGATCGCGAGCGGTGCTGCCGCGCAGACGGTAGCCGTTAAGCTGCGCGCCCTGGCCGCGAACGGCGGTGAAAAGTTCGTTACGCATCGGATCGTAAACCACGGCGACTTCCGCGCGGCCTTTAATGCGTACAGCGATAGAAACGGCGAAATGCGGGAGACGTTTAACGAAGTTGGTGGTGCCATCCAGCGGATCGATAACCCATTGAATATCCTGCTCGGTGCCGGCGTGTTCACCGCTTTCTTCGGTGATGATAGTGTGTTGCGGGTAGGACTGGCGAATGGTGTCGATAATAATGCGCTCTGCGCCTTTATCCACGTTCGTCACAAAGTCGTTGCTGCCTTTCTGGCTGGTCTCTACGGCGTCCGGGGTTTCGTAGTTTTTGGCGATAAAATTTCCGGCCTTGCGCGCAGCACGCACGGCGATGTTGAGCATCGGATGCATCAGGTTTCTCTCACTGGATGTTAAAGAACGGGAAAACGGCGCGGATTATAGCAGAGGGTTCGGAATATGTCTCAGGTTTATGATAAGATGCGCTGATATTCTTTTCGGATACTGAGTCGCTATGCTGCAAAACATTCGTATCGTGCTGGTTGAAACCTCACACACCGGCAACATGGGTTCTGTTGCCCGCGCCATGAAAACCATGGGCCTCACCAACCTGTGGCTGGTTAATCCGCTGGTGAAACCGGATTCCCAGGCCATCGCGCTCGCCGCCGGTGCCAGCGATGTGATTGGCAACGCCAGCATCGTCGATACGCTGGATGAAGCGCTGGCGGGATGCAGCCTGGTGGTGGGCACCAGCGCGCGTTCGCGCACGCTGCCCTGGCCGATGCTCGATCCGCGCGAATGCGGGCTGAAAAGCGTTTCTGAAGCGACGCATGCGCCGGTGGCGATTGTATTTGGCCGCGAGCGTGTGGGACTGACCAATGACGAACTGCAAAAGTGCCACTATCACGTGGCTATCGCGGCGAACCCGGAGTACAGCTCGCTCAATCTCGCGATGGCGGTACAGGTCATAGCCTACGAAGTTCGCATGGCGTGGCTTGCCTCGCAGGACGCCCAAACGCCTGCGCCTGGTGAAGAAGAAACCCCGTATCCGCTGGTGGACGATCTGGAGCGTTTTTACGGTCATCTTGAGCAAGTTTTGCTCTCAACCGGCTTCATTCGCCCGAATCATCCCGGCCAGGTAATGAACAAATTGCGTCGTCTTTTTACCCGCGCACGCCCGGAAAGTCAGGAACTTAACATCCTGCGCGGCATGCTGGCGTCGATAGAAAGCAGCCGTAATGAGAAGCCGTAATACTTGAGTAAAATACTCGGGTAAATAGTTGACCATTTTACTCGGGAATGTCAGACTTGCGCCTGCTATGCAATACCCCCATTTTCATAAAAACCCCCGCGTCGAGGGGCGAGCTTGAGGTTAAGTAAGACATGAGACTGACATCTAAAGGGCGCTATGCCGTGACCGCAATGCTTGACGTTGCGCTCAACTCCGAATCCGGTCCGGTACCGTTGGCAGATATTTCTGAACGTCAGGGTATCTCCCTTTCTTATCTGGAGCAGCTGTTCTCTCGTCTGCGTAAAAATGGCCTGGTGGCCAGCGTGCGTGGTCCGGGCGGCGGTTATCTGCTGGGTAAAGACGCGGGCCAGATTGCGGTCGGTGAAGTAATTAGCGCCGTTGATGAGTCTGTCGATGCGACCCGTTGTCAGGGCAAAGGCGGCTGCCAGGGCGGCGATAAATGCCTGACCCACGCGCTGTGGCGCGATCTGAGCGACCGCCTGACCGGTTTTCTGAACAACATTACCTTAGGTGAACTGGTGAACAACCAGGAAGTGCTGGACGTCTCTGACCGTCAGCATAATGAAGCCCATCGCCCGACCCGCGCTCAGGACGCTATCGACGTTAAACTGCGCGCTTAAAAAAATAATACGCTTTTCCCGAATCAGGCCAGGAAGCTCCGGCATCCTGTAGACTGCGGCGTACATCCAGCCGGCTGCCTGATTCACCGCTTTGAGATGTACGGAGCTTAAGAGCAATGAAATTACCGATTTACCTCGATTACTCCGCGACCACGCCGGTGGACCCGCGCGTCGCCGAGAAAATGATGCAGTTTTTAACGATGGACGGAACCTTCGGTAACCCGGCCTCCCGCTCCCACCGTTTCGGCTGGCAGGCGGAAGAGGCGGTGGATATCGCCCGTAACCAGGTGGCCGATCTGATTGGCGCCGACCCGCGCGAAATCGTCTTTACCTCTGGCGCGACCGAATCCGATAACCTCGCTATTAAAGGTGCGGCCAATTTCTACCAGAAAAAAGGCAAGCACATCATCACCAGCAAAACCGAGCATAAAGCGGTGCTGGATACCTGCCGTCAGCTGGAGCGCGAAGGCTTTGAGGTGACTTACCTCGCCCCGCAAAGCAACGGCATTATCGATCTCAAAGAACTCGAAGCTGCGATGCGTGACGACACCATCCTGGTGTCCATCATGCACGTGAACAACGAAATCGGCGTGGTGCAGGATATCGCGACCATCGGCGAAATGTGCCGCGCGCGTGGCATTATCTATCACGTTGACGCCACCCAGAGTGTCGGCAAACTGCCTATCGACCTGACCCAGCTGAAAGTGGACCTGATGTCCTTCACCGGCCACAAAATTTATGGCCCGAAAGGCATCGGCGCGCTCTACGTGCGTCGTAAACCGCGTATCCGTATCGAAGCGCAGATGCACGGCGGCGGTCACGAGCGCGGCATGCGTTCCGGTACGCTGCCGGTTCACCAGATCGTCGGCATGGGCGAAGCCTATCGTATCGCGAAAGAAGAGATGGCGAGCGAAATGGAACGTCTGCGCGGCCTGCGTAACCGTCTGTGGAACGGCATTAAAGATATCGAAGAAGTTTACCTGAACGGCGATCTTGAGCAGGGCGTTCCGACCATTCTGAACGTGAGCTTCAACTATGTTGAAGGCGAGTCGCTGATCATGGCGCTGAAAGACCTTGCGGTATCGTCGGGTTCCGCCTGTACCTCTGCGAGCCTTGAGCCGTCTTACGTGCTGCGCGCGCTGGGTATGAATGACGAGCTGGCGCACAGCTCTATCCGTTTCTCTCTGGGCCGTTTCACGACTGAAGAAGAGATCGACTACACCATCGAACTGGTACGCAAATCCATCGGCCGTCTGCGCGACCTCTCTCCGCTGTGGGAGATGTTTAAGCAGGGCGTGGATTTAACCACCATCGAATGGGCTCATCATTAATCGGTATCGGATTCAGGAGAAATAACACATGGCATACAGCGAAAAAGTCATCGATCATTACGAAAACCCGCGCAACGTCGGCTCTTTTGACAACAACGACGACAACGTCGGCAGCGGCATGGTCGGCGCGCCGGCGTGCGGCGACGTGATGAAGTTGCAGATCAAAGTCAACAATGAAGGTATCATTGAAGACGCACGCTTCAAAACCTACGGTTGCGGCTCCGCTATCGCGTCCAGCTCGCTGGTCACCGAGTGGGTCAAAGGCAAATCCCTGGACGAAGCGCAGGCAATTAAAAATACCGACATCGCAGACGAACTCGAACTGCCGCCGGTAAAAATTCACTGCTCTATCCTGGCGGAAGACGCCATCAAAGCCGCTATTGCGGACTATAAAAGCAAACGTGAAGCAAAATAATCATTGATGAGTTGAGGTTGTAGTATGTCGATTACCCTTAGCGACACCGCCGCCGCGCGCGTCAACGCTTTCCTGGCCAACCGCGGTAAAGGTTTTGGCCTGCGTCTTGGCGTTCGTACGTCCGGCTGTTCCGGCATGGCCTATGTGCTGGAATTTGTTGACGCACCGCAGCCAGAAGATACGGTGTTCGAAGACAAGGGCGTGAAGGTGGTGGTCGATGGTAAAAGCCTGCAATTCCTTAATGGCACTCAGCTGGACTTCGTCAAAGAAGGCCTGAACGAAGGGTTTAAATTCACCAACCCGAACGTTAAAGATGAGTGCGGCTGCGGCGAAAGCTTTAACGTCTGATAATCTTTCCCGCCTCTCCCCGTCTGCGCCAGCCGCAGGCGGGGTATTTGCTTTATCACGTTGACTGACCCCGAGACTGTTATGGATTACTTCACCCTCTTTGGGCTGCAGGCCCGTTATGTGCTGGACAGTGCCCAACTGGCGGCTCGTTACCAGGATCTGCAACGTCAGTATCATCCCGATAAATACGCCAGCCGCTCACAGGCCGAACAACTGGCGGCGCTCTCGCAATCCGCCACTATCAATCAGGCATGGCAAACGCTGCGCCATCCGCTGACGCGCGCGGAATATCTGCTCTCTCTGCACGGCTTTGATCTGGCGAATGAACAGCACACCGTGCGCGATACCGCGTTTCTGATGGAGCAACTGGAGCTTCGCGAAGCGCTGGATGAGATTGAGCAGGCCAAAGACGCCGACCGCCTCGAAGCCTTCGTCCGTAACGTCAAAGCAATGTATCAGGAACGCCACCAGCATATGGTCACGGAGCTGGACGACGGCGCGTGGGCGCAGGCGGCCGATACGGTACGCAAGCTGCGTTTTCTCGACAAGCTGTTAAGCCAGTCAGAACAACTCGAAGAAAAGTGGCTCGATTTTTAATTCTGGAAGCTCAACATGGCCTTATTACAAATCAGTGAGCCCGGCATGAGTAGCGCGCCACACCAGCGCAGACTGGCGGCGGGCATCGATCTTGGCACCACGCATTCGCTGGTTGCGACGGTTCGCAGCGGCCAGCCGGAAACGCTGGCAGACCATCAGGGGCGTCATCTGCTGCCGTCCGTGGTGCACTACCAGGCACAGGGCTACAACGTCGGGTACGACGCCCGCGCCCAGGCGGCGGACGATCCGGTAAACACCATCAGCTCCGTGAAGCGCCTGATGGGCCGCTCCCTTACCGACATTCAGGCGCGCTACCCGCATCTGCCGTATCAGCTGCGCGCGAGCGAAAACGGTCTGCCGATGATTGATACGCCGGCAGGGCTGTTGAACCCGGTACGCGTCTCCGCCGATATTCTCAAAGCCCTCGCCGAACGCGCGCGCGAAGCGCTGGCAGGCGATCTCGACGGCGTGGTCATCACCGTTCCGGCCTATTTTGACGATGCGCAGCGCCAGGGCACCAAAGACGCCGCGCGTCTTGCCGGGCTGCATGTACTGCGCCTGCTGAATGAGCCGACCGCGGCGGCGATCGCCTACGGCCTCGATTCCGGTCAGGAAGGCGTTATCGCCGTCTACGATTTAGGCGGCGGCACCTTTGATATCTCCGTGCTGCGTTTAAGCCGCGGCGTGTTTGAAGTGCTGGCGACAGGCGGTGATTCCGCGCTCGGCGGCGACGACTTCGACCATCTGCTGGCGGATTATATTCGCGAGCAGGCGGGTATCGCCGATCGCAGCGACAACCGCATTCAGCGTCAGCTGCTCGATGCCGCCACAGCGGCGAAAATCGCGCTCAGCGACGCCGATGTCGCGCAGGTGAATGTGGCAGGCTGGCAGGGCAGCATCACCCGCGAGCAGTTCAATGAACTTATCGCGCCGCTGGTCAAGCGCACGCTGCTCTCATGCCGTCGCGCACTGAAAGACGCGGGCGTGGAAGCAAGCGACGTGCTGGAAGTGGTGATGGTCGGCGGTTCGACCCGCGTGCCGCTGGTGCGCGAGCGCGTCGGCGAGTTTTTTGGCCGCACGCCGCTCACCTCCATCGACCCGGATCGCGTGGTCGCCATTGGCGCGGCTATCCAGGCCGATATTCTGGTGGGCAACAAGCCGGACAGCGAAATGCTGCTGCTGGACGTTATCCCGCTGTCGCTCGGTCTTGAAACCATGGGTGGCCTGGTAGAAAAAGTCATTCCGCGCAATACCACGATCCCGGTGGCTCGCGCGCAGGAATTCACCACCTTTAAAGATGGCCAGACCGCGATGGCGATTCACGTTATGCAAGGCGAGCGTGAGCTGGTGCAGGATTGCCGATCGCTCGCGCGCTTTACGCTGCGCGGCATCCCGGCGATGCCGGCAGGCGGCGCGCATATCCGCGTCACCTTCCAGGTGGATGCCGATGGCCTGCTGAGCGTGACGGCGATGGAGAAATCCACCGGCGTTGAAGCGTCTATTCAGGTGAAACCGTCCTACGGGCTGACCGACGGCGAAATCGCCAGCATGATTCAGGACTCCATGAGCTTTGCCGAGCAGGACGTGCAGGCACGCATGCTCGCCGAGCAAAAAGTGGAAGCCGCGCGGGTGCTGGAAAGCCTCGACGGCGCGCTGAAAAGCGACGGTGCGCTGCTTAGCGCGGCCGAGCGCGCCGCCATTGATGACGCGATGGCGCAACTGCGCGCCGCCGCGGAAGGCAATGACGCCAGCGCCATTGAAGACGCCATAAAAAATACAGATAAACAGACCCAGGAGTTTGCCGCTCGCCGCATGGATGAATCCATCCGTCAGGCGCTGAAAGGCCACTCCGTTGACGAGGTTTAATAATGCCTAAGATTGTTTTTTTGCCTCATCAGGATCTTTGCCCTGATGGCGCAGTACTGGAAGCGCAAAGCGGTGAAACCATTCTTGACGTTGCGCTGCGCAACGGCATTGAAATTGAACACGCCTGTGAGAAATCGTGCGCCTGCACCACCTGCCACTGCATCGTGCGTGAAGGTTTCGATTCGCTGCCGGAAAGCACCGAAGATGAAGACGACATGCTGGATAAAGCGTGGGGTCTGGAGCCGGAAAGCCGTCTGAGCTGCCAGGCGCGCGTCACCGACGAAGATCTGGTGGTGGAGATGCCGCGTTACACCATCAACCACGCCAGGGAGCATTAATATGGGACTGAAATGGACCGACAGCCGCGAAATCGGCGAGGCGCTGTATGACAGCCGCCCGGACGTGGACCCGAAAACCGTGCGTTTTACCGATATGCACCAGTGGATCTGCGACCTCGAAGAGTTCGATGACGATCCACAGGCCTCTAATGAAAAGATTTTAGAGGCTATACTGCTGGTCTGGTTAGACGAAGCAGAATAACGTAACGGGCTGCCAGAAGGCGGCCCGTTTTCGTTGCGCATCAGGCGATATAAGGAAAATAAAATGACCGAAGCCATGAAGATTACCCTTTCCCACGAGCCTGCCGATGCTCGCTGGGGTGAAAAAGCACTGTACAGTTTTACGCAGGACGGTATCGCGCTGCACCTGACGGGCAAAGACGATCTCGGTTTGATTCAACGCGCCGGGCGCAAAATCGACGGCCAGGGGCTTAAACACGTTGAGCTTGCCGGCGATGGCTGGGATGTGGAGAAAAGCTGGGCGTTCTGGATGGGCTATCGCGGCCCGAAAGGCAAACGCACCGTCACCTGGGCGCCGCTTGACGACGCGCAGCAGAAAGAGCTGAACAACCGCCTGAAAGTCATCGACTGGGTGCGCGATGTCATCAACGCCCCGGCGGAAGAGATGGGCCCGGAGCATCTGGCGCAGCGCGCCGTGGATCTGCTGGCGGATGTCGGCGGCGAGCGCGTGAGCTACCGCATCACCAAAGGCGAAGATTTGCGCGAGCAGAACTACATGGGCCTGCATACCGTAGGTCGCGGCTCTGAACGCCCGCCGGTGCTGCTGGCGCTCGATTTCAACCCGACGGGCGATGCGAACGCGCCGGTCTATGCCTGCCTCGTCGGCAAAGGCATTACGTTTGACTCCGGTGGTTACAGCATTAAGCAGACCGCGTTTATGGATTCGATGAAATCCGATATGGGCGGCGCGGCGCTGGTGACCGGCTCGCTGGCGTTCGCCATTACGCGCGGCCTGAACAAGCGCGTGAAGCTTATCCTCTGCTGCGCGGATAACATGATTAGCGGCAACGCCTTCCGTCTGGGCGACATCATTCGCTACCGCAACGGCAAAACCGTGGAAGTGATGAACACCGACGCGGAAGGGCGTCTGGTGCTGGCGGACGGGCTGATTGACGCCAGCGCCCAGAAGCCGGCGCTGATTATCGACGCCGCGACGCTGACCGGCGCGGCCAAAACGGCGCTCGGCAACGATTACCATGCGCTGTTCAGCTTTGACGACGCGCTGGCGAACCGTCTGCTGCAAAGCGCGCAGGCGGAAAACGAAGCCTTCTGGCGTCTGCCGCTGGCGGAGTTCCACCGTAACCAGTTGCCGTCGAACTTCGCCGAGCTGAACAACACGGCGGGCGGCGCGTATCCGGCGGGGGCCAGTACGGCCGCCGGTTTCCTGTCGCACTTTGTGGAAAATTATCAGCAGGGCTGGCTGCATATCGACTGTTCTGCCACGTATCGTAAAGCGGCGGTGGAGCAGTGGGCGGCGGGCGCGACCGGTATCGGCGTGCGCACGCTGGCGAATCTGCTGACCGGCGAGTAACGGCGGGGCGTGTTAGGGGCGTGGCGGGTGCGCTTCGCTTACCCGCCCTACACACGAAGCCTCATACCCTGTACGGCGGGTGCGCTTTGCTTACCCGCCCTACGCACGAAGCCTCACCCCCTGGAAACAAAGATTTATTTCTGTAGGGTGGGTAAGCGAAGCGCACCCACCAACGCGATAATAATGTGAAGCGATGATTGCGCTGCCTTTATCTGCCTTACATCCCTGTTAGCGCGATGCCCAGGTTCCCCCTCTCCGGCAGGCGAGGGCCGGGGCGAGAGGCTTTTCTCTCGCCCATTACTGACAAATACAAACGCTATGTCCGAAACGAAAAACGAAAACAACGCAGAAAAAAACGAACTCGAAACCCTGCTGGAAAAGGCCGCGGCGGAGCCTGCGTTCCGTCCGGCGTTTTTCCGCACGCTGCTGGAATCCACCGTCTGGGTGCCAGGCGAAGCGGCGGATGGCGAAGCGGTAGTCGCTGAAAGCGCGGTGGATCTTCAGCACTGGGAAAAAGATGACGGCACGTCGGTGATTCCGTTCTTCAGCTCACCGGCCGCCCTTGAGCAGGCGGTTGAGGGCGAACAGGCCTTTGTGGCGATGCCGGTGCGCACACTCTTTGAAATGACGCTCGGCGAAACACTGTTCCTTAACGCCAAACTGCCAACCGGCAAAGAGTTCACCCCCAATGAGATTCGCCACCTGATAAGCCCGGAAGGCTCGGCGCTCAGCCAGCAGGAAGTGCTGGAAGGCGGCGCGTCGCTGCTGCTTTCCGAAGTCGCTGAACCGCCTGCGCAAATGATCGAATCATTGACCGTGCTATTCAAAGAGATGAAAACGGTAAAACGCGCGTATCTGTGCCTTTTAAAAGAACATGCCGACGAGCCCGCGAACTATCTTATCGGCATTGAGGCGGACGGCGACATCGAGCCGGTGATTAACGCCGCCGGTAGCGTGGCGACCGACACCCTGCCGGGCGACGAGCCGGTGGATATCTGCCAGGTGGTGGAAGGCGAGAAGGGCATCAGCCACTTTATGATGGCGCACCTGACCCCGTTCTACGAGCGCCGCTGGGGCAGCTTCCTTCGCGATTTCAAACAAAACCGCATTATCTGAACCTCTCTTCACGCGGCGCCCAATGCCGCGTTTTTCTTTCTCGTTAACACCTTGTTTTCAGTAGCAAGCCAAATTCTGGTAGGCCCGCCAGCGGGCTCGCTTTGTTAAGCTTTCGGCCTTCTGCGCCCCTCATTACGTTTACCCACGCTTTCGCTGCCTGAATTCATGGGCGGGCGCCGTTTCTGTTTTCATCGCACAAGGGCCATACCATGCATAAAAAGAGCGTCGTTTACCTCTTTTTAATTCCACTGATCCTGTTTTGCTATGCCACCTGGCAACACTGGCGTGTCAGCCATGTGCTGGAGCGCGCGCAGTATGAAACGCAAGTCGTTGAAACCGCGAGCAAGTCGCCGCGCGCGACGCTGACGTATCGTCACGATGGCCAGGAGACGGAAATGCCCGCCATCGATGCGCAGGAGCGGGCGCAGGCATACCTTGCGGAGAATCGTGACTGGATTGATGCGGCGGATGTTGAGCTGTTTCTGGCGCGCGGGGGGATGCTCTTCGCCTTTATCAGCCTGATGATTAACGCCGCGACCGTAGCGCTTTGCCGCTTTTGCGTGGCGCAGGGGCAGCGTTCGCAGGGCGCGTTACTGCGCGCCTTCTGGCTGTGCCGACTCCTGCTGCCTTTTATTATGGCCGCGCAGCTGGTGGTCGGCGCGGTTTATCAGTTCAGTATTATTTTTTACGAAGTCGTCTGGGCTGCGGTTACTTTTAAGCCGAACATCAACGCTTTTACGATAGGCCTTTACCTTCTGATGATGGCAGGCGTCGTGTTCTGGGTGTTCTGGCACATATTGAAAGTCATGGTGAAATGCTTCGCGCTTTTCCGCCCGATGGCGAAGCCGATAATGGGACACCGACTCAGTCGTCACGACGCGCCTGCGCTCTGGCAAGCAGTAGAAGCACTGGCCAGCGACCCTGGCGCTGTGGTGCCGGATAATATCGTCGTGGGGCTGACGGACAATTTCTACGTCACCGCAAACCCGCTTCTGCTTGATAATGGCGAAACGGTTACCGGACAGACGCTCTATTTTCCGCTTACCTGGGCGGCGTTGCTAAGCCCGGAGGAGATGACAGCGGTCATCGGCCATGAACTGGGCCACTTCTCGGGTAAAGATACTGAATTCAGCCAGCGGTTTTTGCCGGTTTATGACGGCTTTAGCCGCAGCCTTGACGTGCTCGATCCTGATGACGGGAAAAAACCGTACGTGGGACGGGTTGAGTTACGCACGGCACTGTACAGCGCGCATTACTTTCTTGAGCAGTTCCACAGGCTGGTCATGATGTGGCGCCAGCGACGCGAACATGCTGCAGACGAGGCGGGCGCGCAGGCCAGCTCGCCAGAGGCGCTTGCCTCAGCGCTGTTGCGCATTGTGGCGCTAAGCGGCCCGGTGAATGCGTATCTGGAGGCCGTTTATCAGGCGCAGGTGCAAACCGATAATGTGGCGGCAACGCTGCTGACGCATCTTAGCGGACATCCCGTGCCGGACCCGCGCGAGTATCTGGAAAACGAAATATCGCACCCTTATGACTCCCACCCGTCGTGCCGTGCGCGCATTGAAGCGCTGGGCTGCTCGGTCGAGCTGGCGGCGATTCAGGCTTCACGTCCGGTAAGCCTGCAGAATTACGAACATTTGCACGCATTGTTCACCAACACCGATGAGCTGGCGCGTTCGCTGACCGCCTCACTGACTGGCCGGGTTGCTGAGCAACGCAATGCCTGGCGCGATGAATTACAAACCGTGGTGCAGGCCGTCTCTGGCGAGAAGGTCATTTATTCCCGCCGCCGTATTTCGCGCGGCGGCGTGCTGACCATCGTGACGTTTGTGTCGATGCTTGTGGCGTTTCATGCCGATCGCGAGTGGCAGTTTCCGCCCGGTAAGCGGGAATGGGCGGGGCTTATCATTACGCTGATATTTGCGTATTTCATCTGGCTTGGCGTCAGGAGCGTGCTGCGTTTCTGGCGCGAAAGCAAAGCGCCATTGCTGGTTTTAACCCCACAGCATTTGATTTTCCGTGAATTAAAAGAACCTGTGCCATTTTCAGCGCTGACCAGTTATCTGTTCATGGCAGCAAAAAAGGAAATGATGATAGGCCTTGAATATAAAGAGGGCTATCAGCCACCTGCACTGGCTGGCGCGCGCTTTCGGCCTTACCGCTACGTGAATAAAAAAGAGCGTCTGATGCTGCTGGATGCAGATGGCAAGCTGTATGACGCCGACAACAACCCGGTTTCACAGGAGGCGCTGATGGAGATGATCGAAATGTATTTCCATGCCCCTGATGTAAAGGCGCAGCTCGATACGATGCAGTAACCCATCGGCCCCGTCAGAGGGCTGTGGGAGGAGGCGTCTGTTATCAGACAGACGCGTTTAACCGCGGGGCGTGTCCCTGCCGTCTATGGATTAACAAGGAAACGACGTAACGATGAACAGGAAGCATCTCGCTTATCTTTTTCTGGTGCCGCTGCTGGTGGCCTGCTATGCCGTCTGGCAGCACTGGCGCGTCAGCGACATTCTGGAGAGCGTCGACAGCTCAAACAGCCTGATTCAGACGGCGAGCGACGCGCTGAAACAGGATCCGAAAGCAATCATTGAATTCACCAGCGACGGGAAAAACTATCGCGTTCCCGCGACAGAAGTGATTGAGAGCGAACGGAGCGTTCAGAACGAATACGCGGGCCAAATCATGCTGGCGCGCACCCAGAGCGGGCTGGCCTCTTTCGCCGTCGGGCTGGCGCTGCTGTGCATGGTGCTGAACGCCGGAGCGATCGCGTTGTGTCGGCGCAGCGTGACCATCGCAAAGCAGTCGCAGGATGCGCTGGTACAGGCATTTGATAAGTGCCGCAAACTGCTGCCGTGGCTGATGGTGTCGCAGATCGTCTGCTGCGGCCTCGCGCTGTTCGCGGTCGTCGGGTATGAGACGCTCTGGTTCGCCACGCATTACAAAATGAACGCCGGCGGCATCAAAGTGATGCTGTTCGCGCTGGTGATCCTGTTCGGTATTCTCTGGGTGCTTTATAAAAGCCTCGGCAGCATCCGCCGCTGCTTCGCGCTGTTCCAGCCGGAGCCAAATGAAGTGGTGGGCTATAACCTGACCCGCGAACAGGCGCCCGCGCTCTGGCGCATGGTGGAAGCGCTGTCGCAGAAAACCGGGGCGATGATGCCGGATAACATCGTGGTCGGTATGCTGGAAGGCTTTTACGTCACCGCCAACAGCGTGCAGCTGGAAGACGGCCCGCTGTTAACCGGTCAGACGCTCTATTTTCCGCTCACCTGGGCGGCGCTGCTTGATAAAGACGAAACCTGCGCGGTTATCGGTCACGAACTGGGCCACTTCGCAGGCCAGGATACACAGTACAGCCTGCGCTTCGCGCCGCTGTACGCGGGCATTACCAACAGCATCAATACCATGGCGCAAAACCAGCAGAGCGCGCCGTTTATCGATCACGTGGTGCTTTATCCGTCGCTTTATATGGGCGTCTATTTTATAGAGCAACTGCATGAAACGGTGAGCCACTGGAGCCGCATCCGCGAGCACGCCGCCGATGAGATGGGCGCGCGCGCCAGCTCCCCGCAGGCGCTGGCATCGTCGCTGTTGCGTATTTCTGCCGTCAGTGAGCCGCTGAGCAACACGCTCGACGATTTCTTTAACGGCAAACCGGGCTTTGAGGATCTGGTGGCCGCGCTGGTGACTCGCCTGCGCGAAGAGGGCTTTGGCGATATCCAGGCTTATCTGGAGCACAAAGCCGCGCACCCGACCGACAGCCACCCGCCGTCACGCGCGCGTATCGAAGCGCTCGGTTGCGCCATCGACGACACGCTGATTCAGCACGCCACCCGCGCGGTGCCGCAGGACCCGTGGGAAAACCTGCGCCTGTGGTTCGCACAGCCAGAAGCGCTCTCCGGCAAAATGACTGGCGAGCTCGCCGGGAAAGCCGCGGAGCATCGCGAAGAGTTTCGCCGCGAGCTGGAAGAGGTGGTGCAGCAGTCTGGCGAGACCGTCACGCTCTACTCCGGCAAAAAAGTCTTTTTCGTCGGCGGTATTCTGGCGGTGGTGCTATTTGTCGCGACGGTTGCCATGCTGAAAATCGTTGATCCGTTTAATATTCAGGGCATTGCCGACGGTAAAATCGTCGCCATCGCGATTGGCACGGGGTTGCTGGGCTTACTGACCTGTTACGTGCTCTGGCAGCAATGGCAGAAGCGCGAGATCCCGTTCCTGACGATGACGCCCGATTCGCTGCACTGCCGTCAGTTCACCGCGGGAATTCCGCTCAGCGCCATTGAAGATTTCTCGGTGCAAACCGCCAACGATACCACCACCGTGACGCTGATTTATCGCGAAGGGTTTGAGCCGCCGCGCGCCGTCGGCGGCCGCTGGAAAAACTTCACCCGCGTGAAGCGCGGTAAACGTAAGCTGGCGTTCGTGTTTATCGGCGGGCTTCGCGAGGGAGAGAGCCGTAAGGCGTACTCCGCCGACATGCTGGTGGAGCTGCTGGTGCGTAACCTTAACGCTATCCACGCGCGCGACGCGCTGTCGCGTTTCTCGTAAGGAAGCGGCGCGGCCTGCTGGCCGCGCCGTTACGCCTGCGCCTGTAACAGCAGCAGGTCGATAAGCATTACCAGATTGGATTCAAACGAGGTGATCCCCGCCGCTTCGGCGGCGAAATGGATTGCCTCGTCATAGAGTGGAAAATGCAGCCCGGACAGCGCCGCCAGCGGATTTGGCGACGCGCGGGTAAATGCCACCACCTCCATGCCGACATTACGGGCGATACGCGCTTTGTGGAGCACCTGTTCCGTTTCGCCGCTGCGCGAGACGGCAATAAACACTTCATACCGCGCCGCGTTGCTGAGAAAAATATTACGGCTGTCACCAGGGCCGGAGATAAAGGCCGTCTTGCCGAGCACCTGTAACTTTTTGGTCAGATATTCCGCGAAGAGATACGAAAACCCCGCGCCGTAGAGAAAAAAACGCTCTTTTTCCCGCAGCAGTTCGCTGAACGCGGCGATCTTTTCGGGCGTCACCCAGCGAAAGGTCTGCTGATAATTGTCGACAAAGCGGTTAAACAGGGCGGGCAGAACGTCGGGCGCGGCGTCGGATTCAATGGCGAGATGAGGCGTGTCAGTGAGCAGTTGCTTACAGTGCCAGATAAGTTCGCTGTAACCGCTGAAGCCAAGCTTATGACACAGCCGCATGATGGTGGCGGTGGAGACAAACGTCTCCTGCGCCAGTTCGCGTACCGTGATATTCCCCACCCGCAGCGGATGCGCCGTCAGGTGGGAAAGCACGCGGTACTCGGCGCGGGTCAGCGACTCGCCGCGCATCAGCAGCGGCGTCAGGCGGTTATCCATTACGACGCCGGTTCGATGGGCAGATCGTCGCGCGCGCCCCATTCACTCCAGGAGCCGTCATAGAGCTTCACATCGCTGGCCTCAAGAGTGGCGAGGGCGAGCATCACGACGGCCGCCGTCACGCCGGAGCCGCAGCTGGCGATAATCGGGCGATGCAGATCCACGCCCTGGTCCGCGAATATCTCGCGCAGTTCGTCGGTGGTTTTCAACTGGCCTTTAACGACCAGATCCGTCCACGGTACGTTCAGCGCGCCGGGAATATGGCCGCGCCGCAGGCCCGGTCGTGGTTCATCGGCTTCGGCGTTAAAGCGCGCCGCCGGGCGGGCATCAACGAGCTGTGCGGTTTTCTCGTGGCTTGCCAGTAAGACATCCGTCAGGCGTTTCACCAGCCCGTCGTCAAATTTGGCTTCAAAGTCGCCTTCGGGCGCGTCGACCATACCTTCTTCCAGCGGAAAACCGTCGCGCTGCCATTCGGCAAGGCCGCCCGCCAGAATTGACACATTCTGTACGCCGAAGGCGCGCAGCATCCACCAGGCGCGCGGCGCTGAGAAAAGGTTGCCTTCGTCATAGACAATGAGATGTTTGTCGTGGCTGACGCCCAGTTCACGCATCGCGACCGCGAACGCTTCCGGGCGCGGCATCATATGGGGCAGGGGGGTAGAGTGATCGGACAGCGCTTCGATATCGAAAAAGCGCGCGCCGGGAAGATGGCCCGCGCGATACTCTTGCGCCATATTGCGCAGGTGCTCCTGGCCCGCAGGGGCCATACGGGCGTCGAGGATCTGAATTTCCGGGTCGTCGATATGCTCTGCAAGCCAGTGGCTCGCGACAAAAAAGGATGTGGACATGGCGTTCTCCGTGTCATCGCTGAGAAACGGATTGTCAGCGCTTTTTCACCTCACCACAAGCCATCATTATTGATGTCGCGAGCAGGCTCCGGTTATGACGCCGCTTCTCCGTTCACCCAGGCTTTTTGCAGCGCCGGCCAGTAGTCGCGGTTCGCCTCAATCATGTCATCAAGGATCGCTTTGGCGTGCTGCATCGTGGGGACAGTACGGTTAAGTGTAAACGCCTGCAGCGCTTTTTCGTAACTGCCTTCCAGTGTGGCTTCTACCAGCAGTTGCTCGGAGGCGAGCTGCTGCATCAGCAGCGTCTGGTGGAACAGCGGCACCGCGCCCATACGCACCGGCTCCGGCCCGGCGGCGGTGATATACGCCGGCACTTCCACCATCGCGTCGTAAGGCAGATTGGCGATAGCGCCTTTGTTTTCGACAATCACCAGATGCCGCTGGCGTAAATCGAACGCCAGCGAGCAGGCGACATCAACAATAAACGCGCCGTGAACGCCTACGTGGAACGCATCCGGCAGGATACCGGTGCGCTTGTACTCTTCCGCCGCCGCGAACAGTTTTTTCTCGCGCCCGTCCATCACTTCATTGGCGCGGGTGTAATCCGGGTTCTGATGCTCGACGATGTCGTTTGGCATCAGGTAATACTGTAAATACGGGTTCGGCAGATAATCCGGGAAGTGATCCATGATCGGCTTAATATTGCGCCAGGTTTTCACCCATGACGGATCGGAGTGCTGCGGATCGGTCTGCGCCGCGTCTTCGGTCAGCAGGCCGAATTTCGCGATATGGCGGCGCAGCGCGGGCAGTTGATCTTCACCATCCACCAGCACGCGGGTGAACCAGCCGAAATGGTTCAGGCCGAAGTAATCCACTTCAAGCTTATGGCGGTCGACCCCGAGAATAGCGCCCATGTTGCGCATCGCCGCCACCGGCATATCGCAGATATTGAGCACGCGGGCGGTGGGGCGCAGGCGTCGCACACCTTCCGCCACAATCGCCGCCGGGTTGGAGTAGTTCACAATCCAGGCCTTGCTGTCGGCGTAGCGTTCCACCATATCGATAAGTTCGACCATCGGCAGAATGGTGCGCAGGCCGTAAGCCAGCCCGCCAGGTCCGCAGGTTTCCTGGCCCACCACGCCGTGACGCAACGGGATTTTTTCATCCTGCTCGCGCATTTTGTACTGGCCGACGCGCATCTGGGCGAAGACAAAATGCGCGCCGCTGAACGCCACTTCCGGGTCGCTGGTGGTAGTGAATTTAATGGTCTGGCTGTGATCGCGGATCACTTTCTCCACCACCGGCGCGATCGTCTCCTGACGCGCGCTGTCGATGTCATAGAGACGAATTTCGGCAAGCGGGAAATCGCTTAAGCGCACCATCAGGCTTTTCACAATACCCGGCGTATAGGTGCTGCCGCCGCCGGCGATAGCAAGAATAAAGGGAGGTTTCAACATCATCAGCTCCTGTCAAAGAAACATTTCAACGGCTTCACGCATTTTTTTCACATGCAGTCCGTAGACCACCTGAACGTTATTACCTTGTTTAATCACCGCTTTCGCGCCGGTCGCTTTCAGACGCGGCTCATCGATAGTGGCCACGTCGCGCACCGTGACGCGCAGACGGGTGTAACAGTTATCCACCACTTCGATGTTGGCCCGACCGCCCAGCCCTTCGATAATCGCCTCGCCCAGACCGTCGTTCGTGCCTTTCGCCTGGTATTCCTGTTTGCTGTAGAGGCGCGTCTCCTGGTCGTCGTCCTCGCGGCCCGGCGTTTTCATGTTGAAGCGCAGGATCAGGAAGCGGAACACGGTGAAGTAGAGCACCGCCATAATCAGCCCCACCAGCAGATACATCGGCCAGTTCGATTTCGTCGTGCCGAGCGGCAGGTTGTAGAGAATGAAATCGATAATGCCGTTAGCGCCGATGGCGTGAACGTCCAGCAGATAAAACAGCATCATGCCGATGCCGGTCAGCACCGCGTGCACCACAAACAGCAGCGGGGCGATAAACAGGAATGAAAATTCGATAGGCTCGGTGACGCCTACCAGAAGTGACGTCAGCGCCGCCGGGATCAGAATCGCTTTGGCGGCGGCCCTGCGCTCTGGTTTGGCCGTCATATACATCGCCAGCGCCGCCGCGGGCAGGCCGAACATTTTGCTGATGCCGCGCGCGTCCCAGACCACGGTTGGGCTTAACTGCGTGACGGAAGGGCAGGCCATTTCGGCAAAATAGATATTGCGCGCGCCCTGGTAGACCGTCCCGCAGACGTCCTGGGTGCCGCCGAGTTCGGTATAGAGAAACGGCGTATAGACAAGGTGATGCAGGCCTGTCGGCACCAGAATGCGCTCCAGGAAGCCATACACCGCCACGCCGAGTGCACCAGCGCCTTTAATCGCCAGCGCCATCGCGCTGATGCCGTGCTGGGCGAAGGGCCAGATCTCACTCATCACTACGCCCAATACCATCGAGACGGGCAGCATAATGATGGCGACAAAGCAGTGGCCGGAGTAAATCGCCATCGCACCCGAGAACTGGACCCCGGAGTAGCGGTTATAGAGCCAGCCGGAGAGCGCGCCGGTCAGAATGCCCGCAAATACGCCCATCTCCAGCACCTGCACGCCAAGCACCATGCTTTGCCCTGCCGCGCGCATCTGTTCGGCCGGTGCCAGTTCGCCCTGTAGCTGTAACGTCACATTCATGGCGTTGATAAAAACAATAAACGTCACCAGCCCTGTCAGCGCCGCGTAGCCTTTGTCGCGCGCCGCAAGGCCGATGGGAATGCCGACGGCGAAGACCAGCGCCAGGTTCGCCAGCACCGAGACCGCCGATTTAGCGATAAGCTGCCCGGTGTGCTGCAGCGCCGGATGGCCGAGAAACGGCAAATAACCCGCCAGGCTGCCGTTGCCGAGTACGTTGCCGAAGGCGATAAACAGGCCGACAATCGGCAGGATTAATACCGGTCCGTAAAGGGACTTGCCAAAGTTTTGTAGGGCGTTTACGGCGTATCTCATTTAGCTCTCTCTTTTTTATCGTCTGGCTAAACCACCTGATGTGCAGAGGCACCGCTCAAAGGTAGCAACCCGCTGCCTTCAAAATCCAGTTATCTAATTGTTTTAAAAACAAATAACTCTAAAGGTAACATGTAACGTTATGCACTGTGATCGCGGTAACATCGGCGGGAAGTGGAGAGAAAGTTAGCGTTTTGCAGGCCGTTGCAAGGAATTTGCAAAGCATCTTCCGCTATTTATTTTTGGTGGTTTTTTTTTGTCACAGCTTTTAAGCATAATAGCCGCCGTTACCGGCAACCGACGGCCACTACGGCCAGGGAAAACTATGAAATCATTGCGTCTGGCTGTCATCGCGACAGCGTTACTGGCGTCTTTCACTCTCGGCGGGTGCGACGACAAGGAGAGTGCTTCCGCCGATTCCACCGCGCCTGCGGCCCAGAGTAGCGCTCCGGCGCCCCAGGCAAAGCCCCAGGCGGCGGACCTGCAAAAACTGGCGCAGCAAAGTGCTGGCAAACCGCTCAAATTACTGGACGCCTCCGAGGTTCAGCTTGATGGTGCCAGTACGCTGGTGCTCACCTTCTCGGTGCCGCTCGATCCCAACCAGGATTTTGGCCGCGTGGTGCATCTTGTCGATAAGAAAGACGGCAAGGTGGACGGTGCGTGGGAGCTTGCACCGAATTTAAAAGAGCTTCGCCTGCGCCATCTGGAGCCGAACCGTGAACTGGTGCTGAGCGTCGATCGCGAACTGCTGGCGCTGAATAAAGCCACTTTCGGCATAGCGTATGAGAAAACCCTGACCACGCGCGATATCGCGCCGAGCGTCGGCTTCGCGAGCCGTGGATCGCTTTTGCCGACCAAAGTCGTGCAGGGGCTGCCGGTGATGGCGCTCAATATCTCAAGCGTCGACGTTAACTTCTATCGCGTGAAACCGGAATCGCTGGCGGCGATGGTGAGCCAGTGGGAGTACCGTAATTCACTCAGTAACTGGGAATCAGACCAGCTGCTGAAAATGGCGGATTTGGTCTATACCGGGCGTTTTGATCTCAACCCGGCCCGCAATACGCGCGAAAAACTGCTGCTGCCGTTAAGCGACATCAAGCCGCTGCAACAGCCGGGCGTCTATCTGGCGGTAATGAACCAGGCGGGGCACTACAACTACAGCAACGCCGCGACGCTCTTTACGCTGAGCGATGTCGGTCTTTCGCTGCACCGCTACCACGACCGCATGGATATCTTCACCCAGAGCCTGGAGAACGGCGCGGCGCAAAGCGGCGTGGAAGTCCGTCTGCTGAATGACAAAGGGCAGACGCTGGCGCAAGCGACCAGCGACAGCACCGGTCACGTGCGTCTGGAAAACCCGAAAGAGGCGGCGCTGGTGCTGGCCCGTATGGGCGAGCAGACCACGATGCTCGATCTCAACCTGCCGGCGCTGGATCTCGCCGAGTTTGATATCGATGGCGATCGCGGCTACAGCAAACAGTTCTTTATGTTTGGCCCGCGCGATCTTTACCGCCCGGGTGAGACGGTGATCGTTAATGGCCTGCTGCGCGACAGCGATGGCAAGCCGCTGACGGCGCAGCCGGTGAAATTTGAAGTGGTGCGCCCGGATGGCCAGGTGGCGCGCACGCAGGTGGTGGAGCCGAATAACGGGCTTTATCAACTGACCTGGAAACTGGATGCTCAGGCCGCCACCGGCCAATGGGTGATCCGCGCCAATACCGGCGACAACCAGAACCGTAACTGGCTCTTCCATGTAGAAGACTTTATGCCGGAGCGGATGGCGCTCAACCTCAACGTGCAGAAAACGCCGCTGGCACCTTCTGATACCGTTAATTTCGGTATTGAAGGTCATTACCTCTACGGCGCACCTGCCGCGGGCAACAGCCTGCAGGGGCAGCTCTATCTGCGTCCGCTGCGTGACGCGGTGGCGCAACTGCCGGGCTTCCAGTTCGGCAATATCGCGGAAGAAAACCTCTCCCGCAGCCTGGATGAAGTGCAGCTTAATCTTGACGACGCGGGTGTCGCGCAGGTCGCTGCTGAAAGCCAGTGGCAGGATGTGCGCTCGCCGCTGCGTCTGATTTTGCAGGCGAGCCTGCTGGAATCGGGCGGTCGCCCGGTGACGCGCCGCGTTGAACAGGCCATCTGGCCTGCCGACGCGCTGGTGGGCATTCGCCCGCAGTTTGGTGAAAAAGCGGTTTACGACTACCGTACCGACGATACCGTCAGTCAGCCGATGGTCGATGAAAACGGCAATGCCGGTTTCGATATCGTCTATGCCAACGCGCAGGGTGAAAAAGTCGCGGTCAAAGGCCTCAAAGTGCGCCTGGTGCGCGAGCGCCGCGACTATTACTGGAACTGGTCAGATTCTGAAGGCTGGCTGTCGCAGTTCGATCAGAAAGATCTGGTGGAAGCCGAGCAGACTATCGATCTGGCGGCGGGTGAAACCGGCAAAGTCAGCTTCCCGGTGGAGTGGGGTTCCTATCGCCTGGAAGTCGTCTCGCCTGACGATCTCGTTAGCAGTGTGCGCTTCTGGGCCGGTTACAGCTGGCAGGATAACAACGACGGTGCCAGCGCGCCGCGCCCGGACCGTGTGACGCTGAAAATTGATAAGCCGTTCTATCAGCCAGGCGACACCATCAAGCTGCATATCGCCGCGCCAGCCGCAGGCAAAGGCTATGCAATGGTGGAATCCTCTGAAGGCCCGCTGTGGTGGCAGGAGATCGACGTGCCGGAGAAAGGCCTCGATCTGGATATTCCGGTGGATAAAGCCTGGAAGCGTCACGATCTTTATCTCAGCACGCTGGTGGTGCGCCCTGGCGATAAATCCCGCTCCGCGACGCAAAAACGCGCGGTCGGCCTGCTGCATCTGCCGATGGGCGATGAAAACCGTCGCCTGAATTTGTCGCTGGAAACCCCCGCGAAGATGCGCCCGGACAGCACGCTGTCGGTGAAAGTGAAAGCCAGCGTGAAAAACGGCGAGCTGCCGAAGCAGATCAACGTGTTGGTTTCCGCCGTGGACAGCGGCGTGCTTAACATCACCGACTACGTCACGCCGGATCCGTGGCGCGGCTTCTTTGGTAAGAAACGCTATGGCGCGGATATCTATGATATCTACGGCCAGGTCATTGAAGGACAGGGCCGTCTGGCGGCGCTGCGCTTTGGTGGCGACGGCGATGAGCTGAACCGCGGCGGCAAACCGCCGGTCAACCATGTCACTATCATCGCTGAACAGGCGGTGCCGGTGCAGTTAAACGACCAGGGTGAAGGCACAATTACGCTGCCCGTCGGTGACTTTAACGGCGAACTGCGCGTGATGGCGCAGGCCTGGAGCGATGACCGCTTCGGCAGCGGCGAAAGCAAAGTGATCGTGGCAGCACCGGTGATTGCCGAGATGAGCACGCCGCGCTTCCTCGCGGGCGGCGATACTTCGCGCCTGGCGCTGGATGTCACGAATCTGACCGAACAGCCGCAGCAGCTTAACGTCACCTTTAGCGCCAGCGGGCTGGTGAGCCTTGATGCGCAGTCGAGCCAGCAGGTGAACCTGAAAGCGGGCGGGCGCACAACGCTGTTCGTGCCGGTCGCCGCCAGCAACGGGTTTGGCGATGGCGCGGTACAGGCGCAGATCACCGGGCTTTCACTGCCGGGCGAGCGTTTCGCGCCGATTAACCGCGAGTGGAAAATCGGCGTGCGTCCGGCGTATCCGGCACAGACTATCAACAGCGGTGCGATGCTGCGCGCAGGTGAAATCTGGACCGTACCGGCCACGCATCTGCAGGGGCTTAACGCCTCCACGCTGGAAGGCCGATTGCTGTTAAGCGGTCGTCCGCCGCTGAACATCGCCCGCTACATTGAAGAGTTGCGCGCGTATCCGTATGGCTGCCTTGAGCAGACTACCAGCGGCCTGTTCCCGTCGCTCTACACCAATGCCGCGCAGCTTAAAGCGCTCGGCATCAAAGGCGACACCGATGAACAGCGCCGCGCGGCGGTGGATATCGGCATTGCCCGCCTGCTGGAGATGCAGCGTGAAGAGGGCGGTTTCGGGTTGTGGGATAAAGAAAGCCCGGAAGAGTACTGGGCGACGGCCTATGTGACCGATTTCCTGGTACGCGCGGGCGAACAGGGCTACAGCGTGCCGGCTGACGCTTTAAATAAAGCTAACGCGCGTCTGCTGCGTTATCTCCAGGATCCGGCCACCATCGCGCTGCGCTACAGCGAAAATAACGCGGCCTCGCGCTTTGCGGTGCAGGCCTATGCGGGCCTAGTGCTGGCTCGTCAGCAGAAAGCACCGCTCGGCGCGCTGCGCGATCTCTGGGAGCATCGTGCGCAAGCGGGCGGCGGTCTGCCGCTGGTGCAGCTTGGCGTGGCGCTGAAACTGATGGGTGACGCGCCGCGCAGTAAGGCCGCGCTGGATCTGGGCCTTAAAACCGAGCGGCCGCATAACGACGTCTGGATTGGCGACTACGGCAGCGATCTGCGTGACGATGCGCTCAAGTTGAGCCTGCTGCAGGAATATAACCTGCAGGCTGACACGCAGAGCTCGCTGCTTAACGCGCTCTCTGATGAAGCGTATGGCAAGCGCTGGCTCTCCACCCAGGAAAGCAACGCGCTGTTCCTGGCAGGCCGCAATCTGGTAAACCAGCCGGGGAACTGGCAGGCGCAAACCACGCTGCAAGGCCAGTTCATGAGCGGCGACAAAGCGCAGAGCGTGACGCTCAACGCCGATCAGCTTGGCGCATTGCAGGTGACTAACACGGCCCAGACCCCGCTCTGGCTGCGTCTTGACAGCCAGGGGTACCCGGACGTTGCGCCGCAGCCGTCAAGCAACGTGTTGCATATTGAGCGTCACTACCTCAACAGCAAAGGCGAGTCGATTTCGCTCTCAAATCTCAAGAGCGGCGAGCTGGTGCTGGTGTGGCTTGAAGTTTCAGCCAGCAAAACGGTGCCTGACGCGCTGGTGGTCGATCTTCTCCCGGCCGGGCTGGAGCTTGAGAACCAGAACCTGGCGAACGCCAGCGCCAGTCTGAGTAGCGCGGGTGAGGCGAGCGATCTCATCAACCGGATGCAGCAGATGGATATTCAGCATATGGAGTTTCGTGACGACCGCTTCGTCGCGGCGCTGCCGGTGAACGAAGGCGTTAACGCCACGCTGGTCTACATGGCGCGCGCCGTGACGCCGGGCACCTATAAAGTGCCCGCGCCGCAGGTGGAGTCGATGTATGTGCCGCAGTGGCGTTCGACCGGTGCGACTATCCCTGCGCTGACCATCAACCCCTGACAGGTGAGCTGTGATTAAAAGCCTGTGTAAAAGGCGCCGCCGCTGGATAATTCTGGCGGCGGCGCCGCTTTTATTGTGCGCTGCGCTGTGGCTTGCCGATAAGTGCTGGCCGCTGCCGTTGTATGAAGTGCAGCCCGCGCGCGTGGTCGTGGCCCAGGACGGCACGCCGCTGTGGCGCTTCGCCGATAAAAACGGCATCTGGCGCTACCCGGTCACCATTAACGATGTCTCGCCGCGCTATCTTGAGGCGTTGCTGAACTACGAAGACCGCTGGTTCTGGCGTCACCCCGGTATTAACCCGCTCGCGATCGCGCGCGCGGCCTGGCAGGATCTGCGCTCCGGCTCGGTTGTCTCCGGTGGCAGTACGCTTACCATGCAGGTGGCGCGCCTGCTGGATCCACATCCGCGCACGTTCGGTGGCAAGCTGCGTCAGGTATGGCGGGCGATGCAGCTTGAATGGCATCTCTCCAAAGCCGAGATTCTCACGCTCTATCTGAACCGCGCGCCGTTTGGCGGCACGCTGCAGGGCATCGGGGCAGCCAGTTGGGTATATCTCGGCAAACCGCCTTCGCAACTTAGCTATTCCGATGCCGCGCTGCTGGCGGTGCTTCCACAGGCACCAAGCAGGCTCCGGCCTGACCGCTGGCCTGACCGCGCACAGGCGGCGCGCGATAAGGTGTTGCGCCGCATGGCGACGCAGGGCGTCTGGAGTGAAAAACAGGTACGCGAGTCGCTGGAAGAACCGGTCTGGCTGGCTCCGCGCCAGATGCCGCAGCTGGCGCCGCTGCTCTCTCGGCGGCTGGTGAGGCAACGTCGCGACACCAAAATCACCACTACGCTTGACGCCGCTTTACAGCGCCAGCTTGAAGATCTCGCGCTGAACTGGAAAGGCCGCCTCCCGGCGCGGACGTCGCTGGCTATCCTGGTGGTCGATCACACCACCATGGAAGTGCGCGGCTGGGTCGGTTCGGCGGATATTAACGATGATGCCCGCTTTGGTCATGTCGATATGGTCACAGCGATTCGTTCACCCGGTTCGGTGTTAAAACCGTTTGTTTACGGGCTGGCGCTGGATGAGGGGCTTATTCATCCGGCGTCGCTGTTACAGGATGTGCCCCGTCGCTTCGGGGATTACCGGCCTGGCAATTTCGATAGCGGTTTTAACGGGCCGGTGAGCATGAGCGAGGCGCTGGTGCGTTCGCTGAACCTGCCCGCCGTTCAGGTGCTGGAAGCCTATGGGCCGAAGCGCTTTACGGCGAAGCTGCGTAATGTCGGGCTGGCGCTGCGTTTTCCGCCGACGGCGCAGCCAAGCCTCGCGGTGATCCTGGGCGGCGCGGGTGCAAGACTTGATGAGATTGTGGCGGCCTACAGCGCTTTCGCCCGTCACGGTCAGGCGGCGCGCCTGCGCGTGGTCAAAGGCGATCCGCTGGTGGAGTGTCCTCTAATGTCGCCGGGTGCGGCATGGATTATCCGCCGCATCCTTGCGAACGAGGCGCAGCCGCTGCCGGACGGTTCACTGCCGCAGGTGGTGCCGCTCGCCTGGAAAACCGGCACCAGCTACGGCTACCGTGACGCCTGGGCTGTCGGCGTGACGTCGCGCTATCTGATTGGCGTCTGGACCGGACGCCCGGATGCGACGCCGGTCGCCGGACAGTTTGGTTTCGCAAGCGCCGTGCCGGTGCTGAATCAGGTCAATAATCTGTTACAGGCGGGGGCCGCCTCGGCGGTGCAGCAGGCGAGACAACCCGTCGATCCGCGCCCGGCCTCGGTGTCGGCAGGTACCATCTGCTGGCCGGGTGGGCAGCACTTACCGGCGGGAGACAGCAACTGCCGCCGCCGGTTATCGACGTGGCTTCTTGATAACAGCGAACCGCCAACGCTGCTTGCCGAAGGGCAGGAAGGAAGCCGGGGCATTCAGTTCCCGCTGTGGCTGAATGCGAAGGGCGAGCGGGTGGCGGCGGATTGCCCGCATGTTTCCGAAAGCCGCCTGTTGCTCTGGCCGCTGCCGCTTGAACCGTGGCTGCCGCCCGCCGAGCGGCGCGCCGCCCGCCTGCCGCCGGTTTCAGCGCAGTGTCCGCCAGTTCATCAGCAGGATCAGGTGCCGCTGCTGCTCACCGGCGTAAGCGAAGGGGCTGTGCTGAAACGACTGCCGGGGCAAGCCGCGTTGTCGCTGCCGCTGCGCAGTCAGGGCGGTGGCGGACGCCACTGGTGGTTTTTAAACGGCGAACCGCTCGATAAAGAAGGCGATAGTGTGACGCTGACCTTTGATAAAAGTGGGGATTATCAGGTCTTGCTGATGGATGAAGCCGGGCAGATTGCCGCCGCGCAGTTTCGGGTGGAATGAGTTAAGACGCCTGAAAAGCACGCTTTTGGCATGAAGTGTTGCCGAAGCTCATATTATTTTAAAAAAATGTTATCCCCGAAGGTAGGCAAGGCTTTCGATGCTCATTATAATCGCCGCCAATTCTAAACTTGCCTGTCGGGCAAACAGAACAACTTACAGAGGTAATCATGGCAATCGAGCGTACTTTTTCCATCATCAAACCGAACGCAGTCGCTAAAAACGTTATCGGCAGCATTTTCGCGCGTTTTGAATCCGCAGGCTTCAAAATCATCGGTACCAAAATGCTGCACCTGACCGTTGAGCAGGCGCGCGGTTTCTATGCCGAGCACGAAGGCAAGCCGTTCTTTGACGGTCTGGTGGAATTCATGACCTCTGGCCCGATCGTAGTTTCCGTACTGGAAAGCGAAAACGCGGTACAGCGTCACCGCGACCTGCTGGGCGCGACCAACCCGGCAAACGCGCTGGCAGGTACCCTGCGCGCTGATTACGCAGACAGCTTCACCGAAAACGGCACCCACGGTTCCGATTCCGTTGAGTCTGCTAACCGCGAAATCGCGTACTTCTTCGGCGAAGGCGAAATCTGCCCGCGCACTCGCTAATAAGCGAAACGGCAAAGAGACATTTACATTTTATTTTCATGATGTCGCTTTAAGCCGTGGCGTCACTGCCATAGAATTTGTACAATGCTGCGCCCCGGATGAGCCTGCTCTGACCGGGGCGTTTCTTTTTTATCAACCCTCCAGAGGCCGTAACGTGTAACAACGAGGCCAGGATCGAATATGTCTGAACACATTGTCACGCCTGAGGATGCCTCAGCGGCGCCTGCTATTAAATCTGAAAAAATTAACCTCCTCGATCTGAACCGCCAAGCGATGCGCGAGTTCTTCAAAACGCTGGGTGAAAAGCCGTTTCGCGCCGATCAGGTGATGAAATGGATGTATCACTACTGCTGTGATGATTTCGATGAGATGACCGACATCAACAAAGTGCTGCGCGGTAAGCTCAAGGAAGTGGCGGAAATCCGGGCGCCGGAAGTGGTCGAAGAGCAGCGCTCTTCCGACGGCACCATTAAGTGGGCGATTGCGGTCGGCGATCAGCGCGTCGAGACGGTTTATATTCCTGAAGATGACCGCGCCACCCTGTGCGTTTCTTCCCAGGTGGGCTGTGCGCTGGAGTGCAAATTCTGTTCAACGGCGCAGCAGGGCTTTAACCGTAACCTGCGCGTGTCTGAAATTATCGGCCAGGTGTGGCGCGCGGCAAAAATCATTGGCGCGGCGAAAGTGACCGGCCAGCGTCCTATCACCAACGTGGTGATGATGGGCATGGGTGAGCCGCTGCTGAACCTGACTAACGTCGTTCCGGCGATGGAAATCATGCTCGATGATTTTGGCTTTGGGCTGTCTAAACGCCGCGTCACGCTCTCAACCTCCGGCGTTGTGCCGGCGCTGGATAAGCTTGGCGATATGATTGACGTTGCGCTGGCTATCTCCCTGCATGCGCCGAACGATGAAATTCGCGATGAAATTGTACCGATCAACAAAAAGTACAATATCGAAACGTTCCTGGCGGCCGTGCGTCGTTATATCGGCAAATCCAACGCCAACCAGGGCCGCGTGACCATCGAATACGTGATGCTGGATCACGTGAACGACGGCACCGAGCATGCGCATCAGCTGGCGGAACTGCTGAAAGATACGCCGTGCAAAATCAACCTGATTCCGTGGAACCCCTTCCCGGGCGCGCCGTATGGCCGCAGCTCTAACAGCCGTATCGATCGCTTCTCTAAAGTGCTGATGAGCTACGGTTTCACCACGATCGTGCGTAAAACACGCGGTGACGATATCGATGCGGCCTGCGGGCAGCTGGCGGGCGACGTTATCGATCGTACCAAACGCACTATGCGCAAGCGTATGCAGGGTGAGCCGATTGCCGTTAAGGCGGTCTGACAGCGAGCCAAAAGCCGGTAAGGTCACGCGAACAGGCTATCGCGTGACCACTTTCCGCACAGGCGCAGCGATTGCTGCGTAAAGAAGCGTGCAGGGTAAATAATTACGGTGCGTTTCTCTGTGCTTTGAGGCAGTATGTAGCGTCGCAACAACATGTTAGCTGGGGCTTTCTGGCTTATCTGGCGTTACTTAACAGACACCGGATAAAAAGCTGGCTATGGTTAACTAACGTTTCTGCTTATCGCCTGCGGCGTTATGCCGTCTGAGGCGTTAAAATACGGAAACGGGTAACGGATACGCGTTATGTGCGTGTTCGATGAGAATGATTTCGCGGTATGGGCAGACAGGGCAGCGAAACGTTGTCTTATTCCTGCCGGTGCCAGGTTCCTAATGAAAACAGTACCAGCAGTTGTAGCTAATGAATACTGAAGCCACTCACGAAGAAAATGCACCACACACCACGGGTGAGCGTCTGCGCCTGGCCCGTGAACAACTGGGACTCAGCCAACAGGTTGTGGCGGAACGTTTATGCCTGAAGGTATCGACGGTTCGCGACATCGAAGAGGACAAAGCGCCTGCCGATTTGGCTTCCACGTTCCTGCGCGGCTATATCCGTTCTTATGCGCGTCTGGTGCACGTTCCGGAAGAAGAACTGCTGCCGATGCTCGCCAAACAGGCGCCGGTGAGAACCGCTCAGGTCGCGCCGATGCAAACCTACGCGCTTGGCAAAAGCCGTAAAAAACGTGACGGCTGGCTGATGAGTTTCACCTGGCTTGTGCTTTTTGTGGTGGTCGGCCTGACAGGCGCGTGGTGGTGGCAAAACCACAAAGCGCAGCAGGAAGAAATCAGCACCATGGCGGATCAGTCCAGCGCTGAGCTGAGCCAGAACGCGGCCAACAGCCCGCAATCCGTTCCTCTGAATACCGATAACACCGCTGACGCGTCGCAGGATCAGGCGACGCCGCCTGCCGATCTGCCGTCTGGCGATACGCAGAACACTGCGTCTAACAACCCGCAGCCGACGCCGATGCCGTCGCCAAATACGGCGAGCCAGCAGCCAGTGGTGGTGCCGCCGAGCCAGGCGAACACCGACACCGCGGCGCAGCAAACGACGACGCAGCCAGCACAAAGCCAGCTTCCGGTAGGCCAGGCCTCGACAGCGCCTGCAGCGGACGCCAACGCGCTGGTGATGAATTTCACCGCCGATTGCTGGCTTGAAGTGACTGACGCGACCGGTAAGAAATTATTCAGCGGTCTGCAACGTAAAGATACTAATCTGAATCTGTCCGGTCAGGCGCCGTACCGCCTTAAAATCGGCGCGCCGTCGGCAGTGCAGATTCAGTACCAGGGCAAACCGGTGGATTTGAGCCGTTTTATCAGAACTAACCAGGTTGCACGTCTGACCCTCAATGCCGAACAATCAGTAGCGCAGTAACAGACGGGCAATGAGGGAGATTTGTCATGCATAATGAAGCGCCCATTCAGCGTAGAAAATCGAAACGGATATACGTCGGTAACGTCCCCATCGGCGATGGCGCTCCCATCGCCGTGCAGTCGATGACCAACACCCGCACGACGGATGTCGAGGCGACGGTAAACCAAATCAAAGCGCTGGAGCGCGTGGGCGCGGATATCGTTCGCGTCTCGGTGCCAACGATGGATGCCGCCGAGGCGTTTCGTCTCATCAAGCAGCAGGTCAGTGTGCCGCTGGTCGCGGATATTCACTTCGACTACCGCATCGCGCTTAAAGTGGCGGAATACGGTGTCGACTGCCTGCGCATCAACCCCGGCAATATCGGCAATGAAGAGCGCATTCGTACCGTCGTGGATTGCGCGCGCGATAAAAACATTCCGATCCGCATCGGCGTGAACGCCGGATCGCTTGAGAAAGATCTTCAGGAAAAGTATGGCGAGCCGACGCCGCAGGCGCTGCTGGAATCCGCCATGCGCCATGTCGATCATCTCGACAGGCTGAACTTCGATCAGTTTAAAGTGAGCGTGAAAGCCTCTGACGTTTTCCTGGCGGTCGAGTCTTATCGCCTGCTGGCGAAACAGATCGATCAGCCGCTGCATCTGGGGATCACCGAGGCGGGCGGAGCCCGTGCTGGCGCGGTGAAATCCGCGATCGGTCTTGGGCTGCTGCTCTCTGAAGGGATCGGCGATACATTGCGTGTTTCGCTCGCGGCCGATCCAGTGGAAGAGATCAAAGTCGGTTTCGACATTCTGAAATCCCTGCGTATTCGCTCGCGCGGCATTAATTTTATCGCCTGTCCGACCTGTTCCCGCCAGGAGTTCGATGTTATCGGCACGGTGAACGCGCTGGAGCAGCGCCTGGAAGATATCATCACGCCGATGGATGTTTCTATCATCGGTTGCGTGGTGAATGGTCCGGGTGAAGCGCTGGTCTCCACACTTGGCGTCACCGGCGGCAACAAGAAAAGCGGCTTCTATGAAGAAGGCGTGCGCAAAGACCGCCTCGATAACGACGACATGATTACGCAACTCGAAGCGCGCATTCGCGCCAAGGCGTCAATGCTCGACGAGAGCCGTCGTATCAGCGTGCAGCAGCTGGAAAAATAACGCAAACGTGGGAAGCGGCGTGCTTCCCGTGTATGATTGAACCCGCGAACCGCCCCAGCCACACCGGAGCGGTCTGTTTCGGGTTCATTTTTTGTATAGAAAAAGAGAATAAACGTGGCAAAAAACATTCAAGCCATCCGCGGCATGAACGATTACCTGCCGGGCGATACCGCCATCTGGCAGCGCATTGAAGGCACACTCAAGCAGGTGCTCGGCAGCTACGGTTACAGCGAAATCCGTTTGCCGATTGTAGAGCAGACCCCGTTGTTCAAACGCGCTATCGGTGAAGTGACCGACGTGGTTGAAAAAGAGATGTATACCTTTGAGGACCGCAACGGCGACAGCCTGACCCTGCGTCCTGAAGGCACCGCGGGCTGCGTGCGCGCCGGCATCGAACATGGTCTGCTGTACAATCAGGAACAGCGCTTGTGGTACATCGGCCCGATGTTCCGTCACGAACGTCCGCAGAAAGGCCGCTATCGTCAGTTCCATCAGTTAGGTGCAGAAGTGTTTGGCCTGCAGGGCCCGGATATCGACGCTGAACTCATTATGCTGACGGCCCGCTGGTGGCGAGCGCTGGGCATCGCTGAGCACGTGTCGCTGGAGCTGAACTCCATCGGTTCGCTGGAAGCGCGCGCTAACTACCGCGATGCGTTGATTGCCTTCCTTGAGCAGCACGTCGATAAGCTTGATGAAGACTGCAAACGCCGCATGTATTCGAACCCGCTGCGCGTGCTCGATTCCAAAAACCCGGACGTCCAGGCGCTGTTAAACGACGCGCCGATGCTGGGCGATTATCTGGATGAAGAGTCCCGCGAACATTTCGCGGGGCTGTGCGCGTTCCTTGACGACGCCGGTATCGCTTACACCGTTAACCAGCGCCTCGTGCGCGGCCTCGACTACTACAACCGCACCGTGTTTGAGTGGGTGACCACGAGCCTCGGCTCGCAGGGGACCGTCTGCGCGGGCGGTCGTTACGATGGCCTGGTTGAGCAGTTAGGCGGACGTGCTACCCCGGCGGTGGGCTTCGCGATGGGCCTTGAGCGCCTCGTTTTACTCGTTCAGGCGGTTAATCCGGAATTTACGGCGGATCCTGTTGTCGATATATACCTGATTGCATCCGGCAACGGCGCGCAGTCGGCGGCAATGCAACTGGCCGAGCGGGTTCGCGACGCGCTGCCAGGCTGCAAGCTGATGACCAACTATGGCGGCGGCAACTTCAAGAAACAGTTCGCGCGTGCGGACAAATGGGGCGCACGCATCGCGCTGGTGCTGGGCGAGGACGAAGTCGCCAACCGTCAGGTTGTGGTGAAAGATTTGCGTTCAGGTGAGCAGCAGGCGCTTGCACAAAGCGAGCTGGCCGCGCATCTGCAGACGCTGCTGGGCTGATTTCCCGGCGACATATCGTTAAGGAGAAGGACTGCGTGGAAATTTACGAGAACGAAAACGAGCAGCTCGACGCGGTAAAGCGTTTCTTTGCTGAAAATGGCAAAGCGCTGGCGGTGGGTGTGGTATTAGGGATTGGCGCGCTCGTCGGCTGGCGTTTCTGGAACGGGTCGCAGGTCGATTCCGCCCGCGAAGCCTCGCTGCATTATCAGAATGTAATGACCGATGTGCGCGCTGACGATCCGAAAACCCTGAGCGCGGCGCAGCAGTTCGTCGCTCAGAATCAAAACACCTACGGTGCGCTGGCCGCGCTGGAACTGGCGCAGCGTTATGTGGATAAAAACGATCTCACCAACGCCGCGCAGCAGTTACAGAAGGGCCTTGAGAACACGAAGGACGAGAATCTGCGCTCGCTGATTAATCTGCGCCTGGCGCGCATTCAGATCCAGCAGAAACAGGCGGATGCCGCGCTGAAAACCCTGGAAAGCGTCAAAGGCGAAAACTGGTCGGCGATGGTGGCCGATCTGCGTGGCGATGCGCTGCTGAGCAAAGGCGATAAGCAGGGCGCGCGTGATGCCTGGAGCAAAGGGGCGGATGATAAAAATTCTCCGGCGCTTGGCGATATGATGCAGATGAAAATCAATAACTTGTCCATCTGAGAGGGACCCGATGCAATTGCGTAAATTAGTTTTGCCAGCGATGCTTTCCGTCACGCTGTTAAGCGGTTGCTCACTGTTTAGCGGTGAAGAAGACGTAGTGAAAATGTCGCCGCTGCCAACCGTTGAAAACCAGTTCTCGCCGCAAGTCGCGTGGGACACCTCCGTGGGCAGCGGAATTGGCGATTTTTATTCCAACCTGCATCCGGCGTTTCTTGATGGCAACGTCTACGCGGCTGATCGTCGCGGCACGGTGAAAGCCGTTAACTCGCAGGATGGCAAAGAAATCTGGAGCATCGATCTCTCTGAGAAAACCGGCTTCTTCTCCCGTAACCGTCCGGCGCTGCTCTCAGGCGGCCTGACTGCCGTCGGCGCGCACGTTTACGTGGGCAGCGAAAAAGCGCAGGTGTATGCGCTGAACACGTCTGACGGCTCCATCGCCTGGCAGACCAAAGTGGCGGGCGAAGCGCTTTCCCGTCCGGTAGTCAGCGACGGCCTGGTGCTTATCCATACCAGCAACGGTATGCTGCAGGCGCTGAACGAAAGCGACGGCGCGATTAAGTGGACCGTCAACCTGGATATGCCGTCACTCTCGCTGCGCGGCGAATCCGCACCGGCGTCCGCCTTTGGCGCAGCCATTGTGGGCGGCGATAACGGCCGCGTCAGCGCGGTGCTGATGCAGCGCGGCCAGATGATCTGGCAGCAGCGTATTTCGCAGGCGACAGGTGCGACCGAAATCGATCGTCTGAGCGACGTCGATACAACGCCGGTTGTTGTTAATGGCGTGGTGTATGCGCTGGCGTACAACGGCAACCTGACCGCGTTGGATCTGCGCTCCGGTCAGATTATGTGGAAACGCGAGCTGGGCTCGGTGAATGATTTCATCGTCGATGGCGGGCGTATCTACCTGGTGGACCAGAACGATAACGTGCTGGCGCTGAACGTGGAAGGCGGCGTAACGCTCTGGACACAGACGCAGCTGCTGCACCGTAATCTGACCGCGCCGGTGCTCTATAATGGATCGCTGGTGGTCGGCGACAGCGAAGGTTACCTGCACTGGATGGATACCGATAACGGCCGTTTTGTGGCTCAGCAAAAAGTGGACAGCTCCGGCTTCCAGACCGAGCCGGTCGTGGCGGATAATAAAATCCTGATCCAGGCCAAAGACGGTACGCTTTACGCGATTTCGCGTTAACAGACAGGCGTAGCACAGCTAAAACGGCTCCTGATTAGCGCAGGGGCCGTTTCCTGTTTTCTGAAGCCCGTGGATTTTCTGCGGGTTTAACAATGATTTATCAGTAATGAGGCTTTAAGAATGATACCTGTGGTCGCGCTGGTCGGGCGCCCTAACGTCGGAAAATCCACGTTGTTCAACCGTTTAACCCGCACCCGGGATGCGCTGGTAGCGGATTTCCCGGGGCTGACGCGTGACCGCAAATATGGTCGTGCCGAAGTAGAAGGACGTGAATTTATCTGTATCGATACCGGCGGTATCGACGGCTCGGAAGAGGGCGTGGAAACCCGCATGGCGGAACAGTCGCTGCTGGCGATTGAAGAAGCCGATGTGGTGCTTTTCATGGTGGATGCCCGCGCTGGCCTGATGCCGGCGGATGAGGCCATCGCCAAACATCTGCGCAGCCGCCAGAAACCGACCTTCCTGGTCGCCAACAAAACCGACGGTCTCGATCCGGATCAGGCCGTCTCGGATTTCTATTCGCTTGGCCTGGGTGAAATTCATCCGATTGCAGCTTCTCATGGCCGCGGCGTGACCTCGCTGCTGGAACACGTGCTGGTGCCGTGGATGGACGATGTCGATCCGCCGGAAGAAGTGGATGAAGAAGCCGAATACTGGGCGCAGTTTGAAGCCGAGCAGAACGGTGAACTTGTCGAAGAAGAAGAGGACGATTTCAACCCGCAGGATCTGCCGATTAAACTGGCTATCGTTGGGCGTCCGAACGTAGGTAAGTCCACACTTACCAACCGTATTCTTGGCGAAGACCGCGTCGTGGTTTTTGACATGCCGGGCACCACGCGCGACAGCATCTACATTCCGATGGAGCGCGACGGACGCGAATTCGTCCTCATCGATACCGCGGGCGTGCGTAAACGCGGCAAAATCACCGATGTGGTGGAGAAGTTCTCGGTTATCAAAACGCTGCAGGCGATTGAAGACGCCAACGTGGTGCTGCTGGTTATTGATGCGCGTGAAGGCATTTCCGATCAGGATCTCTCGCTGCTGGGCTTTATTCTCAACAGCGGCCGCTCGCTGGTTATCGTCGTCAACAAGTGGGACGGCCTGAGCCAGGAAGTGAAAGAGGAAGTAAAAGAGACGCTGGATTACCGTCTCGGCTTTATCGACTTCGCCCGCGTACACTTCATCTCCGCGCTGCACGGCAGCGGCGTTGGTAACCTGTTTGAATCGGTACGCGAAGCCTATGACAGCTCTACGCGTCGCGTCAGCACGGCGCTGCTGACACGCATTATGAAAATGGCGGAAGAAGACCATCAGCCGCCGATGGTGCGTGGCCGCCGCGTGAAGCTGAAGTATGCGCATGCGGGCGGTTATAACCCGCCGATTGTGGTGATCCACGGCACTCAGGTGAAAGACCTGCCGGATTCCTACAAACGCTATCTGATGAACTACTTCCGCAAATCTCTGGATGTGATGGGTACGCCGATTCGCATTCAGTTTAAGGAAGGCGCGAACCCGTTCGCCAACAAGCGCAACACGCTGACGCCAAACCAGTTGCGTAAGCGTAAGCGCCTGATTAAGCACATCAAGAAAAGTAAATAACCGAAGCGGGAGTCATCATGACTCCCGCTGTGTTTTCAAGGAGGTCTCACGTGGAATTACGTTGTCCGAACTGTCAGCACGAGCTTGAACAAAGCGAGCGCGGCGCGCATTGCTCTGCATGTCATCAGGATTACCTGGTCGAGGCGCGCTGCCCGGAGTGCCGTCAGCCCCTGGAAGTGCTGAAAGCGTGTGGTGCGGTGGACTATTTCTGCCGTAACGGCCACGGTCTCATTTCCCGTAAACGCGTGGAATTTACGCTACAGGCGCACTAGTCGCAGATGCAGTCTTCGCCACGCTTCCAGAGCTCGCGCAGCCCTTCCGGCGCGGCGTTTTCCGGCACCAGCAGAACGATGTCGGCGTAGCCCGCCTGATCATGCTGCGTCCAGAGGATCTGGATGCGGAAGTAGCGCTGATCGCCGCGTCCGGGCGAATCGGACTGTCCGGGCGGGAACGCCTGTGGCAGAGCCTGATGAAGAATATCGATAAGCCGTTGACGCTGCTGGGCGTTTAACTCAGCGACGGCGATACGCCGCTGACCGGCCAGGCGTGGCATATACGCCACGCCGCCTTCACGCGCCAGCTCCACGACGGCGTCATCCGTCAGATCTGGCAAATCCATCACAACACCCCTGTGGTTTTCCACGCCTGTTCAATCGCCTGCGCCACGCTGTCGCCGGAGCGTTTACGCCCATGCTCGATAGTCAGCTTCGCGAAGCTGGCGAAATCCGCATTTTGCGAAAGTGAGCGGTCACAAACCGTGTCATACCATGCATAACCGACTTTCTCCCAGGCGTACCCGCCGATGGCTGTCGCCGCGAGATAAAACGCGCGGTTAGGTATGCCGGAGTTGATATGCACGCCGCCGTTATCCTCGCGGGTTTTCACATAATCTTTCATGTGGCCGGGCTGTGGATCTTTGCCGAGCAGCGGGTCGTCATACGCGGTGCCAGGCTCTGACATCGAGCGCAGCCCTTTGCCGTTGATGCCTTCCGCCAGCAAGCCTTCGCCGATGATCCAGTCCGCCTGGTCTGCCGTCTGCTGGCGCTGATACTGTTTCACCAGCGAGCCGAAGACATCAGAAAGCGATTCATTGAGCGCGCCGGCCTGTTCGAAATAGATAAGCCCGGCTTCGGTTTCCGTCACGCCGTGGCTGAGCTCATGGCCCACCACGTCAATGGCGATAGTAAAGCGATTGAAGATTTCGCCATCGCCGTCGCCAAAGACCATCTGCTGGCCGTTCCAGAAGGCGTTCTGGTATTCCTGCCCGTAATGGACCGTACCGCTGAGCACGAGGCCTTTGTTGTCGAGCGAATCGCGCTTATACGCTTTCCAGAAGAAATCGTGCGTCACGCCCAGATAGTCGTAGGCTTCGTCCACGGCGACGTCGCCGTTGGATGGCGCGCCTTCGCGGCGCACAAGCTCGCCTGGCAGCGTTTCGCGGTTCTGCGCGTCATAGATATCGCGCTCCAGCTTGCCTTTGGCGGAGACATGCGCGGCAGCGGTCTCTTTGGGCTGATGCGCCATCAGGGTCTGGACGTGGGTGAGGGTCTGGCGCGCTTTCTGCTGCTGGGGCTCTGAGCCATGATCGATAATGCGGCGCAGGATGTACGGGGGAATAACGGTTGGATAACGTGACTGGTTCATTAGGGTCTCCTTACACGGCAAGTGCCGTTGAAAAAACCAACACTTGCAGTATAGTTCGCGACCAGTCCGGTGCTGCTGAGGTTTATCCGGTTTTCTTTTTGCGCGTTTTTTTGGCGGGCGTGATCTGGCGGACTTCGCTTTCCACCCAGCCGTCGGCAAGCCGCGTAGTCAGCGTATCGCCGGGCTGCACCTGCTTCGTCGCCTTCAGCACGTTGCCATCCTGCGCCGTGGTAACGCTGTAGCCGCGCGCCAGCGTTGCAAGCGGGCTGACGGCCTCCAGATGCGTAATAGCGTTGCCGAAACGCTCACGCGTGTGGCTCAGGCGGGCCGCGATAATCTGCCCGAGGCGATACTCCAGCTGCTGAACGCGCGCCGAGGCGCGATGCAGACGCGGCAGCGGCTGCTGCTGGTTCAGACGTTGCATCAGGCGGGTCTGACGCTGCGTCGCCTGGCGCATCCGGCTGTCCAGCGCGTTATCCATACGCTGGCGCAGGCGCATCAGCAGCGTTTGCTGGCGGGCGAGGCGCAGCTGCGGGTGCTGCTGTTCAAGACGGTGATGCAGGCGCGTAAAGCGCTGCTGGCGGTTAGCCAGCGAGTAGTCCATCGCCATTTCCAGACGCTGCTGCAAGGCCTGTACCTGGCGCAGCAGTTCAAGCTGGTTGCGGCTGACTATCTCAGCGGCGGCGGACGGCGTTGGCGCGCGCAGATCCGCGACAAAATCGGCGATAGTGACGTCAGTTTCATGGCCGACCGCGCTGACGACCGGAATGCGGCTTGCGAAAATGGCCCGCGCGACGCGCTCGTCGTTAAAGCTCCACAAATCTTCCAGCGAGCCGCCGCCGCGTCCGACGATTAACACGTCGCATTCATCACGCAGGTTAGCAAGCTCAATGGCGCGCACAATCTGGGCGGGCGCGTCGTCGCCCTGTACGGCGGTCGGGTAGATAACCACCGGCAACGACGGATCGCGACGGCGTAAGACATTCAGCACATCGTGCAGCGCCGCGCCGGTTTTCGACGTAATCACGCCCACCTGGCGCGCCGGGGAGGGCAGCGGCTTTTTCAGCGCCGGATCGAACAACCCTTCGGCGGCGAGCTGCTGCTTAAGCTGTTCATAGCGCTGTTGAAGCAAGCCTTCACCGGCAGGCTGCATGCTTTCGACGATGATTTGATAGTCGCCGCGCGGCTCGTAGAGCGTGATATTGGCGCGCACCAGCACCTGCTGGCCATGTTGGGGGCGGAACGTCACGCGGCGATTGCTGTTGCGGAACATCGCACAGCGCACCTGGGCGGTGTCGTCTTTGAGCGTAAAGTACCAGTGACCGGACGCGGGCTGAGTGAAGTTGGAGATTTCGCCGCTGATCCAAACCTGGCCCATCTCCTGCTCAAGCAGCAGACGCACGCTCTGGTTAAGGCGGCTGACGGTAAAAATTGAGGGTGTCTGAGTAAGCGGCATGTGAGCTGGATCAAATTTTAAATCAGCGGGTTATTCAATCGATAGTAACCTGCATGCAGACCAGCGTAACCTTTTTTCGCAAAAAAATGTAGAAGCAATCGGTTACGCTCTGTATAATGCCGCGGCAATATTTTATCTGTTCTCATTCACCCCAGGTTGAGATATTGCCCATGCTACGTATCGCTAAAGAAGCACTGACGTTTGACGACGTCCTCCTCGTTCCCGCTCACTCTACCGTTCTGCCGAACACCGCAGATCTCAGCACGCAACTGACCAAAACCATCCGCCTGAACATCCCGATGCTTTCAGCGGCGATGGATACCGTCACGGAAGCGCGTCTGGCGATTGCCCTGGCGCAGGAAGGCGGCATCGGCTTTATCCACAAAAACATGTCTATCGAGCGCCAGGCGGAAGAAGTTCGCCGCGTGAAAAAACATGAATCCGGCGTCGTGACCGACCCGCAGACTGTTCTGCCGACCACCACCCTGCGTGAAGTGAAAGAATTGACCGAGCGCAACGGCTTCGCAGGCTACCCGGTTGTGACTGAAGAGAACGAACTGGTCGGTATCATCACCGGGCGCGACGTGCGCTTTGTAACCGATCTGAACCAGCCGGTCAGCGTTTACATGACGCCGAAAGCGCGTCTGGTGACCGTTCGCGAAGGCGAATCCCGCGACGTCGTGCTGGCGAAAATGCACGAAAAACGCGTTGAGAAAGCGCTGGTCGTGGATGAGAGCTTCCACCTGCGCGGCATGATCACCGTAAAAGATTTCCAGAAAGCCGAACGTAAACCGAACGCCTGTAAAGACGAGCAGGGCCGTCTGCGCGTCGGTGCGGCGGTGGGCGCGGGTGCCGGTAACGAAGAGCGTGTTGACGCGCTGGTTGCCGCAGGCGTTGACGTGCTGCTGATTGACTCTTCTCACGGCCACTCCGAAGGCGTGCTGCAACGCATTCGCGAAACCCGCGCGAAATACCCGGATCTGCAAATCATCGGCGGTAACGTCGCAACGGCCGCCGGCGCGAAAGCCCTGGCGGACGCAGGCGTCAGTGCGGTGAAAGTGGGCATCGGTCCTGGTTCTATCTGTACCACCCGTATCGTAACCGGCGTGGGCGTACCGCAGATCACCGCCGTGGCGGACGCGGTAGAAGCGCTGGAAGGCACCGGTATTCCGGTAATCGCTGACGGCGGCATTCGTTTCTCCGGTGATATCGCCAAAGCGATCGCGGCGGGCGCAAGCGTCGTGATGGTCGGCTCTATGCTGGCTGGCACGGATGAATCCCCGGGCGAAATCGAACTCTACCAGGGCCGCGCATATAAATCCTATCGTGGCATGGGCTCGCTCGGCGCGATGTCCAAAGGCTCTTCCGACCGCTATTTCCAGACCGATAACGCCGCTGACAAGCTGGTGCCGGAAGGCATCGAAGGCCGCGTTGCGTATAAAGGCCGTCTGAAAGAAATTATCCACCAGCAGATGGGCGGCCTGCGCTCCTGCATGGGCCTGACCGGCTGCGCCACGATCGACGAGCTGCGTACCAAAGCGGAATTTGTGCGCATCAGCGGCGCGGGCATTCAGGAAAGCCACGTTCACGATGTGACCATCACCAAAGAGTCTCCGAACTACCGTATGGGGTCTTAATTTTCTTCGCCCGGCGTTCGCGCCGGGCGTTTACTTTGTATCAGCTACTTTCTGGAAAACGCGTCAATGACGGACAACATTCATAAGCATCGTATCCTTATCCTCGACTTCGGTTCTCAGTACACCCAACTGGTGGCGCGCCGCGTGCGTGAGCTGGGCGTTTACTGTGAACTGTGGGCCTGGGACGTGACGGAAGAGCAAATCCGCGGCTTTAATCCTAACGGGATTATCCTTTCCGGCGGCCCGGAGAGCACCACCGAAGAAAACAGCCCGCGCGCGCCGGAATATGTCTTTAACGCCGGTGTGCCGGTGCTTGGCGTTTGCTACGGTATGCAGACCATGGCGATGCAGCTGGGCGGCCATGTGGAAGGTTCTAACGAGCGTGAATTCGGTTATGCGCAGGTAGAAGTTAAAACCGACAGCGCGCTGGTGCGTGGTATTGAAGATGCGCTGAGCGCCGACGGCAACCCGCTGCTGGATGTCTGGATGAGCCACGGCGATAAAGTAACCGCCATTCCGTCTGATTTCGTGACCGTCGCCAGCACCGAAACCTGTCCGTTCGCGATCATGGCGAACGAAGAGAAGCGTTTCTACGGCGTGCAGTTCCACCCGGAAGTGACCCACACCCGTCAGGGCCTGCGTATGCTGGAGCGCTTCGTGCGCGACATCTGCGAGTGCGAAGCGCTGTGGACGCCGGCGAAAATCATCGACGACGCGGTTGAACGCATTCGTCAGCAGGTGGGTAACGATCGCGTGATCCTGGGCCTCTCCGGCGGCGTGGACTCCTCCGTCACCGCCATGCTGCTGCACCGTGCGATTGGCGACCGTCTGACCTGCGTGTTCGTTGATAACGGCCTGCTGCGCCTGAACGAAGCCGAGCAGGTGATGGATATGTTTGGCGACCATTTTGGTCTTAACATCGTTCACGTCCCGGCGGAAGCGCGCTTCCTCGACGCGCTGGCGGGCATCGACGAGCCGGAAGCCAAGCGTAAAACCATTGGTCGTGTTTTCGTGGAAGTGTTCGACGAAGAAGCGCTGAAACTGGAAGATGTGAAGTGGCTGGCGCAGGGCACTATCTACCCGGATGTGATTGAATCTGCGGCGTCTGCCACCGGCAAAGCGCACGTGATCAAATCTCACCACAACGTGGGCGGCCTGCCGAAAGAGATGAAAATGGGCCTCGTCGAGCCGCTCAAAGAGCTGTTTAAAGACGAAGTGCGCAAGATTGGTCTGGAGCTGGGTCTGCCGTATGACATGCTCTATCGCCACCCGTTCCCGGGGCCGGGCCTCGGTGTGCGCGTGCTGGGCGAAGTGAAAAAAGAGTACTGCGACCTGCTGCGCCGCGCCGACGCTATCTTTATCGAAGAGCTGCGCCGTGCGGATCTGTACGACAAAGTGAGCCAGGCATTCGCGGTGTTCCTGCCGGTGCGCTCTGTCGGTGTCATGGGCGATGGCCGCAAGTATGACTGGGTCGTCTCACTGCGTGCGGTCGAAACCATCGACTTTATGACCGCTCACTGGGCGCATCTGCCATACGATTTCCTGGGCCGCGTTTCCAACCGTATTATCAATGAAATCAACGGCATTTCCCGTGTGGTTTATGATATCAGCGGTAAACCGCCCGCGACGATTGAGTGGGAATAAGTCTCATTTGAAACCATGCTGTACCACTATGTAAAGCCCGCATAATGCGGGCTTTTTTTCGCGTGCGCTGATGACTCCGGGAGAAATGTTAATACCGTGCCGGTTTGTCAGTGAGTACGCCATCATGAAAAGACGGTGTTGCTCCGGCGCAACGATTGGCCTGTGAATGGCATCGTAACGGCTTAATGATACGCGCGGCTGCATTCCATCTCAGAGCCCGTCAACGCAGCACCCGGAAAGTCTCACGTATATGCCCGGCGAGAGTAGTCGGGTTTTCCATCGCGGCGAAGTGACCGCCACGTTCAGCTTCTGCGAAAAATTGCAGGTCGGCGAAACGCGCCTGTGCCCAGCGCCGGGAGAGGCGTAGTAATTCGCCGGGAAACATGCTCACACCTGCCGGAACAGACATGACCGGGGCAGGGCCTTGCCGTTGCATCTCGTTTCTTCCTTCCCAATAGAAACGAACGGAGCTTGGTCCGGCATTCGGCAACCAATAGAGCATAACGTCATCAATCAGGGCGTTGATGTCGATGACCTGCTCAGGTTCTCCTGCGCTGTCGGACGCGTCCTGAAAGAGGGCGTATATCCATGCGGCCAGGCCAACGGGGGAGTCTGACAGGGCAAAGCCTATCGACTGGGGACGGGTACTTTGCACCTTCATATAGCCCGAAAGCTCACGCTCGTAGCGTTGAGCATCAGCCAACATGCGCTGCTCTTCAGGTGTGGCCTGTGCGATTTCATCCTGGGTTGGCTGGTACATCACCATATTCAGATGAATACCCACAAGACCCGGCGGACGCATATGCCCAAGTGCAGTGGTGACGGCTGCGCCCCAGTCCCCCCCCTGGGCGGCCCAACGCTGACCGTATCCCAAACGTTCCATGAGCTGTGCCCAGGCTCTGGCTGTTTTAGCTACGCCCCAGCCAGGTGAAGAGGGTTTATCACTAAAACCAAAACCCGGAAGCGAAGGGATAACTAAATGAAACGCATCGCAGGCTTGTCCGCCATAGGCTGTCGGGTTGGTAAGCGGTCCTGTCATCGCCCTGAATTCAAGAATGGAGCCCGGCCAGCCATGCGTCATCAACAAGGGAAGGGCGTCGGGGTGCGGGGAGCGAATATGCAGAAAGTGTATGCCGAGGCCGTCGATTTCGGTTCGGCTGCTGTTCCACTCATTCAGTTGGGTTTCAGTGATGCGCCAGTCATACGCATTTTGCCAGTGTTCAACCAGAGCGCGAAGCCGTTGGAGTTGTGGCCCCTGGCTATGGTCGGATACGGTTTGCGGATCAGGCCACCGGGTTTGCGCCAGACGTTCAGCCAGGTCATCAAGCTGTGCCTGCGGAACGTGAATAGGGAAGGACTCGACAGAATGGGGCATCGTTTAATTCCTTGCGTAAGTATGGGCCAACGTGTCGTTGAAATGCCGCGCCAGGCTGCGCAACAGGCGCATCGCCTTCAGGTAACGCCAGAAATCCGCCATTCAGAATAGTAGTGACAGCAATGTCGACCGTATTAAGCCTGGCGGCAACAGCGCGGCTCAAAGCCTGCGGATCGTCCTGTAAAACAGCTTTAATCGTAATGCGTCTGTATGTCTGACTTGTGAACCTGGAGGGCTCTGTATGCGCGTAAGCGGCAGAGATCCCGATCCCTTTTCGCGCCCGCGATAGCGATGTGTAACGCAGTTGAACGACCCACCAACTTCCTGATGTAACGGGTGAAATGCCAGTTCTCATAGTGAGAAAACGGGACACCGAGCTCGGTTAACGAATAAACAACACCCGGTAAGTTGTAGACCATGATGGTGGCTGCGTCCAAAACCCAAAGTGATAATCAACAAGGCGCAAGTGGTGGATAGATCGTACGGCACATAGGCCAGATGCGAGAAATATCGTCTGGACGCTCGCTCTCTATTGTTGTCAGAAGCAGAGACTAACGCGAGGAGAACGCGCAATGGCACCAGTCAATCCCGACAAAATATTTCCATAGTAAACGTTAATGATATTATTTTGATGCCGTGTATTAAGCCTGTAAAAGAGCGCGGACGACATTTATTCAGTTAAATAATCGCTCTTTTACGCAGTCACTGCTTATATCTCAAAGGCGAACCTTCCACATCCCGGAAAAGGTCATTATGGAAGCCAACCCGTAAAAATCAGAATAATTTTCTTTAATTCATCATCAGTGGGTAATGGTGTGGACGTTGATTGTGAATCTTGCAACCCGGCCTGTAGCCTCGCCATTGTTTCCCTGCCCAGTTCCGGGAGCGTGTCATTACGTCGTAAGCTATCACACAGCCGTATTGCGCTGTCATATATCACATCGTAGTGACGTTTCTGATCTTCCATGAGTTGAATTTCAAAAGCACGAATGCTGTCGGCAACGAGGTTATCATCAAGCTGCTGTTTGACACGTAACTCCGTCTGGTAGAGGAATATCAGGTGTGCACGCAGGCAGTGGCTGCGCAGTTGAATGTGCGGCATTTTGTCAGTCAGCCAGTCCGTCGAATCATTCGTAAGAGATGGAAATCGGCGTAAATATTCAAGCGCTTGTAAGTGGTAGAGTCCAACATAAATTGCGCGTAGTACTTTTATGAGATCATCACCGTCATTGAGGCCTTCCATCAGTACAAAATCTGAGGCGAAGACGTCACAAAACACTTCTTCTTCAGTTTGGGGCTGAGCTAATGAGGACAGCTGTGCTTGTCTGTAATACCGCCCTTCCTCAGATTCATATTCAAGCCTGAGATCGCGAATAGCAGCTTTGAGATTCTGGTGATGCCGCGCTGCAGAAGGCGCTTTGCGCATCGACCGAAGGATCGTCTTAAGCGGTCTTCGCGTTACCTGAGCCTGATGCTGAATAAGGAATTGCACATGCTCGCGTATAACCGGCATGAGCGCAGGATTTGAAAAAATACGATGCCCGAACTCGTGATAAAGCAAGAATCGCTCGTGGGTTTTCGTTAACACGTTGCGCCAGGTGTAGTCTGAAGATCTGGAACGTAATACTTCACGCGAGGAGTGATACGCCGCAGCACAATGTAACGCATTAGCTAACTGTCCAGCATCAACAAGTCGCTCTGCCAATACTTTGTGAAAGTAGACAAGCGATGGATGGGCATCCTCCGCCTCAATGAAAAGCCTGTTCAGCATATTCATCGTTTGACCCAGATACTGATCGTAAATCAACCAGACCATGCCGGATATGGTGATGTGTTCAACCCTGCGTGACGATGAATACACGACCTTGACATCAAGAGGCAACCCCAATTGCTCTGCTATAGACTTCAGGCGCAGTATTGTTGTTTCATATAATTCGGGGTTAGCCCTTACTGTGTCGTTGAGACGCGTAGCTGAGATGAGACGGTCAATCGGCGACGTTTTATTCATCGGCTATTTGCGGGGCTGGTTGTCAACTTTACTGTTGAGGATATCCATAAGCGTTTTTTCGCTCACCCCGCTGATCTCAGTACCATCCACAATGACGCGTACATGTTTCCTGGCGGCAATCTGTGCCAGGACAATTTTGACGATACCGTTGATCACCAATGGGCCCAGCGTCATCACCGCCGTAAAAAGTTGAACACCATCAATACCCTGGTGCTCTGAAGAAAAACCATCAGCATCTTTGCTAAGTGTTTCTAATTCTTCCAAAACCTGCACATCGGACACCTCAATCGCAATTTCAGCCATTCTCTTCCTCATGAAAAATGTTATGCAAGTTAAAAGTCAGCCATGGGGTTAATTACACGCTGAGTCATGGCATGGAGGTGCGCGAAGGAGTGCGCAGTAGCAGATAAGACTATAGGGTTTATCTTATAGACTGCAATCTACATAGATCAGGAGGGGGGAGTACATTGCAATACGCCGACTCTTGTGCATAGAAAGGTAGATTAACTTTTATCTGGTATAATTTTCTCATGTTATCAAAAACTATTTTGTGCAAGGAAAAGTTAATGACGGATTATTTCGTGGTGGATAATCGCAAATAATACCTCGCCCCTGCCATAGAGCGGATAGACGATATTGAGTTGAGGCTGATTCAGAATTTATGAGACCGTTTTAAGACGTTTATTTGAAGAAATAACCAATGTTATCAGGCGAGTACATCTAAATTTCAACGAGCATGCTTCTGATTTTATACGAGCATATTTTCATTATCTTCCTCGTCATGCATTTCCCGCAGAGACTCAGACATTCTTATCGGGAGATAATCCCGGCATGAGCGAATATCAGGATAAATATCGGCGGATTGCCACGACTGCAATACCATCCGTCTTCGGCTCTGCACTGCATGTGCGATTAAACGTTATTGCCGGGGTTATTTTACCCGTCACTACTCATCCGTTCATCAGCGCTTATTACGCCGCGGTTTTCAGAATATCCGAAACGCCCGTTAATCATCGATCGCGGGCGTTTTCTGGCGTCGCAAGGGAAGCTTAAGACACTAGCGCTGCTGCTGTTGTTGCGAGGAGGCGTCGAGAGGCATGCTGATTTGCTGGGCCTGGACTTTATCCTGGTGGTGATACCACGCGCCGATGGCGGAGTAGATAAAGCGACCAAAGAAGAAAAGAAAACTGATAAGCAGTACAATACGGGTCATTCGACCGTTGAATCTGTCCCGTCTTCGTATGCTGGTGGCCTGTGACACGCCTTTACCCTTCAGGTTTACCCGTCAACTGCGGGCGACGTAAATATTAAGGCACAGCGAGCCGAAGAGGTCAATTATTCATCATGTAAATTTCCGTACGAATCTGCCGGGGCTGATTTTTATCAATGGATTTAAGCATTTGATGCATAACGCGATAAGAGTCTTTTTCTGCAAATGCCGGTTCGCGTATGGTGCAGTTGCATTACTTGATGTATATCAAAAGAAAGCGGTTTCCTGTGGCTAAGATTGGCTAACCGCGCCGCGTCCGGCTCAGGTCTGTCGCGCTTCTCAACAGCCAGGTCGGATGCCTGCCTGAAATTCTTGCCCGGGAACGGGACCCTGGTATCGAGCATCTATGTTATCGGTTGAAACACTCAAGAAAAATAAAGATCAGTGGTGGGCTCTGCCGCTGGTGTTACCGCTGTTGTTATTACCACTCGCCCGCGCAGGCAATACTTACGTGCATATCGAAGGCGGTCTGGTGGTGCTTTATTACCTGCCGCTGTCGCTGTTTAGCGCCTTTCTGATGATTTATGGCCGTCGCGCGCTGCCCGGCATCGGCCTTGGCATCGTTGTCTATTATCACCGCAATGTGGGGTTATTAGATCTCTCGGTCACGCTGCTGAATTTCTTTGTCCCGATAACGCTGAGCTGGGCAGGCTACCGTATTTTTGCGCCGGGCCAGCATGCGGTTTCCTGGTGGCATTCACGCAGCGGCGCGCAGCGTATGTTCTGGTTGGTGTTCTTTAACGCCTCGGTCTTTATGCTGTTTTACCAGATAGCCGCGTTTCTCGGGCTCTATGAGCGTCCAACGTCGCTGACGGGCGATAATCCTTTTACCGTATTGACGCTTATCAGCTATCAGGCCGTACTGGTCGGCTGCCTTACGGGGATGCCTTTTTTCTATCTGCTGATTCGCGTGCTGCGCCACCCGCGCTATCTGAAGAGTTTTCTCTCGCAGGCGCGTGCCCAGCGCGATAAGAAAGTCAGCAAAATCGAAGTGGTTGTCTGGCTCGGCGTGATTCTGTTCCTGCTTGGCTGTCTGGTGCAGCCGACGGGCGACAGCAGTTCGCTGTTCAGTACCACCTATACGCTTTCATTACTGTTGCCCGTGATGCTCTGGGGCGCGATGCGGTTTGGCTATTTCTTCATCACCACCGTCTGGACGCCGGTGCTGGCTGTGTTATGTCATTTCTATTATCTCTACTTCCCGTCGGTACCCGGCTACGAAACCCAGATGGTGGTCAATACCTCCAGCTATGGCGTCTTTTCGCTGGTGATTGTCTTTATGGCGCTGACTGCCACCCGCCAGCGCACGATGCATCTACGCGGCCGTCGTCTGGCGTTAATCGATCCGTTAAGCCATATGCCGAATCTGCGAGCGCTGAACCGGGATCTTGGCAAAGCCCCCTGGTCGGTGCTGTGTTTTATGCGTATTCCCGAGCTTGAGCTGCTCGGGCGAAACTATGGCGTCATGCTGCGCATTCTCTATAAACAGCAGATGGCGGCGTGGTTGCGCCAGATCCTGCTGCCGGATGAGCTGGCGTACCAACTTTCCGGGCACGATTTAGTGCTGCGTATTCACACGGAATCGTATCTTGAGCGCATTGACGCGCTGGATAAACGCGTGCGGCAGTTCCGCTTTATGTGGGACGGCATGCCGTTACAGCCGCAGGTGGGTATCAGTTACAGCTTTGTGCGCTCGCCGGTCACGCATCTGCATTTGTTGCTTGGTGAAATGAGCACCATGGCGGATCTGTCGCTTGCCACCAATCAGCCCGAAAGCTTGCAGTGTCGTGGCGCAAACCACGTGCAGAAAGCCGTGAAGCTGAAAGTGGATATGCTCAACCGCCTCCAGCAGGCGCTGGATAATCATCATTTCCGGTTGATGGCGCAGCGTATCGAAGGGATGCGCGGCGACAGCTACTACGAAATTCTGTTGCGTATGCGCGGTGATGACGGCGAACTGATTGCCCCGGAGAATTTCCTGCCGGTGGCGCATGAGTTCGGTCTCTCGTCGCGCATTGATCTGATGGTGCTGGAAAGCACACTGCAATTTATGGATGAGTGGCGCGAACAGTTGCCAGGCAGCCGTTTCTCTATCAACCTGACGCCTGCCACAGTCTGTCGCGTGCCGTTTCCGGGCGAGGTCCAGCGGCTGCTGGCGCGTTATCACATTGAGCCCTGGCAACTGATTTTTGAAATTACTGAAAGCCAGTCGTTCACGAATGTGGAACAGACGCAAATGACGCTTTCGCGGCTGCGTGCGATGGGGTGTCGCATTGCAATTGACGATTTCGGCACCGGTTACGCCAGCTACGCGCGGCTCAAAAGCATCAATGCCGATATTTTAAAAATCGACGGCAGTTTTATTCGCAATATCGTGACCAGCAGTCTGGATTATCAGATTGTTGAATCGATGTGCCATCTGGCGCGGATGAAAAATATGCAGGTGGTGGCGGAGTATGTGGAAAGCGAAGAGATCAAAAACGTGGCTTGTTCGCTCGGTATCGATTATCTGCAGGGCTATGTGATTGGTAAGCCGCAACCGCTGGAGTCGCTTATCGCGGCGAAACCGCAGACGACGGAGCAGGCATAAAAAAACGGTGAGCCAGGCTCACCGTTTCGTGTTTCAGGCGGCCACTTCCGGGCTCGCTTCTTCTTCAATATTCAGCTTCCAGCCGGTAACGCCTTCCCAGTACTGCTGCTCACGTTCGAGATCCAGCAGCACCAGCGCGTTCTGGCTGAACCAGTCGTGCGGGAAACGCAGCGTCCAGTGATTCTCATCGGTATTCAGCACCAGCGTCGGCGGTGTGGTGGTCGCCTGACGCTGATTGTTCAGCAGCACGCCAAGGCGCAGCAGCTGGATGAGCGGCAGGAACTGCTTTTTCTTGTACAGCGTAAAGCGCGGCAGCTCGTCGAGCTTAATCGCCTTACGGTGATAGCGCACCAGCGTCGCCATCATCATCTGCTGCTCCTGATTAAAGCCCGGCAGATCGCTGTTCTGAAGGATATAAGCCGAATGGCGGTGCAGGCCGCTGTGGTTAATGCCAAGCCCGACCTCATGCAGCATCGCCGCCCATTTCAGCAGTGCCGCCAGCGACGGGTTCGCAAGCTTAGGATTCTGCTGCTCCCACTGCTCATACATCAGCATGGTGGTATCCAGCACCCGGTGCGCCTGTTCTCTGTCGATATGGTACTGATTGGCGAGGCTCTGCGCGGTGCGAATGCGGATATCCTGATGCCGGAAACGGCCTTCCATCTCGTACAGCACGCCTTCGCGCAGCGCGCCGTCTGACAGACGCAGCTCGCGGATCGCCAGCGCGTCAAACACGCCGCAGAGAATAGCCAGCCCCGGCACGAAGACGACTTTGCGCTCTTCCGATAGCCCCGGCAGGGTAAGCGCGGAGAAGTGGCCGAATTTCAGCACTTCATCGCGCAGCATATCGAGGCGATCCGGCGTGATAAAACCGTCTTTTTCGCCCATCTCCACCAGCACTTCATGCGTGGCTTTGATGGTGCCGGAAGCGCCCAGCGCCACGGTCCAGCCTTTAAGGCGATACTGCCAGGCGAGGCTTTCAAGCTTTTGCACGGCGGCGAGACGCGCGCGGCGGAAATTATCCGGCGTTATCTCACCGTTCGGGAAGAAATGCTGCCCGAAGCTGACGCAGCCCATGCGGCGGCTTTCCACCAGTTGCGGCTCAAAATCTTCGCCTATCACCAGCTCCGTCGAGCCGCCGCCGATATCGATAACCAGCTTACGCCCGCGCTCTGGCTGCGTATGTTCCACGCCCATAAAAATCAGGCGCGCTTCTTCATTGCCGGAGATAATTTCAATCGGGTAGGGGATGACCTTTTCCGCGCGACGCAGGAAATCCGTCGCGTTAGCGGCCTGGCGCAGCGTGTGGGTGCCCACGATGCAGACTTTCGCCGCGGAAAACCCCTGCAGACGCTCGGCGAACAGGGAGAGGCAGGCGAGGCCGCGCTCCATGGCCTCTTCGCTCAGCATATTATTTTCGTCCAGCCCATCGGCCAGGTGTACGCGCTGTTTCAGACGACCAATGATTTGCATGGCGCCATCCACCACACGGGCAATCACCATATGGAAGCTGTTAGAGCCGAGATCGACCGCAGCAAATTCCTCCGGTCGTGGAGCATCAGAAGTTATCGGCATAGATTATTCAGGCTGTTCCAGAGATTTTATGTAATCGTAAATCGCCAATTGTGCGCGAACTTTGCGGCGATTACCACGCGGCACATAGCGATTACTCAGTTCTTTGTCCACATAACGGGCCTTCACCGTATCACTGAACAGGATATCAATGATATCCAGAATGCGCTGTTTCAGGCGCGGGTCCAGCAGCGGCGCGGCGACTTCAATGCGGTAGTCGATATTACGCGTCATCCAGTCGGCAGACGACAGATAAACGCGCTTATCGCCGCCATTTTCGAAAATATAAACCCGGTCATGTTCGAGATAGCGGTCAACGATACTGATGACCTGAATATTGTCGCTCAGGCCTTCCAGCTGCGGGATAAGCGAGCACATGCCGCGAATCAGCAGATTCACTTTTACGCCGGAGCCGGACGCCGCGTAGAGCCTGTCCACCAGCCCTTTATCGACGAGATTATTAAGCTTAAGCGTAATCCCCGACGGCAACCCTTGCTGCGCGTTGGCGATCTCCTGATCGACCATTTCATAAAGCAGGCGGCGCGAGTTTTGCGGCGACACCAGCAGGTAATCGAAACTCACCGGGCGGTAAGGGTTTTCGATAAAGTTAAATACCCGGCGCACTTCGTTGGTGATGCGCGCATCGGCGGTCAGCAGCGAGTAGTCGGTATAAAGGCGCGCGGTTTTTTCGTTAAAGTTGCCGGTGCCGATATGCGCGTAGCGCACCACGTCGTCACCCTCTTTACGCGAGATGAGAAACAGCTTGGCGTGGATCTTAAGGCCCGGCGCTGAGAAGATCACATGTACGCCCGCTTCGGTCAGGCGTTTCGCCCAGTGAATATTCGCCTCTTCATCAAAGCGCGCCTGTAACTCCACCACGACGGTCACTTTTTTGCCGTTGTGGGCGGCGTGGATCATCGAGTCGATAATGCGCGAGTCTTTCGCCACGCGATAGATATTGATTTTGATGGCCAGCACGCTCGGGTCAAACGACGCCTGGCGCAGCAGTTCCAGCACATGCTCGAACGTATGATACGGGTAGTAAAGCAGCACGTCGCGCTCGCGAATGGCGTCAAAGCCGTTGCGGAATTGATCGAACCAGATGTGGCGCAGGCGCGGCAGCGGTTTGTTGATCAGATTCGCTTTGCCGACATTCGGGAAGCTAATGAAATCTTTGAAGTTATGGTAGCGACCGCCCGGCACGATGGAGTCATAGCGCGAGATAGAGAGCTTCTCGCGCAGCATCTGCACCATCGCATCCGGCATATCGCGCTGGTAAACGAAACGCACCGGCTCAGCGGTGAGGCGCTGCTTGAGGCTTGAAGACATCAGCTCCAGCAGGCTCGATTCCATCTCATGCACCAGATCGTATTCCGCGTCGCGCGTCATCTTCATGGAATAGGCGTTCAGCGCGTCGTAATCGAAAAAGCCTTTAAAGATATCATCCAGGCAGAAGCGCAGAATGTTATCCAGCAGGATCATCGGTTTGCGGCGGCGCGGGGTTTCGGGCGGAAGATTCACGAAGCGCGGCACTTTATCGGCCGGGATCTCCAGCAGCGCGTAGCGAATAGATTCGCCGCGAATAATTTCGACCGCCAGATAGGTGTAATCGTCTTTCAGAAACTGCACCAGATCGGTGTCGCGATTAATCAGCGTCGGGGTGACGTGCTGGCGCAGATAGTGTTTGAAGTAGTGACGCAGCCACACCTGCTGATTTTCAGAAAGCTGACGTTCGTTAATCAGAAAGATTTGGTTGCGCGCCATCTCCAGCAGCAGATCGTTATACAGGCCGTCGAACTCCTGATCTGCCTTCAGCACCCGCGACTGGATCTTGCCCAGCAGGTGGCGCGAATGAGAGTTAGAACCCTGCTCTTCGCTGATGATAATGCGCCGCTTAAGCTCGGCAAACCGGACCTTATAAAACTCATCAAGGTTGTTAGAGTAGATGCCCAGAAAGCGCATGCGCTCAATCAGCGGGTTAGATTTATCCGCCGCTTCCTGCAATACGCGTTCGTTGAACGATAACCAGCTCAGTTCTTTTTCGATATAAAGCTTTTCCTGACCCATTACTACTCACACTCCGGTTGATTAACTCGGGACGTGGCAAATCCGTCTCGGGGTTATTATGGCGAGCTTTGTCATGCTCTGTCCAACTGTGCCAGAAAAGTATGACAGTTATCCGCAGGCTTACGAGAAAGCGGCAAAAAAGCCTGTGAAACCGTGATGTTGGCGGGCAAGTTTTCCGTGTCGATGACGGAATTAACGCCAGACGAGAGAAAAAATAAAGGGCCTCGTGGCCCTTTAATCATTCGTCAGAAGCGTAACCCTGCGGCGGGAGCGGATGCCCGTCCAGCCAGGCGCGGCCTTCGCGCATCGCGAGACGGTCCTCGACAAACCAGCTTACCACCAGCGGGTAGATGGCGTGCTCTTGCGCCTGAACGCGCGCGGTGACGTCCTCTTCGCTGTCGCCGGGAAAGACCGGGACGCGGGCCTGTAAAATCACCGGGCCGCCGTCCAGCTCGTCCGTGACAAAATGCACCGACGTGCCGTGCTCGTCATCGCCGTTGGCGAGCGCCTGGCGGTGCGTATGCAGCCCCGGATATTTCGGCAGCAGGGAAGGGTGAATATTCAGCAGCCGTCCTTCATAGTGCGCCACAAAGGCCGGGCTCAGAATGCGCATATAGCCCGCCAGCACCACCAGATCCGGCGCGTAGGCGTCTATCTCCTGCATCAGCTCACGGTCAAACGCCTCGCGGCTGGCAAAATCAGATGCGCTTAACGCATGCGCAGGAATGGCGGCCTCGCGCGCGCGTTCAAGGCCGAACGCGTCGGCCTTGTTGCTGAAGACGGCGCTAATCACGCCGTTAATTTTCTTCTGCGCGCAGGCGTCGATAATCGCCTGTAAATTACTGCCGCTGCCGGAAATTAGCACTACGATGCGCTTCATTACGCAATAACCACGCGTTCCTGGGCATCGGAGGCTTTAATCGCGCCGATTTTCCATGCGGTTTCGCCAAGGCTATTGAGCAGCGCTACCGCGTTATCCGCTTCTGCGGCTGGCAGGGCGATGACCATGCCAACGCCGCAGTTAAAGGTGCGGTACATTTCATGACGGCTGACGTTGCCCGCCTGCTGTAGCCAGTTGAAGACCGCCGGCCACTGCCAGGAGGCTTCATCAATCACCGCCTGGGTGTTGTCCGGCAGCACGCGCGGAATGTTTTCCCAGAAGCCGCCGCCGGTCAGGTGGGCGATGGCATGGACTTCAAGCTTCTCAATCAGCTCCAGCACCGGTTTTACATAGATGCGGGTAGGGGCCAGCAGGTGATCGGCGAGCGGTTTGCCGTCAAGCTCGGTGGTTTGAGGATTTGCGCCGCTCACTTCAAGAATTTTACGCACCAGCGAGTAGCCGTTGGAGTGCGGACCGCTGGAGGCCAGCGCCACCAGTACGTCGCCGTCGGCGACTTTCGAGCCGTCGATAATCTCTGATTTTTCCACCACGCCGACGCAGAAACCGGCCACGTCGTAATCGTCGCCGTGATACATGCCCGGCATTTCCGCCGTTTCGCCGCCCACCAGCGCGCAGCCGGATTGCAGGCAGCCTTCGGCGATGCCGTTAATCACGCTTGCCGCGGTATCCACATCCAGCTTGCCGGTCGCGTAGTAATCGAGGAAGAACAGCGGCTCCGCGCCCTGTACCACCAGATCGTTTACGCACATCGCCACCAGGTCGATGCCAATCGTGTCGTGACGTTTCAGATCCATCGCCAGACGCAGCTTGGTGCCGACGCCGTCCGTCCCGGAGACCAGCACCGGCTCGCGGTATTTCTGCGGCAGCGCGCAGAGGGCGCCGAAGCCGCCCAGGCCACCCATCACTTCCGGGCGACGGGTTTTTTTCACGACGCCTTTGATACGGTCGACCAGAGCGTTACCAGCATCAATATCAACACCGGCATCTTTATAGCTGAGAGAGGTTTTGTCGGTCACTGCTAAGTCCCCACGCGGTTGCGGTTGGTGGTAGTAGAGAAAACGCGGCAATTCTAACAGTCCAGGCAAACGTTTGCGAGCCCTTGTTGCGTTGAATAAAACACACTAATAAGATGACTGACTTCTGTTCGGTTGATCCCGATCAAGCCCATTACGTATGGCGCGGCCCGCAAAAAGCGGTATAATCCGGCGATTTTTTTTGTGGCTGCCATCTTGCTGGGGAGAAAGAGAATGAAGATCGTTGAAGTGAAACACCCGCTGGTTAAACACAAGCTGGGCCTGATGCGCGAGCATGACATCAGCACCAAGCGTTTTCGTGAACTCGCCTCTGAAGTGGGCAGCCTGCTGACCTATGAAGCCACAGCCGATCTGCTGACGGAAAAAGTGACCATTGAAGGCTGGAACGGCCCGGTGGAAATCGAGCAGATCAAAGGCAAGAAAATTACCGTAGTGCCTATTCTGCGCGCCGGTCTTGGCATGATGGAAGGGGTGCTGGAGAACGTACCGAGCGCGCGCATCAGCGTGGTCGGCGTTTACCGTGATGAAGAAACCCTGGAGCCGGTGCCGTATTTCCAGAAGCTGGTTTCTAATATCGACGAGCGCATGGCGCTGGTTGTCGACCCGATGCTGGCGACAGGCGGCTCGATGATCGCCACTATCGACCTGCTGAAGAAAGCGGGCTGCACCAGCATCAAAGTGCTGGTTCTGGTCGCCGCGCCGGAAGGCATCAAGGCGCTGGAGAAAGCGCACCCGGATATCGAGCTGTATACCGCGTCCATCGACAAGGGGCTTAACGAGCACGGGTACATCATCCCGGGCCTCGGCGATGCGGGCGATAAAATATTTGGTACGAAGTAAACGTTAAGCCGACTTATTAGTCGGCTTTTTTTTGGTCCCACACTTAACACATCACACATCAACACTCTTGAGGAAAACGCTATGACGCGCCGTGCTATCGGGGTAAGTGAACGTCCGCCGCTCTTACAGACTATCCCGCTTAGTTTGCAGCACCTGTTCGCCATGTTTGGCGCAACCGTGCTGGTGCCCATCCTGTTTCATATTAACCCGGCCACCGTACTGCTGTTTAACGGCATCGGCACGCTGCTGTATCTCTTTATCTGTAAAGGCAAAATCCCGGCGTATCTGGGCTCAAGCTTTGCCTTTATTTCGCCCGTGTTGCTGTTGCTGCCGCTCGGCTATGAGATGGCGCTCGGCGGGTTTATCGTTTGCGGCGCGCTGTTTTGCATCGTGGCGCTGATTGTCAAAAAAGCGGGCACCGGCTGGCTCGACGTGATGTTCCCGCCTGCGGCGATGGGTGCCATCGTCGCGGTTATCGGCCTGGAGCTGGCGGGCGTTGCGGCCAATATGGCGGGCCTGCTGCCTGCGGAAGGCCAGACGGCGGATTCCACCACAATCACTATTTCGCTGGTGACGCTGGCGGTCACGGTGTTTGGCTCGGTGCTGTTCCGCGGTTTTCTCGCGATCATCCCGATTCTCATCGGCGTGCTGGCGGGCTATGCCCTCTCCTTCGCGATGGGCGTTGTGGATACCACGCCGATTGCCAATGCCCACTGGTTTGCGCTGCCGACGTTCTATACGCCGCGCTTTGAGTGGTTTGCTATCTTCACCATTCTGCCTGCGGCGCTGGTGGTCATAGCCGAGCATGTCGGGCACCTGGTGGTAACGGCGAACATCGTGAAAAAAGATCTGATCCGCGATCCGGGCCTGCACCGCTCGATGTTCGCGAACGGTTTCTCGACGATGATTTCCGGTTTCTTCGGCTCCACGCCGAACACGACCTATGGCGAGAATATCGGCGTTATGGCGATCACCCGCGTTTACAGCACCTGGGTTATTGGTGGCGCTGCGATCATCGCGATTTTGCTCTCCTGCGTCGGCAAACTGGCGGCGGCGATCCAGATTATCCCGGTGCCGGTGATGGGCGGCGTTTCGCTGCTGCTCTACGGCGTGATCGGCGCATCCGGTATTCGCGTACTGATTGAATCTAAAGTGGATTACAGCAAGGCGCAGAACCTGATCCTGACGTCAGTCATCCTGATCATTGGCGTCAGCGGCGCGAAAGTGCATATTGGCGCGGCCGAGCTGAAAGGCATGGCGCTGGCGACAATTGTCGGCGTGGCGCTGAGCCTGATTTTCAAACTTATCAATGTATTGCGCCCGGAAGAGACGGTGCTTGACGCTGACGAGCACGAAAAATCGCCGCACTGATCCGCCTGCCGGGCGGCGCTGTCGCCCGGTTCAACAGCGAAGCGATTGTGTGATAGACTCAATGCGTTTTTTCGTATGTCCTTGAAGAGGTCCTTCTGAACACACCGGCACAGCTCTCCTTGCCGCTCTGGCTGCCCGATGACGAAACGTTTGCCAGCTTCTGGCCGGGCGACAACCCCTCTTTATTAGCCGCACTCCAGACGATGCTGCGCCACGACCGCAGCGGCTACATCTATTTCTGGTCCCGGGAGGGCGGTGGGCGCAGTCATCTGCTGCATGCCGCCTGCGCTGAGCTTTCGCAGCGCGGAGACGCGGTTGGTTATGTGCCGCTCGATAAACGCACCTGGTTTGTCCCGGAAGTGCTGGAGGGCATGGAGCAACTCTCGCTGGTTTGCATCGATAATATCGAGTGCATCGCAGGCGATGAGCCCTGGGAAATGGCTATCTTCAATCTCTATAACCGCATTCTGGAATCGGGCAATACCCGACTGCTCATTACCGGCGACAGGCCGCCGCGCCAGCTCAACCTGAAGCTGCCCGATCTCGCCTCGCGCCTCGACTGGGGGCAAATCTACCGGCTCCAGCCGCTCTCCGATGACGATAAGCTCCAGGCGCTGCAGCTGCGCGCCCGGATGCGCGGTTTTGAACTGCCGGAAGATGTGGGGCGTTTTCTGTTAAAACGGCTCGATCGTGAAATGCGCACGCTGTTCCAGACGCTCGATCAGCTCGATCGCGCCTCGATCAGCGCCCAGCGCAAGCTAACGATCCCGTTTGTGAAAGACACGCTCGGGCTGTAAAACCGTGTCAGAAAGAAGAACGCCGCGAGGAGTGCCCGCGGCGTTTTATTTAGAGGATCTCCAGCACCTGCTCCGGCGGACGCCCCAGTCGCGCTTTGCCGTGGCTAATCACAATCGGGCGCTCAATCAGTTTCGGGTTGTCCACCATTGCCTGAATCAGCGCCTCTTCGCTGAGCGACGGGTCAGCCAGATTCAGCGTTTTGTAGAGATCTTCTTTCGTGCGCATCAGCTCGCGCGCCTGGCTGAACCCGAGCTGGTTCAGTAGCGTTTTGATTGTCGCGGCATCCGGCGGCGTCTCCAGATACAGCACGACATCTGGCTCAATGCCGCGTTCGGTCAGCAGGCTCAGGGTTTCGCGGCTTTTTGAGCAGCGCGGGTTATGGTAAATCGTCACGTCCCGGGACATGGTCTCTCCTGTTACATTTTTTCGTAAGGGCGGAAGCGCTGTTGCAGCTGGCGAATCTGATCGATACGGGCGTCATAACGCGCCTGTTGCAGACTGCCGAGTTTTACCTGCGAACTGGCGCTGCTGAGCAGCGTGATTGCCTGATCGAGTTTACCCAGAAGCGCCATCACTTCGGCGCGCGCCGCCAGCTCCTGATCGCGATTGCCGAGCGCCGCCTGCGCCTGCGCCAGCAGATCCCAGCCGTTGGTGTCATCCGGCCAGGTAAAGGTGTAGCGGTTAAGGATAGTCACCGCCTGCGCCGGCTGGCTGCCTTCCAGATACGCGTTAGCAAGGTTCAACTGCAACACCGGATTGGTTTTCAGATCCGGCGCGCTTTTCAGACGGTCAATCGCCTCCTGCGCTTTGTGTTCGCCAAGCGAAATATCGGTGGCGAGGTCGAGATACCAGGCATTGTCCGGCTGCGCGCGCAACAGCGGTTCCAGCTGCTGGCGGGCTTCGGCGAAGCGTTTATCCTGCATCGCCTGCAGGGCGCGGCCATATTGCGCGGCGTGTTGTTCGCGCTGGTTGCCTTTGGCGAGCGAATCGAGAATATCGCTGGTGAGCTGGTTACGCCCGGAGTTATACATGCCCAGCGTGCGCACTTTCGCCATGTAGAACGCTTCAGAGGATTGCGATACGACGGGGCGCATCTGGTTCGCGCGGTTACGGGCATCCGCCAGACGGCTTTCCGGCAGCGGGTGAGTCAGCAGAATTTCCGGCGGGCGCGTGGAGTAGCGCGCCTGGTCGAGAAGTTTCTCAAGGAAAGTCGGCATCGCCTGCGGATCAAAGCCAGAGCGTTGCAGCACCTGAATACCGATGCGGTCGGCTTCTTGTTCATTCTGTTGAGTAAACGTGATAACGCCCTGCTGCGTACCGGCGAGCGTGCCGGTGAGCGCCGCCATACCCGCCTGCGGGCTTGCCATCGCGAGCAGTATGGAGCCGAGCGCGCCGACCCAGGTGAGCGGGGCGCTGCGCTTTTGATCTTCCATCGCGCGCGCCAGATGGCGCTGGGTGACGTGGGAGATTTCATGCGCCATTACCGAGGCGAGCTGGCTTTCGTTATCGGCATAGCGGAACAGCGCCGAATGCAGCACCACGTTGCCGCCGAAAAAAGCGAAGGCGTTAATTTCGTCGTTATTAATGAGATAGAAGTGGAAAGGGGTTTTTACCGAATCGGCGTGCGAGACCAGGCGCATACCCAGCCCGTTGATATATTGCACCAGCAGCGGGTCGTTGATCAGGGGCGCGCTGCCGCGCAACTGACGGACGTAGTAATCGCCCATCTGTAACTCCTGGCCGATAGAAAGCGTGCTGCCCGCCGAGGTGCCCATATCCGGCAAACCGTCGGCCGGGTCCGCTGCAAAGGCGGGCGCAAGCTGGCCTGCCAGCATGCCGCCGATAAGCGTTGCAACCAGTGTCGTTTTCAACTGCCTGAACATAGCCTCTTTCCCGTCTGTATAGAGTCTCTTTTGACCCGCCCGGCATCGCTTTGTTCAGTCCGCGCGCCCGGCTGGGAAGTCCGTTTTACAAATGCGTCGGGAAATCATATTCATCCGGCAACGGGTTGTCTTGCGGGGGGCACAAAAATCACGGTCTTTTTTGTGACATTTCGATACAATTCGCCCTCACGCCCGTGCCGTCACCCGTGAGGGAAGGTTTTTATGCTTGAAATGTTAACCCAGTGGTATCGTCGTCGCTTCAGCGATCCGGAGGCGATAGCGCTGCTGGCGATTCTGGTCGCTGGTTTTTGTATCCTCTTCTTCCTGCATGGTTTGCTGGCACCGCTGCTGGTCGCTATCGTTCTTGCCTACCTGCTGGAGTGGCCGACGTCGCGGCTGCAACGCATCGGCTGTTCACGTGGCCTTGCCGCAACGCTGGTGCTGGTGCTCTTTATCGGTATTGTGCTGGTCATGGCGTTTGTCGTGGTGCCGGTGGCCTGGCAGCAGGGAATTAACCTGATCCGCGATATTCCCGGCATGCTCAATAAGCTCTCCGATTTTGCGGCGACGCTGCCGAAGCGTTTTCCGGCGCTGATGGACGCGGGCATTATCGACGCCATCGCCGAAAATATGCGCACCCGCATCATCACGCTTGGTGATTCGGTCGTGAAATATTCGCTCGCCTCGCTGGTGGGCCTGCTGACGCTTGCTATCTACCTGATTCTGGTGCCGCTGATGGTGTTCTTTTTAGTCAAAGATAAAGAACAGCTGCTGAACGCGGTGCGGCGTGTGCTGCCGCGTAACCGCGGTCTCGCAGGGCAGGTGTGGGTGGAGATGAATCAGCAAATTACCAATTACATCCGCGGCAAAGTGCTGGAGATGATTGTGGTGGGTGTCGCGACCTGGATAGGCTTCCTGATTTTCGGCCTTAACTACTCGCTGTTACTGGCGGTGCTGGTCGGCATCTCAGTACTCATTCCGTATATCGGCGCGTTTATGGTGACTATTCCGGTCGTGTGCGTGGCGCTGTTTCAGTTCGGCATGGGCACGGAGTTCTGGAGCTGCTTTGCGGTCTATCTGATCATTCAGGGGCTGGATGGCAACGTGCTGGTGCCGGTGCTGTTCTCCGAAGCGGTCAATCTGCATCCGCTGGTAATTATTCTCTCGGTGGTGATTTTCGGCGGGCTGTGGGGCTTCTGGGGGATTTTCTTCGCCATTCCGCTGGCGACGCTGATTAAAGCGGTGGTTCACGCCTGGCCGGAAACCACGCCGACGGCGCAAGAGTAACGTCATACGGGCCGGGCAGGCGTTACGCCTCCCGGCAATCTGACTTCAGGCGTGTTCTTTCAGCCAGGCCAGCACCACATCGTGGTGATTGCTGGTTTTGAAATCATTGAACACATGCTCGATTTTTCCTTCGGCATCGATCAGAAAGCTGATGCGATGAATGCCGTCGTAGGTTTTCCCCATAAAGGATTTTTCACCCCAGACGCCAAACTGGTCGCTCACCTGATGATCTTCATCCGAGAGCAGCGTGAAATTAAGCAGCTCTTTTTCAGCGAAACGCGAGAGCTTTTCAGGTTTATCGGTGCTGATGCCCAGCACTTCCACACCCGCTTTTTTCAGGTCATCCATGTTATCGCGCAGCCCGCATGCCTGGACGGTGCAGCCCGGCGTCATGGCTTTGGGATAGAAATAAACCAGAACACGCTGTCCCTGGAAGTCGGTCAAATTTACTTGTTCACCGTCCTGATCGGGCAAGCTAAATTTCGGTGCGATATCACCGGCTTTCAGTGGATTCATCACTACACTCCATCCTGTTCATCTTGCTGTGGATAATTAACCACGCTAATAGTGCCTTGCGCGCCCAGCTCTGTACAGAGTTGACGGAAAGGCTGTTCGATAATCGTCGCATCCTGTGAAGCCGGACTGTGCGCCGTTATCTGAATATAGAGCTGTGCGGACTTATTTTCCTGTGCAGGCTGCGTGCGCGAGATAAGTTCAGCGATATTCATGTCGTGGGAATGGAACAGTTCGGTGAAGCGCTCAATCAAATGCGGCGAGTCTTCCACCTCGACCTGCACCCAGACGGATGCCGGCATCGCCTGGCGAGGGCGGGCGGTGGTGCGTTTCATCACAATCAGCAAATCCAGCTCGGCGCCCTTGAGCGGCAGCGTGGATTCAATCAGCGTAATCGCGTTCCAGCTTCCGGACAGCAGCATGATGAACGTGAACTCCTCTCCCAGCATCGCCAGACGGCTATCTTCGATATTGCAGCCGCAACTGCTGACATGGCGGGTGATAGTGTTAACGATACCCGAGCGGTCGGCTCCCAGCGCGGTAATCACCAGATAATGGGGGGATGAGGATGTCAAACCTGTGCTTCCTGTTGAAACGATGAATTATTCCTTAGGAAACCATAAAAAAATCCGCCATACAACCGCATAGCGCGCCCTGGCCGCTTGCTTTTATTACGGCACCAAACGTACCATTGAGGCTCTTGTTTGCACAGAGGATGGCCAATGTTCACGGGAAGTATTGTCGCGCTTATCACGCCGATGGATGAAAAAGGTAATGTCTGCCGGGCGAGCCTGAAAAAACTGATTGATTACCATGTCGCTAACGGAACGTCGGCGATTGTATCGGTAGGGACAACCGGGGAATCCGCCACGCTCAGCCATGACGAGCATGCTGATGTGGTGATGATGACGCTGGAACTTGCCGATGGCCGCATTCCGGTTATCGCAGGCACGGGCGCGAACGCCACTTCCGAGGCCATCAGCTTGACTCAGCGTTTCAACGACAGCGGCATCGCAGGCTGTCTGACCGTTACGCCGTATTACAACCGTCCGACCCAGGAAGGCCTGTTCCAGCATTTTAAAGCTATCGCAGAGCATACCGACCTGCCGCAGATCCTCTATAATGTGCCGTCCCGTACCGGTTGCGATATGCTGCCGGAGACGGTAGGTCGTCTGTCAAAAATTAAAAATATTGTCGGTATCAAAGAAGCGACCGGGAACTTAAGCCGCGTTCACCTGATCAAAGAGCTGGTTAGTGAGGATTTCGCGCTGTTAAGCGGCGACGACGCTACGGCGATGGATTTCATGCAGCTTGGCGGCCACGGGGTGATTTCTGTTACCACCAACGTCGCAGCGCGCGATATGGCCGATATGTGCCGGCTCGCGGCGGAAGGGAAGTTTGACGATGCGCGCATCATCAATCGTCGCCTGATGCCTTTGCATCATAAATTATTTGTCGAACCCAATCCTGTCCCGGTGAAATGGGCCTGTAAGGAGTTGGGACTTGTGGCGACCGATACGCTGCGCCTGCCAATGACGCCGATTACCGATGCCGGTCGCGACATTGTTGGCTCCGCGCTTAAGCATGCCGGCCTGCTGTAAAGTTTAGGGAGATTTGATGGCTTACTCAGTACAGAAGTCGCGTGTGGCGAAAGTAGCAACCGTATCGCTGGTGATGCTACTCGCCGCCTGTAGTTCCGATTCGCGCTACAAGCGTCAGGTGAGCGGCGACGAGTCCTATCTGGACGCGGCTCCGCTGGCAGAACTGCACGCGCCGGCCGGTATGATCCTGCCGGTGCAGAACGGCGACTATAACATCCCGACCCCGCGTACCAACGGCCCGGTTGGCAAACAGCTTGATATTCGCCCGCCCACACAGCCGCTGGCGCTGGTCAGTGGCGCGCGTACGCAGTTCACAGGCGACACCGCTACGCTGCTGCTGGAAAGCGGCCGCAACGGTGCGCTCTGGCCGCAGGTGGTCAGCGTCGTGCAGTCGCTCAACTACACCATTGAAAAACGCGACGACGCCGCTCAGACGCTCAACACCGACTGGGTTCAGTGGAACCGCGCCGATGAAGACCAGCAGTATCGCGGTCGCTATCAGGTCAGCGTGAAGCCGCAGGGCTATCAGCAGGCGCTAGTGGTGAAGCTCGTCAATCTTGAGCAGGATGGCAAACCGGTGGCGGATACCGCCTCATTGCAGCGTTACAGCGCCGAAATGCTGAACGCCATTGCCTCCGGTCTTGATAAAAACGAGACCGCGCGTCAGAACGCCGCCGATAACCGCAGCGCGTCGCAAATCGACGTCACCAGCGGTTCCGACGATGTCGGCCTGCCGGTACTGGTGGTGCGCGCGCCGTTCAACGCCGTCTGGAACCGTCTGCCGGATACGCTTGCCAAAGTGGGCATGAAAGTGACCGACTCCACCCGTTCAACGGGCAGCGTCGCCGTGACCTACAAAGCGCTGTCTGACAGCGACTGGCAGGCGCTGGGCGCACGCGATCCGGGCCTCTCTAACGGCGATTATAAACTTCAGGTCGGCGATCTCGATAACCGCACCAGCCTGCAGTTTATCGACCCGAAAGGCCATACGCTGACCCAGTCGCAGAACGATGCGCTGGTAGCCGCCTTCCAGGCTGCATTTAGCAAGTAATACGCAGGGCCGGATCACTCCGGCCCTTTTTTCTGTGGTGGACGCAAACGTGTGCGTCGCCAGAAAATGGCAAGTTTTGTGATAAATCCTCAGGCCGCGCGAGCGGTCACCACACCTGGAGTAATAAAGATGCAAAAGCAAGCTGAGTTGTATCGTGGCAAAGCGAAAACCGTATACAGCACGGAAAACCCGGATCTGTTGGTGCTCGAGTTCCGCAATGATACGTCAGCAGGCGACGGCGCCCGCATTGAACAGTTTGACCGTAAGGGAATGGTGAACAACAAGTTTAACTATTTCATTATGAGCAAACTGGCTGAAGCGGGTATCCCGACGCAAATGGAACGGCTGCTTTCTGATACCGAAGCGCTGGTGAAAAAGCTCGACATGGTGCCGGTGGAGTGCGTTATCCGCAACCGCGCAGCGGGATCGCTGGTGAAGCGTCTCGGCATTGAAGAGGGTATCGAACTCAATCCGCCGCTGTTCGACCTGTTCCTGAAAAACGACGCGATGCACGATCCGATGGTCAACGAATCCTACTGCGAAACGTTCGGCTGGGTGAGCCAGGAAAACCTCGCGCGCATGAAAGAACTGACCTATAAAGCCAACGACGTGCTGAAAAAGCTCTTTGACGACGCGGGCCTGATCCTGGTCGACTTCAAGCTGGAGTTTGGTCTGTTCAAAGGTGAAGTGACGCTGGGCGATGAGTTCTCGCCGGACGGCGCGCGTCTGTGGGATAAACAAACCATGGACAAAATGGACAAAGACCGCTTCCGTCAGAGCCTGGGCGGCCTTATCGAAGCCTACGAAGAAGTCGCGCGTCGTCTTGGCGTGAATCTCGACTAAGCTTTTCCTTCGCATTTTCGCAGGGTATGGCCCTCATACCCTGCGCCTTCCCCCGTTTTCTTATGGTAAAGCGCGCCTGAACCACCTACGATCATTATCATAATAATTGAGAGTGATGAGGTCAGAGTATGCGTTGGCAAGGACGTCGCGAAAGCGACAACGTCGAAGACAGAAGAAACAGCAGTTCGCCGATGATGGGCGGGCGCGGATTCCGCCTGCCCGCCGGGAAGGGCGGGCTGGTACTGCTGGTGGTTGTGGTGGTCGCCAGTTATTACGGTGTCGATCTCACGGGGCTTCTCACCGGCGGCGCGCCGGTCAGCCAGCAGGCGTCGCGCTCCATCAGCCCGAACGACGACGAAGCGGCGAAATTCACCTCGGTGATTCTCGGCACCACCGAAGAGAGCTGGGGCCAGCAATTCCAGAAAATGGGCCGTACCTATCAGGAGCCGAAACTTGTCATGTACCGCGGTGCCACCCGCACCGGCTGCGGCACCGGCCAGTCGGTGATGGGCCCATTCTACTGCCCGGCGGACAGCACCGTGTATATCGATCTCTCTTTCTATGACGAAATGAAAGAGAAACTTGGCGCGGGCGGCGATTTCGCGCAGGGCTATGTCATCGCGCACGAAGTCGGCCACCATGTGCAGAAGCTGCTCGGCATTGAGCCGAAAGTGCGCCAGCTCCAGCAAAACGCCTCTCAGACCGAAGTGAACCGCCTCTCGGTGCGCCTTGAGTTACAGGCGGACTGTTTTGCGGGCGTCTGGGGCAATGCGATGCAGAAAGAGGGCGTGCTGGAAACCGGCGATTTGCAGGAGGCGCTGAACGCCGCCCAGGCGATCGGCGATGACCGCCTTCAGCAGCAGAGTCAGGGGCGCGTGGTGCCGGACAGTTTTACCCACGGTACGTCCGATCAGCGCTACAGCTGGTTTAAACGCGGTTTTGACAGCGGCGACCCGGCACAGTGCAACACCTTTGGCAACGCGCTGTAACGCAGGCAGGTTGACGTGAATGACAGTCTCGCCACGCTGACGGCGCAGATGGCGGCGGCGGGAATCCGCCGCCTGTTAGTGTTAAGCGGTGATGAAACCTGGAGCTCACAGCAGGCGCGACAGCTGGCGAACGCTCTGCCCGGCGACTGGCTGTGGGTAGGCACCGCGCCGGAGATGGCGCTCAACGGCGCGCCGGGCGCTATCAATACGCTGCTCGGGCGCGAATACCTGCATGCGGTCTTTGATGCCCGTAGCGGTTTTGACGCTGCGGCATTTGCCGCGCTCGCAGGCACGCTGAAAGCAGGCAGCTGGCTGGTGCTGCTGACGCCGCCGTGGCAGGCCTGGCCCACACGCGTGGATAACGATTCCTGCCGCTGGAGCGACAGCCGGGAGCCTATCTCTACCCCGCATTTTATCCATCATCTTCAGCGGCTTTTTCTTGATGATCCTGATGTTATCTGCTGGCGTCAGGAGCAGCCGTTACCGTTAAGTCCGTCTGCGCCGCGCCCGCGCTGGCACCCGGCCTGCGGCGAGCCGCAACAGGAACAGGCGCGGCTATTGGATGAGTTATTAACCACTACTAATGGCGTGACGGTAATCACCGCTGCGCGCGGGCGCGGTAAATCGGCGCTCGCTGGCATGTTTATTCGCGCGCTGCCGGGCAGGGCGCTGGTGACTGCGCCGTCGCGCGCCTCGGCGGAGGTTATCGCCGCGCACGCGGGCGAGAAATTTGTCTTCATGGCACCAGACGCTCTGCTGGCCGCGCTTGAGGATGGAACGCTCGCGCCCTGCGACTGGCTGGTTATTGATGAAGCCGCGGCGCTCCCTGGCCCGGTGCTGCAAAAACTGGTGCGGGCGTTTCCCGCCACGCTTCTGACCAGCACCGTGCAGGGCTATGAAGGCACCGGGCGCGGTTTCCTGCTGAAATTCTGCGCGGGCATCGACGGCCTGCGCTACCGCACGCTGAGTACGCCGGTGCGCTGGGCGCAGGACGATCCGCTGGAGCGGCTGGTCAGTCAGGCACTGCTGTTTGAGGATGATGATTTCGCCCGCACGCCCGCAGGCGACGTTCGCTTTTATCCGGTTTCGCAGAACGACTGGCAAACCCGACCCGACCGCGCGGCCGCGCTTTACCGGCTGCTGGCTGGCGCGCACTATCGCACGTCGCCGCTCGATCTGCGCCGTATGATGGATGCGCCGGGGCAGTCTTTTATCGCCGCCGAGGCGGGCGGCGAGACCGTCGGCGCGCTGTGGTTAGTGGCGGAAGGCGGTCTTGATGCGGCGCTGAGCCAGGCGGTGTGGGCCGGTTATCGCCGTCCGCGCGGCAATCTGGTGGCGCAGTCGCTTTCGGCGCACGGCGGCGATCCGCTCGCGGCCACGCTTGTTGGCCTGCGCGTTAGCCGCGTGGCGGTGCATCCGGGCCGCCAGCGCGAAGGCATTGGACGCCAGTTGATTGAGCAGGCGCGCGCACAAGCGCCTGAAGGCTGCGACTATCTTTCCGTGAGTTTCGGCTATACGCCTGCGCTGTGGCGCTTCTGGCAGCGCTGCGGTTTTACGCTGGTGCGTTTTGGCAGCCATCGCGAGGCCAGCAGCGGCTGCTATAACGCGATGGCGCTCGTGGCGCTGAGTGCGGCGGGCGCACAGCTCGTGCGTGAAGAACACCAGCGGCTGGCGCGTGATGCGACGCTGATCCAGCGTTGGGTGGATGAAACGCTGCCGCTAACGCCCGCACCCCAGGCTACCCTTAATAGTGATGACTGGTTAGCGCTCGCCGGATTCGCGTTCGCGCATCGCCCGCTGGAAACCTCTCTCGGCCCGCTCTACCGGTTGCTTGAGGCGAGCCCGCAGACGTTGCAGGCGCTACGCGGGCGACTGGCGCTGCAAATGCCGGTGGATGTGCTCTGCCGTAAGCTCGGGCTTTCCGGGCGAAAAGCGCTGCTTGCCGCGCTGCGTCAGGAAACCGCGCTGGCGCTGGATGCGCTTGATGCGCCGCGTGCCGCGACCTTAAACGCGCAACTAATGCAATGGCAATTTTTCCACTAAGTCCATCAATGAATTGCGATGGTCATCTGTTCAGGCCGGCGTAAACTGGCTGTAACCCATGAAGGAGAGTGCCATGAGACATGATCATTTTGTGGTTCAGAGCCCTGAACTGCCTGCCAGACAACTGCTGCTGCTGTTCCACGGCGTCGGGGATAACCCGGTGGCGATGGGCGAGATAGGCAGCTATTTCGCGCCGCTGTTCCCGGATGCGCTGGTGGTCAGCGTCGGCGGGCCTGCGCCGAGCGGTCCGGCGCCCGGCAGAGAGTGGTTTTCCGTGCAGGGCGTCAGCGAATCCAACCGCCAGCAGCGGGTGGATGAAATTATGCCCACGTTCATCGACACCGTGCGCCACTGGCAGCGCGAAAGCGGCGTCGGCCCGGCCGCCACGGCGCTGATCGGCTTTTCGCAGGGCGCGATTATGGTGCTGGAAGGGGTGAAAGCCGCGCCTGGCCTGGCTTCTCGCGTTATTGCATTTAACGGGCGCTTTGCTGAGTTGCCGACGTCGGCGACAACCGCCACCACGGTGCATCTGATCCACGGCGAAGACGATGAGGTGATCGATTCCCGCTACGCTCAGGCGGCGGCGGATGCGCTGCTGCGCGCCGGTGGCGACGTCACGCTCGATATCGTTGAAGATCTTGGGCATGCGATCGATAACCGCAGCATGCAGTTAGCGCTCGATCATCTGCGCTATACCGTGCCGAAGCACTATTTTGATGAGGCGTTAAGCGGCGGTAAGCCTGGCGATGACGATGTGATTCAGATGATGTAACGCGAGTGCTCCGTCAGGCGGGCTGCCTGACGGAGAGTACAGCGGAATAAGCAGGCGCTTACTTCTTCTTCGGCCAGTCGTCTTCGTCGTCCCACTTATCGTTAAAATCGCGGTGGGGCGGCAGTTCCGGGCGGTTGTCCATAAACTTCTTATGATCCACCCGTTTTAAATCTTTAATCACGTTCAGCAGGACGCCGAGCAGAAACACCAGCACCAGCACCCACCAATATTTTCCGAGCCATTCCATGACGTTATCCTCGTCTTGAGAGCGCGCGTCAGGCGACGAGCTGCTCCATAATGCGTTGATACATACGGGCCAGCAGCTGCAGGTCGGACGCTTTCACGCATTCGTTGATTTTGTGAATCGTCGCGTTGACCGGCCCAAGCTCCACCACCTGCGCGCCCATGCGGGCGATAAAGCGCCCGTCGGACGTGCCGCCGGTGGTCAGCAGCTGCGGTTTAATTTCATTATAGTGGTGAACGGCGTTCACCACCGCATCGACCAGTTTACCGCGCGCGGTTAAGAACGGCTGGCCGGAGAGCCACCAGTCCAGCGTGTAGCGCAGCTGATATTTCTCCAGCAGCGCCACGACGCGCTGTTTAATCATCTCGTCGGTCAGCTCGGTGCTGAAGCGGAAGTTAAACTGTACGTGGAGATCGCCCGGAATCACGTTATTGCTGCCGGTGCCCGCCTGAATATTGGCGATCTGCATGCTGGTCGGCGGGAAAAATTCATTGCCGCGATCCCACTCGATACCGACCAGCTCATTGAGCATCGGCGCGGCGCGATGTACCGGGTTATCCGCCAGATGCGGATACGCCACGTGACCCTGCACGCCGTGAATGGTCAGGTTGCAGGTGAGCGAGCCGCGACGGCCATTCTTCACCACATCGCCGACCACTTCGCTGCTGGAGGGCTCGCCCACCAGGCAATAATCGAGACGTTCGCCGCGCGCCATCAGCGCTTCGACCACTTTCACGGTGCCGTTGGTGGCGCTCGCCTCTTCATCAGAGGTGATCAGAAACGCCAGACGCCCGCGATGGTGCGGATGCTGCGCGACAAACCGCTCCGCCGCCACCACCATCGCCGCCAGCGAGCCTTTCATGTCCGCCGCGCCGCGGCCAAACAGCATCCCGTCACGAATGGTCGGTTCAAACGGCGGATTGATCCAGCGCTCGACATCGCCCGCCGGCACCACATCGGTATGCCCCGCGAAGGCCAGCGTCTCGCCGGTGCCGCGCCATGCCCAGAAATTCTGCGTGTCGCCGATATTCATCGGCTCAACCGTAAACCCTACGGCCTGCAGCCGCTCAATCAGCAGCGCCTGACAGCCCGCGTCATCGGGGCTCAGAGAAGGGCGACGAATTAGCTGCTGCGTCAGCTCAATAACCGGGCAAGACATAACACTAGACCTCGTTAAAATAGTGCTGGTAGGTGGATTCACTGAAACCAAGCAGCATAGGCTTACCCGGCGCGCAGAGCAATGGTCGTTTGATGATTGCAGGCATTTCCAGCATCAGCGCGGCCGCGCTGTCGGCGTCGGTAATTGCCGCGCGTTGCGCCTCGTCGAGTTTACGCCATGTGGTACCGCGAGTATTCAGCAGCGCCTCCCAGCCCAGCTCAGCGATAAATTTATGCATCATTTGTGCATCAAGGCCGTCGGTACGGTAGTCGTGAAATTGATAATCGACGTGATTATTTTCAAGCCAGCGGCGGGCTTTTTTAATGGTGTCGCAGTTTTTAATGCCGTACATCACGACCATAATTGAATCCTTTTGTCCAAAATCGGTCCAGTTAAACAAATTATCCGAACAGATAATAGGGTAAACAATAGCCTGCTAATATAACGCATCACTGACAATTATGGTTAGCGTATATATCCCTGTTCGTGCATTTTGAATAATTTTTCATCGGTGGCGCAGACCATTCCGCTGGTTAATTCGCGGAATTGATATTTTTTATAAAAAGCGACCTTATCTAAAACTGCATAGATAAAAACTTTACCAAAAGGTAAAAGCGTTGCGAGGATCTCGTCCATTAATTGATTCCCGAAACCGCGGCCCTGATAATCGGGATCGACAACAATATCGGCGACGTAACTTGACCATGTCAGATCGCTAATCGCATGCGCGGTCGCGACCGGCTTTTCCTCATGAAATCCGTACCAGCAGAAGGTGCTATTGCGGTAGCAGCGTTCGACCTCCTGCGGGTCGCGCGCGCCGAGTCCCGCTCGTTCAATCAGCGTCGCCAGCGCCTGCCAGTCAGGCATTTCATGGTTTTGATTTGTGATGATGCGCATGCCAGGTTGCCTCTTTTTCAGTAAAAAATTCCCGAATATTGCCAGCCGTCACACAACAGAAAACTTATCCTCGTCATAGTGAACTGTAAGCCGATAACAAATACATGAGGGAGGCTTATCAATTCGATTGGTTAAATTGTCTTCACTCCGCGTCATTATTTTTGTACCATGCAAACAATAATAAGAGAGGTCATTATGATTGAACATGAACTGGGGAACTGGAAAGATTTTATTGAAGCGATGCTTCGTAAATAAGTCCAGCAATAAGCAAGAGCACATCGCTTTAATAGACACACAGCAGTGATTCCACTCACTGAACATACCAAAAGGCGACCGTTAAGGTCGCCTTTTTCTTTTCGGGGTTATTCTTCCGGCGCAGGCTTAAGCGGAAAACGTCTGCGGATCAGTACAAAGAACAGCGGCACGAAGAAAACTGCCAGCAGCGTTGCGGAGATCATCCCGCCCATCACGCCGGTGCCGACCGCGTGCTGGCTGGCAGAGCCTGCGCCGCTGCTGGTCGCCATCGGCAGCACGCCGAAAATAAACGCCAGCGACGTCATTAAAATCGGCCGCAGGCGCTGGCGGCAGGCATCGAGCGTCGCGGCGATAAGCTCGTGGCCTTTGCTGTTCATCTCGTTGGCGAATTCCACAATCAGTATCGCGTTCTTGGCGGAAAGCCCGATGACCGTCAGCAGCCCCACCTGGAAATAGACGTCGTTCTCAAGCCCGCGCAGCCAGGTGGCGAGCAGTGCGCCAATCACGCCGAGCGGCACCACCAGCATCACCGAGAACGGCACCGTCCAGCTCTCATACAGCGCCGCCAGGCACAGGAACACGACCAGCAACGAGAGCGCGTAAAGGGCAGGCGCCTGCGAGCCGGAAAGCCGCTCCTGGTACGACATCGCTGTCCACTCCAGCCCAAAGCCAGTCGGCAACTGGCTCACCAGTTTCTCCATCACGTCCATCGCGGTGCCGGTACTGACGCCCGGTGCCGCCTCGCCGACAATCTCCAGCGCTGAATAGCCGTTGTAGCGCTCAAGGCGCGGCGAGCCGGTTTCCCAGCGTGACGTCGCAAAGGCCGAGAACGGCACCATCGCGCCCGCCTGGTTGCGCACATACCAGCGCGTAATATCTTCCGGCAGCATCCGGTATTTCGCGGCCGACTGCACATAGACCTTTTTAACGCGCCCGCGATCCATAAAGTCGTTCACATAGCTTGAGCCCCACGCGGTTTGCAGCGTGTCGTTAATATCGTCAATGGAAACGCCGAGCGCCTGGGCTTTGCGCTGGTCGATGTCTATCTGCAACTGCGGGCTGTCATCCAGGCCGTTGTGGCGCACGCGGGTCAGCGCAGGCTCCTGGCTTGCCATGTCCAGCAGGCGATCGCGCGCCTGCATCAGCGCGTCATGCCCAAGCCCGGCGTGATCCTGAAGCTCCATATCAAACCCGGCGGAGCTGCCAAGGCCGCTGATGGCAGGCGGGCTGCTCGCGAACACGCGCGCCTCTTTAATATGGCGAAAAGCCTGCGTGGCGCGCTCAATGATGGCATCCGCGCTGCCGGTGTCCGGGTCGCGATCCTCCCACGGATTCAGGCGCACAAACATGCGCGCCACGTTCTGGCCGTTGCCGCCGGGGCCGGAGCCGACGGTCGCGAACACCGAGGCGACGTTGGCTTTTTCTTTCTCAAAGAAATAGCGCTCCACCTGCTGCACCACTTTCAGCGTCTGCTGCTGGGTGGAGCCAGAGGGCAACTGGACTGACGTAATAAACATGCCGCGATCCTCCTGCGGCAGAAACGACGTGGGCAGGCGTAAAAAGAGAAACACCATACCGCCGAGCAGCAGGGCGTAGAGCAAAATCCAGCGCAGGCTGCGCTGTAAAATTTTTCCTACGGCGGATTCATAACGCAGCGCGCTGCGCTCAAAGGTGCGGTTAAACCAGCCGAAAAACCCGCGCGAGCCGTGGTGTTCGCCTTTTTTCAGCGGCTTAAGCAGCGTGGCGCACAGGGCAGGGGTGAGGATCATCGCGACCAGCACCGACAGCACCATCGATGAGACAATCGTGATGGAGAACTGGCGGTAAATCGCGCCGGTGGTGCCGCCGAAAAACGCCATCGGGATAAACACCGCCGAGAGCACCATGGCGATACCCACCAGCGCGCCCTGGATCTGGCCCATCGATTTACGCGTGGCGGCGCGCGGTGACAGCCCTTCGTCACTCATAATGCGCTCGACGTTTTCCACGACCACGATGGCGTCATCCACCAGCAGGCCTATCGCCAGCACCATTGCGAACATCGTCAGGGTATTAATGCTGTAGCCGAAGCTGTAGAGCACTGCGAAGGTACCGAGCAGCACCACCGGCACGGCGATGGTCGGGATCAGCGTGGCGCGGAAATTCTGCAAAAAGAGATACATCACCAGAAACACCAGCGCGATCGCTTCAAGCAGCGTCTTCACCACGTCGGTAATCGAGGCTTTCACAAACGAGGTGGTCTCATACGCGACTTTATATTCCAGCCCGTGCGGGAAATAGTGCGACAGCTCGTCGAGGCGGTTCAGCACCAGTTGCGCCGTTTCCATCTCGTTCGCGCCTGAGGCGAGCTTCACGCCGAGCCCCGAGGCCGCTTTGCCGTTATAGCGGCTCAGATAATCATATTTCTCGGCCCCCATTTCGACGGTTGCCACGTCGCCGAGCGTGACGGTCGAACCGTCCTGATTCACGCGCAGCGTAATGGCGCGAAACTGCTCCGGCGTCTGTAACAGCGACTGCGCGTTGATGGTGGCGTTCAGCGCCTGATTATCCACAGACGGCGTGCCGCCGAGCTGGCCGACCGCTATCTGGCTGTTCTGCGATTTAATCGCTGCCACCACATCCGCCGTGGTGAGCTGAAAGCTGGTGAGCTTGTCCGGGTCGAGCCAGATGCGCATCGCGTACTGCGAACCGTAAGCGTCGATATCCCCGACGCCGTTGATACGGCTGAGCGGCTCCTGAATATTACTCGCCACATAGTCGGCGATATCCTGTTTATCCATGCTGCCATCGGTGGAGACAAACGCGATAGTCAGAATGTTGGTATCGCCGGTTTTGCGCACCGTCACGCCCTGCGTCTGTACGGCCTGGGGGAGCTTTCGCAGCGCGGATTGCAGCTGGTTTTGCACCTGCTGGACCGCTTCATCCGGGTCGGTGCCTGCTTTGAAGTTCAGCGTCACGGTCGCCTGGCCGGTGGCGCTGCTTTGCGACGACATATACATCAGGTTATCGAGGCCGGTCATGTTCTGTTCGATAACCTGCGTAACGGTATTTTCCAGCGTCTGGGCGGAGGCGCCAGGGTAGTTTGCCGTGATGCGCACGTTAGGCGGTGCCAGTTCGGGATATTGCTCAACGGGAAGTGAAAATATCGCCAGTGTGCCGGTCAGGCAGATGAGAATTGCCAGCACCCAGGCAAAAATCGGGCGATCGATAAAGAAATTCGCCATGCGAGTCGGGACCTCTTAAATGCTTAGCGTCGTTATTATTGGTAGCCGCAATCACTGTAGCCTCAGGGCACACAACAAACGTGGAGAAAATAAGGAGATAATGTAAATTATCTCGCGCGACGCCGCGCAGACCCTTACGCGCTCCGGGATCCCAGAAACAGGACGGTCGCCGCGACGCGCGAACGCACGTTAAGTTTGCGCAGTAAATTGCGAATATGCACTTTTACCGTCTCTTCCGAGATCTGTAACGCCGACGCAATCTGCTTATTGGAGAGCCCGCGCGCCACTTCCTGCAACACGTCAAGCTCGCGCCCGGTCAGCAGCGCAAACGGCGCGTCGCGTTGCTCATCAGGCTTGCGCGCGAGCAGATACGCCTGCACCTGCTCGCTGAACGCGCCAGCACCCGCCGCACCTGCCCGGATGGCCTCCAGCAGCGCTTCCGGTTCGCTGTCTTTCAGCAGATAGCCGTCAGCGCCCGCATCGGTCATGGCAAAAATATCGCTTTGCGCATCAGAGACCGTCAGTACGATAATCCGTGCGTTCACGCCGTCGCGGCGCAGCATCGTCAGCGTATCCAGCCCGCTTAAACCCCGCATATTCAGATCCAGCAAAATGACGTCCGGGGAAAGCGCCCGCGCCTGCGCTATCGCTTCTTCGCCGCTGCCTGCTTCGCCCGTCACCCGAAACCGCGCATCGGTTTCAAGCAACTGTCGCAGGCCTCGACGCATCAGCGGGTGATCGTCAACGATAAGAACGTGCCAGGGGATAATTTGCGACATGCTTACTCCGCTCTTGTGGGTTTTTTCTGCGTTGCGGCTGGATAAACCATAGCCTGAGCGTAAGCTTAACCGCCAGACGCCGCCGGCAATGGGCAGAATACCGGAAAAAGCGCCGTTATTCCGGCGACGCGCCGGGGGCGACAAATGGCGTTTCGGGTCGTACTATTCACCCCACACCAGGCGTTTATGGAGTCGCTATGTCGTTAAATGTCGAACTGATAAAAGATAAAATTCTCTCGGAAAACTACTTTGTTCTGCGCAATATTACCTACGATCTGACGCGAAAAGATGGCGAAGTGGTCCGCCACAAGCGCGAAGTCTACGATCGCGGCAACGGCGCTGCCGTACTGTTGTATAACCGCGAGAAAAAAAGCGTCGTGTTGATCCGTCAGTTTCGCGTCGCCACCTGGGTTAACGGTAACCCGGACGGGATGCTGATTGAGGCGTGTGCGGGGCTTCTTGACGATGACGAGCCGGAAGTCTGCATTCGCAAAGAGGCCATCGAGGAAACTGGCTACCGCGTGAACGCGGCGGAGAAAGTCTTTGAGCTTTATACCTCCCCCGGCGGCGTTACCGAACTCATTCATCTGTTCATCGCGGAATATGACGATGCCTCACGCGCGAACGAAGGCGGCGGCGTAGAAGATGAAGAGATAGAAGTGCTGGAAATGCCCTTCAGTGAAGCCCTGGAAAAGGTGAAACAGGGTGTTATTCGCGATGCGAAAACGGTGCTGCTGCTCCAGCATCTTCAGCTACGCGGAATAATGGACTGATTTCCCTCACAATAAGAGGCGGTATTACGGATATTGCTATCCGATAAATCCGATTGAGCCGCCCGTGCAGGGCAACGAAGATAGGCGCGTTTCTTCTACCGCTGTTTACGCCCGGGATACGCGCCGTTCATGCTTTTTCGTCTGCTGTCACTCTTTAGCTGTTCTTTGCTGCTCGCCTCGCCGCTCTGGGCTGCGCCCGCGCAGAAGATTTTTAGTGACTGGCAGGTGACCTGCAATAACCAGAATTTCTGCACGGCCCGTAACGTCGGCGGCCATCAGGATCTGGTGATGACGCTATCGCGCAGCGCCGGTGCGAAACCCGACGCGTCGCTGCGCATCGAGGCGGGCAAACCGGAGGCCGCCGTGAATAAAGCACCGCCGCTTGCCCCGCGTCTCTTGCTGGATGGCAAAACGCTGGTGCCGGCGGGCAGCAAATGGCGTGATATGCCGCGCCGCCTGATGACGGACGACCCGACTACCATTATCGATTTTCTCGATCAGATTAAAGAATCGTCGGTCATTACGCTGAAAGACGGGCCGGGGCGTTTGTCGCTCGACGGGCTGAAAGCCGCACTGCTGTTTATCGATGCCCAGCAAAAGCGCGTCGGCAGCGAAACCGCGTGGATCAAGAAGGGCAACAACCCGCCGCTCAGCGTGCCGCCTGCGCCTGCTATCCGGGGCGTCAAAATCACCAACCCGACGCCGACGCCGCTCTCTCACGACGAGCTGAACGAACTGCTCGATTACGGCACCTGGCGGATGACCAACAGCCAGTGCTCGCTTGATCCGATGCGCCGCGAAGTGCGTATTTCCGCCCTCTCCGACGACACGGCGCTGATGATAATCAGCTGTGAAGCGGGCGCTTACAACACGGTGGATCTTGCCTGGCTGGTGTCGCGCCAGAAGCCGTTTGCCTCGCGCATGGTGCGCCTGCGCCTGCCGTTCCTGCCTGCCGATAAAGAGCAAGAGCTGGAACTGATGAACGCGAGCTTCGATGAAAAAACCAAAGAACTGACCACGCTCTCCAAAGGCCGCGGCCTCGGCGACTGCGGCGTCGCGACGCGCTGGCGCTTCGACGGCCAGCGGTTTCGCCTGGTGCGTTACGCCGAAGAGCCAAGCTGCGACAACTGGCACGGTCCGGACGCCTGGCCGACGCTCTGGGTGACTCAATAATCCCGCTTCTGGCGGCGCGCGTTTTTGCGTATATTCCTGTGGCTTAACATAACCAATAACAATGGCAGGGAATGTATGGCTTTCACACAGGGGCTGCGCGCGGTTCTCGGACTGGCGCTCACAGGACTGTCGCTTTGCGCCAGTGCCGCAATGACACCGCAGGACGAGCGCGACGCGAACGCGCTGGTCGCGCGCTGGAACGAGTTTAAAAATCATCCCTCCGCCCAGGCAGGCGCGGCGCTTTATAGCGAACAGGTCAGCTGGTACGGCAAAGCGCTTGCGCGCGACGCCGTTATCCAGGAAAACGCCGCCTTCGTGCAAAAACATCCGCACTACGCACAGGCCATCATCAGCAATATCACGCTCACCGAACAGGACGGGCAGCCGCTTGCCGTACAGGCCACGTTTGTGAAACAGGCGGGGCTTGAGCCGCAAACGCCGCGCAACTATCCGGCGCAGCTCACCTTAACGAAACAGACCGCAGGCTGGCGCATCAGCGAAGAAACCGACTGGATAACCGAGGCGAATCGCCAGAAAACGCGCGATTACCGTCTGGCGGGCGGGCGGTTTAACGGCACCGCCAAAAGCTACGCCTGGCTGACGGCGCATGACCCGAAAACCAACGGCGTCTGCGATGAGAGCGGTGAGTGTGAATGCCAGCTGTGGAACAGCGATCCGGCGATCAAACCGGCAGCAATTGCCTCCTGCATCGGCGGCGGTGTCGAAGCGCTCTCAAATCTTGACGACAGCGGACGCGACCGCGCGCTGATTTATCCCGAATGGTGGAGCAGCGCCTGGCGGGCGACCTATCTCTATGACGTGCAGCAACAGCAGTGGGTAAAAGCGATTCCCTCGTTTTCCATGAACCTGAACGTGCAGGAGGATGTGGATGGCACGTCGCTGGTAACGCGAGACCCAGAGCATCCGGGGCAGGTGATTGTCTCGCAGGCGCAGTGGGATGAGAAAACGGAAGATATTGTGATAAACAAAAGCGCCGAGACGCTGAACGTCCTGAAATAAAACCGCGCCGGAAATAAAAAAGCCAGCCTGTTAAGGCTAATTTAAAACCCTTGCGCCGAGGAACGAGAGGCACCCGTTCGATCCTGTTTGCTTGCAGGCGAGTTCTGCCGGGCTGAATCCGGAAATAATCATTTTAAGTGGGATAATTTCAGCATTTTTATCCCACAAAATAGTTGTGGTTAACGCAATAATTCCATTTTTCATGCTTAAAGGAACTAAGAATGAACTGGAATAAAGACGTTGCTATTTCGCATCTCCGGTCCCGCGCGCTCGGTCATTCACATAACGAATGTGCGACCTTTACAAGGGAGGCTATAGCTGCTGGCGGCATACGGCTGGAGAGAACGCTAAACGCAAAAGATTACGGGCCTGCATTACTGCGCGCTGGATTTCATGAAGTCCCGCCGGGCTCAACATTATTGAGCGGTGATGTTGCTGTGATTCAGCCGTATCCCGGAGGGAACCCGAGCGGGCATATGACAATGTATGATGGCACGCAGTGGATCTCCGATTTCAGGCAACGCAGTATGTACCCGGGCCCAGGGTATCGCGCCGCCCAACCGGCTTTCAAAATATACAGGATGAATTGATGCGAGCTGCAATAGTGTTATGCGCTTTCTTGCTCTCCGCTTGCGCAGTTAAGCCGGAACAGAGCGCGCCGACGCGAGTACATTCTTTTTATTCTACTTATCTGATGTCTCTTACAAGTAGCGACAATCAATATTCGCCGTCTGATTTGCGCGAATATGTTTCTGCCGACACGATCAAGAGACTGGAGGATATCGAGTCGATATCAGAACAAGACCTGATTGGCTCGGATTACTTCGCTTATGCACAGGACTATGATCCATCATGGATATCGGCGCTAACTGTCGGTGCCGCCAGGCCGTTCATGGGGGGCGAGGTAATGTCGGTATGGATTGGCAGGGAGGGCGGGAAAAAATTAGAGCTGGAAGTGTTTGTTCGTCGGGAGTCAGACATCTGGAAGATATACCGAGTCCGTGATGTCACCGATAACTATGAGCATCCAATATTTAACGCCGGCGCCATCGCTCGCGCGAAGTCTGCTGCTCAAGGCGGCCTGTAAAGAATAACCCCAGTCATCTGCCGTAATGCCGCTCACTTAAGCTTTATGTGATTTAAAGCTGAACGGATAACGAAATCCATATCGTGTGCAGTCATAAAAAAGCCAGAATCAGGAAACTGACTCTGGCTTATTTCTTACTGGCAGGATCGTTCAGGTACGCTTAAACGATCGGCGTCAGCCCGTTAAGGCTGGCTTATTTGCCGAGCACTTTGCGGGCTTTTTCTACCACGTTTTCGACGGTAAAGCCGAAGTACGGGAAGAGTTTCTCCGCGGGCGCGGATTCGCCATAGCCGGTCATGCCGACGATAGCGCCCTTCAGGCCGACATATTTGTACCAGTAGTCGGCGATGCCCGCTTCCACCGCCACGCGCGCGCTGACGTCAGACGGCAGCACCGATTCACGGTAGGCTTCATCCTGCGCGTCAAAGACATCAGTCGACGGCAGCGATACCACACGCACCGCCACGCCGTCGCCACGCAGTTTTTCTGCCGCCTGAACGGCGATTTCCACTTCCGAACCGGTGGCAATCAGGATCAGATCCGGTTTGCCGCCCGCGTCTTTCAGGATATACCCGCCGCGCGCCACATCTTTCAACTGCTGCGGCGAGCGCTCAATCTGCGCCAGATTCTGACGAGAGAGGATCAGCGCCGTCGGGCCGTTATGGCGCTCGATAGCGGCTTTCCACGCCACCGCGGTTTCCACCTGGTCACATGGACGCCAGGTGCTGAAATTCGGCGTCAGGCGCAGGCTCGCGAGCTGCTCCACCGCCTGGTGCGTCGGGCCGTCTTCCCCAAGACCGATAGAGTCATGGGTGTAGACCATAATCTGCCGTGCTTTCATCAGCGCCGCCATGCGCGCCGCGTTGCGGGCGTATTCGACGAACATCAGGAAGGTGGCGGTGTAGGGCACAAAGCCGCCGTGGTGGGCGATGCCGTTGGCGATGGCCGTCATGCCGAATTCGCGCACGCCGTAGTGAATGTAGTTGCCCGCCGGATCTTCTTTCAGCGATGTCGAGCCCGACCAGATAGTCAGGTTGCTCGGTGCGAGGTCTGCCGAGCCGCCGAGCAACTCCGGCAGTACCGGGCCATAGACGTTCAGCGCGTTCTGGGACGCCTTACGGGAGGCGATTTTCGCCGGTTCCGCCTGGAGTTTTTCGATGTACTCCTGCGTCACCTGCTGCCAGTTTTCCGGCATTTCACCGCCCATACGGCGGTTAAACTCTGCCGCCAGTTCCGGGTAGGCTTCCTGATACGCGGCGAATTTCTCGTTCCAGCTCGCTTCAACCTGGCGGCCTTTTTCCTTCGCATCCCAGCCTTTGTAAACCTCATCCGGGATTTCGAACGGCGGGTAGTTCCAGCCGAGCTGTTTACGGGTCAGCGCCACTTCTTCTTCGCCAAGCGCCGCGCCGTGGGATTCCTCTTTACCCGCTTTGTTCGGCGAGCCGAAGCCAATGACGGTGCGACAGATAATCAGCGACGGTTTATCGGTAACCTGTTTCGCCTCTTCAATGGCGCGCTTGATAGCCTCTGGATCGTGGCCGTCAATCTCATGCACCACGTGCCAGTGGTAGGCTTCAAAACGTTTGGCGGTGTCATCGGTAAACCAGCCCTCGGTCTCGCCATCAATGGAAATGCCGTTGTGATCGTAGAAGCCAATCAGCTTGCCAAGACCCAGCGTGCCCGCGAGCGAGCAGACCTCATGGGAGATACCTTCCATCAGGCAGCCGTCGCCCATAAACACATAGGTATTGTGATCGACGATCTCATGGCCCGGGCGGTTAAACTGCGCCGCGAGCGTTTTCTCGGCAATCGCCAGACCCACGGCATTCGCGAGCCCCTGACCGAGCGGCCCGGTGGTGGTTTCCACGCCCGGCGTATAGCCGATTTCCGGGTGGCCCGGCGTTTTGGAGTGCAGCTGGCGGAAGTTTTTCAGCTCTTCCATCGGCAGGTCGTAGCCCGACAGATGCAGCAGGCTGTAGAGCAGCATCGAGGCGTGGCCGTTGGAAAGAATAAAGCGGTCGCGGTCATACCACGTCGGGTTAGTCGGGTTGTGCTTGAGGAAATCGTTCCACAGCACTTCGGCGATATCCGCCATCCCCATCGGCGCGCCGGGGTGACCGGATTTGGCTTTCTGAACTGCATCCATGCTCAGCGCACGGATGGCGTTGGCTAAAAGCTGACGAGACATGTTTCTCTCCATGGCAAAAGTTAAAGTTTGGCGGCAAGCAGATCTTCAAGTGAACGCTGGTCGACAGCGAACTGGCGAATGCCTTCAGCCAGTTTTTCGACCGCCATCGCGTCCTGGTTATGCTCCCAGCGGAATTCGGCTTCGGTCATCGGCTGCGGACGGTTAAAGCCCTGGGACGCCGGAATCAGCTTACGCGCCACCGGCGCATCGCTTTCCTGCAACTCTTTCAGCAGGTTAGGGGAGATGGTCAGACGGTCGCAGCCCGCCAGCGCCAGGATCTGCTCGGTACGGCGGAAGCTCGCGCCCATCACGATGGTCTGGTAGTTATGCTGCTTGTAGTAGTCGTAGATGTTACGCACCGACTTCACGCCGGGATCTTCATCAACCACATACGGGTCCATCGGTTTGCGGGTGTTGTACCAGTCATAGATACGGCCCACGAACGGGGAGATGAGATACACCCCCGCTTCGGCGCAGGCGCGCGCCTGGGCGAAGGAGAACAGCAGCGTCAGGTTGCAGTGAATGCCTTCTTTTTCCAGTTCTTCTGCGGCGCGAATGCCTTCCCAGGTGGAAGCGAGCTTAATCAGAATGCGCGATTTATCGATGCCCTGTTCCTGGTACAGCTCCACCAGGCGACGCGCTTTGGCGATGCTTTTTTCTTTGTCGAACGACAGGCGGGCGTCCACTTCGGTTGAGACGCGCCCCGGAATGCTTTTCAGAATTTCCGCACCCACATTGACGGCCAGTTTGTCGCTCGCTTCCGCCACTTGCTCTTTTTGCGTGCTGCCGCGTTTTTTGCCATATTCCAGCGCATCGGTGAACAGATGCTGGTAATGCTCAAGGCTTGCGGCCTTCAGCAGCAGGGAAGGGTTGGTGGTCGCGTCCTGAGGCTGATAGTTACGAATGGATTCAATATCGCCGCTGTCGGCGACTACCGTTGTGAATTGTTTAATGCCATCGAGTTGGTTCATTTTGCTACTCCTTGAAAAGCAAAGATTTTATGGGGCGCTGTCAGTGTCGCCCGCCGGGATCTCATCAGGGACATAACAAAAAAGCATAGCAGACGCGCATAGCAATGCTTTCCCGAACCGGCAACATCGCTGCTATAAATTGATAACATCAAAGGGTTGCATGACTCAGAGTTTGGCGGTCTTCAAAGTTTAGCCGCCGCTAACGGGCGATACTGACGGCCTGGTTAAACGAGCGTGCGACACGCCGCTTCATACCCTGCAAAAGAAAAAGGATCAGTAAAATGGATGAGCAACTAAAACAGAGCGCCCTCGATTTTCACGAATTCCCGGTCCCAGGCAAAATTCAGGTTTCTCCGACCAAACCGCTGGCTACCCAGCGCGATCTGGCGCTGGCCTATTCGCCAGGCGTAGCCGCGCCCTGTCTGGAAATCGCCGCCGACCCGCTGGCCGCCCATAAATACACCGCGCGCGGCAACCTTGTGGCGGTTATCTCCAACGGCACCGCGGTGCTGGGGCTTGGCAATATCGGCGCACTGGCCGGTAAACCGGTGATGGAAGGCAAGGGTGTTCTGTTTAAGAAATTCGCCGGTATCGATGTGTTTGATATCGAAATCGACGAACACGATCCCGATAAAGTGATTGATGTGGTGGCGGCGCTGGAGCCGACCTTCGGCGGTATCAACCTGGAAGATATCAAAGCGCCGGAGTGTTTTTACATCGAGCAGAAGCTGCGCGAGCGCATGAACATTCCGGTGTTTCATGACGATCAGCACGGCACCGCCATCATCTGTACCGCCGCGGTGTTAAACGGCCTGCGCGTGGTGCAGAAAAATATCTCCGACGTGCGCCTTGTGGTTTCCGGCGCGGGCGCGTCCGCCATCGCCTGTATGAATCTGCTGGTGGCGCTTGGCATGCAGAAGCACAACATCGTGGTGTGCGATTCCAAAGGCGTTATCTACAAAGGCCGTGAAGAGAACATGGCGGAAACCAAAGCCGCTTATGCGATTGACGACAACGGCAAGCGCACGCTGGGCGACGTGATTGAGGGCGCGGATATCTTCCTTGGCTGCTCCGGCCCGAAAGTCCTGACCCAGGAGATGGTCAAAAAGATGGCGGATTCGCCGCTCATTCTGGCACTCGCCAACCCCGAGCCGGAAATCATGCCGCCGCTCGCCAAAGCGGTGCGTCCGGATGCGATCATCTGCACCGGCCGTTCAGATTTCCCGAACCAGGTGAACAACGTCCTCTGCTTCCCGTTTATCTTCCGTGGCGCGCTGGATGTCGGCGCGACCGCCATCAACGAAGAGATGAAGCTCGCGGCGGTCCATGCCATCGCTGAACTGGCACACGCCGAGCAGAGCGAAGTGGTGGCCTCCGCGTATGAAGATCAGGAGCTGTCGTTCGGGCCGGATTACATCATTCCGAAACCGTTCGATCCGCGCTTAATTGTGACTATCGCGCCTGCGGTGGCGAAAGCGGCGATGGATTCCGGCGTGGCGACCCGCCCGATTGAGGATTTCGACGCATATAAAGACAAGCTCACCGAATTTGTCTACAAAACCAACCTGTTCATGAAGCCGGTCTTCAACCAGGCGCGCAAAGATCCGAAGCGCGTGGTGCTGACCGAAGGCGAAGAGCCGCGCGTGCTGCATGCGACCCAGGAGCTGATTACGCTTGGCCTGGCAAAGCCGGTACTGGTGGGCCGCCCTGGCGTTATCGAGATGCGCCTGAAAAAACTCGGTCTGCAAATCGAGGCGGGCAAAGATTTCGAGATCGTGAATAACGAGTCGGACCCGCGCTTTAAGGAGTACTGGAACGAGTACTACAGCATTATGAAGCGCCGTGGCATCACGCAGGAGCAGGCGCAGCGCGCCGTTATCGGCAATAGCACGGTGATTGGTGCCATCATGGTGCATCGCGGCGAAGCCGACGCGATGATTTGCGGCACGATCGGCGATTATCATGAGCATTTCAGCGTGGTTCAGCAAATTTTCGGTTATCGCGACGGCGTGAAAGCCGCAGGTGCGATGAACGCGCTGCTGCTGCCGAGCGGCAATACGTTTATCGCCGATACCTACGTGAACGACGATCCGACGCCGGAACAGCTGGCGGAGATCACCGTCATGGCGGCGGAAACGGTGCGTCGTTTCGGGATCGAGCCAAAAGTGGCGTTGTTGTCGCATTCCAACTTTGGTTCTTCCGATTCGCCTGCCGCCAGCAAAATGCGCGAAACGCTACAACTGGTGCGTGAGCGCGCCCCGGATCTGATGATCGACGGCGAGATGCACGGCGACGCGGCGCTGGTGGAGAGTATCCGCAACGATCGTATGCCGGACAGCCCGCTAAAAGGCTCGGCCAATATCCTGATTATGCCGAACGTGGAAGCGGCGCGTATCAGCTATAACCTGCTGCGCGTATCAAGCTCCGAGGGCGTGACCGTGGGGCCGGTGCTGATGGGGGTGTCGAAACCGGTGCATGTGTTGACGCCGATCGCCTCGGTTCGCCGTATCGTGAATATGGTGGCGCTGGCGGTGGTCGAAGCGCAAACCAACCCGCTGTAATTGGTAAATGGCGGGTGCGCAGGCTTACCCGCCCTACAAGGGAAAGCGGTTATTCGTGGTTTTGTAGGGTGGGTAAGCGAAGCGCACCCACCTGACGCTAACCCGGCGGGTGCGCAGGCTTACCCGCCCTACAAGGGAAAATGGTTTTCGTGGTGTTGGTAGGGTGGGTAAGCGCAGCGCACCCACCTGACGCTAACCCGGCGGGTGCGCATGCTTACCCGCCCTACACGGCAAAGCGGTTGTTCGTGGTTTTGTAGGGTGGGTAAGCGCAGCGCACCCACCATTTTTCCAGCCGCACCCGCCATTCACCCACGCTCACCGCCGCCCGAGCGGCACCACCAGCGGCGTACCCGCCACCGGATCCTCAATAATCATGCACCGTAACCCGTAAATCGCCTCGATAAGCGCCGCGTCCACAATCTCTGACGGCGCGCCTTCGGCGATAATCTTCCCGTCCCGCAACGCAATCAGATGATTCGCGTAGCGGCACGCCTGGTTCAAATCGTGCAGCACCGCGGCAAGCGTATACCCCTGCTCACGGTTAAGCGTGCAGAGCAGTTCCAGCAGATCGATCTGATGGCTGATATCAAGCCAGGTCGTCGGCTCATCGAGCAGCAGAATCGAGGTCTCCTGCGCCAGCACCATCGCAATCCAGGCGCGCTGGCGCTGGCCGCCGGAGAGCGTATCGACGCTCTGGTCGGCAAGCGCGGTCACGCCGGTCGCCGCCATCGCCTTTTGCACCGCGCGCTCGTCCTCGTCGCGCCAGCGGGTAAACAAAGGCTGATGCGGATAACGCCCACGCGCCACCAGCTCCGCAACGGTGATATCCCCCGGCGCGCTGGCGTTCTGCGCGAGCAGGCCAATGCGCCGCGCCACCTCTTTGGTGGCGAAGTGCTGAATAGCCTGGCCGTCGAGGCGCACCTGCCCGCCGAGCGGCTTCATCAGGCGGCTCAGCGTGCGCAGCAGCGTCGATTTGCCACAGCCGTTCGGGCCGATAATCGCGGTAAATTTGCCATCGGGGATCGCCACGTTCAGCCCGTCGGCGACGCGAAAATCGCCGTAGCCCAGCGTCAGCGCTTCGCCGGTTAAGCGTGAAGTCATAGTCATCTCCTGCGTGACTCCTGTATCAACAAGGCGATGAGATAAATGCCGCCGAGGCAGACGGTGACGGTGCCCACCGGCAGCTGATAAGGCGTGAACAGATACTGCGCGCACAGGTCAGCGGCCAGCAGCAGCAGCGCGCCGCACAGCGCCGCCTGCGTCAGCCCAAAGCGCGCGGTGCCGCTTAAGCGACGCGCGATATGCGGGGCCACCAGCGCCACAAAGGAAATCGGCCCGGCCATCGCCGTCGCGCCTGCGGTCAGCACGACGCCGGTCAGCATCAGCAACAGGCGGGAGCGTTCCACCGCCACCCCCAGCGCGCAGGCGCTGTCGTCGCCCATCTCCAGCAGCCGCATCCGGCGCACCAGCAGCGCGCTCGCCAGCAGCGCCAGCACAAGCAGCGGGGCGGCGGGCAGCGTTTTCCCCCAGGTCATGCCGTTCAGCGAACCGGCGTTCCACAGGCCCGCGGACAGCGCCGTCTCAAGCGACGCCTGCAGCAGCAGCCACGTATTGAACGCCACCAGCATCGCCCGCACCCCAATGCCGATAATAATCAGCCGGAAAGTGTCGATGCCGTTGCGCCAGGCGAGCAGCCAGACGACAAACGCCGTCAGCGTGCCGCCCGCGATGGCGGCGAACGCGATAGCGGATTGATGCTGGCCCGCCAGCACCATCGCCACCAGCACGCCGCTCCACGCGCCGGTGTTAAAGCCCATCACATCCGGGCTGCCTAAAGGGTTGCGCATCAGCGACTGGAAAATCGCGCCGCTCACGCCGAGCGCGGCACCCAGCAGCAGCGCCATCGCCACGCGCGGCAGCCGCCATTCGGTGACGATAAGCGAAACATTGCGCGGCGCGTGGCCGGTCAGCGCGTCCAGCACCTTGCGGGCCTCAAGCGTCACCGCGCCCTGCGTCAACGCCCAGAGGCCGAGACCTGTGCACAGGCTCAGCGTCAGCAGGCAAAAGAGCCCTAAACGAGGGGGAACGGATCTCATAATGCGCCTGCGCCGCGCCGCTGGCGCACCAGATAAATGAGCGCGGGCGCGCCAATAAACGCGCTGACCACTGAGACCCTCAGCTCGCCCGGCACTATCAGCCTGCCAATGATATCCGCGAGTAGCAGCAGCGACGGTGTGGCGAGCAGCGTCACCGGCAGCGACCAGCGGTGATCCGCGCCCACCAGCCAGCGCGCCAGGTGCGGCATCATCAGGCCGATAAAGGCGATGGGGCCGACCACGGCGGTGGCGCTGGCGCACAGAAGCGTAATGGCGACAAGCCCTAGCACCTGCGTGCGCGCCACGCGGCTGCCGAGCGCCGTCGCTGTGTCGGCTCCCATACTGAGACTGTTCAGCGCGCGCCCCAGCAGCAGCGCGATAACCGCGCCCAGGAGCACGAGCGGCGCGATGGCTTTAAGCGTCGTCAGGGTACGGATATCAAGCGAGCCCGCCTGCCAGAAGCGCAACTGGTCATACACTGTCGGGTTTAAGAGCGCGATACCGCCGGAAAGCCCTTCCAGCACCGCGGCCAGCGCCACGCCCGCGAGCGTCAGGCGCACCGGGCTAAGCTGTCCGCCGCCCGCGCTGCCGGTAAACGCCACGATGAGCGTGGCGGCCAGCGCGCCGCACAGCGCCAGCGCGAGAACAGGCAGCGGATCGCTCACGCCCCACAGCGCCGCGCCCAGTACAATGGCGAAACTGGCACCGGCGTTCACGCCTAACAGGCCGGGGTCAGCGAGCGGGTTGCGGGTCAGCGTTTGCATCAGCGCGCCGGCAAGCCCGAGCGACAGCCCGGCGACAATCCCCGCAAGGGTGCGCGGCAGGCGTGCATCAAGCACGATGGTGCAGTCCGCCTCGCGGCAGGTGCCGGTGAGCGCGTCCATCACAAGAGAAAAGGGCAGGGATTTGGCACCCACCCGCAGGCTGAGGGCGGCCATCAACAGCAGCAATAACAAGAGACACAACAGGACAACCATCCTGGAGGAAAGGCGCGAGGCCGACATAACGCACATCCTGGAATCGATAATGATAGTTATTATCACTCTTATCTGGCTATGTTAGCATGGCCGTCCCGTTATCCGGCAAGGAAAATTCGCGTTAAGGCCCTGTAATGAACCGACATTCGCTGTTGCTCAACCTCTCGTTACTGAAAACTCATCCCGCTTACCGCGCCGTCTTTCTGGCGCGCTTTATCTCCATTCTCGGCCTTGGTCTGCTTGGCGTGGCGGTGCCGGTACAGATCCAGACGCTCACCGGCTCGCCTTTTCAGGTGGGGCTTGCGGTCACGCTGACGGGGGCGGCGATGTTTATCGGGCTGATGACGGGCGGCGTACTGGCCGACCGCTACGAGCGCAAAACGCTCATTCTGCTGGCGCGCTCCACCTGCGGCCTCGGGTTTATCGGGCTTTGGATCAACGCCATGCTGCCCGCGCCGTCGGTTATTGCGATTTACGCGCTCGGGCTGTGGGACGGGTTTTTCGGGGCGATCGGCGTGACGGCGCTGCTGGCGGCGACGCCCGCTATTGTCGGGCGTGAAAACCTGATGCAGGCGGGGGCGATTACCATGCTGACGGTGCGCCTGGGTTCGGTGATTTCGCCGCTGCTCGGCGGCGTGCTGCTGGCCTGGGGCGGTGTGGCCTGGAACTACGCGCTGGCGGCGCTCGGCACCTTTCTCACGCTCCTGCCGCTGCTGACCCTTCCGGCGTTGCCCGCGCCGCAGATGCAGCGCCAGCATCCGCTGCGCGCGCTGGCCGACGGGCTGCGCTTTCTCGCGGCAAGCCCGGTGGTGGGCGGCGTGGCGCTGATCGGCGCGCTGCTGACGATGGCGAGCGCGGTGCGCGTGCTCTATCCGGCGCTTGCGAACCACTGGCAGATGGCGAGCGGCGAAATCGGCGTGTTGTACGCCGCCGTGCCGCTCGGCGCGGCGCTGGGCGCGCTCACCAGCGGCGGGCTCGCGCACGCGCCACGCCCTGGCCGCACAATGCTGGTTTCTTCCGTGCTGGCGCTGGCGGCAGTGAGTGTGTTCAGCCTGATGCCGTTCTGGCCGCTGGCGTTTATCTGCCTGACGCTGTTCGGCTACCTGAGCGGCGTGAGTTCGCTGATTCAGTACCAGCTTATCCAGACCCGCACGCCGGATCACATGCTCGGGCGCATTAACGGGCTTTGGACGGCGCAAAACGTGACGGGCGACGCCATCGGTGCGGCGGCACTCGGTGGGATGGGCGCGTGGCTGTCGCCCGTGAGCGCAGCGAGCGTGGGCGGGATGGGGCTTGCGATTATTACCCTTGCGCTGGCACTGCTGCTGGCGGAACTGCGCTGTCTACGCCAGCCGCCGGAACCCGCGCCGCATTAAAAAAGGGGCCAGTCGGCCCCGTCTTTTACTCTTTGAACAACGCTTCAAGCCGTTTCAGCAACAGGCTGGCGCTGTAGTAATCGAGCCGGAAGGTTTCGGTGCCAAGCGCGTAAACGCGTTTATTTTTCACCGCCGACAGGTGCGCGAGCAACGGGTCGCGCATCAGTGCCGCCGCGTCTTTATCATCAGCCGCGAACAAAAACAGCGTCTCGCCGTTCAGCCCCGCCGCCAGATTTTCACCGCCGAGCTGAATAATGTCGTGGCGTTTGCCCATGCTGGTGAGGCCGTGCGCGGCGGGCGGCGGCGCGAGCGTAAAGCCGAGCTGGCCGAGCAATTTCCCCTGCGCCGATTCGGCGGTCCAGAGATTCGCGCCGTGCGCGGCAGGGTTATAAACCAGCGCGCTCACGGGCTGCGGCGGCAGCGTCATCTGCGCTTTTGCCTGCGCAAGCTGCTGATCGAACTGCGCGATGCGCGCGGCGGCCTGCTTCTCATGGCCTGTTATCTCGCCAAGCTGCGTTAACAGCGCCTGCCAGCTTTTGTCGTCGTAATTGATGATTAATGTCGGCGCGATAGCGGAAAACTGTTCATACAACGCCTGCGCCGAATCGCCGCCGGTCGCGCTCACCAGTATCAGATCCGGCATCTGCGCGGCGACAGCTTCAGCGTTTGGCTCGCCGATGTACAGCCGCTCAACATGACGCGCTTTGGCGATGTCACCCCACTGGCGCAAAAACCCCTGGTCGTCGGCAACGCGATTACCGGGCGACGTCGCGCCGCTCGCCACCACCGGCGCGTCAATCGCCAGCAGCGAACCGGTCAGCGTGACGCTGGTAGAAACAATGCGCTGCGGCGCTTTTTCGAGCGTATGTACGCCGCGGCTGTCGGTCACCTGACGCGGCCACGACGCCGCCTGTGAGACTGAGGATATTCCTAAAAGCAGCAGGCTGGCGGCAAGGGCGGCGCGCAGGGCGGAAGTGAACGTCACGGCAACAATTCCTGTACGATGAGTTAATAATGCTTCTCATTTTCATCATTTGCCGACAGGATGCAAGCGGCGCTGTCGCCTCTGTTTCGCCCCTGTGGTTGACAACCCCGTCATTTCGCCTTAGGTTACGCCTCCAAATACAAATGATAACAATTATCAGTTCACTTTTTTGGTACAGGAGGAGCGCATGGACACGTCACTGGCCGGGGAACGCTGCGACGCTGCCGCAACCCTTTCATCTGACAGCTTTTTCTTCATGTCGCCTTATCGCAGCTTCACCACCCGCGGCTGTTTTATGCGGCTGGAGACGCCCGCGGCCGACGGCGCAGCGCGTCACGGCGTATTTCAGACCGCACTGCGTAACGCGTTTGACCGCGCCCGCCGGCAGGGCATCGCGCGCCCGATAGTCGTCGGCGCTATTCCGTTCGATACGCGCAAGCCGTCCGCGCTGTTTATTCCCGAAAGCTACAGTGACACCGCGCGCGGCGGTTATTCGCTTATCGACAACAGCGCCGCGCCGCGTGTGATGAGCCGTGAGGCGCTCCCGGATGAAGAGACGTTTATGGCGATGGTGGCGCGCGCCGCCGCGCTGACCGCGACGCCTGCGGTCAGCAAAATCGTGCTCTCCCGCCTTATCGACATCACCACCGAACAGGCTCCGGACAGCCTCGCGCTGCTGGCGCGTCTGGTGGCGCAGAACCCCGCGAGTTTTAACTTTCACGTGCCGCTGCCGGACGGCGGCGCGCTGCTCGGCGCAAGCCCGGAACTGCTGCTGCGCAAAGATGGCAATACGTTCAGCTCGCTGCCGCTGGCGGGCTCCGCGCGCCGCCATGCCGACGCGGCGCAGGATAAAAGCGCAGGCCAGGCGCTGCTCTGTTCGGCCAAAGATCGCCACGAGCATGAGCTGGTGACGCAGGCGATGCGCGACGTTCTCGCGCCGCGCAGCCAGCGCCTTGCGATGCCGGGCGCGCCGGAGCTGATTACCACGCCGACGCTCTGGCATCTCGCGACGCCCGTGGAGGGCGAAATGCGCTTTGCGGATGACAACGCGCTGTCGCTCGCCTGCCTGCTGCACCCGACGCCCGCGCTGAGCGGTTACCCGCACGAGGCGGCGAAAGCGTATATCGCTGAGCTGGAGCCGTTCGATCGTGAACTGTTCGGCGGGATCGTTGGCTGGTGCGATGCCGACGGCAACGGCGAGTGGGCGGTGACTATCCGCTGCGCGCGTTTGCGGGAAAACCAGGTGCGGCTGTTTGCGGGCGCGGGCATTGTTCCGGCGTCCGATCCAGCTTCCGAGTGGCGCGAAACCGGCGTCAAGCTCTCCACCATGCTCCACGTTTTAGGTCTTCACTGAGGTTTTACGCATGACGATCCCTTACACCCGCTGGCCGGACGATCTCGCCGCACGCTACCGCGCCCGCGGCTACTGGCTTGACCTGCCGCTCACCGATATTTTAAGCCGCCACGCGCAGAGTGCCGCGACGGCGCTTATCGACGGCGAGCGCCGCTACAGCTACCGCGAGCTGGACGCGGCGGCCACACGTCTTGCGGGCGCGCTGGCGCGTCGCGGGCTTCAGCGTGGCGATACCGCGCTGGTGCAGCTTGGCAATGTGGCGGAGTTTTACATCGTGTTCTTCGCGCTGCTGAAAATCGGCGTGGCGCCGGTTAACGCGCTGTTCAGCCATCAGCGCACCGAGCTTGACGCTTACGCGCGCCAGATTGCCCCCGCGCTGCTGATTGCCGACCGCGAGCACGCGCTCTTTAGCGACGACTCGTATATCACGGCGCTGAAAGCGCAGCATTCGTCGCTGCGCATGACGCTTCTGCGTGGCGACGGGCTGGACGCGCTCATTACAGCGCCGACGACGGATTTCATTCCCACGCCGTCCGCTGCCGATGAAGTGGCGTTTTTCCAGCTTTCCGGCGGCAGTACCGGCACGCCGAAGCTCATCCCGCGCACGCACAACGACTACTACTACAGCATTCGCCGCAGCGTGGAGATTTGCGAATTCAGCCGCGAAACGCGCTACCTCTGCGCGCTGCCCGCGGCGCACAACTACCCGCTAAGCTCCCCCGGCGCGCTCGGCGTCTTCTTCGCCGAAGGTTGCGTGGTGCTGGCGCGCGACCCGAGCGCGACGCTCTGCTTCCCGCTTATCGAAGCGCACCAGATTAACGTCACCGCGCTGGTGCCGCCCGCCGTCAGCCTCTGGCTGCAGGCCATTCAGGAGTGGGGCGACAACCGCCAGCTGGCATCGCTGAAACTGTTGCAGGTCGGCGGCGCGCGGCTTTCCGACACGCTCGCCGCGCGCATTCCGGCGGAAATCGGCTGCCAGCTTCAGCAGGTGTTCGGCATGGCCGAAGGGCTGGTGAATTACACCCGCCTGGACGACCCGGACGAGCGCATCTTCACCACCCAGGGCCGCCCGATGAGCCCGGATGATGAGGTCTGGGTGGCCGATGAAAACGGCAATCCGCTGCCGCGCGGTGAGACAGGACGGCTGATGACGCGCGGCCCGTACACCTTCCGCGGCTATTACAACAGCCCGGAACACAACGCCAGCGCCTTTGATGAGAACGGCTTTTACTGCTCCGGCGATCTGGTGGCCATCGATGAGCAGGGCTACATCACCGTTCAGGGGCGCGAGAAAGATCAGATAAACCGCGGCGGCGAGAAGATCGCCGCGGAAGAGATCGAGAACCTGCTGCTCGGCCACGAGGCCATTGTGCACGCGGGGCTGGTTTCGATGGAAGACAGCCTGCTCGGCGAAAAAAGCTGCGCGTATATCGTCACCACCCGCCCGGTCAAGGCGGTGGAAATCCGCCGTTTTTTACGCGAGCTGGGCGTCGCCGATTTCAAACTGCCGGATCGCGTGGAGCGCGTCGATGAACTGCCGCTTACGCCGGTCGGCAAAGTAGATAAAAAACAACTGCGTCTGTGGCTGGCCGCGCGTCAGCCCGTCTCTGAGTAAGGAAAGAAGATGGCTATCCCAAAACTGAACGCCTATACGCTGCCCACGGCGGCGGATCTCCCGCAAAATAAAGTGAGCTGGGCGCTGGAGCCGCCGCGCGCGGCGCTGCTCATTCATGATATGCAGGAGTATTTCCTTAACTTCTGGGGCGAAAACTGCCCGATGATCGAGCAGGTGGTGGCGAACATCGCCGCGCTGCGAGCGTACTGTAAGGCGCAGGGCATTCCGGTTTATTACACCGCGCAGCCCAATAATCAGAGCGACGCCGACCGCGCGCTGCTGAACGACATGTGGGGGCCGGGGCTGAATAACCATCCGGAGAAACAAAAAGTGGTCGCGGCGCTGGCACCGGATGCTGACGACACTGTGCTGGTGAAATGGCGCTATAGCGCGTTTCATCGCTCGCCGCTTGAGCACGCGCTGAAAGAGACGGGCCGCGATCAGCTGATTATTTGCGGGGTGTATGCGCATATCGGCTGCATGATCACCGCCACCGACGCGTTTATGCGTGATATTCAACCGTTTATGGTGGCCGACGCGCTGGCGGATTTCAGCCGGGATGAGCACCTGATGGCGCTTAATTACGTCGCGGGCCGCGCCGGGCGCGTGGTCATGACCGCCGATCTGCTGCCTGCCAGTGAGCCGGACGCGCCGGGCAGCAAAGCGGCGCTGCGTGCGCTGGTGCTGCCGCTGCTGGATGAGTCCGACGAGCCGGAAGATGACGAAAACCTGATCGACTACGGTCTCGACTCGGTGCGCATGATGGCGCTGGCGGCACGCTGGCGCAAAGTGCATGGCGATATCGACTTCGTGATGCTCGCGAAAAACCCGACCATCGATGCCTGGTGGGCGCTGTTAAGCCGGGAGCCGCAGGCATGACGCTCGATTTCCAGGGGAAAAACGTCTGGGTGACCGGCGCGGGCAAAGGCATTGGCTATACCACCGCGCTGGCGTTTGCCGCGGCGGGCGCGAACGTGACCGGTTTTGATCTCGTGTTTCCACTGGCCGATTATCCGTTCGCGTGTGAAACGCTTGATGTGGCGGACGCCGCGGCGGTGGCGGGCGTTTGCGAGCGGTTGCTCGGCAATGACGCGCGCCTTGATGTGCTGGTGAACGCGGCGGGCATTCTGCGCATGGGCGCGACGGATGAACTCGCTCCCGACGACTGGCAGCAGACGTTCGCGGTAAACGTGGGCGGCGCGTTTAACTTCTTTCAGCAGACGATGGCGCAGTTTCGTGCGCAGAAGGGCGGGGCTATTGTGACGGTTGCTTCCGACGCCGCCCATACGCCGCGCATCGGGATGTCGGCGTATGGCGCGTCGAAAGCGGCGCTCAAAAGCCTGGCGCTGACCGTGGGGCTGGAGCTGGCCTCCTTTGGCGTGCGCGCAAATCTGGTGTCACCGGGTTCGACCGACACCGATATGCAGCGCACGCTCTGGAAAAGCGACGATGCCGAACAGCAGCGCATTCGCGGTTTCGCGGAGCAATTTAAGCTCGGCATTCCGCTTGGCAAAATTGCGCAGCCGCAGGAAGTGGCGAACACCATCCTGTTTCTCGCCTCGGATCTTGCAAGCCATATTACGCTGCAGGATATCGTTATCGACGGCGGCTCAACGCTTGGAGCATAGATGATCTGGAAACGACACATGACGCTTGAGGCGCTGAACGCGACCAGTGTCGGCACGATGGTGGAGCATCTCGGGATTGTTTACACCCGCCTCGGTGATGATCTGCTGGAGGCGACGATGCCGGTTGATACGCGCACGCATCAGCCGTTTGGTCTCCTGCACGGTGGCGCCTCCGCGGCGCTTGCCGAAACGCTCGGCTCGATGGCCGGTTACCTGACCACCCGCGACGGGCAGTGCGTGGTGGGCACCGAAATCAGCGCGTCTCATCATCGCGCGGTGTCGCAGGGCCAGGTGCGTGGCGTCTGCCAGCCGCTGCATCTGGGGCGGCAGAGCCAGTGCTGGGAGATCGTGATTTATGACGAACAGGGACGGCGCTGCTGTACCAGCCGGTTAAGCACGGCGATCCTGGGGTAGATTTTTAACACGGCGGGTGCGCCTTCACATCTGGCGGGTGCGCTCCGCTTACCCACCCTACATCCTTTGTGAACCGGGCTTTTGTAGGGCGGGTAAGCGAAGCGCACCCGCCATTGCAGAAGGCGATGGTCTGTATCGTGATGAGCGGCGAATATATACGCTCGGTGAACGGTTCCGTTCGCCGACACGCTGTCTTTCTCTGTCGCCTTTCCTGACGCGAACGTGTTAAGGGGGCTCGCCGCCGCCCCCTTAACAATCCCGGCTCGCGGCCAAAGGGCAGCCGCCGGGAAACCCCCACGTATCGGCGTGCAATTTCGGAAATCTTGTTTTCGTAGGGCGGGTAAGCGCAGCGCACCCGCCATCATCCCGTGATCCCGCTAGCAGACTCACGTAAATCCCTGACGCCATCCCGCGTTTCTCGGGTGGCCAAGTTGTTAAATTCATTTTGGTGATATAGAAACAAAATGTAACACCTGTGTTTCACTTACTGTTTCACTGAATGGATAACTATTATGACGAACTCAGGGAAATACCTTATCTGGGCAGCGCTCTCTGTCGTGGGCGCGTTTGCGCTTGGCTATATCGCGCTTAATCGCGGCGAACAGATCAACGCGCTCTGGATCGTGGTTGCTGCTGTTTGTATCTATCTCATCGCTTACCGTTTTTATGGTCTGTATATCGCGAAAAAGGTGCTGGCCGTCGACCCGACGCGCATGACGCCTGCGGTGCGCCATAACGACGGGCTCGATTATGTACCCACCGATAAAAAAGTGCTGTTCGGTCACCATTTTGCGGCGATTGCCGGTGCCGGGCCGCTGGTTGGGCCGGTGCTGGCGGCGCAGATGGGGTATCTGCCAGGCATGATCTGGATCCTCGCAGGCGTTGTACTGGCAGGGGCGGTGCAGGATTTCATGGTGCTGTTTGTCTCCACCCGCCGTGACGGGCGCTCGCTCGGCGAACTGGTGAAAGAGGAGATGGGCAACACGGCGGGCGTCATCGCGCTCGTCGCCTGCTTTATGATTATGATAATCATCCTGGCGGTGCTGGCGATGATTGTGGTGAAAGCGCTGACCCACAGCCCGTGGGGCACTTACACCGTCGCCTTTACCATTCCGCTCGCGCTCTTTATGGGCATCTATATTCGTTATCTGCGGCCAGGACGCATCGGCGAAGTGTCGGTCATCGGCCTTGTGATGCTGGTGTTTGCGATTGTTTCCGGCGGGTGGGTGGCAGAGAGCCCGACCTGGGCACCGTGGTTTGATTTCACCGGCGTGCAATTGACCTGGATGCTGGTCGGTTACGGGTTTGTCGCGGCGGTTCTGCCGGTCTGGCTGCTGCTGGCACCGCGCGATTACCTCTCTACCTTCCTGAAAATCGGCACTATTGTCGGCCTCGCCATCGGCATTTTGATCATGCGCCCGACGCTGACGATGCCCGCGATGACTAAATTTATCGACGGCACCGGCCCGGTCTGGACCGGTAACCTGTTCCCGTTCCTGTTTATCACGATAGCCTGTGGCGCGGTGTCGGGCTTTCATGCGCTTATCGCCTCCGGCACCACGCCGAAAATGCTCGCCAATGAAAATCAGGCCTGTTTCATCGGCTATGGCGGCATGCTGATGGAGTCGTTTGTCGCGATCATGGCGCTGGTCTCGGCCTGCGTTATCGACCCCGGCGTCTATTTTGCGATGAACAGCCCGATGGCGGTGCTGGCACCCGCAGGCACGGCGGATGTGGTCGCGTCGGCCGCCCAGGTGGTGAGCGGCTGGGGTTTCCAGATAACGCCGGATACGCTGAATCAGATCGCGAATGAAGTGGGCGAGCAGACGATTATCTCGCGTGCAGGCGGCGCGCCGACGCTTGCGGTCGGCATGGCGTATATTCTCCACGGGGCGCTCGGCGGCTTGATGGATGTCTCGTTCTGGTATCACTTCGCCATTCTGTTTGAGGCGTTGTTTATCCTGACGGCGGTGGATGCGGGCACCCGCGCCGCGCGCTTTATGCTGCAGGATCTGCTAGGCGTGATTTCGCCCGGCCTCAAGCGTACCGATTCACTGCCCGCGAACCTTCTGGCGACAGCGCTATGTGTGCTGGCGTGGGGTTATTTCCTGCATCAGGGCGTGGTGGATCCGCTTGGCGGTATTAACACCCTCTGGCCGCTGTTTGGTATCGCCAACCAGATGCTGGCGGGCATGGCGCTGATGCTCTGCGCGGTGGTGCTATTTAAGATGAAGCGCCAGCGTTATGCGTGGGTGGCGCTGGTGCCGACCGCGTGGCTGCTGGTCTGTACGCTGACAGCCGGCTGGCAGAAGGCGTTCAGCCCGGATAATAAAGTGGGCTTCCTCGCCATCGCCAATAAGTTCCAGGCGATTCTGGACAGCGGCACCATTCCGCCGCAGTACACCGAGGCGCAACTGAGCCAGCTGGTGTTCAATAACCGTCTTGATGCGGGCCTGACCATTTTCTTTATGGTGGTGGTCGTGGTGCTGGCGGTGTTCTCGATTAAAACGGCGCTGGCGGCGCTGAAGCAGGATAAGCCGACTGCCAACGAGACGCCGTATGAGCCGATGCCCGCCAGCGCGGAGCAGGTAGTCGCGCAGGCGAAGAACGCGCATTGATTGAGGCGTGGGGAACGGTAGGTGCCGGTAATGGTAAGGTGGGTGGTGGAAAGGTGGCCCGGGCAGGTGGGTGCGCTAACGCTTACCCACCCTACGTGCGACTACCGCGCTATTTGTTGTTGTAGGGCGGGTAAGCGGAGCGCACCCGCCGTCCAAAACCCGGCCACGGGTCACAATGAATCAGAGCCAACGCGTAAGGATAAAGATATGTTCGATACCCTCGCCAAAGCCGGTAAATACCTCGGTCAGGCTGCGAAAATGATGGTTGGCGTGCCCGACTACGACAACTACGTCGAGCATATGCGTGTGAACCACCCGGACCAGACGCCGATGACTTATGAAGAGTTCTTTCGCGAACGCCAGGACGCCCGTTACGGCGCGAAAGGCGGCGCGAAATGTTGCTGAGCCCCGTACCTCAACGGTAAAGGATTAGCTGTTCTGGCTGGCAGTCATACAGCGCTGCCAGTTTTTCGCGGGTGCGTTTTTGTGGACGTGAATCCGGTGATTCTAACTGAGAAACGGCGGACTGACTGATACCGAGTTTTTCCGCCACGTCCTGTTGGGAAAGGCCGCGCCAGATGCGCCAGGCGGCCTGTAAGCTCACGTTCTGCTCGACGGAAATCCCCACCACTTCATGCGGCACGGTGACGTCGTTTTCATCGCTCATTTCAAAAGGTAACGGCATGAGCGTTTCGTTGTCTTCAAGCTGCGTAAGCAGCGATAAGTAAAGCTCATAAGGGATAACGACATATTCTGGTTTCCCTTCTTTATCGTGAATCACCTGTGCATTAAACATAGCGCCACCCTGATTTAGTTAAGGTACGTGGTTGTCGTTCTGCGTTTGACTTCCATGATAAGGCAGATAACCGGCACGCCCTGACGGCGTTCAAAAATTACCCGGTAATCTCCCACCCGCAGCCGGTAGCGAGCCTGACGGCACGCCAGTTTGACGATATCCAGTCTCGTTTGGCCGGGAGACGCTATCGCCGCGACTTTACTCACAATGGCTTTTTGGTCGTTCTGGCTAATGGCCTGCAACTGCGCAATCGCCCGCTTCGTCCATCTGATCTCCATGTGGTTCCCTCACTTTATCCGTTTCCTTTTTATAAGTAAAATATAAGAATATAAGCTTTTATCCGAAAAGCGTTTTCTTATATGGCAACGTTAAACCCGGTCAGGGTACAGGGGAAGCAGCAGGGAAAGATTCTTCGTGACGTCTCGCAAAAACGCCTTCCGAAGAAGGCGTTGCGTGGGATCAGGCGGGGGTTTCTTCCAGGCGCTGGCGTTTACGCAGCGACGGGAACAGGCGCATCCAGAGCCCGACGACCACCAGCGTGCCGATACCGCCGATGGCCGCAGCGGGCACGGTGCCCAGCAAGGCCGCCAGCATGCCGGATTCAAATTCGCCAAGCTGGTTCGAGGTATTGATAAATATCGAGTTCACCGCGTTCACGCGGCCCAGCATCTCGTTGGGGGTATCGAGCTGCACCAGCGCGCCGCGAATAACCATGCTCACCATATCAAACCCGCCTGTTGCGAAGAGGGCGATAAGCGACAGCCACAGGTTGCTTGATAGCGCAAACACCAGCGTCGCCACGCCAAAGCCCGCTACCGACAAAAACATAATCATCCCGACATGTTTCTCAAGCGACCGGCGACTCAGCCAGAAGCCCACCAGCAGCGCGCCCACGGCAGGCGCGGCGCGCAACAGCCCCAGCCCCCACGGGCCGGTGTGCAGAATATCGTGCGCGTAAATCGGCAGCAGCGCAGTGGCGCCGCCCAGCAGCACCGCAAAGAGATCGAGCGAAATCACGCCCAGCACGTCCGGGCGCTCGCGGATAAACTTCACGCCCGCAAACAGCGTGGCGAGGCTCGCGGGCTGGCGCGCAGGCGGTGCCTGTTCATAGCGCAGGCGGCTCACCATCACGACCGAAATGAGATACAGCACGGCGGTCAGTGCATAAACCACCTGTGCGCCGAAGACATACAGCAGGCCGCCCAGCGCCGGGCCCATGATCATCGCCGCCTGGCTTGATACCGCGCTCGCCGCCGTGGCGCGCGCCAGCAGAGCAGGCGGCACCAGCGCCGGCAGCATCGACTGCAATGACGGCGCTTCCATCACTTTGGCAACGGAAATGATAAAAATCAGGCCGAGGATAATCTTCACATCCGCGAGATGCGCCACGGTGGCGGCGGCCAGCGCGGCGATGGCGAGCCATTCCACCAACTGGCCAATCAACACCACCCGGCGGCGATCGCGCTGATCGGCAATGTGCCCTGCCCAGAGCGCCAGCGTGATAGAGGGAAGAAACTGCACCAGGCCTATCAGACCGAGATAAAACGCGCTGTGGGTGAGGGCGTAAATCTGCCAGCCCACCACGATAGACAACATCTGGAAACCAAAGCCGGAGCAGGTACGCGCCAGCCAGAACGCGACAAACGAGCGGTGCGCCATCAGCGACGCGCCGCCATCAGAGTGTACAGAAGCCATAAACCATCCCGAACGTATAAAAACGCGGCGTGAAAGAATAGTTATCGCCGCGTGAGCGAGGTTTAAGCCTACAGGGATTTCGCAAAAAGTGGCATCGCACCCTGTGCGATTTAGTTAGCGAGCGAAGGTTTCCACTTTTTCAAAGGCCGCGCGCAGGGCTGCGGGCGACAGCGCCACCGGCAGGGCGTGGATCGATTCCACCGGGCGCAGCGTGTGGGCGATAACACGGTCCAGCTCCGCCGCGTTATGAATATCGACATCCAGCTCTGCAAGCGTGGTGGGCAACCTGAAGCGCCGCCAGGCGTCAATCAGCTGCGTCAGCACTTCGTCCTGGCCGAGCAGAGCGCTCTGTACCAGGATGCCGTAAGCCACTTTGGTGCCATGCAGATATTTTTCCGTCTGCGGCAGCACGGTCAGGCCGTTATGTACCGCATGCGCCGCCGCCACGCGCGTATAGCGCTCGCCAAGCCCGCCGACCATGCCGCCGCCCGCGATAATGGCATCCACCACATCGCGGAAATCCTGCGTCAGTGCGCCACGATGCTGACAGTCAAGCGCCGCTTCGCTCTGTTCCAGCAGCACGTCACGAATAGCGAGCGCGGCGTTGAGGCCGAGCCGTACGGTAAGCGGCAGGGTGGCGGGAGCAGGCGCCAGCACCACGGCTTCATACCATTTGGCGAGCGTGTCGCCGATGCCCGCGAGCAGATATTCCGCCGGCGCGCGCAGGATAATCTCCGGCTCCACCAGCACCAGATGGTTGGCGTCGTCGAAAATCTCAAAATGCAGCGCCTGACCAGCGTCGTTGTACCAGACGGAGAGCGGCGTCCAGGCGGCGCACGTGGCGGCGATGGTCGGAATGGCGACCACCGGCAGGCCAAGACGTCGCGCCAGCGCTTTGGCGGTATCCAGCAGCGCGCCGCCGCCAACGCCAATCACCACCGCCCGATCGTCACCCGCCTGGGCCGCAAGCGCGCTGACATCGCTTTCGCTGCAATGCCCGCGAAACAAAATCCGCGTAGCGCCAGGCGCGTCAATGGCGTCAGAGAGAAAAGGGCGCGCGGCGGCAATAGCGCGTTCGCCATAGACCCAGACGGCGCGCACGAGTTGCGCCGGGGTGTAGAAATCGTGGAGTCGCGCCAGGGCGCCTGGGTGGGAGTAGTAATTTGCCGGGCCGGGAACCACGCGGATGTCGGTATCGCTCATGAGAGTTGTCCTTGTCTTTTTTACCATCCTGCCACAGAAAGCCGTCCGGACGTCTGATTATTGTCGTCCTCGCGCATGCAATCTTTTCACGTTGGCAGCGAAACGCAGCGGCAACCTGAAAAATTCTAATGTTACGTCCAGACATCTGGACGGCTAATAATTTTTTGCTTTATCTTATGCCGATTCATTCATTGCAAGCGGATATATCCGCGTGAATGATTGCCTTAGCTGATTAATCATTCATGTGGAGACGGCCTGCTATGTCCCTGAACCAGCGCCTTGAGATGCGCGCGATATCCCTGGCCTTTAGCGGCTTTCCGGCGCTGACGCAGGTGGATTTCACCCTGCGGGCAGGCTCCGTACACGCGCTCACCGGCGCGAACGGTGCCGGAAAATCGACGCTGATGGCGGTGCTCTCCGGTGCCTGGGATCACTATCAGGGCCAGATCCTGCTGGATGGCGAACCCGTACACATCCGCTCGCCGCGCGACGCCAAAGCGCTCGGCATTCATCTGGTGCAGCAGGAGGTGGACGCCGCGCTGGTACCGGGGCTGAGCGTTGCGGAAAACATTATGCTCGACAGCCTGCGTGAAGGCGGCCTGCGCTACCGCTGGGGCGAAACCCGCCGCCGCGCCCGCGCGGCGCTGGCGCAGCTTGATGTGGAAATGGACGTTAACCGCCGCATCGACAGCTGCTCGCTTGCCGAAAAACAGCATGTGCTGCTGGCGCGCGCGCTTTCGCATCACTGCCGTTACCTGATCCTTGATGAACCGACCGCGCCCCTCGATCAGCACGAAAGCGAACGCCTGTTCGCGGTGGTCAGACGCCTCCAGGCGCAGGGCATGGGCGTGGTGTTTATCTCTCACCGTATTCATGAACTGAAAGCCATCTGCGACACCCTGACGGTGCTGCGCGACGGCAGGCTGATTGAGAGCGGGCCGATGGCGTCGCTCTCTGGCTCGCAGATCGTCGAGAAAATGCTGGGACATGCGCTCGACACGCTCTACCCGCCGCGCCGCCCGACGCCTGAAAATGCCGTATTGCTGGCGGTGGACGGGCTGCATGACGACACGCTGCTACAGGACATTTCGCTGCACCTGCGTAAAGGGGAGATCCTGGGGATCGCCGGGCTGGCGGGGGCCGGGAAAACGGAGCTGTGCAAGGCACTCTTTGGCGCGAGCAAAAGTACGCTGCGCCAGGGCGAGCTTGCGGGGCGTCCGTGGCGGCCCACCGATCCTGCGGATTCGGTGGCGCGCGGGCTGGCGCTGGTGCCGGAAGAGCGACGCAAAGAGGGCATTTTTATCGACGAGCCGATCGCCATGAATCTCGCCGCCAGCGCCGACGGCAGCTTCACCCGCTGGGGGCTGTTTGGTCACCGCGACGCCTGGCGCTGGGCGCAGGAGGTGATTTCGCGTCTCGGCATTCGCGCCAGCGGGCCAGGGCAGCGGCTGCGCAGGCTTTCCGGCGGCAACCAGCAGAAAGTCGCTATCGGCAAATGGCTGCGCGGCAATAGCGACGTGCTGATTTTCGACGAGCCGACAAAAGGCGTGGACGTCAAAGCCAAAACCGATCTCTTCAACCTGATTGACGGGCTGGCCCGCCAGGGCAAGGGCATTATTTACGCCTCCGGCGAGTTCGCCGAGCTGGTGGGCCTGTGCGACCGCATTTGCGTGCTGTGGGACGGGCGCATTGTGGCGGAGCTGGATGGCCGTGACGCCAGCGAAGAAACCTTATTACTCTATTCCACCGGAGGAACCCCCGCGTGAGCAAGGCCGCAACCCTGAAGAGCACGCCGTCGGCGCGCCACCAGCTGTTTGAGTTTTTCTATAAGTGGGGGATGTTGCTGACGGTCGTGGCGCTGGTCGCGCTGTTCGGCATCGCCTCGGACAACTTTCTCGATCCGTTCAACATCATCAACATTCTGCGCTCGATCGCCATCGTGACGGTGATCGCCATCGGCGTCTCTATCTCGCTGACCATCGGCGGGTTCGATCTCTCGGTGGGATCGACGGCGTCGCTGGCCAATGCGCTGGTGATCTCGCTGTTCGTCTGGCACGGCTTCGGCACAACGGAGGCGATTGTCATCACGCTTGCGCTCTGCACGCTGGTCGGGCTGTTTAACGCGTTTCTGATTGTGGTGCTGAAAATCCCGGACATGCTCGCCACGCTTGCCAGCCTGTTTGTGATTCAGGGCGTCGCGATGACCTACAGCTACGGCGGCTCAATCACCCAGAACATGGTTCTGCCGAGCGGCGAGATGGCGGAGGGCGTTATCCCTGACGCCTTCAGCCTGCTCGGCCAGGTGCCGGTGATTGTGATTGTGATGCTGGTGGTGACGGTCGTGGCGCAGCTTGGGCTGTCGCTGACCACTCACGGGCGGCGCATGTATGCCATCGGCGGCAACCCGGAGGCGGCGCGCCTCTCCGGCATTCGCATCACGCGCTACAAAGTGGCGGCGTATGTCATCGCCTCGCTGCTGGCGGGCCTTGGCGGCATTCTGCTTGCTTCGCGCATTGGCTCCTCGCAGGTGAGCGCGGGCAGCGGTTATCTGATGGATGCTGTCGCGGCGGCGTGGATTGGCTTTTCGCTGGCGGGCTCGGGCAAGCCGAACGCGCTCGGTACGTTAGTGGGCGCGGTAATTCTGGGCGTGCTCTCCAACGGCCTGGTGATGCTCTCGGTGCCGTATTACGCAATGGACATTATCAAAGGGCTGGTGCTCGCTGGGGCGCTTGCCATCACTTACATCCAGCGACGTTAATCACAGACAGGGAAATAAACAGAATGAAAAAACTGACGCTCTCTTTACTGGCGCTGGGCCTGCTCTCATCGCTACCCGGTTTCGCCGCCACGCCCGCGCCGGTGCCGGACGCCATCGCCAGTCATAACGGGCCGGTGCGCATCGCCGTTATCCGCAATTTAGGGTCGGATGACAACACCACGCAGTTTGTGGCGGGCGCGATTCAGGAAGGCAAAAAGCTCGGCTTTAAGGTCAGCACCTTTTTAAGCAACGGCGACGACGCGAAATTTCAGGATTTCGTCAATCAGGCCATCAGCCAGAAATATGATGGCATTATTCTCTCTCAGGGGCGCGATCCGTACTCCACCGAACTGGTGAAGCGTATTGTGGACGCGGGCATTAAAGTCTCAGTGTTTGATACCGCGGTGAAAGGCGAGATCCCGGGCGTCACCGTCACCCAGCAGGATGACGCGTCGCTCACGCAGCTCTCCGCAGGCCAGCTGGTGAAAGATTTCAACGGCAAGGCGAACATTATCAAGCTCTGGGTAGCGGGCTTCCCGCCGATGGAGCGTCGCCAGGCGGCGTACCAGGAGATCCTGAAGCAAAACCCCGGCATCAAAGAGCTGGAATCGATAGGCGCGGTCTCGTCAGACGTGCAGGGCGATACCGCCAACAAAGTGGGCGCGGTGCTGGCGAAATACCCGAAAGGCCAGATTGACGCCATCTGGGGCACCTGGGACGCCTTCAGCCAGGGCGCTTACAAGGCGCTGAAAGAGAATGGCCGCACCGAGATCAAGCTCTACAGCATCGATATCTCCAACCAGGATTTGCAACTGATGCGCGAAGCGGGCAGCCCGTGGAAAGTGAGCGTGGCGGTCGATCCGAAGCTGATTGGCGCGACCAACGTGCGGCTTGTCGCCAATAAAATCGCCGGTGAGCCGACGCCTGCCACCTATGATTTTAAAGCCGCGGCCATCCCGCAGGCGTTGCTGGCAAGCCAGAGCGGGCCGGTGAACGTGGCGGCCCTCGGTAAAATCATTCCGGGCTGGGGCCAGACGGAGGATTTCATCGCGCCGTGGTTTGCGACGCTTGAAGCGAAGCACAAATAATGGCGACTGATTTACCGCGCCCGGACTACAGCCGCAATATGCGGCTGATTGGCCACTCCGACCAGGGCGGCCGCCCGGACGGCGTGCAGGTGATGGTGCACCGGGGCTTTGCGTATATCGGCCATATGGTGTCGCAGGGCTTTTCCATCGTTGACGTGCGCGACCCGAAAAACCCGACAGCGGCGGGCTATGTGCCCGCGCCGCCCGGCACCTGGAATGTGCATCTCCAGGCGCACGACGATCTGCTGCTGGTGATTAACGCCCGCGATCTCTTTGCCGATGCGCGTTTCGCCGACGAAAAAGTCTATTACACCCGTTCGGTCGGCGAGACGGTGCGCGATGTCCACGACAAAGGCTGGAGCGCGGGGCTTCGCGTGTTTGATATCGCCACACCCGAAAAGCCGCGCGAAATCGGCTTTCTGCCGCTCAACGGCATCGGCATTCACCGCATCTGGTATGTGGGCGGGCGCTGGGCGTATGTCTCGGCGCTTCTCGATGGCTTTACCGATTACATTTTCCTCACCATCGATCTTGCCGACCCGCGTAAGCCCGAAGTGGCGGGGCGCTGGTGGCTGCCGGGGATGCATCAGGCGGCGGGGGAAACGCCCGACTGGCCCGACGGCAAACGCTACGCGCTGCACCATGCGATTATTGCAGGCGATACAGCCTACGGGAGCTGGCGCGACGGCGGGCTGACGCTTCTGGATGTGAAAGACCGCAGTCAGCCGACACTTATCGCGCACCGTAACTGGAGCCCGCCGTTTGGCGGCGGCACGCATACCGCACTGCCGCTGCCGGATCGCTCCCTGCTGGTGGTGCTGGATGAAGCCGTGCTGGATAACCAGCAGGATGGCGAAAAGCATATCTGGCTGTTTGATATTCGCGAGCCGTCAAACCCGGTGAGTATTTCGACCTTCCCGCAGCCGGATGAAACCGACTATGTGGCGAAAGGGGCGCACTTCGGGCCGCATAATCTGCATGAGAATCGCCCCGGCAGTTTTGTGAGTTCAACGCTGATTTTCGCGACCTGGCAGAACGCGGGCGTGCGTGCGTACGATATCTCGAACCCGTACCGGCCAGTGGAGACCGGCGCGCTGGTGCCCGCCGCGCCAGAGCGAATGATGGATACGCGGCCCGGACGCCCGCAGGTGATTCAGTCATGCGATGTGTTTGTGGATGCGCAGGGGATTATTTACAGCACGGATTATAACGGCGGGTTGTCGGTAATTGAGTATCAGGGGTAGGGGCATCGCGCGGTAGGCGGCATGACGGCGGGTGCGCTACGCTTACCCGCCCTACGGGGCGGGGGAGATATGGTGGCGGGTGCGCTGCGCTTACCCGCCCTACGGGAAAGAAGGTCGAAACTGGGTTTGTAGGATGGGTAAGCGTAGCGCACCCACCGGGGCCGATTACCCGTACTGCCGCACGCGGGCGATAAACTCGTCGGCGCTCTCAATGCGCGGGGCAAGAAGGATCAGCGCCTTGCCAAGCCCGATGGCGTGGCGCAGGCACGACAGCTTCATCTCTTCATCCCGAATGGTATCGATATCCGCTACATGCGACAGGCCGACACTTCGGCGGATAAGCTCCGTACCGGCAAAGCCAATGGCGTCTGCCCATACCTTCTTCAAAAACTCGCTGGCGTAGCCAGGCTCTGCCAGCGCCGTGTCGCGGGTTTTCTCGCGCGCCAGCGTCTGGAAACGCTCGGCGAAGGTGTGCCACAGCGTGGCGATATCGATAAGGCGCTGCTCGCGCGCGTCGGCGGCTTCGCGAATGCCGAGCTGGCCCGGCGCGCCGCAGTAGTTCAGCAGCAAGTTGCCGATGGCCGTCCCAACATCAAAGCCCACCGGGCCGAAATACCCGAACTCGGCGTCAATAGCCTTCAGGCTGCCGTCGGCGACAAAAATGGAGCCGCTGTGAATATCGCCGTGCAACAGCGCTTCGGCATGGGAGAAAAAGCGGTGCTTGAGTGCGGCAACGGCGCACTTCAGCGCGGCATCGTCGCGCAGCGCCGCGACGTCAGCTTCAAGTTCAGCCGGATAGTTATTGCGCTCATGAACCTGATACGGGTCGTTAAAGAACAGATCTTCGGTGATCTCGCACATCTCCGGGTTGATAAAGCGCGCCACTTCGGCCTTTTTCGCATGGGGATGCAGATAAAAATCACTCGTGTGAAACAGCGTCTGGGCCAGATATTCGCCAAGCTGGCGGGCCGCCTGTGGGTAATGCACGCCTTTGATGAGTTCGCCGCGCCAGATGCGGTGATCGGAGAGATCCTCCATCACCATAACGGCAAGCGTGGGATCGTAATGATGAATTTTAACCGTGTGCGCCGGGCAGTGCTGATAGTGCGCCACCAGCGTCTGGGCTTCGAGGCGCGCGCGATCGAGCGTCAGCGGCCAGGATTCCCCCACGCAGCGCACATAGGGCAGCGCCTGTTTAACGACAATTCGGCTAATACCCTGTTTATCAAAGATTTTAAAGACCAGATTGAGATTGCCGTCGCCGACCTCCTGCGCGCTCACCAGCTCTTCCGGCGCGCTGAGTCCGCCAAATTGTTGCGCATAAGCCACCGCATCGCTGGCCGTAAAGGTTCGGTATTGCGACATTGCTGATATCCTCATTCAATCTGGTTATAAAGACGTACGGACGTCTATACATCTGGACTTCATCCTGACACAATAGAACACAATAACGCAACAAGGATTTAACGCATGCAGACACTTCAGACGACCAGCCTGCGGGTGGTGGATAACAAGCTCTGGATCCTCGACCAGCAGGCGCTGCCGCAGCAGAAAAACTGGCTGCCCGCCGATAACACAGAGGCGCTGGTGGGGCACATTCACGCGCTGAGAGTGCGTGGTGCGCCGTTGATTGGGCTTTCGGCGAGCCTGCTGCTGGCGCTGCTGGCCGAACATGGCATGACGCGCGACGCGCTCGGCCAGGCGCTGGAGGTACTGCGTGCGGCACGGCCTACGGCGGTCAACCTGATGAATAATCTCGACCGCATGAAACAGGCGCTTACGCAGCCGGATTTCGTGGCGGCGCTGGGCGCGGAGGCCTTACGTCTGGTGCAGGAAGACCGCGAGCTGTGCGAGCGCATCGCGCTCGCCGGGAGTGAACTTGTGACGCCGGGCAGCCGTCTGCTCACCCACTGCAATACCGGCGGGCTCGCGACGGCGGGCGTCGGCACGGCGCTGGGCGTGATTGCGCGCGCGCATGAAGCGGGCAAGGTGGCGAATGTGTGGGTTGATGAAACCCGGCCGCTGTTGCAGGGCGGGCGCTTAACCGCCTGGGAGCTCGGCGAGCTTGGCGTGCCGTATCAGCTGATTACCGATTCGATGGCGGCGAGCCTGATGGCGCAGGGGCAGGTGGACGCCGTCTGGGTGGGCGCGGATCGCATCGCGGCCAATGGCGACGTGGCGAATAAAATCGGCACCTATTCGCTTGCCGTCCTGGCGAAATTCCACAACGTGCCGTTTTACGTGGCGGCCCCGCAGACCACGCTCGATCCGGCGTGCCCGAACGGTGCGGCGATCCCGATTGAGCAGCGTTCTGCGGCGGAAGTGACCGGCGTGGCGGGCAGTTTCGGCGCGGTACAGTGGGCGCCGGAAGATGCGCGGGTCTATAACCCGGCATTTGACGTCACACCCGCCGCGCTGATTAGCGGCTGGGTGCTGGACAGCGGCGTGGTGACGCCGGAGGATGTGGCAAACGGACGTTTCGCCGGGTAAAAAGGGCGTCCGCGCGAGGCGGACGCCGCGTTATTTCACCCAGTCGCGCACCGGCAGGAAATCGCGGTACAGCGCCGCTTCCGGGCTGTTTTCTTCCGGCTGATAGCCATATTCCCAGCGCACCAGCGGCGGCATTGACATCAGTATCGATTCGGTGCGACCGCCGGTTTGCAGACCAAACAGCGTGCCGCGGTCCCACACCAGGTTGAACTCCACATAGCGGCCGCGACGATAAAGCTGGAATTCGCGCTCGCGCTCGCCCCAGGGCAGCGCTTTACGGCGCTCCACGATAGGCAGATACGCCTCAAGATAGCCGTCGCCCACCGCCTGCATAAACGCAAAGCAGGTGTCGAAATCGGGCGTATTCAGATCGTCAAAGAACAGCCCGCCAATGCCGCGCGCTTCCTGGCGATGCTTCAGATAGAAGTAGTCGTCGCACCACTTTTTATAACGCGGGTAGACGTCATCGCCGAAAGGCGCGCAGAGATCCCGCGCGGTGCGGTGCCAGTGCACCGCGTCCTCTTCAAAGCCGTAAAACGGCGTTAAATCGAAGCCGCCGCCAAACCACCAGACCGGATCGGCACCCGGTTTTTCGGCAATGAAAAATCGCACGTTGGCGTGGCTTGTCGGTACATACGGGTTGCGCGGATGCACAACCAGCGACACGCCCATCGCCTCAAAGCTGCGGCCTGCCAGCTCCGGGCGGTGCGCGGTGGCGGACGCGGGCATCGCGTCGCCATGCACGTGGGAGAAGTTGACGCCCGCCTGCTCGAACACCACGCCGTCGCGCAGTACACGGCTGCGCCCGCCGCCGCCGCCTTCGCGCTGCCAGGCGTCTTCGACGAAATCATCGCCATCCACCGCCGACAACTGCTGGCAGATACGGTCCTGTAAATCGAGCAGGAAAGCTTTTACGCGCTGAATATCGGGTGCCATCGTTAGCCTCGTTTCGAGTGGGCTTTGTGATTATCAAACCAGTTGAAATAGCTGATGACCCCATTGGCGATGGCGGTCGCGATTTTCTGGCGGAAGGCGGCCGTGCCCAGCAGCTTCTCTTCCTGCGGGTTGGTAATAAACGAGGTTTCCACCAGCACGGACGGGATCGACGGCGATTTCAGCACCACAAACGCCGCCTGTTCCGTGTTGCGGCTGTGCAGGCGGTGAACCGGTTTTATCTGGCGCAGAATATGCGAGCCGAGCGTCAGGCTATTTTTAATGGTGTCGGTCTGCACCAGATCGAACAGCACCTGTTGCAGATAGTGATCTTTATTTTTGACCTTGCTGCCCGCCACGTCGTCGGCGGCGTTCTCGCGCTCGGAGAGGTATTTCGCCATGGCGCTACTGGCACCGCGGTTGGAGAGCGCAAAGACCGACGCGCCCGCGGCGCTGGGGCTGGTAAAGCCGTCGGCGTGAATCGACATAAACAGATCCGCGCCATGCTTGTGCGCGATTTCAACCCGATCGTAGAGCGGGATGAAGGTGTCATTGCTGCGCGTCAGTTTGGCGTCGATGCCGTGGGCGCGCAGAATGGCGCGCACGTTTTTCGCGATGGCGAGCACGACGTGTTTTTCTTTCGAGCCGTTATGGCCGATGGCGCCGGTATCAATGCCGCCGTGGCCCGGATCGAGCATCACGAGGCGGCGCGCGCCCGCTTTTTTCGCTTTAGGCTTGCTGTGGCTGTTACGCGTGCTGAGCGCCGGGCTCTCTTCTTTCGCCAGCGCCTGGTTAAGACCGGTCAGCGCCAGCGCGGCAAGGCCGGTACGCAGCAGCTGACGTCGCGAGGTGAGTTTTTTTAAGGGTTTGAAAGTGCTCATGCGTCCTGACTTCTGATTTTACTGTCCTGGAGTGTTATAACCTGGCGTAACGGGGTGGAACGACACCCTGTTGCAACAAAAGTTTTACTATTCATTTCAGGGCGTGATGATTCATCAGTATGCCATTTTCAGGGAACTTTTGCCGGAGATATTGGCTATTGACGTCGGTAGCGCCATAATCGGAGTTTTTACGCCACAAAAGACGGGGAATACCATGGAGATACGCGTTTTTCGCCAGGCCGACTTTGAAGAAGTCATCACCCTGTGGGAGCGCTGCGATCTGCTGCGTTCGTGGAACGATCCTGAAATGGATATCGAACGTAAACTTAACCATGACCCCGATCTTTTCCTGGTGGCGGAAGTGAGCGGCGAAATCGTCGGCTCCATTATGGGCGGCTATGACGGCCATCGCGGTTCGGCGTATTACCTGGGCGTACACCCGGAGTTTCGCGGCCGCGGCATCGCCAACGCGCTGTTAAACCGGCTGGAGAAAAAACTCATCGCGCGCGGCTGCCCGAAAATCAATATCCAGATCCGCGAAGAAAACGACGTCGTGCTCGGCATGTACGAGCGGCTGGGCTATGAACATCAGGATGTGATTAGCCTTGGCAAACGGCTCATTGAGGATCAGGAGTACTGATAACCCTTCACCCGGCCGCGGCCGGGTGAACCAGGCGTTTAGCCTTTGGTGATTTTCTTCACGTCGATTTCGACGGAGTTCCAGTCTTTATCCACTTCACCTTCGATGCGCACTTTGTCTTTCGGCGTGACGGTGACGCCATTCCAGACGTGGTCGTCGATGTCTACGTTGATGCTGCCGCTGGCGTCGCGGAACTCATAAAGCTCTTTGCCCATCTTGCGCACGATGTTGCCTTCCAGCACCACCCACGCGTCATCGCGCAGGTTTTTCGCTTCGCTGACGGTCGTGCTTGCGGCGTCCGGCCCCTGGAAACCGCCTTTGGTGGCCGTCGCGCTGGCGCTGTTATCCGGACCTGAGAAACCGCCTTTCTGCGCCATCACGGGCGTCGCTGACAGCGCGCAAGCGGCGATACACAGAGCGATAAGCTGTTTTTTCATCTCCATCTCCTTGAGTGATGTACGACGAAGACCTTTCTTCGTCGGATAAGACAAGACATAATTTTGGACCTGATAACGAAAGAGTCCAGGGTTTATACGTGTATTTACCTTCCGATTACGACAGCCGCGGCTGGCTGAAGCTTCCGTTACTGTTCTGGGCGGTGCTGTTATTGCAGGCGCGCACCTGGGCGCTGTTTGTGCTGGCGGGCGCGTCGCGCGGGCAGGGCGAGGCATTGCTGGGGCTCTTCTACCCTGACCGCCAGAGCTTCTGGCTGGGGCTGGCTGCTGGCCTGCCTGCGTTGCTGACGTTTCTATTAAGCGGGCGGCGGCACGATTTCCCCCGCCTGTGGCGCGGCGCGCGTTATCTGTTAATGCTGACGCAGGCCGTGATGCTGCTATCGCAGGCGCTGCTGCTCTGGCGCGATACGCCGGGCGGCATCGCGCTGGCCCTGCTCGTGCTGGACGCCTGGGCGCTCTGGCTGCTGGCCTCGCATCGCCGACTGCGTGCCTGTTTTGAAACACCACAGCCCTGAACGGCACTTTTTGCCGTCTTTACGCTCCAACGAGACATTGTCGACTGATAAAAGGAACCGGGATGAAGAAATTGCCTTTGCTGCTCTGTGGAACGTCGCTGTTACTGGGCGGCTGCTCAACGCTCTCTAACGTTAACTGGTCAAAGGCGGCGCCCTGGCACTGGTTTGACTGGTGGGGATCGTCGCTGGAAGTCACCGAAAAGGGCGTCGGCGATATCACTGCCGAGACGCCGCTGCAGGAAGGCGCGATAAGCGAGGCGTTGGGTGACGATTATCGCCTGCGCAGCGGCATGCGCGCTAATGGTGGCACGATTGTGCGCTACTTCGAAGCGATGAAAGAGAACCAGCTGGCGCTGGTCATTGACGGCGAAAACGGCACGGTGAGCCGCATCGACGTGCTGGATAAAGCGATTCCTGCAGACAACGGTGTGGAGATTGGCACGCCGTTTGGCGATCTCTATAAAAAAGCGCAGGGCGTCTGCCAGAAAGCCAGCGCGCCGGATGATGAGGGCGTGGAGTGCAAAGCGCCTGACAGCGAGCACATCAGCTATGTGTTCAGCGGTGAATGGCGCGGCCCGCAGGAGCTGATGCCGCCGGATGACACGCTCAAAGGCTGGACGCTGAAAAAGATTATCTGGCGTCGCTGAGTCTTGCGTAAACGCAACGCCTGAACCGCGAAATCGGGTACAATACGCCCGGTTTTGCCACCCGGTGGCAGCGGTTTATCAGGAGGAGTGATGTCTGTGGTTCAAAGCGGCATTTTGCCGGAGCATTGTCGTGCGGCTATCTGGCTTGAGGCGAGCGTTGATGAAAGCCAGCGTGAGGCGCTGCGCGCGGCGAGTAAAATTTTCGCCGATAAAGTCGCGACCTTTCAGGCGCAGTTTCCCGAGGCGAATCTTGGCGTTGTCGTGGCGTTCGGCCACACCCTTTGGCGGGCGCTGACGAAAGATGACAGCGCGGCGGAGCTGAAAGACTTTGCGCCGCTCGGTAAAGGGCTCGCGCCCGCGACGCAGCATGACGTGCTGATCCACATTCTCTCTCTGCGTCACGATGTGAATTTCTCCGTGGCCCAGGCGGCGCTGGAAGCATTCGGCGACGCGCTGAAAATCGAAGAGGAAACCCACGGTTTTCGCTGGGTGGAAGAGCGCGATCTGAGCGGCTTTGTCGATGGCACCGAAAACCCGGCGGGCGAAGAGACGCGCCGCGAAGTGGCAGTGATTCAGAACGGCGTCGACGCGGGCGGTAGCTACGTCTTCGTGCAGCGCTGGGAGCATAACCTGAAACAGCTCAATCGTATGAGCGTGCCGGATCAGGAGATGATGATAGGGCGCACCAAAGTTGCTAACGAAGAGATCGACGGCGACGCGCGTCCTGTCACGTCGCATCTTTCACGCGTTGATCTGAAAGAAGACGGCAAAGGGCTGAAGATTGTGCGCCAGAGCCTGCCTTACGGCACGGCCAGCGGCGTGCATGGCCTTTACTTCTGCGCCTATTGCGCGCGACTCTATAACATCGAACAGCAGCTCCTGAGCATGTTCGGCGATACTGACGGCAAGCGCGACGCCATGCTGCGCTTCACGCGTCCGGTGACCGGCGGCTACTATTTCGCGCCTTCACTGACCCGGCTGCTTGCCCTTTAATTCCCTTCGCGCGCGGCCTTACGGGCCGCGCCGTCACGCCTTTCGTCTTATATCCTTTTGCGCTTGCAAATCACTAAACGGTATATAAAAGCGGTATAGCTTTCTCACCCGTATAAATACACTGATGGCTCGATCGTTATCACATTTATAAGGTGCAAAATGGCCGTGAAATCAGTGAAAAAAGCATGGGGCGCGCTGGCGATTTCTCTGCTGATGGCGGGTTCCGCGCAGGCGACTGAACTGCTTAACAGCTCTTATGATGTTTCGCGCGAGCTGTTCGCTGCCCTGAACCCGCCGTTTGAACAGCAGTGGGCGAAGGAGAACAACGGCGACAAGCTGACGATCAAACAGTCTCACGCAGGCTCCTCAAAGCAGGCGCTCGCGATTTTACAGGGCTTAAAAGCAGACGTTGTAACTTATAACCAGGTGACCGACGTTCAGATCCTGCATGACAAAGGCAATCTGATCCCGGCCGACTGGCAGGCGCGTCTGCCGAACAATAGCTCGCCGTTTTACTCCACCATGGCGTTCCTGGTCCGTAAAGGAAACCCGAAGAACATTCACGACTGGAATGACCTGGTGCGCCCGGACGTGAAGCTGATTTTCCCGAACCCGAAAACCTCCGGCAACGCGCGCTATACCTATCTGGCGGCCTGGGGCGCGGCGGATAAAGCCGACGGCGGCGATAAAGCCAAAACAGAGCAGTTTATGACCCAGTTCCTGAAAAACGTTGAGGTGTTCGACACCGGTGGGCGCGGCGCGACCACCACGTTTGTCGAGCGCGGCCTGGGTGACGTGCTGATTAGTTTTGAATCGGAAGTCAATAACATCCGTAATCAGTACGCCAAAGAAGGCTACGAAGTCGTGGTGCCGAAGGTGAATATCCTGGCGGAGTTCCCGGTGGCGTGGGTCGATAAAAACGTCAAGGCCAACGGCACGGAAAAAGCGGCCAAAGCCTACCTGAACTGGCTCTACACGCCACAGGCGCAGCAGATTATCACCAGCTATTACTACCGCGTGAATAACCCGCAGGTGATGGAATCGCTGAAAGATAAATTCCCGCAAACTGAGCTGTTCCGCGTGGAAGACGCCTTCGGCAAATGGCCGGACGTGATGAAAACCCATTTCGCGAGCGGCGGTGAATTCGACAAGCTGGTGGCGGCGGGGCGTAAGTGATGTTTGCTGTGTCTAAACGCGTGCTGCCGGGGTTTACCTTAAGCCTCGGCACCAGTTTGTTGTTTGTCTGCCTTGTCCTGCTGCTGCCGCTGAGCGCGCTGGTAATGCAGCTCTCCCAGATGACCTGGGCGCAGTACTGGGACGTGATTTCTAATCCGCAGGTGGTGGCGGCGTACAAAGTGACGCTGCTCTCCGCGGCGGTCGCCTCGCTCTTTAACGGCGCGTTTGGCCTGCTGATGGCCTGGATTTTAACGCGCTACCGTTTTCCGGGCCGCACGCTGCTCGACGCGCTGATGGATCTGCCGTTCGCGCTGCCGACCGCCGTGGCTGGCCTGACGCTCGCCTCGCTGTTCTCGGTTAATGGTTTTTACGGCGAGTGGCTGGCGAAGTTTGATATCAAAGTGACGTATACCTGGCTTGGCATCGCGGTGGCGATGGCGTTCACCAGTATTCCTTTTGTCGTGCGTACCGTTCAGCCGGTGCTCGAAGAGCTGGGCCCGGAGTATGAAGAGGCGGCGGAAACCTTAGGTGCCACGCGCCTGCAAAGCTTTCGTAAAGTGGTGCTGCCGGAGCTTTCGCCGGCGCTAATGGCGGGCGTGGCGCTCTCCTTTACCCGCAGCCTCGGCGAGTTCGGCGCGGTGATTTTTATCGCGGGCAACATCGCCTGGAAAACCGAAGTGACCTCGCTGATGATTTTTGTTCGTTTGCAGGAGTTTGACTACCCGGCCGCGAGCGCGATTGCCTCCGTGATTCTTGCCGCGTCGCTGCTGCTGCTGTTTGCGATTAACACGCTGCAAAGCCGGTTTGGACGCAGGGTGGTGGGACACTGATGACGATGATGACACAGGCGCGCGAAGGCGCGCGCATAAACTGGGGTAAATGGCTGCTTATCGGCATCGGGATGCTGCTGTCGGCGTTTATTCTCGTGGTGCCGATGGTCTATATCTTTGCCAAAGCCTTTTCCGACGGCCTGATGCCGGTGCTGGAGAATATCGCTAACCCGGATATGCTGCACGCCATCTGGCTGACGGTGCTGATCGCGCTGATTACCGTGCCGGTGAATCTGGTCTTCGGCACGCTGCTGGCCTGGCTGGTGACGCGCTTTAATTTCCCCGGTCGTCAGCTGCTGCTGACGCTGCTGGATATTCCTTTTGCCGTCTCGCCTGTAGTAGCGGGGCTGGTGTATCTGCTGTTTTACGGCTCCAACGGCCCGCTCGGCGGCTGGCTGGACGCGCACGACATGCAGATTATGTTCGCCTGGCCGGGCATGGCGCTGGTAACGATATTTGTGACCTGTCCGTTCGTCGTGCGCGAGCTGGTGCCGGTGATGTTAAGCCAGGGCAGCCATGAAGATGAGGCGGCGATTTTGCTGGGCGCTTCGGGCTGGCAGATGTTCCGCCGCGTGACGCTGCCGAATATTCGCTGGGCGCTGCTCTATGGCGTGGTGCTGACCAACGCCCGCGCCATCGGCGAATTCGGCGCGGTGTCGGTGGTCTCCGGCTCTATTCGCGGCGAGACGCTGTCGCTGCCGTTACAGATTGAACTGCTGGAGCAGGACTACAACACCGTCGGCGCGTTTACCGCCGCCGCGCTGCTGACGCTGATGGCGATTCTGACCCTGTTTTTAAAGAGTGCGTTGCAATGGCGCCTGAATAATCAGGAGAAACGCGTGCAACAGGAGGGAAATCATGAGCATTGAGATTGCCAATATTAAGAAGTCTTTTGGTCGCACCCAGGTGCTGAATGATATCTCTCTGGATATCCCTTCCGGCCAGATGGTGGCGCTGCTGGGGCCGTCCGGCTCCGGGAAAACCACGCTGCTGCGCATTATCGCCGGGCTTGAACACCAGACCAGCGGGCAGATCCGCTTTCACGGCACCGACGTGAGCCGCCTGCACGCGCGCGAGCGTAAAGTCGGGTTCGTGTTCCAGCATTACGCGCTGTTTCGCCATATGACGGTGTTTGACAACATCGCGTTCGGCCTGAGCGTTCTGCCGCGCCGCGAGCGTCCGAACGCCGCCGCGATTAAACAAAAAGTGACGCAGCTTTTAGAAATGGTGCAACTGGCGCATCTGGCCGACCGCTACCCGGCACAGCTTTCGGGTGGCCAGAAACAGCGCGTGGCGCTGGCGCGCGCGCTCGCCGTTGAACCGCAAATTCTGCTGCTCGATGAGCCCTTTGGCGCGCTTGACGCCCAGGTGCGTAAAGAGCTCCGGCGCTGGCTGCGTCAGCTGCATGAAGAGCTGAAATTCACCAGCGTCTTCGTGACCCATGACCAGGAAGAGGCGATGGAAGTGGCCGACCGCGTGGTGGTGATGAGCCAGGGCGATATCGAACAGGCCGATGCGCCGGAGCAGGTGTGGCGTGAACCGGCGACCCGCTTCGTGCTTGAGTTTTTAGGCGAAGTGAACCGGCTCAAGGGCACCGTGCGCGGCGGGCAATTCCACGTCGGCGCGCATCGCTGGCCGCTCGGCTTTACGCCTGCATACCAGGGGCCGGTGGATCTCTTCTTACGCCCCTGGGAAGTGGACGTGAGCCGCCGCACGAGCCTTGATTCGCCGCTGCCGGTGCACGTGCTGGAAGTGAGCCCGAAAGGCCACTATATGCAGCTTGTGGTGCAGCCGCAGGGCTGGTATGACGAACCGCTCACCGTGGTGCTGCGCGAGGATTATGTGCCGCAGCGTGGCGAGCGGCTGTTTGTCGGCCTGCAGCACGCGCGCATTTACCACGGTAATGAGCGTATCGAGACGCGCGAGAATATTGCTCTGGCGAAGTCTGCCTGATAGCTTATTGCGCAGGTTTATCGCCCGGTGGCGCTACGCTTGCCGTGCCGACAGTTATCACGCATTTTTCAGGCCGGGTAAGCGAAGCGATACCCGGCTTTTTTATTGAGTAAACATCGTGAACACACTCGAACAAACGATCGGCAATACCCCTCTGGTGAAGCTCCAGCGCCTTGCGCCGGACAACGGCAGTGAAATCTGGGTCAAACTCGAAGGCAATAACCCGGCGGGCTCCGTCAAGGACAGGGCGGCGCTGGCGATGATTACCCGCGCCGAAGCGCGCGGTGAGATTAAGCCCGGCGATACGCTGATTGAAGCCACCAGTGGTAATACCGGCATTGCGCTGGCGATGATCGCCGCCGTCAAAGGGTATCGTATGACGCTGCTGATGCCTGATAACATGAGCATGGAGCGCAAGGCGGCGATGCAGGCCTATGGCGCGAAGCTGGTGCTGGTGAGCCGCGAACAGGGAATGGAAGGCGCGCGCGATCTCGCCTCAGAAATGGCGAAACGGGGCGAAGGGATTATTCTCGATCAGTTCAATAACCCGGATAACCCCTGGGCGCACTATACGACCACCGGGCCGGAGATCTGGCGCCAGACTGAAGGACGTCTCACGCATTTTGTCTCCAGCATGGGCACGACCGGCACCATCACCGGCGTCAGCCGCTTCTTACGTGAGCAGGCCAAACCGGTGACCATCGTTGGCTTACAGCCGGAAGAGGGCAGCAGTATTCCGGGTATTCGCCGCTGGCCCGCAGAGTATCTGCCGGGGATTTTTGACCCGTCGCTGGTGGATGAAGTACTGGATATTCATCATCGTGATGCGGAAAGCACGATGCGTGAGCTGGCGCGTAAAGAAGGCATTTTCTGCGGCGTCAGTTCCGGCGGCGCGGTATGCGGCGCGCTGCGCGTGGCGCGCGCGAATCCGGGGGCTGTCGTGGTGGCGATTATTTGCGACCGGGGCGACCGCTATCTCTCCACGGGTGTGTTTAGCGAAGAGATTTACAGCCAGGGCGCGGGGATTTAACGCCATAACGGCGGGCATACGCCAGATGGGGATTTCAGCCGCCGCGTTTTCCGGTAACCCATCAAGATCCAGCAGCAGGGTGGTCGGAAACGGTCAGAAGAAACGCCGGTGGCGCATGGTTGGTTGAAGCCCGCGGTTAAGGGCAGGGATAAAAAAATGGCGCCTTGCGGCGCCATTTTTGTACACGAGTCAGTCTTATTTCTTGATACGGATTACCGGCGTTTCACCGACGGTCACGCTACCAGAAAGCTTGGTCAGCTCTTTGATTTCGTCCATATTGGAAATAACAACCGGCGTCAGCGTGGATTTTGCTTTCTCTTCCAGCAGCGGCAGATCGAATTCGATAACCGGATCGCCTTTCTTCACGCGCTGGCCTTCTTCAGCGATGCGTTTGAAGCCTTCGCCTTTCAGCTCAACGGTATCAATACCGAAGTGGACGAACAGCTCAATGCCACTGTCCGATTCGATAGAGAAAGCGTGGTTAGTTTCGAAAATCTTACCGATGGTGCCATCAACCGGCGCAACCATTTTATTACCGGTCGGTTTGATAGCGATGCCATCACCAACGATTTTCTCTGCGAACACTACATCCGGCACGTCTTCAATATTAACGATTTCACCAGACAGTGGAGCAACGATCTCAATGGTTCCGGTGTCGCTATTGCCTTTATCACCGAACAGTTTACTAAATAACCCCATTAGCCTTCTCTCCTAAGCAGTAATTTGGGCCGCATCTCGTGGATTAGCAGATTGTTTTTTCTTCAATGAACTTGTTAACCAGCGTCATTAACTCGTCCGTTGTCGGTTGAGCAAGAGCCTGCTCTGCTAAAACCTTCGCATCTTCGAAGTTCGTGTTACGGATAATCTTCTTAATGCGCGGGATAGAAATGGCACTCATACTGAATTCATCCAGACCCATCCCCAGCAACAGAAGTGTAGCACGTTCGTCGCCAGCAAGCTCACCACACATGCCGGTCCACTTACCTTCAGCATGAGATGCATCAATAACTTGCTTGATGAGGTTCAGGACAGACGGTGACATCGGCTGGTAAAGATGCGATATCATATCATTACCACGGTCAACCGCCAGGGTGTACTGCGTCAGATCGTTGGTACCAATACTGAAGAAATCGACTTCTTTAGCGAGGTGGCGCGCGATAGTCGCGGCCGCCGGGGTTTCTACCATGACGCCGATTTCAATCGTTTCGTCGAAAGCTTTGCCTTCGTCACGCAGTTCTTGTTTGAAAATCTCGATCTCTTTTTTCAGCGCGCGCACTTCTTCAACCGAAATAATCATCGGGAACATGATGCGCAGTTTGCCGAACGCGGAGGCGCGCAGGATGGCACGCAGCTGATCGCGCAGGATCTCTTTACGATCCATGGCGATGCGGATTGCACGCCAGCCAAGGAACGGGTTTTCTTCTTTCGGGAAGTTCATGTACGGCAGCTCTTTGTCGCCGCCGATGTCCATGGTACGCACGATAACGGCCTGCGAGCCGCACGCTTCAGCAACGGCTTTGTAGGCCTGGAACTGCTCTTCTTCGGTTGGCAGAGAATCGCGGTCCATGAACAGGAATTCGGTACGGTAGAGGCCTACGCCTTCTGCGCCGTTACGCTCGGCGCCTGCGACATCGCGCACGGTGCCGATGTTCGCGCAGACTTCAACCTGGTGGCCGTCAAGGGTGATGGCCGGCAGATCTTTGAGCTTCGCGAGCTCTGCTTTTTCTTCAGCAACCTGAGTCTGAATCGCGCGCAGGGATTCAATCTCTTCGTTCGTCGGGTTAACGTAAACTTTGTTGTTAACCGCATCGAGGATCAGGTAGTCGTCGTTTTTCACCTGAGTGGTGACGTTGCCGGTGCCCACAATCGCTGGCAGCTCAAGGGAGCGCGCCATGATGGAGGTGTGGGAAGTACGGCCGCCCAGATCGGTAATAAAGCCCAGCACCTTTTTCAGGTTCAGCTGTGCGGTTTCCGACGGGGTTAAATCGGCTGCCACCAGAATGACTTCGTCCTGGATGGAGCTTAAATCAATGATGGCCAGGCCCAGAATGTTGCGCAGCAGACGCTTACCAATATCGCGCACGTCAGCGGCGCGTTCTTTCAGGTATTCATCATCCAGCTCTTCCAGGGCGGTCGCCTGACCTTCGATAACTTCATGCGCTGCCGCGTCGGCAGTGATGTGCTTATCTTTAATCAGGGCTATGATTTCCTGCTCCAGCTCTTCATCTTCCAGCAACATGATGTGGCCTTCGAAGATAGCTTCCTTTTCTTCACCGAAAGTTTCGCCGGCCTTGATCTTGATAGCTTCCAATTGAGCGGAGGCTTTGGCGCGACCACTCAGGAAACGTTCTACTTCCTGATCAACCTTATCGGCAGAAATTTTTTTCCGGTCGATGACAATTTCATCTTCTTTCAGCAGCAATGCTTTGCCGAAAGCGATACCCGGAGACGCTAAAATGCCTGAAATCATAACCCTACCTTACTTGTGACTGATTTTAATAAGAACCCGGAACTTACTCGAGTTCAGCCATCAGTTTTACCAGATGCTCTACTGCTTTCTGCTCATCTTCGCCTTCTGCGGAGATGGTCACAACGGTGCCCTGAGTCAGGCCCAGAGTCTGCAGTTTAAACAGGCTTTTTGCGCTGGCGCTTTTGCCGTTGGAAGTCACAGTGATCTCGGAGGTGAAGCCTTTCGCTTCTTTTACAAACTGAGCAGCAGGGCGGGTATGCAGACCGTTCGGAGCGGTAATAGTCACTTCTTGCTGGAACATTGTATTTCCCCAACTTATAGGTTTAGTTTGTGGAACTAAAGTCTAGCCTGGCGGCGTGACTTTAGCCTGTATTGTTAGCGTCGGCGTAACGGAACGCAGCACGGATGCCAGAACCACGAAAAACGCATGGCTTTTTGTTCCATGCGGCTCGCGTTTCGCTCGTCATTAATCATTATGACGCGATCGAAGTAGCATAACCAAATCGTTAAATCGATTCAGCACACATCAATTCGCCTCAGGATTAATTTCACGCATCGAAATAATTGCTGGTTAAATACCAGACCCGGCCGATCCAGGCAATGCCATACAAGACAAAAGTTTGATGCACGCCACAAAAAAGCACCCCTTTGGGTGCTTTTTTGCGCATATTTAACAATCTGGCATCACTGTTGCAGTTCTTTCTCAGTGAAGAGATCGGCGAACAGCGCGGTGCTTAAATAACGCTCACCCGAGGATGGCAGGATAACCACAATATTCTTATTGGTAAAGGTTTCATCTTCCTGAAGCTTGAGCGCAGCGGCAACGGCGGCACCGGAAGAGATACCGGCCAGAATCCCTTCTTCTTCCATCAGGCGGCGCGCGGTGGAGATGGCTTCTTCGTTGGTGATACCGATAACTTTATCGATCAGTTTGAGATCCAGATTGCCCGGAATAAACCCTGCGCCGATGCCCTGAATTTTATGCGGGCCTGGTTTCAGCTCCTGACCTGCGATTGCCTGGGCGATTACTGGGGAATCGGTCGGCTCAACAGCGACGGTAATCAGCTCGGTTTTACCCTTGGTATTTTTGATATAGCGGCTCACGCCGGTCAGCGTACCGCCAGTACCGACGCCTGCGATAAATACATCAACCTGGCCGTCCGTATCTTCCCAGATTTCCGGGCCGGTGGTTTTTTCGTGAATCTCCGGGTTAGCCGGGTTGCTGAACTGCTGCAACAGCAGATATTTCGACGGATCGCTTGCGACAATCTCTTCCGCTTTCTGGATAGCGCCTTTCATGCCTTTAGCGCCTTCGGTCAGTACCAGATTTGCGCCCAGCGCTTTCAGCAGCTTACGGCGCTCAACGCTCATGGTTTCCGGCATGGTCAGCGTCAGCTTATAACCACGGGCTGCGGCGACATACGCCAGCGCGATGCCGGTGTTACCACTGGTCGGCTCGACCAGCTCCACGCCCGGCTTCAGTACGCCGCGCTTTTCCGCATCCCAAATCATATTGGCACCGATACGGCACTTAACGCTGAAGCTTGGGTTACGTGACTCCACCTTCGCCAGAATGCGTCCGTTACCGATGCGGTTCAGTCGAACCAGCGGCGTATGGCCAATAGTCAACGAGTTGTCTTCAAAAATCTTGCTCATAGCCCGTCCTTAACTGTATGAAATTTGGGAACCGCACCAGCATACCCGCTCACCGCGTGTGAGGAAGTAAGGATTTCGTATATCGTTATACTCGTGCGAAATAATGCTTAAGAGTATGGAATAAGCCCGGCTATATGCCAGCCGGACTAGCGCCAGCTCGCATGTTTACCGCGATAACAATCCACCCACATCGCCGTTGCGCCGCAAACCGCGACGGGCATAATCGCCAGATTCAGCACCGGGACCAGCGTAAAAAGGCTGACCAGCGCGCCGAACTGCATATTTAAGCTTTTACGCTCACGCAGCGCCGCGCGCATGGTTTTAAACGGCACTTTATGGTTGTCGAACGGGTAGTCGCAGTACTGGATAGAGAGCATCCAGGCGCTAAACAGGAACCACAGCACGGGTGCGACGGTCTGGCCAATACCCGGAATAAAGTAGAGCAGCAACAGCACCAGCGCGCGGGGCAGATACCAGGCGAGCTTTTGCCATTCGCGTTTCATAATGCGCGGCAAATCTTTCATGATGCCGAGAATACCGGTATCCGGCGGCGTGGCGCCGGTGAGGCGTGCTTCCAATTGTTCCGCCAGCAGGCCGTTAAACGGCGCGGCTATCCAGTTCGCCACCGTCGAAAAGAAATAGCCGAAAACAAGAACAATGGAGATAACCGCGAGGGGCCAGAGCAGGTAATTAAGCCACTGCAGCCAGTCCGGTACATGGGACATGAGTTGCGGGATCCAGTTATCGAGGCGGGTAAACAGCCACCAGAACGCGCCGCCCATCAACAGGAAATTGACCAGAAGGGGAAGGATGACGAAGCGCCGAATGCCGGGCTGGCTTATCAGCCTGAATCCTTCTGAAAGGTAGTACAGACCGCTGCGCGAACCCGCGCCTGTCGTTGAAACCATAGTTCCGCAAAGCTCCTTATTAGCCTCCCCGAACCGGGGCCCGGTTATCTTAACCGAGAGGGAAATTTGCGCCACCCGATAAATGGTCGAAAAAACAGCAAAAAGCACGATTTCTTTCATCTTTCTGTCCGGAAAACCGAGCGCGCACTTGCACTTGCCGTAATGGGCAAATACTCTTAGTGAGTAAATGTTTGCCGTCATGGCAAGGTGTTAGAACAACAGAGAATATAATGATGCAGGATTTGCGTCTGATATTAATCATTGTTGGCGCGATCGCCATAATCGCCTTACTGGTGCACGGTCTGTGGACCAGCCGTAAGGAGCGTTCTTCTATGTTCCGCGATCGTCCGATGAAGCGCATGAAATCGAAGCGCGATGAGGATGAAGACGAAGACGACGTCGATGAGCCGGATGATGACGGCGTTGGCGAAGTTCGCGTGCGCCGCAGCGCGCCGGTGCCGGAAAGCGCGCCTGCTCGCCAGCCTCAGCATAACTATCAGCCGCCTTACGCGCCTTCGCAGCCGCGTCAGCCTGTTCGCGAGCCGGTCGAGCCGGAGCCAGAAGTGGCTTACAGGGAAGCGCCGCAAGCGCCCCTGCATCAGCCGCAAGAACCACAGCCGGTTCGCCAGACCGCGCCGCAACCGTCGCAGCCCGCACCGGCACAGCCTGCCATGCGCCAGCCTGCGCCGCAGCCGGTCACCGAGCCCGCGCCACAGCCCGAGCCGGTTGCTGAGCCGGCCCCTGTGAGCACCCCGGAAAAACCGCAGCCGAAAGAAACCGTTATTATCATGAATGTCGCGGCACACGCGGGCAGCCAGCTGAATGGTGATGTGTTATTCAACAGTATTCAGCAGGCCGGCTTTAAGTTTGGCGACATGAATATTTTCCATCGTCATCTGAGCCCGGACGGCAGTGGCCCGGTGCTGTTTAGCCTGGCGAATATGGTTAAACCCGGGTCGTTTGATCCAGAAACCATGACTGATTTCACCACGCCGGGCATCACCATTTTCATGCAGGTGCCGGGCTTTGGCGATGAACTGCAAAACTTCAAACTAATGCTGCAGTCGGCGCAGCATATTGCCGATGAAGTCGGCGGCGTGGTGCTGGACGATCAGCGCCGTATGATGACGCCGCAAAAGCTGCGTGAATATCAGGACAGAATTCGCGATGTGAAAGAGGCGAACGGTTAACCTCCCGCCGTTAAGTTTTCTCCCCTAACCCCCGCCTGTCGGGGGTTTTTTATCATTGATGGTGCGTTATGGAATCAATCGAAGAAAAACTGACTCAACTGCGAACCACGCTTCGCCATCATGAATTTCTCTACCACGTTATGGACGCGCCGGAAGTGCCGGACGCCGAATACGATCGCCTGATGCGCGAGTTGCGCGCGCTGGAAGAGGCGCATCCGGAGCTGGTGACGCCCGATTCGCCTACCCAGCGCGTTGGCGCCGCGCCGCTGACCGAGTTCAGCCAGGTGCGACATGAAGTGCCGATGCTCTCGCTGGACAACGTGTTTGACGAGGCGAGTTTTCTGGCGTTCAACAAACGCGTACAGGATCGCCTGAAAAGCACCGATGCGCTGGTGTACTGCTGCGAACTGAAACTTGATGGCCTGGCGGTCAGCCTGTTGTATGAAAATGGTCTGCTGGTCCGCGCCGCCACTCGCGGCGACGGCACCACCGGCGAAGACATCACCCTCAACGTGCGCACCATTCGCGCCATTCCGCTGAAGCTTCGTGGTGACAACATTCCGGCGCGCCTCGAAGTGCGCGGCGAAGTGTTTCTGCCGCAGGCGGGCTTTGAAAAGATCAACGAAGAAGCCCGGCGCACCGGTGGGAAAGTTTTTGCGAACCCGCGTAACGCGGCGGCAGGCTCGCTGCGTCAACTCGATCCGCGCGTTACGGCCAAACGACCGCTGACGTTTTTCTGTTATGGCGTCGGGCTGCTGGAAGGCGGCGAACTGCCGCGCAGCCATATGGAACGTCTGCAACAGTTTAAAGCCTGGGGCCTGCCGGTGAGCGATCGTATTCGTCTCGTGAAAACGCCGGAAGAGGTGCTGGCGTTTTACCATCAGGTCGAGGCCGACAGGCCGACGCTCGGGTTTGATATCGACGGCGTGGTGATTAAAGTCGATTCGCTCGAGCTTCAGGAGCAGCTTGGCTTCGTGGCGCGTGCGCCGCGCTGGGCCGTGGCGTTTAAATTCCCGGCGCAGGAGCAGATGACGACCGTACGCGACGTGGAGTTTCAGGTCGGACGTACCGGCGCTATCACGCCGGTGGCGCGCCTTGAGCCGGTGCAGGTGGCAGGTGTGCTGGTGAGCAACGCGACGCTGCATAACGCTGATGAGATAGCGCGCCTTGGGTTGCGCATCGGCGATAAAGTCGTCATTCGCCGCGCGGGCGATGTGATCCCGCAGGTGGTCAATGTGGTGCTCTCAGAACGCCCGGAAGAGACGCGGCCTGTGGTCTTCCCGGCGCAGTGCCCGGTTTGCGGCTCGGATGTCGAGCGCGTTGAAGGCGAGGCCGTAACGCGCTGCACCGGCGGGCTTATCTGCGGCGCGCAGCGTAAAGAGGCGCTCAAGCATTTCGTCTCGCGCCGCGCGATGGATGTAGACGGCATGGGCGATAAAATCATCGATCAGCTGGTTGAGAAAGAATATGTGCATACGCCTGCCGATCTGTTCCGTCTGACGGCGGGCAAACTGACCGGGCTCGATCGTATGGGGCCGAAATCGGCGCAAAATCTGGTCAATGCGCTGGAGAAAGCCAAAGAGACCACGTTTGCGCGCTTCCTGTATGCCCTTGGCATCAGGGAAGTGGGGGAGGCGACCGCCGCCGGGCTTGCGGCGCATTTCGGCACGCTGGAGGCGCTGATTAACGCCTCGATTGACGATCTGCAAAAAGTACCGGATGTCGGCATCGTGGTCGCCACGCATGTGTTCAACTTCTTTGAAGAAGAGAGCAACCGCGCTGTCATTCGCGATCTTACCGAAGAAGTAGGCATTCACTGGCCCGCGCCGCAGGTGGTGAAAGCCGAAGAGATAGACAGCCCGTTCGCCGGGAAAACCGTAGTGCTGACCGGGACGTTAAGCCAGATGTCGCGTGATGACGCCAAAGCGCGGCTTGCCGCGCTGGGCGCGAAGGTGAGCGGCAGCGTGTCGAAGAAAACCGATCTGCTTATTGCCGGTGAAGCGGCAGGCTCCAAGCTTGCGAAAGCGCAGGAGCTGGGCATTGAGGTCATCGACGAGGCGGAAATGCTGCGTCTGTTAGGTGAGTAATATGGAAAAAGAGCAACTCATCGCTATCGCCAATACGGAAATGCCGTTTGGAAAATACAAAGGCCGCCGGCTTATCGACCTGCCGGAGGAGTACCTGCTGTGGTTTGCCCGTAAGGATGAATTTCCCTCTGGCAAACTCGGCGAGCTGATGGCGGTGACGCTGCTTATCAAATCAGAAGGGCTGGGCCACCTGGTTCAGCCGCTGAAAAAGCCCTGAAAAAACGGCGCGAACCTTCGCGCCGTGATTTTTCCTGCCATTCCACCGTGGCCCTGTTATCGGCCGGTGAGAACGTGTTCTTATACGTAGATGTCAATCTGATGGTCGCCGGAAGCCTGCTTCAAGGCTTCCAGCTGCTTGCTTTCCTGTTTTTTCTGCGCCTGTTCAGCCTGTTCAGCCTGCTCACGCTGCAACTGAGCCAGCTGCGCCTGCAGCATTTTGATCTGGTTTTGAATAAGCTGCTGTTGTTTCTGCTTCTCTTCCGCGCTGCCTTCGCTGGTCGCGAGATCTTTAAGCTTGGTCGTAAGTTTAGTGATCTGCTGGGTCAGGCGGGCGATCTGTGACGCAATATCGTTGCCGCTGGATGCGCTGCTGCTGCTTGTCTGTACTGACGGGGTTGATGCAGTAATGGTCGTCGACATCATGTTCTCCTTTTTTATAAGCCTGGAGAAGGTATCGGCACCGCAACGGGAAAACTGAGTGTTTAACGGAGAAATCATGGATAAAAGCGAAGCAGGGCGGGTGGATATGGAAAGACGTGAGCGATGAGAATAACGCGCATAGCAAAAAGGCGCCTTTAGGGCGCCTTTTTACATTGGTGGGTCGTGCAGGATGACTCGCTTCGCTCGCCCTTCGGGCCGTCGCCGCAAGCGGCTCCGTTGTCTCGCTATAAATGGCTCGACTCAAACCTGCTGCAGGTTCGAATCTTTCTTACGTCCAGATAAGCAAAAAGGCGCCTTTAGGGCGCCTTTTTACATTGGTGGGTCGTGCAGGATTCGAACCTGCGACCAATTGATTAAAAGTCAACTGCTCTACCAACTGAGCTAACGACCCGAAGTGGTGGGTGATGACGGGATCGAACCGCCGACCCCCTCCTTGTAAGGGAGGTGCTCTCCCAGCTGAGCTAATCACCCACTTCGGTACTTCTGTTACTAATGACAAGAAATTCGCTGGCGAGAAAGTGGTGGGTGATGACGGGATCGAACCGCCGACCCCCTCCTTGTAAGGGAGGTGCTCTCCCAGCTGAGCTAATCACCCACTTCTCATTTCTTATCTACACGGCGGGAACCACTTAGAGTGGTGGGTGATGACGGGATCGAACCGCCGACCCCCTCCTTGTAAGGGAGGTGCTCTCCCAGCTGAGCTAATCACCCCCGCTGTGTGGAGTCGCATTATAGGGAGAGTTGAAAATGAGTCAACGCCTTTTCCAAAGTTTTTGTTTGTTCGTCGTAAAATTAGACAGTGCGCTGATTTTATGGTCGTTAAGGTATGATTTCTCAACAGATAACGCCGGAAAATAAGGGGTGGAAGGTATCAACATTGAGGAATCAGCGCACGGTGGTAGAATATTGCCCACTTTGTCACTCCCTGGCATGTGCCGCTTAATGGCATTGTTTAACACTAAGGCCAATCAATGAAAATCAAAACCCGCTTCGCGCCAAGCCCGACCGGCTATCTGCACGTCGGTGGCGCCCGTACCGCTCTTTATTCCTGGCTTTTCGCCCGCAATCAGGGCGGCGAATTTGTGCTGCGTATCGAAGACACCGATCTTGAGCGCTCCACGCCGGAAGCCATCGAAGCCATTATGGATGGGATGAACTGGCTGAGCCTGGAGTGGGATGAAGGCCCGTATTTCCAGACCAAACGCTTCGATCGCTACAACGCGGTCATTGATGAAATGCTGGCGGCGGGTACGGCATATAAATGCTATTGCTCGAAAGAGCGTCTGGAAGCGCTGCGCGAAGAGCAGATGGCGAAGGGTGAAAAGCCGCGTTACGACGGCCGTTGCCGCCACAGCCATGAGCATCATGCTGACGATGAGCCTTGCGTCGTGCGTTTTGCGAACCCGCAGGATGGCTCCGTCGTGTTTGACGATCAAATCCGCGGCCCGATTGAGTTCAGCAACCTTGAGCTTGACGATCTGATTATCCGTCGTACTGACGGCTCCCCGACCTACAACTTCTGTGTGGTGGTGGACGACTGGGATATGGAAATCACGCACGTGATCCGTGGCGAAGACCATATCAACAACACGCCGCGCCAGATCAACATTCTGAAAGCGCTGGGCGCGCCGGTGCCGCTGTACGCGCACGTCTCTATGATCAACGGCGATGACGGTAAAAAACTCTCTAAACGTCACGGCGCGGTGAGTGTTATGCAGTACCGCGACGACGGCTACCTGCCGGAAGCGCTGCTGAACTATCTGGTGCGTCTGGGCTGGTCCCACGGCGATCAGGAGATCTTCTCTCGTGAAGAGATGATCAAATTCTTTACGCTTGACGCGGTCAGTAAATCGGCGAGCGCGTTCAATACCGATAAACTGCTGTGGCTGAACCACCACTATATTAATACGCTGGCGCCGGAATATGTGGCGACGCATCTGCAGTGGCATATCGAGCAGGAAAATATCGATACCCGCAACGGCCCACAGCTGGCGGAGCTGGTGAAACTGCTGGGTGAGCGCTGCAAAACCCTTAAAGAAATGGCGCAAACCTGCCGCTATTTTTACGAAGATTTCAGCGAGTTTGACGCCGACGCGGCGAAAAAACATCTGCGCCCGGTGGCGCGCCAGCCGCTGGAAGTGGTGCGCGATAAACTCGCCGCCCTGACCGACTGGACTGCCGAAAACGTGCACCACGCCATTCAGGCCACGGCTGATGAGCTGGAAGTGGGCATGGGTAAAGTCGGTATGCCGCTGCGCGTCGCAGTGACCGGGGCAGGGCAGTCGCCGGGCCTGGATGTGACAGTTCACGCGATTGGCAAATCCCGAAGCGTGGAACGTATCAATAAAGCGCTGGCGTTTATCGCCGAGCGCGAAAACCAGGAGTAATAAAAAAGCCGGCGCACGCCGGCTTTTACTTTTCGTCGCGAAGGCCGAGCCTTTTCACCAGGCCCGCCGCTCCTTCTTCGCTGATGAGTTCGCTCAGGCGCGCCTGCTCCTGAGGGCTCAGCATCTCCAGCGTGCGAATAAACTGTGCCATCATCTCGTTATCCCAGGTCACGTAGGGCGCAGGGGTCTCTTCAATGCGGTTATAAAGATGCGCGGAATAGCGCAGCTTATCGGTAGCAAGGAAATAGTCATACACCTGCTGCGTGATAAGAATTAACAGCGCGCCGCCTTTACGCCCTTTAAGCGGAATGCGCTTCCAGCCATACTTTCGCGCCCAGCGGCTGATGGCCTGGGCCGTGTAGCCTGACAGCTCGCCCAGTTCTCCCGCTGTCATCCAGCGTGTAAATTGGTTCATGCGTTAATCCGTATGGCGAATATCCAGACGCTGCAACAGTCCGGCTATGCCTTCGCGCAGCAGTAACGAGGTCAGCTGTTTTTGCTCTGACTGACTCATCTCTCGCAATGAATTTAGCAGCAGATTTTCCAGCGGCGCGTCGACCGTGGCTGTGTAAGGGGCCACGTTGTCAGAGACGCGGCGGGCGCTGCGGATAAATGACAGCACCTCTTCATCAATATGAATAACGCGCGCTTTACCGCCCTGCACGCCTGGCTTCGGCGATGTATGCCAGCCTTCTCTACGCACCCACTTATTGATCGTCTGGCGGCTATATCCGGTATAGTGCGCCAGCTCGTCCGGGGTCATTCGATCCTTGACCATGACTAATCCTTACAAAATGTAAACCTGTTAGTAGTTAATCGTACAAGAACACAGTACATGAAACTGTGACGTGAATAACTACAGCGTATCGGGAGAACCGCGTTTTTGGAACCTTTTTGCTGCCTTTTTCGGCACTTGAAAGGCAAAGATGAATTTGGCGTTGACACTGTCCGGTGGAATTCTTATTATCCCGCCCGTCAACGCGACAAGGTGTTCCGACGGGGCTATAGCTCAGCTGGGAGAGCGCTTGCATGGCATGCAAGAGGTCAGCGGTTCGATCCCGCTTAGCTCCACCAAACCTACATCCCATCAGGTTTGGTCAGTAACACTAAAATCTCGTGGGGCTATAGCTCAGCTGGGAGAGCGCTTGCATGGCATGCAAGAGGTCAGCGGTTCGATCCCGCTTAGCTCCACCAAAATTGAAACCCTCGCTTAATAGCGGGGGTTTTTGCTTTCAGGATCTTGCGCGCGGTTCGCCACTGACGGCTCGTGCTTTGTTCTCTGCCATTTCCTTGCCAGCCCGTCGAAAGGTTTTTATTATTAGAGTCTGTACGACACGCCGCCCTGATGCCTGAGAAGCTCCCTATGAATGCTCGCTACGGTTTGCGTAAGTCAGGCATCGCGTTATTGCTCTGCGTCCTGCTGTTGCCGCTAGCGCGCCTGTTATCTCCCAAAGCCATTATCGATGGCGCGGGAATATATTTAACGTTTTTACCGCTAAGCCTGATGCTGGCGATGATTTATCTTTTCGGTCGCTATGCATTATTTCCTCTGGTCATCACTTTTTTATTTTTTTATGGCTGGTTTTTCCCGTTAAATAGCCAACAACTGCTGGCGTTTATCGCGAGTTTTTTATTACCGGTGATTCTGACTTGCGCTATTCTTCGCGCGTTAAAAGGCCCGCGCTGGCGCTTTGCGCTCTCCCGTCACAGTACCGGGCTGCGGCTGTTTCTGCCCGGTCTGTTAGCCCCTTGTCTGATAAAGTTTTTAATGATGTTTTCAGGCTACTGGCTTGATTATCCAGAGGTTATTTCATCTTACTTTGGTGAAAGCACCTCGTTTTATAGTGTTGTCACCGTGCAGGGGTTAATGGCGGCCTCGGTAATTTTTGTCGATATTTTTTATTATCCCGTTCGTATGGCGTTAAGCCCGGCTTTTGCGCGGGCTTTCTGGCATCGTTGCGTTATTCCGCTGCTGGCACCTGAAAAGAAAGTGCTGGCCGCAGGGTGGTTTGCGGGCGTCTTCATTCTGCTGATACTCTTCCTGTTGCCCTTTAAACTATTTTTGATTTCGATCTATACGCTGCCAGTCATCTTTGTTTTATTTACCGCCGGAATTTTCCTTATTGGGCCGGTGTTAATTACGCTGTTGTGGTCTTTTTCATTGTTATTATTACTGGGCAGCAGCAGCAACTTTTTACCGGCTGAAAAAAACGGCTTTTTACTGGCGTTTATGCTGTCTGGCTTTATCGCATTTACGGTTTCAATGCGTTTCATGACGGTCATTTTTAACAAGAGTGAATGGATGAAACGGCAGTACCGTATGCTCGCCTTGACCGACCCGCTTACCCGCCTGCCGAACCTGCGTGCGCTGGAGCGGCACCTGCAAGGCATCTCCGGGGGCGCGCTCTGCTGCCTGCGCGTCGCTAATCTTGAGTTTCTGAGCCGCCACTATGGCCTCATGATGCGCATTCAGTGCAAAAAAGAGGTCACGACGCTGCTGCTGCCCTGGCTTAACACCGGTGAGAAAGTCTTTCAGTTGCCCGACAGCGACCTGCTCATTTATCTGGCAGGCCCGGAGCCGCAGAGCCGGTTGCGCCACCTGGTGGATTTGCTGAACAGCAAACGTATTCAGTGGAATGGCGCGCAGCTTGAGCTCGACTATAGCGCCGCCTGGGCACCCGTGCCTCGGGCACAGACACCAGAAGAGCTCTACCGCACCATTGGGCAACTCAGTTATCTGGCAGAGGTTGCTGGCCCCGGCGATCCGGTCGTGGCGCTGGAGAGCCGCAGTCAGGGGCTTTCCGGGCAAACCAGCGAGCCGGTGCTTATGCTGCAGAAAGTCAAACAGGCGCTTTCAGAAGGGGGCGTTACGCTGTTTGCACAACCGATACAAAACGCACAAGGCGAGGGGTATGCCGAGATCCTGGCGCGCCTTGAGTGCGATGGCGAACTCATCATGCCCGCCAAATTTATTCCTCTTATCACCCGCTTTAATCTCAGCGCGCGTTTCGATATGCAGGTGCTTGAGAAACTCCTTATTTACCTGCATACCCACCCGCAAACGCGTCCTGGCGCGCGCTTCTCCGTGAACCTGATGCCCTTAACGCTGGAACAGCAGGGCATCGCTCAACAGGCTATCGCACTGTTTGAGCGCTACCGGGTGCCCATCAGCGCGGTGATCCTGGAGGTAACAGAAGAGCAGGCGCTCTCGGGGTCGGAAAACACCGTTCAAAATATTGCGCTGTTGCAGGCGCGAGGGTTTTGCATCGCCATTGATGATTTTGGGACCGGTTACGCTAACTTCGAGCGGCTTAAAAATTTACAGGCTGACATTATTAAAATCGACGGCTATTTTATACGTAACGTGGTGAGCAATACCTTTGACGCGCTGGTGGTGAAATCGATTTGCGATCTGGCGAAAGCGCGTTCGCTGACTGTCGTGGCAGAGTTTGTGGAAACGCCAGCGCAGCGCGATCTGCTGTTTGCGCTTGGCGTGGAATACATTCAGGGCTATCTGCCGGGGCGGCCAGAACGGCTTGAGCGCGAGGCATAAAAAAACCGGGGCTTGCCCCGGTTTTTAAGTATCGTTTTGATTACAGCACGAGTGCGGCGATGGACGCAGAGAGCACGCTCACAAGCGTAGAGCCGTACACCAGCTTCAGGCCAAAGCGGGAAACCACGTTGCCCTGCTCTTCGTTCAGGCCTTTGATAGCGCCGGCGATGATGCCGATAGAAGAGAAGTTAGCGAACGACACCAGGAATACCGACAGAATGCCTTCCGCGCGCGGAGAAATCGTGCCTGCCAGTTTCTGCAAATCCATCATCGCGACGAATTCGTTGGAGACCAGTTTGGTCGCCATAATACTGCCGACCTGCAGCGCTTCGTTAGCCGGCACGCCCATCACCCAGGCAACCGGGTAGAAGATGTAGCCCAGAATACCCTGGAAGGAGATGCCCAGCACTGCGGCGAACAGCGCGTTCAGACCAGAAATCAGCGCGATAAAGCCAATCAGCATCGCGGCTACGATAATCGCCACTTTGAAACCTGCCAGAATGTACTCGCCCAGCATTTCGAAGAAGCTCTGCCCTTCATGCAGGTTAGACATCTGCAAATCTTCTTCATTCTCAACGCGGTACGGGTTGATGATGGAGAGGACGATAAAGGTGCTGAACATATTCAGGATCAGCGCCGCCACCACGTACTGCGGTTTCAGCATGGTCATGTACGCGCCGACGATAGACATGGACACCGTGGACATCGCAGTTGCGGCCATGGTGTACATACGGTTGCGTGACATTTTGCCGAGAATATCCTTATAGGCGATAAAGTTTTCTGATTGTCCCAGAATCAGCGAGCTTACCGCGTTAAAGGATTCCAGTTTACCCATACCGTTCACTTTAGAGAGAACCGTACCGATAGCCCGGATAACAATCGGCAGTACGCGAATGTGTTGCAGAATACCGATTAACGCAGAGATAAAGACGATAGGGCAAAGCACTTTCAGGAAGAAGAATGCCAGACCTTCATCGTTCATTTTGCCGAAGACAAAGTTTGTCCCTTCATTAGCAAAGCCGAGCAGTTTTTCAAACATATCGGCAAAGCCTTTAACAAAGCCCAGGCCAATATTTGAATTAAGGAAGAACCAGGCCAGCAGCACTTCAAGCACCAGCAGCAGGCCAATATAAGGCAGACGAATTTTTTTGCGGTCATGACTGACCAGCAAAGCAAGCAGCGCTACAACGGCGAGCGCCAAAACGAAATGAAGAACGCGGGACATATTTGCTCCAAATATGAGGCAGGTTTAATTTCCGTGCACATTCTATGCAACAACCATTTAGAAAACGAGATCTGCAACACACTATAGTTACGTCATGTGACCAAACGCTAAAAGAGTGATCAAACATACAAAAATGTTATGTTGCGTAAAGCAGTGAAAGGTTATCTTTTGCTGCTACACTTTTAACATACGTGGGCGCACGGCAAAGAATTTTCCGCGTATTCCTCGATCTTAACCCACCTTTCATTGATTTCAGCTATCAGAGCCATTAAGGATTGTCCGGTTTAATGAACTTGATAATCATTCTCATTTTGGTAGCATGAAACATAGCAAAGGCTATATTTCAGAGGCAGAGCATGAACCACACTCGCGTTGAGCAAAATCGTGGCCGTACAGCGCGGAAGTTAAGGCTGGCGCTGATGGGGCCAGCTTTCATCGCTGCCATTGGCTATATCGATCCGGGTAACTTTGCGACCAATATTCAGGCAGGCGCGAGCTTTGGCTATCAGCTGTTGTGGGTCGTCGTCTGGGCGAACCTGATGGCGATGCTGATTCAGGTGCTCTCGGCCAAGCTTGGCATCGCGACGGGCAAAAATCTCGCCGAGCAAATTCGCGATCACTATCCGCGCCCGGTTGTCTGGTTTTACTGGGTGCAGGCGGAGATCATCGCGATGGCGACCGATCTCGCGGAATTTATTGGCGCGGCGATAGGCTTTAAACTCATTCTTGGCGTATCGCTTCTGCAGGGCGCGGTACTGACGGGTATCGCCACGTTTCTGATCCTGATGCTGCAAAAGCGCGGGCAAAAGCCGCTTGAGAAAGTCATCGGCGGGCTGCTGCTGTTTGTGGCGGCGGCCTATATCGTCGAGCTTTTCTTCTCGCAGCCGAAACTGGCGGAACTCGGTAAAGGGATGCTGATCCCAAGCCTGCCGACGTCCGAAGCGGTGTTCCTGGCCGCAGGCGTGCTGGGTGCGACTATAATGCCGCACGTTATCTATCTGCACTCGTCGCTCACGCAAAACCTGCATGACGGCTCGCGCAAAGAGCGCTACTCGGCGACCAAATGGGACGTGGCGATTGCCATGACCATCGCCGGTTTTGTGAATCTGGCGATGATGGCGACCGCGGCGGCGGCGTTTCACTTCAGCGGACACACCAAAGTGGCGGAGCTTGATCAGGCGTACCTGACACTCGAACCGCTGCTGAGCCACGCGGCAGCAACCATTTTTGGTTTAAGTCTGGTGGCGGCGGGTCTCTCTTCCACAGTGGTGGGCACGCTGGCAGGGCAGGTAGTGATGCAGGGGTTTGTACGCTTCAGTATTCCGCTCTGGGTGCGCCGCGCGGTCACCATGGCACCGTCGTTTATTGTCATTCTGATGGGCCTTGATCCGACGCGTATTCTGGTGATGAGCCAGGTGCTGCTGAGCTTTGGTATCGCGCTGGCGCTGGTGCCGCTGCTCTTTTTTACCAGCAACAAAACGTTGATGGGCGAGCTGGTGAACACGCCGTGGGTAAAACGTACAGGCTGGGCGATTGTCGTACTGGTGGTGGCACTCAATATCTGGCTGCTGGTGGGCACGGCGCTCGGGTTATAACGACGTAAAAAAGGCAGGCGCTAAGCCTGCCTTTTTGTGATGTAGCGTGTGAAATCAGTGGTGATGACCATGGCCGCGGCCATGTTTACCCCAGCCGCGACGGTCATCGCGATCGTTCCAGCCTTCACGATAGCCGCGTTCATACGCCCGGCGGTCATCCCAGCCGCGATGTTTATCCCATCCGCGGTGCAGGCCATTGTCATGACGCCACCAGCGGTCGCCGCGCCACTCATAATGGTTACGCCAGTAGTCGCGGTCGCGCCAGCGGCCGCCGTCCCAGTAGTTACCGTAATTGTCGCGATCGCCAATTTGTAATTTGATGGATGGCAACAGGGTGATTTCACCAGCGCTGGCGATAAGCGGCGCGGTGCCCGCCAGTAACGCTGCTGCAAGAATCAGTGACCTGAACATACTTATCTCCTTCACGATCGGGGCCGTAGTGGCCTGTTGCAGTAATATTACGGACCTGTAAATCCCTGCAGCATCGCTCCGACTCTGAAAACAGGTATGACCGCACTTTTTGCTAAAGCAGTGTCACCTGATGCACTATGCGAGTATCGCCTCGATTGCCTGCCGTTCTTCGGCGGAAAAGCCCCGGTTTGCGAGCATTCCCACCGCATCGTCTATCTGGCTGGTCTTGCTGGCACCAATCAACACTGACGTCACTTTCTCATCGCGCAACACCCAGGCGAGCGCCATCTGTGACAGTTTCTGCCCACGCTGTAGGGCGAGATCGTTCAGCTTGCGCACTTTATCGAGTTTCTCAGGCGTGATCTGATCCGGGTTCAGGAAGCGGCTGCCGCTGGCGGCGCGAGAATCTGCCGGAATGCCGTTCAGGTAACGGTCCGTCAGTTGCCCGCCAGCCAGCGGCGAGAAGGCGATACTGCCGACGCCTTTTTCCTGCAAGAGATCCAACAGGCCATCCTCTACCCAGCGCTCAAACATCGAATATTTGGGTTGATGGATAATGCACGGCGTGCCGAGCTGGGCCAGCAGATCGATAGCCTCGCGTGCGCGGTCTGCCGGGTAGTTAGAGATGCCGACATACAGCGCTTTACCCTGACGCACGATATGGTCCAGCGCGCGCATGGTTTCTTCGAGCGGCGTCTCCGGGTCCGGGCGGTGGTGATAGAAAATATCGACATATTCAAGGCCCATGCGCTTCAGGCTCTGGTCAAGGCTCGAAATCAGATATTTGCGCGAGCCCCAGTCGCCGTAAGGGCCGTCCCACATCGTGTAGCCCGCTTTGGTGGAGATAATCAGCTCGTCGCGGTACGGCAGAAAATCCTCTTTCAGGAGGCGACCAAAATGGCTTTCGGCGGAGCCCGGCGGCGGCCCGTAATTATTGGCGAGATCAAAATGGGTAATGCCGAGATCAAACGACCGGCGCAGCAACTGGCGGCTGGTCTCGACCAGCGTAGCGTCGCCAAAGTTATGCCACAGGCCGAGAGAAATGGCCGGGAGCTTCAGGCCGCTGCGTCCGCAACGGCGGTATTCCATAGTGGCGTAGCGCGCCGGATCTGCCTGATAAACCATGCTTCTTCACCTCTGTATGTGGTTACTGCCCTGTGTAATTATCGAATTGAGTGACTCACCCGTACCGCAAGTGTATACGCTTACACTCAACGCGAAAGCTGACAGCCTACACGCCCGACGCGCGTAAATCTTGCTTGCCACCGCTTTTTGCTGCCGCATTCTGGACAGCGATCACACTTCATTAATACTCACTACAGGTCCCTGAAAAAGGATGGCAAAAATGCCAGCTCACTATTGTATTGCCGATTATCTGTTGGATCGTCTGGCAGGATGTGGTGTTAAGCACCTGTTTGGCGTGCCCGGAGATTACAATCTGCTGTTCCTCGATAACGTCATTGCCCACCCGCGTATTACCTGGGTCGGCTGCGCGAATGAGCTTAACGGCGCTTATGCCGCCGACGGGTACGCCCGCTGCAACGGCATCGGCGCGCTGCTGACGACCTATGGCGTTGGCGAACTCAGCGCGCTCAACGCGATTGCCGGTAGTTACGCTGAGACGGTGCCGGTGCTGCATATCGTCGGCGCGCCGTGTCAGTCGGCACAGCGTAAGGGCGAAGTGCTGCACCACACGCTGGGCGATGGCGATTTCCATCACTTTATGCGCATCGCCCGCGAAGTGACCGCAGCCCAGGGCTGGCTGACGCCCGCGAACGCCTGCAGCGAAATTGACAGGGTGATTGCTGAAATGCTGCGTACCCGCCGCCCCGGATATCTGGTGCTGCCCACCGATGTGGCAAGTGCGCCGGCGGTTGCGCCTGTAAACGCTATCACCGTGCCACGCCCGCAGGGCGACGACGCGCAGCTGGCCGCATTTCGTGAGGCGGCGCAGGCGCGGTTCGCCAGCGCCGGACGCGTGGCGTTGCTGGCGGATTTTCTGGCCCAGCGCTTCGGCGTGCAAAACGCGCTGCATCAGTGGCTGGACGACACGCCGATGCCGCACAGTTCGTTGCTGATGGGCAAAGGTGTGCTGGATGAAACCAAACCCGGTTTCACCGGGACTTACAGCGGCGCGGCGAGCGATCCGGCGGTCTGTCAGGCCATTGAAGAGGCGGATCTCGTTATCTGCGTCGGCGTGCAGTTCGCCGATACGATCACCGCCGGGTTTACCCAGCGTCTGACGCGCGATCAGACCATCGACATCCAGCCCTGGGCGACGCGCGTAGGCGACCGCTGGTTCAGCGGGATCGCGATGGATCAGGCGGTAGCGATTCTGCATGACATCGCCAGACGCCACAGTGCGCGCCTGCCGCCGCCGGACGTTGCGCCGCCTGTAGCCAAACCCACCACCGCAGGCGCGCTTAACCAGCAAAACTTCTGGCCGCTGATTGAGGCGTTTTTACAGCCGGGCGACATCATCGCCGTCGATCAGGGTACCGCCGCGTTTGGTGCCGCCGCGCTGCGTCTGCCCGCTGGCTGTGATTTCCTGGTGCAGCCGCTCTGGGGCTCGATAGGCTACGCCTTGCCTGCTGCGTTCGGCGCGCAGACGGCCTGCCCGAACCGCCGCGTGGTGCTGATCACCGGTGATGGCGCGGCGCAGCTCTCCATCCAGGAAATGGGTTCTATGCTGCGCGATGGTCAGGCGCCGGTGGTTATCGTGCTCAATAACGACGGCTACACGGTAGAGCGCGCCATCCACGGCGCGACGCAGCGTTATAACGACATCGCCCCGTGGCAGTGGACGAAACTGCCGCACGCGCTGCATGCCGACAGCCAGGCGCAAAGCTGGCGCGTCAGCGACGCGGCGCAACTCAAAGAGGTGCTGGAGCGTCTCTCGCGGCCCGAGCGGTTGTCGTTAATTGAGGTGATGCTGCCGCGCGACGATGTGCCGCCGCTGCTCGACGCCGTCAGCCGTGCGCTGGAGGCCCGCAACGGCGCACAGGACGAATAAGCGCCTTTCGGTACAGAAGATGCTGAAACGTTCAAGGTAATCTGTGATGTAAGTCTCTAAACGCGGGGCACTTATGCTATGGTCATTGTTGTTCAGGCGCCGTGAATTTAGAGTGTGCCAAGATTATTTTGTATTTAGCGGAGCAGCAACAGAATGACCAAATATGCTTTGGTGGGAGACGTAGGCGGCACCAACGCACGCTTAGCGCTGTGCGACGTAGACAGCGGCGAGATACTCAAGGCGAAAACCTATTCCGGCCTTGATTATCCGAGCCTGGAAGCGGTGGTGCGGGTGTATCTGGAAGAGCATAACGTCACGGTGACGGATGGCTGTATCGCCATCGCGTGTCCGATTACCGGCGACTGGGTGGCGATGACCAACCACGTCTGGGCGTTTTCTGTCGCCGAAATGAAAAAGAATCTCGGCTTCGATCATCTGGAAATTATTAACGATTTCACCGCCGTTTCTATGGCGATCCCAATGCTCAAAACCGACCATCTGATCCAGTTTGGCGGCGGCGAACCGCAGCCCAATAAACCGATCGCCGTTTATGGCGCGGGCACCGGGCTTGGCGTCGCGCACCTCGTGCATGTGGATAAACGCTGGGTCAGCCTGCCGGGCGAGGGCGGTCACGTCGATTTCGCGCCGAACAGCGAAGAAGAAGCGATTATCCTTGAACAGCTGCGCGCCGAAGTCGGGCACGTCTCCGCCGAGCGTGTGCTTTCAGGGCCGGGGCTCGTGAATCTCTATCGCGCGATTGTTAAAGCCGATGGCCGTCTGCCGGATAATTTGCGTCCGAAAGACATCACTGAACGCGCACTGGATGACAGCTGCACCGACTGCCGTCGCGCGCTGTCGCTCTTCTGCGTCATCATGGGCCGTTTCGGCGGCAACCTGGCGCTGACGCTCGGCACTTTCGGCGGCGTCTATATCGCAGGCGGTATCGTGCCGCGCTTCCTGGATTTCTTCACCTCCAGCGGTTTCCGCGGCGGGTTTGAAGATAAAGGCCGCTTTAAAGCGTACGTGCAGGATATTCCGGTCTATCTGATTGTTCACGACCAGCCGGGGCTGCTCGGCGCGGGCGCGCATCTGCGCCAGACGCTCGGACAGATCCTCTGAGAAAAAAGGCGCCACGCGGCGCCTTTTCTTTTTCCCTCACAGCCGCATCAGCTGGCGGAATGCTTTTACCCGGCTGCGGCTCACCGGCACCTGAAAATCGAGATCGCGCAGGCGCAGCACGTAAGTGTTGTTAAACCACGGCTCAATCTCGCGGATCTTATTGAGATTCACGCAGTAGGAGCGGTGGCAGCGGAAGAAATGCGCCTCCGGCAGACGGCTGCAAAACTCGGTGATATTCATCGGCATCACATACGCTTCTTTGCGCGTATAGACGAACGTCATCTTCTCGTGCGCTTCGGCATAATAGATATCGTTAATATCGGTAACGATAATCCGCTCATCCTTGATGAGATTAATGGTCGCGTTCTCACGCCCGGCGGGAGCGGCGGCGTGCGGCGCGCTCTGCTGCGCAAAGGCGGCTTCCAGCTTTTGCAGCATGCCGATAATGCGCGACTCCTGATACGGTTTCAGAATGTAGTCAAAAGCTTCCAGTTCGAACGCTTCTACCGCGTGCTCTTTCCAGGCGGTGATAAACACGATAAACGGCTTGCGGGCGAATTTACTGATGTTCTGCGCCAGCAGCACCCCATCCAGCGACGGGATATTGATATCGAGAAAAATGGCGTCCACATCGTGCTGCTGCAGATATTTCAGCACATCCAGCCCGTCTTCGAACGTGGCGACCACGTCCATCTGGCTGTGCGTTTTAATCAGCCAGTTCAGCTCCTGCTGCGCGAGGACTTCATCCTCAACGATAATGACTTTCATCGCATTCTCTCTCTACAACAACATCGCGGCGTCAGGGCGCGGCGGTTGATTGGGCACGTAAAACGCAATCTCGGTGCCTGGCTCCAGGCGGCGAATGTGCAGCCCTTCGCCATATAACAGCTTCACGCGGTGATGTACGTTAACCAGCCCGATTTTATTGACCGGCATCTCGTTGGTATCCAGCTGTTCGATAATGTGTGGGTCGATGCCGTGGCCGGTATCCCGCACCGCGATCCGCACCCGGCTGCCGCTTTGCGCAATGCTAATCGTCACCACGCCTTTGCCGCGGCAAGGCTGGATGCCATGCACGATAGCGTTCTCCACCAGCGGCTGAATAAGCAGGCTGGCGACGCGGCAGTTCACTTCGTCGTCGATATCGTAAATCACGGTTAGCTTGTCGCCGAAGCGCGCCTGCTCGATCGCTATATAATCCTTAATCTGGTACAGCTCTTTTTTGATATCGATTTGCTCGTCGTCGTTCAGTTCGATGTTATAGCGCAGGTAGCGCGAGAGATTAAAAATCAGCTGGCGCGCGGTGTCCGGGTTCAGGCGGATCGACGAAGAAATGGCGTTCAGCGCGTTAAACAGAAAATGCGGGTTAATTTTGCTCTGCAGCGCGCGCAGCTCCGCTTTATTCGCCATCTCGCGTAACTGCTCGGCGCGCGACACCTCAAGCTGTGTGGAGATAATCTGCGACAGGCCGATGGCCATCTCCTGCAACGACGAGGTGATTTGATGCGCGTGGCAGTAGTAGATTTTCAGCGTTCCGGTGACGACGCCTTTCTCCCACAGCGGGATCACCAGCATGGAGTGGATCTCCGGCGTGCGGTGGGCTTCGTCGTTATTTTTGATAATGATTTTACCGTAGCGGAGAGCCTGCTGCGTGGTGGGGCTTAGCGCGTCGCTGTTATCCTGATAGTTATGCTCGCCGACGCCGACATAGGCCTGCACCTTTTCGGTATTGGTGATGGCGACCGCGTCGGCGTTGATATCGCGGCGGATAATATCGCACACCTGGCGCAGGGATTCGCTGTTCACATGGCGAAACAGCGGCAGCGTTTTGTTGGCGATATCCAGGGCCAGTTTGGCCTGACGCGCGGCGCTGGCCTCTTTCTCGCCCTCAACGCTTCGCACCAGCAGCACGATAAAGCCAATGGACACAGTGCCTAAAATCATCGGCACGCCAATTTTCGAGACGATATCCAGCCCGAGCGCCGTGGTTGGCGCCCAGACCACCACCAGAATCATGGTCAGCGTTTCGCACAGCATGCCGCCGAGAATACCGGCGCGCCAGTGCTGCGCTTTCGGCACCCGGCGGCTGATAAAGCCGGAGATCACACCCGCGACGATGCTGGTGATAAAACAGGGAATGGCGGTGATGCCGCCGATATCAATCAGGTAACGGTGCAGCCCGGCGATAACGCCGGTAATGATGCCGACCCACGGGCCGAAAAGAATACCGCCGGACATCACGGCGATAATGCGCACGTTCACCAGCGAGCCTTCCACCGGCACGCCGGACCACGTACTGAACAGCGCGAACATCGAAAAGATCGCGGTGACAGCCAGCAACTCTTTCGGCGTGTGGGCGCTCTTATGCAGCAGCTCGCGGAACAGCCGCAGGCGAATCAGGAAAAAGAGGCAAATCAGCATTAGCGCCGCGCGGTCGAAGACCGCCAGCAGCATGTCGAAAATCTCGTGCACGGAAAACCCGAAGTCTGGCAGGAAAGCGCACATGATAGAAAACCTGACGGCCCTTGACCAGCCGCCAGGTGTTGCCGGTTATGCGCCTTTGAGCTGTTCGTGTCCGACAGGGGTCAGATCCGCTTCGGTGGCGCGTCCGCTGAAATCGATTTCGAAATCATCCGGCGCGAAGTCCGGCGGCGAACGGCCTTCCACAAACGCCGGCCACTGGCGCTTCAGGTAGGCGTCGTTCTTCTCACACCACGGCGCGGCGGCGATATACATCACGTTGCTGTCAAACTCGCCCTGATGTTCGTTTTCCACCGCGTGAATAACGTCGCAGTGCCAGAAGACGGTATCGCCCGGCTCCATATCGGGAATTGAGGAAATCCCGGTCAGTAAAAGGGGATGCCAGCGTTCGTTAATGGATAACGCGCGGCCAGGCTTTGCCTCGCACAGCGAATCCTCCGGCACGTCGTCCTGTAATGCGCGCAGCAGGATATACGCCATCGCGTTAGCGACTGGCAGCAGTGTGAGCGTACCGCCGTGCTTGCGCTGCTCGGAGAGCGCCGTCCAGCCCTGAAAGGTACGGAACATCGAGCAGACGGCAGGTGAGGGGATCTCCCGCGCCTCGACGCGACCCTCGGCTTCAAACGGGTTGTAGCGCTGCCACTCGCCGCTAAAGACGTGACGGTAAACGTGACGGAAATTCTCATCAAGCCAGCGCTCCACCGAGCCGCCGTCGACATGCGGCGACAGGCCAAGCGACGACGAGCGCGGCGGTCGGCGGCGGGTGCGGTCGGCGTACGTCACCACGCGATTCGGGTCGAAATGCTGTTTGCCGTGGCTTTCCGTCTGCCAGAGATTATTGAGAAACACCTGCGCGGCTTTCATATGCTCGTGCTGGCGCGCCTCGACCTGCGGCTTAGACCAGTAAATGCCGTAAATTTGCGGCTTACTGTCAGCAAGCGTGCCGAAATAGTTATCTTCCGCCGCGTTCTTGAGCTTTTCGACAAAATCGTTGCGCTCCAGGTAATCGCCAATCTCCTGATTCCAGGCGCGCGCCTGGTTTTCCGGGAAGACGCCTTTAATCACGCAGCAGCCGCGCTCGCGGATGCGGGCTTTCTGCGCGTCGCTGATGCGGCCATTAATGATGTCGTCGGCATGGATCTGCGGTACCGGGCTTTCGCCGCGCGCGGTTTCGCTTTTGATGGTGTCAATCTGGCGCGCGATATCGGCTTCCAGTTCGGCAAACACGGCCTGATAGTTCGGCAGCGCCGCACGTAGCTGCTGTTTTATCCCGCGGATAGCGGTGGGAAGATCGGGAATGTGCAGGGTCATAGCGTGTACTCCGGCAATCGGGAACAGGGGTTATAGTTTTGTTACGTCGAAGTTAATATAGCTACGCATCATCAAATAAAACAGGGTTAACTTTCAAATGAAAGTTCCCGTTTTTTTGTTCCGTAAATTATTTTTGCGATTGCCTCTCGACAGCAGAAAATTTTCCAGGCTATGTTCTTAAAGCCGCATCAGCGGCAGCGTCGCTCGGACGGTCCGGGCGCTTACGTCACATCGAGGAACCTATGGCTGACTTCAGTCCCAAACGCCGTTTTTCGCGTATCGAACGCCTTCCCCCTTACGTTTTTAACATCACCGCTGAGCTAAAAATGGCTGCGCGTCGGCGCGGCGAAGATATTATCGATTTCAGCATGGGCAACCCGGACGGCCCCACGCCGCCGCATATCGTCGAAAAACTCTGCACCGTGGCCCAGCGCCCGGATACGCACGGCTACTCCACCTCGCGCGGCATTCCGCGCCTGCGCCGCGCCATTTCGCGATGGTATCAGGAGCGCTACGAGGTGGAGATCGATCCGGAAACCGAAGCCATCGTCACCATCGGGTCGAAAGAGGGGCTGGCGCACCTGATGCTCGCCACGCTCGATCACGGCGACACGGTGCTGGTGCCGAACCCAAGCTACCCGATCCACATCTACGGTGCGGTGATTGCCGGCGCGCAGGTGCGTTCGGTGCCGCTGGTGGAGGGCGTGGATTTCTTCAACGAGCTGGAGCGCGCGATTCGCGAAAGCTATCCGAAGCCGAAAATGATGATTTTAGGCTTCCCGTCGAACCCGACGGCGCAGTGCGTGGAGCTGGAATTTTTCGAGAAAGTCGTGGCGCTGGCGAAGCGCTATGACGTGCTGGTGGTACACGATCTGGCTTACGCCGATATCGTCTATGACGGCTGGAAAGCGCCGTCCATCATGCAGGTGCCGGGCGCGCGCGATGTCGCCGTGGAATTTTTTACGCTCTCGAAAAGCTACAATATGGCGGGCTGGCGCATCGGCTTTATGGTCGGCAATCAGGAGCTCGTCAGCGCGCTGGCGCGTATCAAAAGTTATCACGATTACGGCACCTTTACGCCGCTCCAGGTGGCGGCCATCGCCGCGCTGGAAGGCGATCAGCAGTGCGTGCGCGATATCGCTGAGCAGTATAAACGCCGCCGCGACGTGCTGGTGAAAGGGCTGCACGAGGCTGGCTGGATGGTCGAATGCCCGAAAGCCTCGATGTATGTCTGGGCGAAAATCCCGGAGCCTTACGCGGCGATGGGCTCGCTGGAATTTGCCAAAAAGCTGCTGCAGGACGCGAAAGTCTGCGTGTCGCCGGGGATTGGTTTTGGCGACTACGGGGACACCCACGTGCGTTTCGCGCTGATTGAAAACCGCGATCGCATTCGCCAGGCGGTGCGCGGCATTAAAGCGATGTTCCGCGCCGACGGGCTGTTACCGGCAAGCGCGAAGAGCGCCGCGGCGCAGGACGCCGAATAAAAAAACAGGAGCCAGTGGCTCCTGTTTTTTTTACTCAGGTGTTTTACTAAATCATCAGGGCAAACGTGCCGGCCCACAACAGTAAAATCACCGATACGCCCATAAAGAAATATTTCACGTTACATCGCTCCGCATGTCTTAAAACACGCCTGAATCAATACGCAAGGTCACAGTATACAAAGTTGACGCCGCAGCCGAATCACTTTGGGACTATTCCCCAATCCGGCTGCCGCTCTCTAAAATCGTGCGCGTCAAATGACGTCAGCGGGCGCTAATGTAATCCTTTATTTCAGAGGTGACAAGCGACGCGCGGGCTCGTTAAAAGAAATTTTTTCATTCTGCTTTTTTCCTTAAAAAACAATTAAAAAGAAATTAATTACGGGGCGTAACTCCCGCTTCCAGGCGCTTGCCAGCAGCTTCGCTGACTGCCATTCTGGAAGGGGTAAAAACAGGAGCATGTATGAAAATCAGCAAGGCAAATGCGGAACATTATCTGTGGGGCGGCGACTGCGATGGCTGGCATCTGGTCAAAAACCAAAACCTTAGCGTTATCCACGAGCGGATGCCCGTCGGGCGGGCGGAACAGCGCCACTATCACGAGCAGTCGCGCCAGTGCTTTTTTGTGCTGAGCGGCGTGCTGACAATGGCGCTGAACGGCGAGCGCGTCACGCTTACGGCAGGCGAAGCGATAGAAATTCCGCCGCTGGCACCGCACCAGGCGCGTAACGACGGGCAGGAGGCGGTGGAGTTTCTGGTTATCTCCCAGCCGACCACGCGGGGCGACCGGGTGGATCTCACAACCAGCCCGAACGTTTAAGCTTCCAGTAAAGCAAATAACAGACGGCAATGGTGCCGCCGATGGTTACCGGGTAGCCGAACGCCGAGCGTATCTCCGGCATATTTTCAAAGTTCATGCCGTACATGCTGAAGATGACCGTCGGCACCACCAGGATCGCCCCCCAGCCTGCGAGCTTTTTCACCACCTCGTTTTGCTGCACCGTCACCAGCGCCAGATTCACATGCATGGCGCTGGTCAGCATTTCACGCATATCCTCGGCATCCATCACCACGTGATGCGCGTGATCCTGCACGTCGCGCAGGTAAGGGCGCAGCGTTTTCGGCACGATATCTTCATGCAGGCGAATCAACTGGTTGCAGATTTCATCCACCGGCAGCGCGGCGTTACGGATAGCCAGCAACTGACGGCGCAGCGTATAAACCTGTTGCACCGCCTGCTTGTCGAACTCGGTGCGGAACATCGTGTTTTCCATCTCGCCGATGCGGCTGGTAAGAGACGAGGTGATTTCCAGATAGTTATCGACGATAAAATCGAGCAGGCAGTAGAGCGCGTAGCCCGGCCCAATGGCCAGCATGTCGGGCTTTTCCTCGGCGCGGGCGCGGATGGGCGCATAGCTTTCGGAGGCACCGTGGCGCACCGTTATCAGAAAGTTTTTGCCGATGAACAGGTGTGTTTCGCCAAATTCAATCTGCTCCTGGCGGTTCATCCATGCCGTTTTCACCACCATAAACAGCGATTCGCCATACTGTTCGATTTTCGGGCGCTGATGGGCGGTGAGCGCATCTTCGATGGCGAGTTCGTGCAGGCCGAACTCCTGCTGGATGATATGCATAAACGGCGCGTCGGGCTGCCACAACCCCAGCCAGATAAAGGCGTCAGGATCTTCAATCGCTTCGCTGATATCTTCGAGGTTAATCACTTCCGGCTTTTTGTCGCGCCGGTACACCATACTGTTAACAATCATTTTCTCATCCCTGGCGGTACGCTTATCGGGTAACTATAAACACCGCGCGTGCCGTCTTCCTCTTTTTCGCGTCAATTCAGGCGATTCTGGCGCTCAGAACATCTCCACCAGGCGGCGCACCGACGGCGAGCGCTCAAACTTACGCCAGGCCAGCGCGATATCGGTTTTCAGCGTCTGATCGCTTAACCGGTGGAACGTTACCTCCGGGTGCCCGATGCACTGCATCGAGACAGGCACTAGCGCGAAGCCAAACCCGGCCGCCACCATGCTGAGTGAGGAAGAGAGCTGCGACGCCTGCTGGCTGTCGGCAGGCGCGAGCCCCGCGCGCAGGCAGGCGTTAAACACCAGTTCATAGAGCCCCGGTGCCACTTCATGCGGGAAGAGTACCAGCGGTGTGCCGACCAGCTCGCTCAGCGCTACTTCATCACGCTCGCTCAGAGGATGGCTGCGGTGCAGCGCGGCCACCATCGGCTCCACGTCAATCAGACGCAGGTTAAACGCTTTGCTGCTCTCACACGGCAGGCGGACAAACGCGGCGTCCAGCAACCCTTCCTGCAAATCGTGCATCAGCGAGGCCATATTCGCCTCCTGTTGCAGCAACGTAATCGCCGGATAGCGGTGCTGAAATTCATGCAGCAGGGAGAAAATACGCGGATGAAAAGCATTAGAACTGCTGATGCCGACCGACAGCGTGCCGTTAACGCCGCGCGCGATGCCGCGGGTTTTCTCCAGCGCCGCGTCGCTAAGCGCCAGTATCTGGCACGCGTCCTGATAAAAGGCCTCGCCGGCCTCGGTAAGTTCCACGCCGCGCGTCAGGCGACGCAGCAGCGGCGTGCCCACTTCGCGCTCAAGGCGCTGGATCTGCTGGCTGAGCGGCGGCTGAGATATACCCAGTAATTCAGCGGCACGGGTGAAGTGTCGCGTCTGGGCTACCGCCACGAAATAACGCAAATATCGAAGTTCCATATCAAATACGACTCAAACCGGGATGCTTTCTATATTGGAACCCTGCGCTGAATCGCGTCAACATTTGATTAATCTTTCTTACGAAATATGAGTGAGGATCAGTGCGATGAGCCATGCAACCGATTGTTCTTGCGAGGAAAGCTTGCTGGAAACCGTGCGGGCGCTGCGGGAAAAAGATACAGAATGTGTGATATATCAAACATCCATGATGAGCGCATTGCTCAGTGGGGTTTACGAAGGAAATACCACCATTGCTGATCTCCTGACCAAAGGCGATTTTGGCCTTGGCACCTTTAACGAACTGGACGGCGAATTAATTGCCTTCAGCCATGAGGTTCACCAGCTGCGCGCCGACGGCAGCGCCCGTAAAGCGCAGCCCGACCAGAAAACACCGTTCGCGGTAATGACCTGGTTTAAACCGCATTACCGCCAGCGCTTTGACCGGCCGATGAGCCGCCAGCAAATCCACGACGTGATCGACCGCCAGGTGCCGTCCGACAACGTCTTCTGCGCGCTGCGCATTGACGGCCACTTCCGCCATGCCCACACCCGCACGGTGCCGCGCCAGACGCCGCCGTACCGCGCGATGACCGATGTGCTGGACGACCAGCCGGTGTTCCGCTTCGACGGCCGCGACGGCGTGTTAGTCGGGTTTCGCACGCCGCAGCATATGCAGGGCATTAACGTCGCGGGCTACCACGAACATTTCATCACCGACGATCGTCAGGGCGGCGGACATCTGCTCGACTACCAGTTAGAGCATGGCGTTCTCACCTTCGGGGAGATCCACAAACTGATGATCGATCTGCCGTCGGACCCGGCGTTCCTCAACGCCAACCTGCATCCCGACAATCTTGATGCGGCCATCCGCTCGGTTGAAAACTAACAGTCAGAAAGGGGAAATATCATGGATAACGAAAACCGGATGCGCCAGTGGGCGCACGGCGCTGACATGGTGGTCGGCCAGCTTGAGGCCCAGGGCGTAAAACAGGTCTTCGGCATTCCCGGCGCGAAAATCGATAAAGTTTTCGACTCCCTGCTGGATTCCAGCATCCAGATTATCCCGGTGCGCCACGAGGCGAACGCGGCGTTTATGGCTGCCGCCGTCGGGCGTATCACCGGCAAAGCCGGGGTCGCGCTGGTCACCTCCGGGCCGGGGTGCAGCAATCTCATCACCGGCATGGCGACCGCCAACAGCGAAGGTGACCCGGTGGTCGCGCTCGGCGGGGCGGTTAAGCGCGCGGATAAAGCACGCCAGGTGCATCAGAGCATGGATACCGTGGCGATGTTCAGCCCGGTCACCAAATATTCCGTTGAAGTCTCGTCCTCGGACGCTATCGCCGAAGTGGTTTCTAACGCCTTTCGCGTGGCGGAGCACGGCAGACCGGGCAGCGCCTTTGTCAGCCTGCCGCAGGACATCGTCGATCAACCGGCGCAGGGCAACATTCTGCCTGCGGGCAACGCGCCGAAACTGGGCCCAGCGCCGGATGCGTGTATCGACCACGTCGCCGGGCTGATTCGCAATGCCAAAAACCCGGTCATCCTGCTGGGCCTGATGGCGAGCCAGCCGGAGAACAGCCGCGCGCTGCATCGCCTGCTGGAGAAAAGCCATATTCCCGTTACCAGCACTTATCAGGCAGCGGGCGCGGTGAATCAGGAGCACTTCACGCGCTTTGCGGGCCGCGTCGGGCTTTTCAACAACCAGGCGGGCGACCGCTTGCTGCATCTGGCGGATCTCATTATCTGCATCGGCTACAGCCCGGTGGAATATGAACCTGCCATGTGGAACTGCGGTAACGCCACGCTGGTGCATATCGACGTGCTGCCAGCGTATGAAGAGAGCCACTATGCGCCGGAAATCGAGCTGGTGGGAGATATCGCGGGCACGCTGGAAAAACTGGCCGGGCGCATCGAACAGCCGCTGGTGTTAAGCGACCGCGCGTCTGAAATCCTGATCGACCGTCAAAATCAGCGCGAGCTGCTGGCGCGCCGGGGCGCGCAGTTAAACCAGTTCGCCCTGCATCCGCTGCGTATCGTGCGCGCCATGCAGGACATCATTAACAACGACGTGACGCTGACCGTAGACATGGGCAGTTTCCATATCTGGATCGCCCGCTATCTCTACAGCTTCCGCGCCCGCCAGGTAATGATTTCGAACGGTCAGCAGACCATGGGCGTGGCGCTGCCGTGGGCCATCGGCGCATGGCTGGTGGATCCGTCGCGCAAAGTGGTTTCTGTTTCCGGCGATGGCGGTTTTCTGCAATCGAGCATGGAGCTGGAAACCGCGGTGCGCCTCAAAGCCAACGTGTTGCACATCATCTGGGTGGATAACGCCTACAACATGGTGGCGATTCAGGAAGAGAAAAAATACCAGCGGCTTTCAGGGGTGAGCTTCGGGCCGGTGGATTTCAAAGTTTACGCCGAAGCATTCGGCGCGGCCGGGTTCGCGGTGGAAAGCGCGGAAGCGCTGGAGCCGACGCTGCGCGCCGCGATGGATGTCGACGGGCCGGCGGTGGTCGCCATTCCGGTGGACTACAGCGATAACCCGCTGCTGATGGGCCAGCTCCATCTCAGCCAGATTCTCTGACTTACCAAAAGGAACGGATTATGAAAAAAGTAGCACTGGTTACCGGCGCAGGGCAGGGGATTGGTAAAGCCATCGCCCTTCGACTGGTCAAAGACGGTTTTGCGGTCGCGATTGCCGATTACAACGCTGAAACGGCCAATGCCGTGGCGCAGGAAATCAACGAGCAGGGCGGCAGCGCCGTGGCGGTGACCGTGGATGTGTCGAAACGCGACCAGGTGTTCGCCGCAGTAGAGCAGACCCGTAAAGCGCTCGGCGGCTTCGACGTTATCGTCAACAACGCGGGTATCGCGCCGTCAACGCCGATTGAGACCATCACCGAAGAGGTGATCGATAGAGTCTATGACATTAATGTTAAAGGCGTTATCTGGGGCATGCAGGCGGCGATTGAAGCGTTCAAAGCCGAAGGCCACGGCGGGAAAATCATCAACGCCTGTTCGCAGGCGGGCCACGTCGGCAACCCGGAACTGGCGGTCTACAGCTCCAGTAAATTCGCGGTGCGCGGCCTGACCCAGACCGCCGCGCGCGACCTGGCGCCGCTCGGTATCACCGTAAATGGCTTCTGCCCGGGCATTGTGAAAACCCCGATGTGGGCGGAAATCGACCGTCAGATCTCCGAAGCCGCCGGCAAACCGCTCGGCTACGGCACCGAAGAGTTCGCCAAACGCATCACGCTTGGCCGCCTCTCCGAGCCGGAAGATGTCGCCGCCTGCGTTTCGTTCCTGGCAGGCCCGGATTCCGACTACATGACCGGCCAGTCACTGCTGATCGACGGCGGTATGGTATTTAGTTAATTCTTATCATCTATCTTTTCGGACATGCCGAAAGCCCACCGTTACTGCGGTGGGTTTTTTTATGGCGAGGTAAAAGGTTTATTCGTGGTGTTTTTCGATGTTATCGTGGCTGTCTGTTTGCCAGGTTTCATTATTAATATCGAACTGCGTATGACCATATTTGCGTTCACGGACAATCATCAGGATGTGTTTATCGAGGCAATTATCAGGGGCTTTGATTCCGTCAAAGCAGAGACGATCTTCTTTACCCAGCGTTTGATAACCTTTGCTAAAATCGTAAATATAATAGTTTCTGAAAATCGCAACGGATTTATTTTTCAGCGAATAGCGAGCCAGAAGATCCGACCTTTGCTTAACCCACCATGTGATTTTTTCTTCAGGCGATGAGGGGAGCTTTTTAACCACTATCACAGGCGCAAAATCGTCGCGATGCACGTCCACAATGTCAACTTTCTCGTTACCTTGCATTGAATACAAGACGGTAGCAGTATCATTGTAAAATTTATAATAACCACTGTCTTTAATTTCATTTCAACGATCCTTTAGCGTAATAGTGGTCACATTTATTTTGTTTCCGGACTTTAATTATGCGGTATGTTTTTAATGTTCGTTATGCTATGCAGGCACTAACTGTATTCAAATCAGAATATATTTATACCGTTGCGCTTGTTTTCAGTGATTCACTTCTGGATTCTAAGATGGATGTTGAAGTTATTCCATTATGCATGCGTGTTCCAACTTTACGTAAAAGGATTTATGAAAATGAGAAATAGTAATTTCGATATCAGGGAGGGAACCCTCCGGCTGATGACGCTGGGCGAAATAGCGATGGCCCGACGCGTGTTTGGTAATAGCATTGTGTATAGCCGTGTCTGGATACATTGTGACAGCTATTTTCCGTTTGGCTTACAAAGTAAAGGCGTTGCAATGGCACCCGATGGAGAGTTGTGGTTCAGGAAGGAGGGCTATAAGCCTGATTTTTCTGCCAGCAATGTGTTAATTCAGTCGAGGCATGTCTTTATCCATGAACTTGGTCATGTCTGGCAGCATCAACATGGACAATGGGTACGAACCCGGGGATTGTTCAGTTGGGCCGCAAATTACTTTTATCAGCTTGATAAAAGTACGCTTATCGATTATTCACTTGAGCAGCAGGCTTCGATTATTGCTGACTACTGGTTACTTCTTGTTTACGGTATGCAAACCTGGTTGGCTTTCCAGGCCGAAGGAAAACAGGGCAGATACAGAGGTAAAGACCGGCTTGCCGATATTCCCCGTCTTTACCAGAAAATTGCCACCGGACGAGGCTGACAGATGAAAGAACATCTCCTGAAATTTTCATTAGTACTGCTGGCAGGCTGCGCAGGGCCAGGCGATCGTTTACCGGATATTCAGCCGGGTCATGTAGAAATGAACGGCAATACGCCCTGCATCACTTATGCGGTTAAGCCTGGCGATCGTCTCTCATACATTGAAATCGCTAATCACAGCAGCGCAGGTGACAGTTTTCAAAAAATTGTGCGTGAAGATGCGCTGTATCCGCAGCAGGGCGAGTGTCTGCCGACGCTGGGTTATCATTTCGAAAGCGGCAATAAATATGTGGCGTATTACAGCGTGGATAATCCGCGTGATGAACGAGAACGCATTATTGAAGTGAACTTTTTGATGCCATAAATTCGCCAGAGCAGCCATTCCCGAACAATAAAAAGCCCCTGTCGGGGCTTTTTAATAAAGACGCGTAGCGTTTATTACCGGGCGCTGAATAACGCCGTTCATACCTTCAACAAATGACAGTAATCAGTCTTTGCTCTGCAACAGGAAGCGATAAATCAGACCGCCCACTATGCCGCCAACCACCGGAACGACCCAGAAAACCCACAGTTGCTGTAAAGCCCAGCCGCCCTGGAAAATAGCCACAGCGGTGCTTCGCGCTGGGTTCACCGACGTGTTGGTGACAGGAATGCTGATGAGATGAATCAGCGTCAGGGCGAGACCAATCGCCAGCGGCGCAAATTTCGCCGGCGCGTTTTTATCCGTGACGCCATGGATAATCAGCAGGAAGAACGCCGTCAGTACCAGCTCAGTCAGGATGGCTGCCGAAAGGCTATAGCCATCCGGCGAGTGTTCGCCATAGCCGTTGGCGGCAAAGCCGCTCGCGACGGCGTCAAAGCCCGGTTTACCGCTGGCAATCGCATACAGCACGCCCGCCGCGGCAATACCGCCAATGACCTGGGAAATGATGTAAGGAATGACATCCTGAAAGGTAATACGTCCACCCGCCCATAAACCCAGCGTGACGGCCGGGTTAAAATGACCGCCGGAAATATGCCCTACGGCATACGCCATGGTCAGGACGGTCAGACCAAACGCCAGCGCAACCCCCGTAAAACCAATGCCCAGCTCAGGATACGCGGCGGCAAGCACCGCGCTCCCGCAGCCACCAAACACCAGCCAGAATGTGCCGAAAAATTCAGCCGCACTTTTTCTCAACATATTATTTGTCCTTATTTACACTATGACCGCTACGTATTTATTTAGCGGCGGAATATCATAGCGTTTAAAATAAATAACGGAACCAGGCGCTATTCTTAATCAGGAAGGAAATGTTGCGAGTTGTGCAAAAATGATAATTCAATGTGAATTTAAAAGGTTGAATTTATCCTGTGCTAAGGTGTTGTTGAGTTAATGTTTATTTTAAATTAGTTAAATATGAGTTTTACTTTGGCTTTTATAGTATGCATAAAACCTGATTCACTTAATAAACCTGATCTCACAGTTAATTAAAAAAGAAAAAATATTTTAATATATGCTGATGTAAAAAATTTAATCAGAAATACCGTATGATTTTTCTATGAACTCTATGTACAAACTATTTGTGATTCTCTAAGCGTCGTTGTGTTGCAAAAACCAGCCCGGGAGAGGGGCGCGATCACGTGTGATGATTACTGTAGTAAAGCTTATAACCCCGCCAGAACTGCTCTTGTAACGTGGTACAGACTGATAGAATTACAACGTAGAGCAAAAAACCGGGCCTGTGCCTGAAATTTTTTGTGAAGTCCTTATCTGGCGTACAAATTTCTGTAAAATCAGAGCCCACCCAATATCGTTGAGAACTATGCTATGGCTGGCGTGAATAAAACTCACCTGACGGAAACAGACATCATCACGAAATACATTTTGCCCGCAGTTAAGGATGCGGGCTGGGATGTGATGTCTCAGATCCGCCAGGAAGTGAAACTTCGTGATGGTAAGATTGTGGTGCGCGGTAAGCTTGCCTCGCGAATCAAAGTAAAATCCGCCGATATCGTGCTGTACCACAAGCCGAACTTACCGTTAGCAGTTATCGAAGCCAAAGCCAATAAGCACGCCATCAGCAAAGGAATGCAACAGGGCCTGGATTACGCCAGCCTGCTTGATGTGCCCTTTGTGTTTGCCTCCAATGGTGACGGGTTCCTTTTCCACGATAAGACCAACCCGCAGCATCTCGAAACTGAAATTGCTCTCAGTGACTTCCCTGCGCCCGAACTGCTCTGGCAAAAATATTGCGCCTGGAAAGGATTTACGCAGGAACAACTGCCCGTCATCAGTCAGGATTACTATGATGACGGTAGCGGAAAATCCCCGCGTTACTATCAAATGCAGGCGATCAACCGGACGGTAGATGCCGTCTCAGCGGGTAAGAACCGTATTTTACTGGTTATGGCGACCGGTACCGGCAAAACCTATACCGCTTTCCAGATAATCTGGCGGCTCTGGAAAGCCAAAAACAAAAAACGCATCCTGTTCCTCGCGGACCGTAACATTCTGGTCGATCAAACTAAACGCAACGATTTTCAGCCGTTCGGCAACGCCATGACTAAAGTGACCGGACGCACGATTGACCCGGCCTATGAAGTCCATCTGGCGCTCTACCAGGCCATTACCGGGCCGGAAGAGCATCAAAAAGCCTATAAGCAGGTGGCTCCAGATTTTTTTGATCTGATTGTGATTGATGAATGCCACCGTGGCAGCGCGTCGGAAGATTCCGCCTGGCGGGAAATTCTGGAGTATTTCAGTAGTGCCACACAGATTGGCCTGACGGCGACGCCGAAAGAAACCGAAGAAGTCTCCAATATCGATTACTTCGGTGAACCCGTTTATACCTATTCCCTGAAAGAAGGCATTGAAGACGGCTTTCTCGCGCCATACAAAGTCGTCCGCGTTGATATCGACATCGACATGCAGGGCTGGCGACCGATTAAAGGCCAGCTTGATAAATACGGTAAAGAGATAGAAGACCGTATCTACAACCTAAAAGATTTTGACCGCACGCTGGTGATAGATGAACGCACCATGCTGGTGGCACAAACTATAACTGATTATCTCAAACGCACAAACCCGATGGATAAAACCATCGTCTTTTGTAATGACATCGATCACGCTGACCGTATGCGTCATGCGCTGGTGGTGCTGAACGCAGAAGAAGTGTTGAAGAACGACAAATACGTGATGAAAATCACCGGCGATGACGATATCGGCAAGGCGCAGCTCGATAACTTTATCAATCCCAAAAAAGCCTATCCCGTCATCGCCACGACATCAGAATTGATGACGACCGGTGTCGATGCCCAGACCTGTAAGCTGGTGGTGCTGGATCAAAACATCCAGTCGATGACCAAGTTTAAGCAGATAATCGGTCGCGGCACGCGCATCAACGAAAAACACGGCAAGCTGTGGTTTACCATTCTCGACTTCAAAAAGGCAACAGAACTGTTTGCCGATCCACGTTTTGACGGCGTGCCAGAAAAAGTGCTGGTAGTGAAACCCAACGACATTTCTGATAAAGATTCCGATTTTAACGATCGGTTAGATTCAGAAGATAGCGTTGATGATGCCAGTGACGCCGCCAGCGAAGCGCGGGAAGACCTGGCAGAATATCAGGTGGACCGCCACAAAATGGCAGGCAGCGGTGAATTCTATGACGATGACGAAAGCAAAACCCGTAAGTTCTATGTAAATGGCGTACAGGTGAAAGTGCTGGCAAAACGTGTCCAGTACTATGATGCCGACGGCAAACTCGTGACAGAATCCTTCCAGGACTACACCCGTAAAACCTTGCTTAAAGAGAGTGAGTACGCGTCTCTGGATAGCTTCGTGCGCAAATGGCAGGAAGCGCCACGCAAGCAGGTCATCATCGAAGAGCTGGAACAATTGGGCATCCTGTGGGATGTCCTGGCGGAAGAGGTGGGCAAAGATCTCGACCCGTTTGATTTGCTCTGCCATGTCGTGTACGGTCAGCCGCCGTTAACGCGTAAGGAACGCGCCGCCAACGTGCGTAAGCGCAATTACTTCACGAAATATGCTGAACCGGCGCAGCAGGTACTTAGCACACTGCTTGATAAATATGCCGATGACGGCGTTCAGGAAATCGAAGACGTTAAAGTGTTGAAGCTAAAGCCCTTTGATACGCTGGGCCGACCAATAGAGATAATCAAAACCCGCTTTGGCGACAAACAGGCTTATGAGAAAGCCGTTAACGAACTGGAAAACGAGATCTACCAGCTACCGCCGCGCTCAGCCTGATAACGAACAACCCTGTTGCCACTGGCCGCGCCTGCGCCCGGTGGCATCCTTTTTTAAGTATGGAAAGAACACATGTCGATTAGCTCAGTCATTAAATCCCTTCAGGACATTATGCGCAAAGACGCTGGCGTTGACGGCGATGCTCAGCGCCTCGGGCAGCTTTCATGGCTGCTGTTTCTGAAAATTTTCGATACCCAAGAAGAAGAGCTGGAACTGGAGCAGGATGATTACCAGTTCCCCATCCCGCAGCGCTACTTATGGCGCAGCTGGGCGGCGAACAGCGAGGGCATCACCGGCGATGCGCTGCTGGAATTTGTTAACGACGATCTGTTCCCGACGCTTAAAAACCTCACTGCGCCTATCGATAAAAACCCGCGCGGCTTTGTGGTCAAACAGGCGTTCAGCGATGCCTACAACTACATGAAAAACGGCACGTTGCTGCGCCAGGTGATCAACAAGCTCAACGAAATCGATTTCAGCAGCAGTCAGGAACGCCACCTGTTTGGCGATATTTACGAGCAGATCTTAAGAGATCTGCAAAGCGCCGGTAACGCGGGCGAGTTCTACACGCCGCGTGCCGTAACGCGCTTTATGGTTAACCGTATCGACCCTAAATTGGGCGAGTCGATTATGGATCCGGCGTGCGGCACCGGCGGCTTTCTCGCCTGTGCGTTTGACCACGTAAAAGAGCATTACGTCAAAACCACTGAAGACCATAAAACGCTGCAACGACAGGTCCACGGCGTGGAGAAAAAGCAGCTTCCGCACCTGCTATGCACCACCAATATGCTGCTGCACGGAATTGAAGTGCCGGTGCAAATCCGCCATGACAACACGCTCAACAAACCGCTCTCCTCCTGGGATGAGCAGGTTGATGTGATTGTCACCAACCCGCCGTTTGGCGGCACCGAAGAAGACGGCATTGAGAAAAACTTCCCGGCAGAGATGCAGACCCGTGAAACGGCAGATCTGTTCCTGCAGCTGATTATCGAAGTGCTGGCCGACAAAGGCCGTGCGGCGGTGGTGTTGCCGGACGGCACGCTGTTTGGCGAAGGCGTAAAAACCAAAATCAAAAAGCTGCTCACCGAAGAGTGCAACCTGCACACCATCGTGCGTTTGCCTAACGGCGTATTCAACCCGTACACCAGTATCAAAACCAATATTCTGTTCTTCACCAAAGGCCAGCCAACCAAAGAGATTTGGTTCTACGAGCATCCGTATCCAGATGGCGTGAAGAACTACAGCAAAACCAGACCGATGAAGTTTGAAGAGTTCCAGGCGGAAATCGACTGGTGGGGCAATGAAGCCGACGGCTTCGCCAGCCGCGAAGATAACAATCAGGCGTGGAAAGTCAGCATCGATGAGGTCATTGCCCGCAATTTCAACCTTGATATTAAAAACCCGTACCAGGGTGAAACCATCAGCCACGACCCGGATGAGCTGCTGGCACAGTACCAGGCGCAACAGACGGAAATCCGCGAACTGCGCAACCAGTTGCGCGATATCCTCGGCGCTGCACTCTCTGGTAACAAGGAGGCGAACTGATGCGCGTTGAGAAATTATTAACCGACCATATCGACATCTGGTCTTCCGCGCTGCAAACCCGCTCTACTGCCGGGCGCGGCAGCAGTGGCAAAATCGATCTCTACGGCATTAAGAAGCTGCGCGAGTTGATTCTGGAACTGGCGGTGCGCGGCAAACTGGTGCCGCAGGACCCGAACGATGAACCGGCATCTGAGCTGTTAAAGCGTATTGCTGCGGAAAAAGCCGAGCTGGTTAAGCAGGGGAAAATTAAAAAGCAGAAGCCGCTGCCGGAAATTCGCGAGGAAGAAAAACCGTTTGAATTGCCGAGCGGGTGGGAGTGGGTGAGGTTTGGTAATATTTACGAAATGGAATATGGCGACAACTTACCTCAAGAAAAAAGAACTAATACTGGTCAATATAATGTTTATGGCTCCAATGGGGTTGTTGGTACGCACAACGCAGCCTGCGTTAATTCACCATGTATAATTATTGGAAGAAAAGGTTCTGCGGGTGCATTGAACTTATCTCTTAATCCCGGATGTTGGGTAACAGATGTTGCATATAGCACTATCCCTCCTATAGCAATGAATCTCGATTTCGTATTTCTGCAGTTTCATACACTTGGTCTTGACTCATTGGGTAAAGGAATTAAACCAGGATTGAATCGAAATGATGCATATGGATTAGCGGTTGCAATCCCTCCTCAAAATGAGCAAGAAAATATTGTATTAAAAGTCAATGAATTAATGTCCCTCTGCGACCAACTGGAACAACAATCTCTGACCAGCCTGGATGCCCATCAGCAACTGGTGGAAACGCTGTTGGCGACGCTCACCGACAGCCAGAATGCCGAAGAACTCACTGAGAACTGGGCGCGAATCAGCCAGCATTTCGACACGCTGTTTACCACCGAAGCGAGTATCGACGCGCTTAAGCAAACCATTCTGCAACTGGCGGTGATGGGAAAACTGGTGCCGCAGGATCCTAGCGACGAACCGGCTTCTGAACTGCTTAAGCGTATTGAGCAGGAAAAAGCGCAACTGGTGAAAGAAGGAAAAATTAAAAAACAAAAACCGTTGCCGCCAGTCAGTGATGAAGAAAAACCCTTTGAATTGCCGCAGGGGTGGGAGTGGTGCCGGTTGGGTGTATTATTTTACTTCCTAAATGGCTATGCATTTAAAAGTGAATGGTTTAGCGATAATGGAATTCGATTGGTCAGAAATGCCAATATATCCCATGGGCATATTAATTGGGCTGATTCAGCGAGATTGCCTGAGTCTAGGCTCTCTGAGTTTGAAGGATTTAGCTTGAATGTTGGAGATATTGTCATATCACTTGATAGGCCTATAATTAATAGTGGGTTAAAATATGCATTTATACGCGAGTGCGATTTACCCTGCCTTTTACTACAGCGAGTAGCTAAGTTTAACAGTGTGGGAAATATGATACTTAGTGGCTTTTTAAGTAAATGGTTGGAGTCTAATTATTTTATTAATGCCATTGATCCCGGTAGAAGTAATGGTGTGCCACACATTTCTACTAAGCAGCTTGAAATGACCCTTTTTCCTCTATTATCTCAAAATGAACAGGATAAAATAATCTCGAAAGCGAATGAACTTATTCAAGTTTGCGACACCCTCAAATCCCGCCTCCAGTCTGCCCAACAAACCCAGCTCCACCTGGCGGATGCGCTCACTGACGCGGCCTTAAACTAAGGAAGGGAACAGACAATGCCGGTTCATCATGCTATCTGGCGGGTGGGGGAAAACCCTCAGCCGCTGTCCATCAGCAAACTCTCCAGCGAACAATTGCTGGAGAAAATGATCCTCAACGATCCGACCATTCTCTCAGACCAGTGGATGATCATCGGTCATCAGGAAAATACCCTTGATAAAGGGCGTATCGACCTGCTGGCGATAGCGCCGGATGCCTCGCTGATCCTGATTGAGCTTAAGTGCGACCGCACGCCGCGCGAGGTGGTCGCCCAGGCACTGGATTACGCCTCCTGGGTGGATGACTTAACGGGCGATCGCCTCTCGCAAATCTATGAGAAATTTTCAGGCGGCGGCAACCTCGGCGACGCCTTCAAACAACGGTTTAACACCGAACTGGAAGAAGAGTCGCTCAATCAGTCGCACCAAATCATCATCGTGGCGGCGGAGCTGGATCCGTCTACCGAGCGTATCGTTGATTATCTCAGTAAAAATGGTATCTCGATTAACGTGATGTTCTTTAAAGTGTTTCAGCACGGTGAGGAACAGTTCCTGAGCCGCGCCTGGCTTATTGACCCAGGCGAGACGCAAACCAACGCCGTGCAGTCGACGACCGGGGCCAGTACCAAAGAGCCGTGGAACGGCGAGTTTTATGTCTCGTTTGGTGATCCGCTCAGCCGATGTTGGGAAGAGGCGCGCCTCTACGGATTTGTCAGCGCCGGCGGTGGAAGCTGGTACAGCCAGACGTTCAAACAGCTTGCGCCCGGCGACCGCGTCTGGGTAAAAATTCCGGCGAAGGGGTATGTGGGCGTCGGTATCGTGCAGAGCGCCGTCGAGCCTGCCAGCAGTTATACAATTAATACCGAAGAAGGCGAAAAGCTCGCAACAGAGGTGCTGAAATACAGCGATCTCTACCGGCGTAATGCTGATGACCCTGACAAGTCCGAATATTTTGTGCCGGTAAAATGGCTTGAGACGCGCAGTGAACAGGATGCGGTAAACGAGGTGGGTTTCTTCGGTAACCAGAATACCGTCTGCAAACCGACCACACCGAAATGGCGTCACACCGTTGATAAACTGAAGCGCTACTTCACAAGGTGGGACGTACCGGCCTGAATCAGCGGGATAAAGATTCGGCTTTTGACGCCGAACCCGTTACCGGGAAAATCACTAAAAGCGTGCGGGCATAATCTCTTTATTGTGCCCGCATTTTTTATGCTCTTTTCAGGCACAAGAGTTTTTCTGGAATAAATACAGCAGTACGGCGACAGAGTCTGCGGTGAGCGCGATGGTGAGAGAAAAGCAGCACAAACAAAATGGCGTCCCCTGCAGGAATCGAACCTGCAACTAGCCCTTAGGAGGGGCTCGTTATATCCATTTAACTAAGGGGACGAGGCGGCGTCAGTATACCGATTTTTACACCGCCGTTAAGGGCTTAGCCGCCTGTTCGGTTAAACAATCGCCATCGTCAGCGGTTTTGTGAGCCGCGCCCGGTTTCGTTTTCACGCGCTTTTTGTTCCTTTTTCAGACGCGCTTTCTCTTCCGATTTCTTCTTATTGCTCATGTCGTTACGGATCTGCGCATGGCTTAACAGCGCGAAGATAAACGTACCGCCGATGATGTTGCCCGCAAGCGTCGGCAGGGCGAACGGCCAGAAGAATTCGCTCCAGTGAATGGTGCCGTTAAAGACGAGATAGAGGATCTCGACGGTGCCCACCACGATATGCGTTGTGTTGCCGAGCGCGATAAGCCAGGTCATCAGGATAATCACCACGATCTTCGCGGCACCCGCAGACGGGAACATCCACACCATCGTCGCGATGATCCAGCCGGAGATAATCGCGTTCGCGAACATTTCCCCTGGCGTGTTGTGCATGACTTCCATGCCGATGGTCACAAACGCATCGCGCGTCGTCTCATCAAAAATCGGCATAAATTCAAACGCCAGCGCCGCAAGGCCGGTGCCGATGATATTACCGAGCAGCACCACGCCCCAGAGGCGCAGGAGCAACAGCATATTGGTGCCGGTCGGGTTCTGCATCACCGGCAGCACCGCCGTGACGGTATTCTCGGTAAAGAGCTGCTGGCGCGCCATGATGACGATGATAAAACCAAAGGTGTAGCCGAGGCTTTCCAGCAAAAATCCGCCGGGAATGCCTTCCAGGTGGACGTGGAAAATACCTTTGGCCAGCAGCGACGCGCCCATCGACAGCCCGGCGGCGATGGCCGACCAGAACAGCGCCATCGCGTCGCGTTCCATCTCTTTCTCGCCATCCTGGCGGATGTGCTCGTGGATGGCCATCGCGCGCGACGGCAGTTCCTCTTCATCCACTTCTATTTCTTCTCCGCTCTCTTTTTCTTCACTTTCGACTTCCAGCTCATCCGCCTCGCCGATTTTTTCCTCGCCAGGTTTGCTCATTATGTACTCCAGTTAAATAAGGGAATGCATTAAGCGTAGCGCGTCGGCGAACGTTATCAGGAAAAACAGACAATTCAGCCTGCGTGATGAATATTTTGCGAGGCATCGCGCAGGGTTTCACCGCCTGCGCAGTCCGCGGGGTGGCCGCGTCATTGCCCTGTGGTACTATTCCCGACTCGCCTGAAAGGAGCTGTCCCATGTTAGAAGCCCGGAATCTTGCCTGCCTGCGCGACGAGCGGCTGCTGTTTCGCGCGCTCTCGTTTCGCGTGTCGCCGGGCGAGATTGTGCACCTGACCGGCGCGAACGGGGCCGGGAAAACCTCGCTGTTGCGCCTGCTGGTCGGGCTGGCGCGCCCGGAAGAGGGCGAGGTGTACTGGCGCGGCGAACCGCTTGCGCATCAGCGCTCTGCCTTTCATCAGGAATTGCTGTGGCTCGGCCATCTGCCGGGTATCAAAGTGGCGCTTACCGCCGATGAAAATCTCGCGTTTTATCACACGCAGACCCGGCGCGAGGCGCGCTGGCAGGCGCTTGCCGCCATCGGGCTTGGCGGGTATGAAGATCTCCCGGTTGAACAACTCTCAGCAGGCCAGCAGCGCCGCGTAGCGCTGGCAAGATTGTGGCTTAGCGAAGCATCACTGTGGGTACTGGATGAACCGCTAACGGCGCTTGATGCCGCAGGCGTGGCGACGCTGACGAGGCGTCTTGAGGCGCACGCGGCACGCGGCGGCGCGGTGATAGTCACCACTCACCAACCGCTGGCGCTTAACGTTGCGCACCGCACATTAACCCTGACGCCGGAGCCCGCCGCATGATGGGCCGCATTATCCGCCGCGAGCTGCGTCTCGCCGCGCGTCACCGGGCGGAACTCCTTAACCCGCTGTGGTTTTTTCTGGTGGTGATTGTCCTGTTCGCGCTTGGCGCAGGCCCGGAGCCGCAGCTGCTCGCGCGCATCGCGCCAGGCGTGGTGTGGGTGGCGGCGCTGCTCGCCTCGCTGCTGGCGATGGACCGGCTGTTTCGCGACGACGCGCGCGACGGCGCGCTGGAACAGCTCATGCTGTTGCCAACACCGCTGCCGGTGGTGGTTATCGCGAAAGTGACCGCTCACTGGGTGGCGACCGGGCTGCCGCTGGTCGTGCTCTCGCCGCTGGCGGCGCTGCTGATGGGACTGAACGGCTATGCGACGCTGACGCTAATGCTGACGCTGCTGCTTGGCACGCCGACGCTGAGCTTTCTCGGCGCGCTGGGCGCGGCGCTGACGGCCGGGCTGCGCCGCGGCGGCATCCTGTTGAGCCTGATTATTCTGCCGCTTGCGATCCCGTTGCTGATTTTCTCCACCGCCGCGGTGGATGCCGCCGTGATGCAGTTGCCGGTCGGCGGGTTTTTCGCGCTCTCCGGCGCGTTTTTAACAGCAAGCGTCACGCTAATGCCGTTCGCGACGGCAGCGGCGCTGCGTATCACTATTCAGTAGGCCCGGTTTCGCGGGCGATAATTTTATGTGAGCAATAGCATGTGGAAATTCTTACACCCCTGGGCGCGGCCTGAACGGCTTTACGGCCTCTGCCAGCGGCTCACGCCGTGGTTCGCGTGGCCGGGCGCCGTGATGCTCGCGACGGGCTGTATCTGGGGTTTTGTTTTTGCGCCGCCCGATTACCAGCAGGGAGACAGCTACCGCATCATGTATCTGCACGTTCCGGCGGCGATGGGCTCGATGGGCATTTACGCCTCAATGGCGGTCGCGGCGTTTATCGGGCTGGTGTGGCAGAACCGGGCGGCCGACCTGGCCGTGATGGCGATGGCCCCGGTGGGCGCGGTCTATACCTTTATCGCGCTGGCGACTGGCTCCGCCTGGGGGAAACCGATGTGGGGCACCTGGTGGATCTGGGATGCGCGGCTCACTTCCGAGCTGTTGCTGCTCTTTTTATACGCGGGCGTCATCGCGCTCTGGCACGCCTTTGACGACCGCCGCCTCGCGGGCCGCGCCGCGGGCGTACTGGTGCTGGTGGGCGTGGTGAATCTGCCCATCATCCACTACTCGGTGGAGTGGTGGAACACGCTGCATCAGGGCTCCACCAATATGCAGCAGAGTATCGACCCGAGCATGCGCGCGCCGCTGCGCTGGAATATCGCCGGTTTTCTGTGCCTGTTTGTGACGCTCACGCTGATGCGCCTCGGCAACCTGTTGTTGCTTCAGGAGCGCCATCGCCCGTGGGTGGCCGCGATGCTGGAGAAAAAATCATGACCGCCGCGTTGACCTCATTTTTCCTGATGGGCGGCTACGCCTTTTACGTCTGGCTGGCGGTGGCGATGACGGTGATTCCGCTGGCGATGCTGATAGCGCATACGCGTCTGGCGCGCCGCGCGCTGCGCCGGGATATCGCGAAACGTCAGGCGCGTGAGCGCCGACGCCAGGGCGCGGAGGTGTCGCGATGAACCCGCGTCGTAAAATGCGCCTGTGGGTCGCGCTTGCGGTGCTGGCAGGCCTCGGGCTGACGATGGCGCTGGTGCTCTACGCGCTGCGCGCCAATATCGATCTCTTCTATACGCCGGGTGAAATTCTCTACGGCAAAGGTGCCTCGCAGGAGAAACCACAACCGGGCCAGCGGCTGCGCGTCGGCGGCATGGTGATGCCAGGGAGCGTGAAGCGCGACAGCCAGAGCCTGAAGGTGAGCTTTCGTCTCTATGACGCGCGCGGTGTGGTCGATGTGGATTACGACGGCATTCTGCCCGATCTGTTTCGTGAAGGGCAGGGCGTGGTGGCGCAGGGCGTGCTGGGCGAGGATCAGCGCATTCACGCGCGCGAAGTGTTGGCAAAACATGACGAAAACTACACGCCGCCGGAGGTGAAAGCGGCGATGGATGCCAACCACACGCGTCCGCCGCAGGCGTATAAGGACAACCGCCCATGATGCCGGAAATCGGGAATTTCTTGCTGTGCCTCGCCGCAGGCCTCGCGCTGCTGCTCACGCTCTGGCCGCAGTGGGGCGCGATGCGTCAGGCACCGCGGCTGATGGCGCTGGCGCGCCCGCTCGCCTGCGCGCTTTTCGCCTGCCTGCTGGGCGCGTTTCTTATCCTCGTGCATGCCTTTGTGGTGAACGATTTCACGGTGCTCTATGTGGCGAGCAACTCCAACACCGAGCTGCCGGTCTGGTATCGCGTGGCCGCGACCTGGGGCGCGCACGAAGGCTCGCTGCTGCTTTGGGTGCTGCTGATGGGCGCGTGGACGCTGGCGGTCGCGATGTTCAGCCGCGCCATGCCGCAGGAGGCGATCGCCCGCGTGCTGTCGGTGATGGGCGGGATTAATTTCTGTTTCCTGCTGTTTATTCTGCTGACCTCAAACCCCTTCACGCGCACACTGCCGGAATACCCGATTGAAGGGCGCGATCTCAACCCGCTGCTGCAGGATATCGGGCTGATTTTCCATCCGCCGCTGCTGTATATGGGGTATGTCGGGTTTTCGGTCGCGTTCGCCTTTGCGGTGGCGTCGCTTTTAACCGGGCGGCTCGACACCGCCTGGGCGCGCTGGTCGCGCCCCTGGACGCAGGCGGCGTGGGTGTTTCTGACCATCGGCATTGTGCTTGGCTCCGCCTGGGCCTATTACGAACTCGGCTGGGGCGGCTGGTGGTTCTGGGACCCGGTAGAAAACGCCTCACTGATGCCATGGCTCGCAGGCACCGCGCTGATGCACTCGCTGGCGGTGACGGAAAAGCGCGGCAGCTTCCGCGCCTGGACAGTGCTGCTCGCCATCACCGCGTTTTCGCTCTGTCTGCTCGGCACGTTCCTGGTGCGCTCCGGCGTGCTGGTCTCCGTGCACGCATTCGCCTCCGATCCGGCGCGCGGCATGTTTATTCTGGCGCTGCTGGTGATTGTTATCGGCGGCTCGCTGCTGCTCTATGCCGTGAAAGGCGGCAGCGTCAGGGCGCGGGTGGGCAATGCGCTCTGGTCGCGCGAAAGTTTTCTGCTCGGCAACAATATTCTGCTTATCACCGCCATGCTGGTAGTGCTGCTCGGCACGCTGCTGCCGCTGGTGCATAAGGCGCTGGGGCTGGGGTCGATTTCCGTCGGCGCGCCGTTTTTCAATGTGCTGTTCAGCGCGCTGATGGTGCCGTTCGCGCTGTTGCTCGGCGTCGGGCCGCTGGTGCGCTGGCGGCGCGATGAGCCGCAAAAGCTGCGCCGTCGCCTGCTGGTGGCGCTGGTCGTTACGCTCGCTGCCTCGCTGATGCTGCCCTGGCTTTTGCAGGACAGCATTAACGCGATGACGGTCGCCGGGCTGATGATGGCGGTCTGGGTGCTGGTGTTAACGCTGATGGAGCTGCTTGAGCGCGCCACGCACCGTCATAGCCTGTGGCGCGGGCTGGGGAAATTAAGTCGCAGCCAGTGGGGGATGACGCTCGGGCACGTAGGGCTTGCGGTAACGGTTATCGGCATCGCGTTCAGCCAGAACTACAGCGTGGAGCGCGACGTGCGCATGACGGCGGGCGACAGCGTTGATATTCATCATTACCGTTTTGTGTTTCGCGAAGTGCGCGACGCGCAGGGGCCGAACTGGCGCGGCGCGGTCGGGATTATCGATGTGCTGCGCGACGGTAAACCCGAGGCAACGCTGCGCGCCGAAAAACGCGCCTATAACAGCAACCGCGTGGTGATGACCGAAGCCGCCATCGACGGCGGGCTGACGCGCGATCTCTACGCGGCGCTCGGTGAAGAACTCGATGACGGCAGCTGGGCGGTGCGCCTTTATTACAAACCGTTTGTCCGCTGGATCTGGTACGGCGGGCTGCTGATGGCGTTCGGCGGGCTGCTTTGTCTGCTCGACCCGCGTTACCGGCTGAAAAAAATCCAGGAGGCCGCATGAGACGCCGTATTTTACTTCTCCCGCTGGCGCTGTTTCTGCTGCTCGCCGCCGTGCTGTTCTGGCAACTGACGCGCAACGCGGCGGGGGACGATCCGTCTCAGCTCGAATCCACGCTGGTGGGCAAACCGCTGCCCGCATTCCGGCTCGCCGCGCTTGATGACCCGAACGTGACCTACGATCGCGCCGCTCTCCTGAACGGCAAACCGCTGCTGCTTAACGTCTGGGCGACCTGGTGCCCGACGTGCCGCGCCGAACATCAGTTTCTCAACGGCCTGGCCGCGAAGGGCGTACGGATCGTCGGGCTTAACTATAAAGACGATCGCGCTAAAGCCGTGGCCTGGCTCAACACGCTCGGCAACCCTTACGCGCTGAGCCTGTTTGACGGCAGCGGAATGCTCGGGCTTGATCTGGGCGTGTATGGCGCGCCGGAGACGTTTGTTATCGACGGGCGCGGCGTGATTCGCTATCGCCACGCGGGCGATCTGAATGACCAGGTGTGGCGGCAGGACGTCAAACCACTGTGGGATGCGCTGAATCAGGAGGTCGAGCCGTGAAACGTCTGTTAAGCCTGCTGGCTGGCCTGCTGCTGGCGTGTCATGTTTCTGCCGCCATTGAGGCGTACCCTTTTCAGAACGAGGCGCAGGAGCAGCAGTTCCGCGAGCTGACCAGCGCGCTGCGTTGCCCGAAATGCCAGAACAACAGCATCGCTGATTCCGGTTCGATGATCGCGGCCGATATGCGCCAGAAGGTCTATGAGCTGATGCAGCAGGGGCAGAGCCGCGAACAGATTGTGGCGTATATGGTGGCGCGCTACGGGAATTTCGTGACCTACGATCCGCCCGTTACGCCCGGCACGATCCTTCTCTGGCTGCTGCCCGCGCTCTTTGCGGCAGGCGGCGTTGCCGTGCTGGTGACCCGCGCGCGTCGCACCCGCCGGGAGCCGCTCGCGCTTGACGAAGACGAACAGGAGCGGCTGCGCGCGCTGCTTCGCGAAGAAGGAAAACGCCCGTGAGCGCGTTAATCATGGTTATCGTCGTCCTGCTGGTGGGCGTTACGGCGCTGGTCTTCTGGCCGTGGCGCGAGCGGGGCGCGGTCAGCCGCGATGCGCTGAACCGCACACTCTATTACTCGCGCCTGCGGGAGCTTGACGAGGAGCCGCCCGAGGCTCGTCAGGCGCTGGTGGTGGAATTACAACACAGCCTGCTGGCGGATATCCCCGAGCCGCGCGGGCAGAAAACGAGTCACACGGGTAATGGTGCGTTGCTGGCAGGCGTGCTGCTGGTCGTGGCGGTGAGCGGCGGGCTGTTCATGGCGACGCATAGCCTTAAACAGGTGAATGACTGGCAAGCGGCGGTGCGCGAGACGCCTTCACTGGTGGCGCGCGTGATGGATCCGCACGCAACACCGCTCACGGTGGAGGAGCTGACGCGCCTCGGGCTTGGGCTGCGCACGCGTTTGCAGGACGACCCGCATAATGGCGCGGGCTGGGCGATGCTCGGGCGCATTGGTATGGTGCTCAATAATGCTGATACCGCTACAGAAGCGTTTAAACGCGCCTGGCAGCTCAATTCGCAAAGCATCGAAGCGCGGCTCGACTATGCTGAAGTGCTGGCGCGCTCGCCGCAGCCGGACGATAACCGCCTCGGCGAGCAAATGCTAAAAGACGTCGCGGCGCAGGCACCTGATAATCTGCGCGCGCAGGGGCTGCTTGCCTTCAGCGCGTTTCGCCAGCAGCGCTATACGGAGGCGATTGCCGTCTGGCAGTCGATGCTGACGCGCCTGCCGCCGGGCGATGCGCGCCGGGCGGCGGTCGTGCGCGGCATTGCGCAGGCGCGCGTGGACAGCGGCATGGACAACGCGAGACTGGCTGTTAAAATCACGCTCTCACCCGTTTCGAAAAAAGCCTTACCAGATAAAGGGATACTCTTTATCAGCGTGACGGATGGCGCATCAAACGTACCGGTGTTGGTGAAAAAATTGCCGCTGGGCCATTTTCCGCTGACAATTACGCTTGATGACGCTGACGCGATGCTCCCGGACAGGGGGCTTGAACACGTCACGCAGGGCATTGTGAAGGTGCATATTTCCCGGGACGGCAACGCGGCCGTACAACCCGGAGACTGGACAGGCGAGCGCCGCTTCACCACGCTCAACCCGGCAGCGCCGGTGGACGTCCTGGTCGCGCCTTCGCCATCAGGAGCGGGTTAGTTACCATTTACAGGGAGACTGCTATGAACTTTCGCCTTACCGGGCTTGCGCTGGCGGCCACGCTTTTAGTGGGCTGCGCCAGTTCGTCAGAGCCGCAGCAAGGGCGTTCCGACCCCTTTGAAGGGTTCAACCGCACCATGTTTACTTTTAACTATGACGTGGTGGACCCTTATGTGCTGCGCCCGGTGGCTGTCGCCTGGCGCGACTACGTGCCGCAACCGGCGCGCAACGGGCTGGGCAACTTCACCAGCAACCTTGAAGAACCCGCCTCAATGCTTAATAAATTTCTGCAGGGCGACCCCTACCAGGGGATGGTGCACTTTACCCGTTTCTTCCTGAACACCCTGCTGGGGATGGGCGGTTTCATCGACGTGGCCGGTATGGCGAACCCGAAACTGCAGCGCGAAGAGCCGCACCGTTTCGGCAGCACGCTCGGCACCTATGGCGTCGGTTACGGGCCGTATGTGCAGTTGCCGTTCTACGGCAGCTTTACGCTGCGTGAAGATGTCGGCGATATGGCGGACACCACTTATCCGGTGCTCTCCTGGCTGACCTGGCCGCTGTCGCTCGGCAAATGGGCGGTGGAAGGCGTGGAGACCCGCGCGCAACTGCTCGATTCCGACGGCCTGCTGCGCCAGTCTTCCGATCCTTACATTCTGGTGCGTGAGGCCTATTTCCAGCGTCACGACTTTATCGCCAACGGCGGTAAGCTTAAGCCAAATGAAAACCCGAACGCGCAGGCGATTGAAGGCGATCTCAAGGATATCGATTCGGAATAAAACGCCGGATGCGATCATTCTTAAGGTAAATAAAAAAAGCGGGCCGAGGCTCGCTTTTTTTATTTCCGAACGATAAAGCGCAATAAAAAAGGCGAGCCGCAGCTCGCCTTTGTCGTGACAGAGCAATCAGAAACGGTAGTTAAAGTTCACGCCATACAGCCACGCTTTACCTTCAGATTTGAAGGTGTACGGGCCTTCGGTGAATTCCACGTGCTGGCCGTGCATGTAAGAAACACCGGCATCGACAGAGGCGTCTTCATTGAAGGCGTAAGTGGTACCGGCGCTCAGCCACAGACGGTCCTGGTCAGGAATGGAAATAGAGCGCTGTTGTTCTGGCACCGGGCTGTCATCAAAGGCGATACCGGTACGGAAGGTCCAGTTGTCGTCCATATAATAGGTGGTGCCGAGGGCGATGCGGTACGCGTCTTTATATTTCTCTTCTTTCTTAAACAGGGTGTCGCCGTTGCTGTTGGTCGCTTTCAGCTCCTGGAACTGGCTCCAGCTGGTGTAGGTCAGGCTGTAGTGAATCGCCCACTGCGGCGCGATACGGTTATAACCAGACACTTCCCACATTTCAGGCAGGTTCAGGGTCAGCGAGCCGCCGGTGGTTCTGCCACCCGTGCCGTAAGGCAGGCCGAGGCCCAGCGCGGCGTTAACAGGGTTAAGGGCTGCCGGCAGGCTGCTCTTATAGTCGCCGTCGAAGTCGATTTTCACTTCAGAGCGGTAGGTCAGCGAGTAGCGGTTGTTCTTATCCAGTTCATACAGGATACCGGCATTCCAGCCAAAGCCCCACTCGTCGCCCTTCAGGTGCGCAATCTGGGTGTCGCTGTTAATACCGCCTGCAGCCGCGCCAAGCTGTGCCGCAGTCTGCGGATCGATCTTGCCGGACTGCACGAGTCCCGGTAAGCCGCCTGCGATGATTTGCGGCAGATCGCCCGCGTAACGCTCGATCTTGGCGCGCGCATACACGGCGTCGAAGCCCAGGCCGAAGCTCCAGTGGTTATCGAGACGATACGCGCCGCTGAGGTTCAGGTTCAGCGTTTCGAGATCGGTTTTACCGCCGACAGAACCTGCGGCATAGCTGTTGCTATATTCGGTGGCGAGGCCGTAGTTGGAGGTGACGGACGCCCCCCAGCCAAACTGCTCGTTGATCGGCGCGACAAAGTGCAGGTTCGGCACCCAGGCGGTCGGCGCGATGTTATCGGCGTTAAGGCTACGTCCCGTCGGGGAACGGCCAGACACATTCACATCCGGGTCAACGAAAATCGCGCCGCCGGAGAATGTCGGGCGATCGAACATGGTAATCAGCGCCGGGTTGCGGCTGACGTTGCCCGCGTCATCCGCAATAGCGCCTTCCCCGGAATAGGCGCGGCCCAGACCGGAGGCAGAGAATTCGTTTAACTGGAAACCTGCGGACCAGGCCTGAGAAGACACGATTGCCACTGCGACTGCTAAAGCAGATTTGGTAAACAGGGTTTTCTGGCGCATGACCATAACCTCATCCATTTATTTTTATTCAAATAATGTTACGTGACGTAACAGGAGCGCGGAGTGTAGGGTCTGAGGTACGGCATGGAAATCAGACCAGTGGCGAGAGTATAGGTCCGACCAGCAGAGATGTTGCAAGTATGTTTATAAGTTTTTTCAATTGTGATCTAAGAAACGCGATCCGTTTAGCAAAATTTTGGGGTTCAGAAATTCATCAATCTGGTGATTATTGTTTTAGATCATTTTTAAGTGTGATTTCGGTCACTTATAAGCGTAAACGGGAAGAACAGGTAGAGCGGTGGCGGCGCGGGGCGTAAAATAGCCTTATCCCTTTTCAGGAAATACAGAGGAAATCACCATGACCAAATGCAGTGCTGATGAAACCCCGGTTTGCTGCTGTATTGATGTAGGCACCATTATTGATAATACCGATTGCGTCGCCTCTTACAGCCGCGTGTTTGAAAACCGCGCCGACGCCGAAGCCACGCTCGCGGCCCTCACCGCCAAAGCGCGTGAAGTCGAATCTGAGCCGTGCCAGATCACCCCGCGCTTTACTGAAGAAGCCGACGGCGTGCGTCTGGATATCGATTTTGTTTTCGCCTGCCAGGCGGAAACCGTTATTTTCCAGTTAGGTCTGCGTTAATCCCATCGCTTACGCCCCGGCACTCCGGGGCGCATCTCTTGTTACGTAATTCGTGTTTTGCCTCGCAATTTTTCCTTTATGTGATTGGCTGAATGTAAAATTCTGGTTAAAACTGTTATCAGGTCAGACCACTTAATTCATCTTTAGCCTTTTCACAGGGGAACGTTATGAGTCAGGCACTACCGCTGGTCACCCGGCAGGGGGATCGCATTGCCATTGTCAGTGGATTGCGCACGCCTTTCGCCCGTCAGGCAACGGCGTACCACGGCGTTCCGGCGGTCGATCTCGGTAAAATGGTGGTCGGCGAACTGCTGGCCCGCAGCGAAATCCCGCCTGAAGTCATTGAACAGCTTGTTTTCGGCCAGGTGGTGCAGATGCCGGAAGCGCCCAACATCGCGCGCGAAATCGTGCTCGGCACCGGCATGAGCGTCCATACCGACGCCTACAGCGTCAGCCGCGCCTGCGCCACCAGTTTCCAGGCGGTGGCGAACGTCGCCGAAAGCCTGATGGCGGGCACTATCCGCGCCGGGATCGCCGGCGGGGCCGATTCCTCCTCCGTGCTGCCGATTGGCGTCAGTAAAAAACTGGCGCGCACGCTGGTGGACGCGAATAAAGCCCGCACCGCCGGACAGCGACTGAAACTCTTCTCGCGCCTGCGTCTGCGTGACCTGCTGCCGGTGCCGCCCGCCGTGGCGGAATATTCCACCGGGCTTCGCATGGGCGACACCGCCGAGCAGATGGCGAAAACGCACGGCATCACCCGCGAACAGCAGGACGCGCTGGCGCATCGTTCGCACCAGCTGGCGGCGCAGGCGTGGGCGGAAGGCAAATTGCGTGAAGAAGTGATGACCGCTTACACGCCGCCGTACCGCGAGCCGCTCAGCGAAGACAACAACATCCGCAAAACTTCGTCGCTGGCCGATTACGCGAAACTGCGCCCGGCATTTGACCGTAAACACGGCACCGTGACCGCCGCGAACAGCACGCCGCTCACCGACGGCGCGGCGGCGGTCATTCTGATGACGGAATCCCGCGCCCGCGAGCTTGGCCTGACGCCGCTCGGCTATCTGCGCAGCTACGCTTTTACCGCGGTCGATGTCTGGCAGGACATGCTGCTGGGCCCGGCCTGGTCGACGCCGCTGGCACTCGAGCGCGCCGGACTGACGATGGCCGATCTCACGCTTATTGATATGCATGAGGCGTTCGCCTCGCAAACGCTCACTAACCTGAAGCTGATGGCGAGCGACCGCTTCGCCCGCGAGGTGCTGGGCCGCAGCCAGGCTACCGGTGAGGTGGATGAAAGCAAATTTAACGTGCTCGGCGGCTCAATCGCCTACGGGCACCCGTTCGCGGCCACCGGCGCGCGAATGATCACCCAGACGCTCAATGAACTGCGCCGCCGCGGCGGCGGTTTCGGGCTGGTCACCGCCTGCGCGGCGGGTGGGCTCGGCGCGGCAATGGTACTGGAGGCCGAATAATGGAATCGACATCCGCATTTAATTTACAGATGCGCCCGGACAATGTTGCGGTGGTCACCATCGACGTGCCGGGCGAGAAAATGAACACGCTGAAGGCGGAGTTTGCCCGCGACGTCCGCGCGATTGTCAAAACGCTGCGGGAAAACCGCGATCTCGCGGGCGTGGTATTTATCTCCGCCAAGCCGGATAACTTTATCGCCGGTGCGGATATCAACATGATTGCGCACTGCCAGAGCGCGCAGGAGGCTGAAGCGCTGGCAAGCCAGGGCCAGCAGATCATGGCGGAGATCCACGCGCTGCCGGTGCATGTGGTGGCGGCTATTCATGGCGCGTGCCTCGGCGGCGGGCTGGAGCTGGCGCTCGCCTGCCACAGCCGCATCTGTACCGATGATGTGAAAACGCTGCTCGGGCTACCGGAAGTGCAGCTTGGGCTGCTGCCGGGCTCCGGCGGCACGCAGCGGTTACCGCGCCTCGTTGGCGTCAGCACCGCGCTTGAGATGATCCTTGCGGGCAAACAGCTGAGGCCGCGTCAGGCGCTGAAAGCTGGGCTGGTGGATGATGTGGTGCCGCAGTCTATTTTGCTGGAAGCCGCTGCCGAACTGGCGAAAAAGCACCGTCCCGCGCCGCGCCGCCTGCCGGTTCGCGAGCGTCTGCTTGCAGGCCCGATTGGCCGCGCGCTGCTGTTTCGCATGGTGACCCAGAAAACGCACCAGAAAACCCACGGTAACTATCCGGCGGCGCAGCGCATTATTGACGTGGTGCGCACCGGCCTTGAGCAGGGCAGCGCCAGCGGTTATCAGGCCGAGGCCCGCGCCTTTGGCGAACTGGCGATGACGCCGGAATCCGCCGCGCTGCGAGGGCTGTTCTTCGCCACTACCGAGCTTAAAAAAGAGACCGGCAGCGAGGCCGCCCCGCGCGCGCTGCATTCTGTCGGTGTGCTGGGCGGCGGGCTGATGGGCGGCGGGATCGCCTGTGTCACCGCCACCAAAGCCCGGTTGCCGGTGCGTATCAAAGACATCAGCGAAAAAGGCATTAACCATGCCCTGAAATACAGCTGGGATCTGCTTGAGAAAAAAGTGCGTCGCCGTCATCTGCGCGCCAGCGAGCGCGACGCACAGATGGCGCTCATCTCCGCCAGCACCGATTACCGTGGTTTTTACCAGCGCGATATCGTCGTGGAAGCGGTTTTCGAAGATTTAACGCTCAAGCAAAAGATGGTCGCAGAGATCGAGGCGCACACCGCGCCGCATACGATTTTCGCCTCTAACACCTCGTCGCTGCCTATCGGCGATATCGCCGCAGGTGCCGCGCGCCCGGAGCAGGTCATTGGCCTGCACTACTTCAGCCCGGTGGATAAAATGCCGCTGGTGGAAGTTATCCCGCACGCGGGCACCAGCGCGGAAACCATTGCCACCACCGTTCAGCTTGCCAAAAAACAGGGCAAAACGCCGATCGTGGTGGCCGACTGCGCCGGATTCTACGTTAACCGTATCCTGGCGCCCTACATCAATGAGGCAATGCGTTGCCTGATAGAAGGGGAGAGCATTGAGAAAATCGACGAGGCGCTGGTCAAAAGAGGCTTTCCGGTGGGGCCGATTCAGTTGCTTGATGAAGTGGGCATTGATGTCGGCACCAAAATTATGCCGGTGCTGGAGCGCGCTTACGGGCCGCGATTCAGCGCGCCGGGAGACGCCGTTGCAGCAATTTTGAATGACGATCGCAAAGGCAGAAAAAATGGCCGCGGTTTCTATCTTTATCCGGCGAAAGGGCGTAAAAGCAAAAAACAGGTTGACCCTGCGGTTTACGGGCTTATTGGCGTTAAACCCGGCGGGAAACTGAGCGGCGAGGAGATTGCCGAGCGCTGCGTCATGATGATGCTTAACGAGGCGGCGCGGTGTCTGGATGAAGGCGTGGTGCGTTCCGCGCGAGACGGCGATATCGGCGCGGTGTTTGGTATCGGTTTTCCGCCGTTTCTTGGCGGCCCGTTCCGCTATATGGACACGCTCGGCGCGGCGGCCGTGGTGGCGACGCTCACACGTCTTGCCACCCGTTATGGAGACCGTTTTACCCCGTGCGACAGGCTGTTGCGCATGGCGCAGACCGGACAAACATTTTGGCTCGCGGGGAACCCGCAAGCTGAAATGACGGTCTGATATAAGAACGTTCCTGATATCGAAAACGCAGCGCTGGCTAATTTGTAAACAGTGATTGACTATACTTACGTCAATAAGGTAAAAAACAGCGTTTCATTCGAAGTACGGATCAGGCACAATGCCCGACCGCCAGACGATACCCTTAAAAAGCGCGTTGCTTTTTAAGCTCTCGCTGGCGCTTCTGGTCAACAAAAGCGGTGCAATATGCAAGTTTTTATCATGCGTCACGGCGACGCAGCACTCGATGCCGCCAGTGATTCGGTTCGTCCTCTGACCGCGTGCGGTTGTGATGAATCCCGTCAAATGGCGACCTGGTTAAAAGGTCAAAAGGTGGATATCGAACGTGTTCTGGTGAGCCCTTTCCTGCGAGCCGAACAGACACTGGACGTCGTGAAAGAGGCCATGAGCCTGCCTGTCAAAACCGAAGTTCTGCCGGAGCTCACGCCGTGCGGCGATGTCGGTCTGGTGAGCGATTACCTCCACGTTCTGGCCCGTGATGGCGTCAGCGCGGTCATGGTTATCTCCCACCTGCCGCTGGTCGGTTATCTGGTGGCGGAACTCTGTCCTGGCGAAACGCCGCCGATGTTCTCCACGTCCGCTATCGCCTGTGTGACGGTTGAGGGCGATAACGACAAGGGCGTCTTTAACTGGCAGATGAGCCCCTGCAATCTCAAAATGGCGAAAGCGATTTAACTCAAGCCTGAACCATAAAAGAAAAGAGCCGCTGATGCGGCTCTTTCTGTTTCTGCAGTGCAGGTGACGCTTAAGGCAACTGCGGCGGCTGCCACTCTTCCACTTCGATTAACACCAGCAGCGCGGCGTCGCCGCCATACTCTTTCGGCGCCTGATGAAAGGCCATCACGTGCGGGTGCTGGGCCAGCCACAGCGGCGTCTGCTGTTTAAGAATATGTTTACCGTGGCCATGCATCACGCAGGCGCAGAACACATGTTCGCGGCGGCAGGCGGCGATAAGCGCGCCCAGCTCCTGTTTAGCCTGCATCTGCGTCAGGCCGTGGAGATCGAGAAACAGCTCGGGCGAGTAGTCGCCGCGGCGCAGTTTTTTCAGCTCGAAGTGATCCACGCCGGGGCGCACATAGCGCATCGGCCCGTCGCTGTTCAGAAGCGGCTGGAATTCATCAGAAAAATAGTGGCTCGCGTCCACCTGCTCCTGTAACAGGCGTTTTGGCGGCACTTCGCGCAGCTTTTTACGCGCGGGCGGATGCACGATGGTGTCCTGTTTCAGCTCGCGCGTTCCGCTCATCAGCGCGCGAAACAGCGACTTTTCTTCTTCGCTTAGCGATGGCTTCTTTTTCATCTTCTTCTCTTCTTTCTCTTTGCGCAGGCAGTGTACCCGAGTTTGGCGCGCCGCCAAACAAAAGCCATTTTTCCGGGATGACGCGCCGGTTGCTGATTTATCGCCGTCTTCATGGCAAACTAGCCGCCGAATTTAACGCGGAGCGTCATGCGGAGGGCAGTGTGGATAAAATTTTCGTCGATGAGGCAGTCAGTGAACTGCATACCATTCAGGATATGTTGCGTTGGGCGGTGAGCCGTTTCAGCGCGGCCGGCATCTGGTATGGTCACGGCACGGATAACCCCTGGGATGAGGCGGTGCAGCTGGTGCTGCCGTCGCTCTACCTGCCGCTTGATATTCCGGAAGATATGCGCACCGCGCGCCTGACCTCCAGCGAGCGTCACCGTATTGTCGAGCGGGTGATCCGCCGCGTCAACGAACGTATTCCGGTGGCGTATCTCACCAATAAAGCCTGGTTCTGCGGCCATGAGTTTTATGTCGACGAGCGCGTGCTGGTGCCGCGTTCGCCGATTGGCGAGTTAATCAATAACCGCTTCGCCGGGCTTATCGACCACGAGCCGCAGCACATTCTTGATATGTGCACCGGCAGTGGCTGCATCGCTATCGCCTGCGCGTACGCCTTCCCGAACGCGGAAGTTGACGCGGTGGATATCTCTGCCGACGCGCTGGCCGTGACCGAGCACAACATTGAAGAACACGGGCTTATCCATCACGTCACGCCTATCCGCTCTGACTTGTTCCGCGACCTGCCGAAAGTGCAGTACGACATCATCGTCACCAATCCGCCGTACGTGGATGAAGAAGATATGTCCGATCTGCCGAACGAATATCGCCACGAGCCGGAACTCGGCCTGGCGGCGGGCAGCGACGGGCTGAAGCTCGCGCGCCGCATTCTCGCCTGCTCGCCGGACTACCTGACCGACAACGGTATTCTGATTTGTGAAGTCGGTAACAGCATGGTACATCTGATGGAGCAGTACCCTGACGTGCCGTTTACCTGGCTTGAGTTCGACAACGGCGGCGACGGCGTCTTTATGCTGACCAAAGCGCAGCTCATCAGCGCCCGCGAACACTTCAGCATCTACAAAGATTAACAACAGGCGGGCGCAAGCCCGCTGAATCATAAAAACACCACAACGACACGACAACGGAGCCGTGATGGCAGGCAACACTCTTGGACAACTCTTTCGCGTAACCACTTTCGGCGAGTCGCATGGTCTGGCGCTCGGCTGTATCATTGACGGCGTGCCGCCGGGCATTGCGCTGAGCGAAGCCGACCTGCAACACGATCTCGACCGCCGCCGCCCAGGCACTTCCCGTTACACCACGCAGCGCCGCGAGCCGGATCAGGTGAAAATTCTCTCCGGCGTGTTTGAGGGCGTGACCACTGGCACCAGCATCGGCCTGCTGATTGAAAATACCGATCAGCGCTCCCAGGATTACAGCGCGATTAAAGATGTGTTCCGTCCAGGACACGCCGATTACACCTACGAACAGAAATATGGCCTGCGTGATTATCGCGGCGGCGGTCGCTCGTCCGCGCGTGAAACCGCCATGCGCGTGGCGGCAGGTGCCATTGCCAAAAAGTATCTGGCGCAAAAATTCGGCATCGTCATCCGCGCCTGCCTGACTCAGATGGGTGATATTCCGCTGGAGATCAAAGACTGGGCGCAGGTAGAGCAGAACCCGTTCTTCTCCCCGGATGCGGATAAGCTGGAAGCGCTGGATGAACTGATGCGCGCGCTGAAAAAAGAGGGCGACTCCATCGGCGCGAAAGTAACGGTGGTGGCTGATAACGTGCCGCCGGGTCTCGGCGAGCCGGTATTTGACCGTCTCGATGCCGATATCGCCCACGCGCTGATGAGCATCAACGCCGTGAAAGGCGTGGAGATTGGCGAAGGCTTTGGCGTGGTGGCGCTCAAAGGCAGCGAAAACCGTGACGAAATCACCAAAGAGGGTTTTCAGAGCAACCACGCGGGCGGCATTCTCGGCGGCATCAGCAGCGGCCAGCAGATAGTCGCGAATATCGCGCTGAAGCCGACCTCCAGCATCACGGTGCCGGGCCGTACCGTTAACCGCTTTGGCGAGGAAGTCGAGATGATCACCCGCGGGCGTCACGATCCGTGCGTGGGTATTCGCGCGGTGCCGATCGCCGAGGCGATGATGGCTATCGTGCTGATGGATCACCTGCTGCGTCACCGCGCCCAGAACGCGGATGTCACCACCACGCTTCCTCGCTGGTAATGTCATGAAAAAACTCTGCTTAGCCTTGCTGACGCTGCTTGCCTGCAGCGCGGCAAGCGCCGCCACGCCGTGGCAGAAAATCACCCAGCCGATCCCGGGCGCGGCCCAGTCGATCGGCACCTTTTCTAACGGCTGTATCGTCGGCGCGCAGCCGCTGCCGATCGAGTCAGAGCACTATCAAATCATGCGCACCGACCAGCGCCGCTATTTCGGTCACCCGGAGCTGGTGCGCTTTATCGAGCGCCTGAGCAACCAGGTGAGCGAGTTGCAGCTCGGCACGGTACTGGTGGGCGATATGGGAATGCCTGCGGGCGGGCGCTTTAACGGCGGCCACGCCAGCCACCAGACGGGGCTCGACGTCGATATTTTCCTGCAACTGCCGAAAACGCGCTGGAGCGCGGCGCAGCTGCGTCGTCCGCAGGCGCTGGATTTAGTCTCAAGCGACGGGAAATCGGTGGTGCAGTCACTCTGGAAGCCGGAGATCGGCGGGCTGATTAAGCTTGCGGCGCTTGATGATGAAGTGACGCGTATTTTTGTAAACCCGGCCATCAAACAGCAGCTCTGCCTGGATGCCGGGCCGGATCGCGACTGGCTGCGTAAAGTGCGCCCGTGGTTCCAGCATCGCGCTCATATGCACGTGCGTCTGCGCTGCCCGCCGGACAGCCTGGAGTGCGTGGAGCAAGACCCGCCGCCGCCGGGCGATGGCTGTGGTGAAGAGCTGCAAAGCTGGTTTAAGCCTGCGGCACCTGGCAGCAGCAAGCCTGAGAAAACCACGCCGCCGCCACTGCCGCCGTCGTGTCAGGCGCTGCTCGACAAACACGTTCTTTAACACCGACTAAGGATGGCCGTGATGGACTGGTTTATGGTTTCGCCGCTGTTGCTCACAGCACTCTTCTTTGTCGCGATGCTGGCAGGGTTTATCGATGCCCTGGCGGGCGGCGGCGGGCTTCTGACCGTGCCTGCGCTGCTGGCGGCGGGCATGTCGCCTGCCCAGGCGCTGGCGACCAATAAACTGCAGGCCTGCGGCGGCTCGCTTTCCGCTTCGCTCTATTTTATCCGCCGCGGCGTGGTCAGCCTGCGCGACCAGAAGCTCAATATCCTGATGACGTTTATCGGCTCCACCAGCGGCGCGCTGCTGGTGCAGCATGTGCAGTCCGATATTTTGCGCCAGATCCTGCCGGTGCTGGTGATTGCCATTGGTCTCTATTTTCTGCTGATGCCGCGCCTTGGCGAAGACGATCGCCAGCGCAGGCTGTATGGCCTGCCTTTCGCGCTGGTGGCGGGCGGCTGCGTCGGCTTTTATGACGGCTTTTTCGGCCCCGGCGCAGGCTCGTTTTACGCGCTGGCGTTTGTGACGCTCGCCGGTTTTGGCCTCGCCAAATCCACCGCCCATGCGAAAGTGCTTAACGCCACGTCTAACGTCGGCGGTTTGCTGCTCTTCATCATTGGCGGCAAAGTTATCTGGGGCACCGGCTTTGTGATGCTCGCCGGACAGTTTCTCGGCGCGCGCTTAGGCTCGCGTCTGGTATTAAGTAAAGGACAGCGCCTGATCCGCCCGATGATCGTTATCGTTTCGGCGGTGATGAGCGCCAAATTGTTATATGACAGCCACGGACAGGAGATCCTCCACTGGCTGGGGATGGCGTAATGCGTGAACACCACTATCAGGATTTAATTACTATTTTCGACGGCTGTTTTGCCGGTGATTTTAATACCCGTCTGATTAAAGGCGACGACGAACCGATCTATCTTCCGGCAGATGCCGATGCGCCTTATCACCGCGTGGTGTTTGCACACGGCTTTTACGCCAGCGCCCTGCATGAGATTTCGCACTGGTGCATCGCGGGGAAAGCGCGGCGCGAGCTGGTGGATTTTGGCTACTGGTATTGCCCGGACGGGCGCGATGCGCAAACCCAGAGCCAGTTTGAAGACGTCGAAGTCAAACCGCAGGCGCTGGAATGGCTGTTCTGCGTGGCGGCGGGCTTTCCGTTTAACGTCAGCTGCGACAATCTTAACGGCGATTTCGATCCGGATCGCATCGCGTTTCAGCGCCGGGTGCACGCGCAGGTGATGCAATATCTGACCAACGGCATTCCCGAACGTCCGGCGCGCTTTATCGCGGCCTTACAGGATTTTTACCAGACGCCGCCGCTGGCGGCGCAACAATTCCCATGGCCGGAAGACTTGTGCTAATCGCCATGTTATTAACCGAGGAAAACGAATGATTGCCGAATTTGAAGCACGTATTCTGGCGCTGATTGATGAGATGGTGGAGCACGCGAGCGACGACGAACTGTTCGCCAGCGGCTACCTGCGCGGACACCTGACGCTTGCCGTCGCGGCGCTGGAGCAGGGCGACGACCACTCGCCGCAGGCGGTGTACACCAAAGTAACCAACAGCCTTGAGACGGCGATCCACGCGGGCGAACTCTCGCCGCGCGACCAGGCGCTGGTGCTGGGCATGTGGGACAACCTGTTCCAGCAGGCGAAGCTCAACTAAGCCCCACAGCCTGCGCGCCGCCCGGCGCGCAGGTTTTTTTAGCGTTTACGCTTTCAGCCACGTCACCTGCCCGACATTATCGTATTAACCTGCCGCACGCCCCTTGAGAAGCTTACGCACCCACAGCCGGTTGGGGTTCAGCGCGGCGAGCGTCGCGCCATCAAGCGGCAGCGGTTCGCCGCTCATTTGCGAGGCTAAAATCTCAGCGGCCAGCGGCGCGCTGCACAGCCCGCGCGAGCCAAGCGCACCCAGCACAAAGAGATTCTTGAGCACCGGCGCGGGCATGACCGTCTCCGGCGCGCTGGCATCCTGGGAAAGTGTCGCGTAATCGCGAAGCGTGGCGGCGTGATCCGGCGCGTTGCCGACCATGGGCAGATGATCGCGCGTGGCGCAGCGTACCCCGCAGCGCGCGTCGCCCGCGCTCACGTCCACCTCCTGCGCCCAGCTGGCCGCGGGCAGGCAGTCGAGAAGCCGCTGGCGGTTGCGCTGCTGGTCTTCCTCCTGGTAGCACATTTCGCTCACGCCGCGGTGATAGCTGGCGCCGATGCAGTGCATCGCATTCGCCGGGTTTTGCGGCGTCAGGTAGCCGTCATAACAGAGCACCTGGCGCAGCGCGCCGAGGCCCGGCGTGGTGGGAATATGGCTTACCTGGCCACCGACCGGGTAGACCGGCAGCTTTTCGGTTTGCGGGAAGCCGCTGAGCTGATACCCGTTCGCCAGTACCACAGCGGCGTGGCGCGCCTGCGCGCCGTTCGCGAAATCGAGTTGCCAGTCCTGACTGTCCTGATGCAGCGCGCTCACCCTGCGCCCGTAATGCACCCGCAGGCCGTTCGCCTGCGCAAGTTCCAGCACGCCTGCAGTCAGTTGAGCCGGGCAGAGCCAGCCGCCCTGCGGATATTCAATGCCGCCACAGCCGGTCTCCACGCCGCAGCGTTCGCGCACTTCTCGCGCGTCAACGCCGCGCGCCAGCGCGTCCGGCAGACCGAGCTCCAGCATCTGGTTGATTTTCGTCTGGCTCTTTTCATCCCAGCCAAGCTGCGTCACGCCGCACCAGTCTTTATCGAAACTGACCGGCAGCGCGTCATAGAGCCTGCGCGCGAAGGTAAAGGCCGCCGGGAAGAAGGCGGCCAGCGCGGCGTCGTGATGGCTTAACAGGGGGTAGAGCGCGCCCTGGCGGTTGCCCGATGCCCCCTGCGCCGGCGCGTCATCTTCGCAGTAGAGCGTAACCTGCCAGCCACGCCTCTGTAAGGCGAGCGCGAGCAGGGCACTGGCGATACCGCCACCGATAATCGCTACGTCTTTATCACCGCTTGCCGGACGACGCGCATACCAGGGCGCGCGGGCAGGCGGCGGCGCGTCATGGCTGAGCGTGCCCGTCAGCATTTCGCGCTTGCGCCCGAATCCTTTGCGCTTCACCACGTCAAACCCGGCCTCAATCAGCCCGCGGCGCACAAAGCCTGCCGAGGTGAATGTCGCGAGCGTACCGCCGGGGCGGGCGAGGCGCGCCATCGCAGTAAACAGGCCGGGCGTCCACATTTCCGGGTTTTTCGACGGCGCGAAGCCATCCAGAAACCAGGCGTCTACCTGGCGGTTATGCGTGTCATCCAGCGTATCGACCAGTTCGTTGATATCGCCAAGCCAGAGATCGAGCGTCACGCGTCCGCCATCCAGCACCAGCCGCTGACAGCCCGGCAGCGCCATCGGCCACTGTGCCTGGAGCTGTTGCGCCCACGGCGCGAGTTCCGGCCAGTGGGCGTGCGCGCTTTTAAGATCGGCAGGCGTCAGCGGGAATTTTTCAAAACTGATGAAGTGCAGGCGTTGCAGCGTAGCGTCCGGGTGCGCGTCGCGAAACGCCGCGAACGCCTGCCAGAGTGTCAGGAAATTCAGCCCGGTGCCAAATCCGCTTTCGGCGACAATAAAGCTGTCACGCGGGTGTGTCATAAAGCGTTCAGGGAGCTGATTACCGTCCAGAAAGACATAGCGGGTCTCTTCCAGACCGTCATCATTGGAAAAATAAACGTCATCAAAATCTCGGGAAACAGGTGTACCCTCATTATTAAACGTCAGGCTGGCGGGCTGTATGGCGATAGGTTTCACGTAAATGGCTCGAATGACAGGCAGTCGCACGATCTTAGCGAGCCCGGTCAGACATCGCAAATTTCTTGCCAATCTGGCTGATCGGACTTGTTCGGCGTACAACTGTACGCTATCTTGCGACACGACAACTTACTTAGCGTACTCGAAGAGGTATTGAATGAAACGTGCAGTAATTACTGGCCTGGGCATCGTTTCCAGCATCGGTAATAACCAGCAGGAAGTCCTGGCATCCCTGCGTGAAGGACGCTCGGGGATCACTTTCTCTCAAGAATTTCTCGACGCAGGTATGCGCAGCCACGTCTGGGGCAACGTGAAGCTGGACACCACCGGTCTTATCGACCGTAAAGTGGTGCGTTTCATGAACGACGCCTCTATTTATGCTTATCTCTCTATGCAGGAAGCCATCAAAGATGCCGGCCTGAGCGACGAGGTGTATCAGAACAACCCGCGCGTCGGTATCGTGGCGGGCTCCGGTGGTTCGTCCAAAGCCCAGGTGTTCGGCGCTGACGCGATGCGCAGCCCGCGCGGCCTGAAAGCGGTCGGCCCTTACGTGGTGACTAAAGCGATGGCCTCTGCGGTTTCCGCCTGCCTCGCGACCCCGTTTAAAATCCACGGCGTTAACTACTCCATCAGCTCCGCGTGTGCGACTTCCGCGCACTGCATCGGCAACGCGGTTGAGCAGATCCAGCTTGGCAAACAGGACATCGTGTTTGCGGGCGGCGGTGAAGAGCTGGGCTGGGAAATGGCGTGTGAATTCGACGCGATGGGCGCGCTCTCCACTAAGTACAACGAGACCCCGGACAAAGCGTCCCGTACCTATGACGCGAGCCGTGACGGCTTCGTTATCGCAGGCGGCGGCGGTATGGTCGTGGTAGAAGAGCTGGAGCACGCGCTGGCGCGCGGCGCGCACATCTATGCGGAAATCGTTGGCTACGGCGCAACCTCCGATGGCGCTGACATGGTCGCCCCGTCTGGCGAAGGCGCGGTGCGCTGCATGAAGATGGCGATGCATGGCGTGGATACGCCGATTGACTACCTGAACTCCCACGGTACGTCTACACCGGTTGGCGACGTGAAAGAGCTTGGCGCTATTCGTGAAGTCTTCGGCGACAACACGCCGGCTATCTCCGCAACCAAAGCGATGACCGGCCATTCGCTGGGTGCCGCAGGCGTTCAGGAAGCTATCTACTCGCTGCTGATGCTGGAGCACGGCTTTATCGCGCCGAGCATCAACATTGAAGAGCTGGACGAGCAGGCGAAAGGCATGAACATCATCACCGCGCCGGTTGAGCGTGAGCTGACGACGGTAATGTCCAACAGCTTCGGTTTTGGCGGCACCAACGCCACGCTGGTTATGCGTAAATATCAGGCGTAACGTCTCTTTAAAAGAAATGGAGCCGAAAGGCTCCTTTTTTTATATTTACTCTCCGCCTTTAACATTTCTTGTTTCTTTATCCGAAACAGGCTTAATCTCCTCCTCCCTGTAGTTACTGACATCTCTCCTGCCTTATTAAGAATAACCTTTTGATTTAATAGTTTTAAACACTGTTCCTTCCTGATGTGTGTCGTTTCATGAAAATCCTTATTTAACCATGGCTTAAACTTTTCTGTTTTTATTTAATTTAACTTAAGTCGTAAAAAATATATTTATAATAATTCTAACCTGCTGATAAATATAATTTAGTTTAATGAAAATGCCTTTATTGGCTTCTTTCTTAAAGTTATGGCATTTTTTGTCGATATATCCGTGTATATCTGAGTAGCCGTTTTCTTTGCATTAACGGTAACTCGTAGCGGAAACGCATATCACATAATGCCATTCTCAATCTTTTCAAAAAGATAAGAGTGAAGGACGCAGCATAAAAGAAATCCGAAATCAGTTTGCGGAATTCAGGGAATAGTTGTTTGCCTCTCACGAGGCCTTGCCAGCCGGGGAAACCAACCATGCCCACAGACGTATCTCTGGGTAAAGGGACTTTTTTGACCACAGGAAAAGTAATTCCACTTATTATTCTGTCCTGCTCAGGGGCCGCCTCTGCCAGCGCAAAGAAGAATGCGGATGATACTTTCACGTATGTCCCCTCTGTGGCGGCGGCGGATGTCGTCACGCGCACCAACTATAATCGTCCGCTGTTTATCACCAGCGCCGCGACGGCGCGCGCGGCAGGCGTCAACGGCGCCGGGATAAAAGTCGGCGTGGCGGATACCGGTATTCTGACCACGCATCCGGCGCTGCTGGGGGTGGTGAAAGGCACGCTGAACTATGTCGACGCGAGCGCCAATAATCTGAGCGTGGGCGATGTGCGCGGCCACGGCACGATGGTCGCCCAGACGCTCGCGGGCCGCGCCACAGGCCTGTTCACCGGCGGTACTGCGCCGGGCGCGACGCTTATCATTCCTGATGTCGCCAATACCCGGCAGAGCCTGAATTTCGGGCAGATTAACTACGATCTCGCGCGTGCAGGCGCGAAAATTATCAATAACTCCTGGGGTATTCCTGACTGGAACCCGACCAGCACCGCCACGACTACCTATTTTGTAAACGCCTGGAAACCCTTTATTTCGTCGTATAACGGACTGATTGTGTTTGCGAGCGGCAACGATGGCGCGGCGAATCCGGTAGGCGTTGCGAAACTGCCATCGCTGGCCCCCGCCTCCGGGCTGGATAAGGGCTGGCTGGTGGCCACGGCGGTCGACACCTTTAACCCGAGCTATATCGCAAGCTACGCTAACCGCTGCGGCGTAATGAAAAACAGCTGCCTCGCGGCACCCGGCAGCGTGTATGTGCAGTCGACAGACAGTACCGGTAAAGCGGTGCTGCGCCTGGTGAGCGGCACCTCATTTGCCGCGCCGCAGGTTTCCGGCGTGGCAGCGATGGTCTGGCAGAAATATCCGTATTTTACTAACGACCTGGTTCGCCAGACGGTGCTCGGCACCGCGACCGATATCGGCGCACCGGGCGTGGACGCGGTATTTGGTTATGGCCTGCTGAACGCTGCGAAGGCGATTAACGGCCCGGCGAAGTTTAACTGGGGCACCGTGAGCGTCGCGTTTAACAGCTACACCTCGACCTGGAGCAACGCCATCAGCGGCAGCGGCGGGTTGATTAAAAGCGGTACCGGCAAGCTGGTGCTGACGCAGGACGCCAGCTATACCGGCACCACGCAGGTGCTGGGCGGTAGCCTGTCATCGGCGAAAAGTCTGGCCTCCGCGGTGAACATTGGCCGCGCGGGCACGCTGGATGTGCGCACGGTAAAAGGCAATGTCGATAACAGCGGTTTCGTGCTGCTGCGCGACGGCAAAACGCGCTTTATGACCAACTATACGCAGCGCACCACCGGCAGCTTGGCGTTTATGCTCGGCTCGACGCTGGATGTGGCAGGGCGCGCGACGCTCGCCGGTAACCTGCATCTTTTGGGCGTACCGGCAGGCTACATCACCCAGGCGCGTCAGCCTGTCGTCAACGCGGGCGCGGTGTCCGGCAAGTTCAGCCGTTTTACGCAGTCGGTGGGTGTGTTCCTGACAGGTTCACTGGGCTACAGCACGAAACAGGTATGGCTGAACATCAAACGTTTGCAGGTCACACAGACCAAAGTCGCCAGCACGTCTGCGGCCACGCAGTCCGCCGCCGTGCGTCTGGAACAGGCGTTTACGCAGCTTGATAAACAAGTCGCGACCGGCGTGGCGGTACGCGCCAGTTCGTTTGCGTCCGCGGCGGGCGAGTTGCAGCACATCTCGAATAACCCGTCTGCCCGCGCGGCGCTGGAGAGCCTCTCCGGCCAGCTTCCGGCAGCGACGGCGGCGCTCACCTGGCAGGCGATTAATGTGAACCAGCGCAGCAGCGCGACTCACATCAACGCGCTGCTGGACGCGCCGCAAAGCCGCAGCTGGAGCGATACGCTCTCCTGGAACGGCAGCCTCGGACGCAGCGGGTATTCGCCAGTGAGTTACTCCATGAAAGGGTGGGTGACCGGCCAGGACCGGTTTATTGATGAGCACACGTTTATCGGCACGTCGCTGTCGCGCACCGACACGTTCAGCGCGCTGAGCAGCGGCGGCGAGCGCAACACCGGCACGCTGAGTGAAGCGGCGCTGTACGGCGGCAAGATCTACGGCGGCTACTACCTGACCGGCCGTCTGGCGTCCGGGTACTACGACGGCCAGCAGCGCCGTATGTTGTGGCTCGGCAGCCGTTCCGAGCGCGTCAGCAGCCGTCAGAGCGGCAGCTGGATGTCGCTTGGCAGCGAGACCGGCTATCGCTTCAACGTGGACGGTTTCGCCGTGACGCCGTTTATCGATACGCAATACATCATGCTGAAGCAGGATGCGTTTAGCGAGAAGAGCGGCTCAGGTTTTGGCCTGCGCGCTGACAACCAGACCACCACGCGCTGGCAGGCGGGCGCCGGGCTGCGGGCGGCGTACACGTTCGATCTGCAAACCCACGGGCGGCTGGATCTGAGCTTCCAGACTCACCTGCAGCGTGCGTTGAGCCAGGATGAAGGCCGCTATCAGGCGAGCTTTACCGGCGTGGATCAGCCAGTGCCGCTGCACGGCGTGACGGCACCGGAGAAAACGCTGACCAGCGCGGTGTCGCTCGGCTGGCAGGTGAACCCGGCGCTGAATCTGAATCTGACGGGCGAGCAGGAGACCAGCGACGGGCGCAACAGCAACCGCAGCGTGATGGCCGGCGTGTCGTTAAGTTTCTGATACAGGGTATGGGGAAAATAAAAAGGCGTCGTAAGACGCCTTTTTGCTGTCTGTCAGATAACCAGCCAGAGCAGAAGAATAACCAGCACCAGCAGGAACATCGCAAGGCCGGGTTTCGCGGAAATCTGCTTCATCGGCTGGGTGAAAAACGCGATAAGCGGGCTGTAGATCGGCTGAATATGGCGCACTTCAAGCGTCTCCGGCGACCCTTCCGAGCGACGAATAAACACCTGATTAAGAATATCCTGCACCTGCGCGGTGGTCAGCACCGTTTGCGGCGTGGCCTGAAAGCGCTGCTGCGCGTAGTCGCTTATTTCCTGCCATTCGCGCGATTCCAGCGGCTGGCGCAGCGCGGCCTGAATGCTGTGCAGCGTCGGCGCGGGCTGGTCGGCGAGCGTCTGGCGCGCGACAAGCCAGGTCGAGAGCGCCGCGAAATGCTTCGCCGGAATCAGCTCGCCGCTTTTCACGCCAGAAAGCTCCAGCATCGACTGCCAGATGAGCTTCGGCGATTCGCCGGTGGCGGCGGCAAGCTTCGTTACCTGCTGGTTGAGCGTATTATGCTCCGCGGGCTGCATCGGGCGGTCGGTCGCCGGGCGCTGCTGTGGTTGTGGGATACTCAGCTGCGCGTTTTGCAGCAGCGTCAGCACGCTTTTGAGCTGCTCGCCGGAAAGCTGGTTCAGCGCGGTGTGCCCAAACTGCTGGCGGATATAATCGCTCACCGCCTGGCGGTTATTGCCGACGTTCAGAAGCTCGGTCAGTTGCGACAACACCTGGCGCTGGGTGTGGGTCTGCTGCGCCTGGCCTAGCCGCTGGTTAAGATTCTGCTCGGCGGCGGGGAAGTGGCGCGAAAGCAGCGGCGCATCGCTCTTTAAGCCCAGATCGTGCTTCATACCGGCCCAGACTTCGGCGCTTTGCTGTTGGGTTAGCGCCACAAGCCGGGTGATAAGCCGCTCAAGCACCGTGCGCTGCTGAGTGGAAAGCGGCTGTTCGCCTGCGGAGTGGGGCGATGTGGGAGGCTCCCCCGCCGGGCGGGGCGTGGCGCCATGAATGGGTTGCATCATCAATAATCCTTAACCTGACCGGACGGTGCCGCGAAACTAACCACGCTGTTAAGTATGCCTGGCGGCGAGATTATGGCACACTTAACGGCTATCTCCCGCACATAAACAGGTAGAGAAACGTGAAAATCCTCGTTGATGAAAATATGCCTTACGCACGCGAGCTGTTCAGCCGTCTTGGCGAGGTGCAGGCCGTGCCTGGCCGCCCGATCCCGCAGGCGGCGCTGGACGATGCCGACGCACTGATGGTGCGCTCGGTCACGCAGGTCAATCGCGATTTGCTGGCAGGCAAAAACATCCGGTTTGTCGGCACCGCCACGGCGGGCACCGATCACGTTGATGAAGATTACTTACGCGAGGCGGGCGTCGGGTTTTCCGCCGCGCCCGGCTGCAACGCTATCGCCGTCGTCGAATATGTATTCTCCGCGCTGCTGATGCTTGCTGAGCGCGACGGCTTTGCGCTTACCGACCGCACTGTCGGCATTGTCGGCGTGGGTAATGTCGGCTCTCGTTTGCAGGCGCGGCTGGAGGCGCTCGGCGTACGCACGCTGCTGTGCGATCCGCCGCGTGCCGATCGCGGCGACAGCGGCGATTTCCGCACGCTCGACGAGCTGGTGCGCGAAGCAGACATTCTCACCTTCCACACGCCGCTCTTTAAAGAGGGGCCGTACAAAACGCTGCATCTGGCCGACGAGGCGCTCATCGCACGCCTTAAGCCCGGCGCTATTCTGATTAACGCCTGCCGCGGCCCGGTGGTCGATAACGCCGCGCTGCTGGCGCGCCTTGAGGCGGGGCAGCCGCTCAGTGTCGTGCTGGATGTCTGGGAGCCGGAGCCTGCGCTTAACGTTGAGCTTTTAAAGCGTGTTGATATCGGCACCGCGCATATCGCGGGCTATACGCTGGAAGGCAAAGCGCGCGGCACCACGCAGGTCTTTGAGGCGTACAGCCAGTTTCTCGGCACGCCGCAGCAGGTGGCGCTTGCCACGTTGCTGCCGCCGCCGGAGTTTGGCCGCATCACGCTTCAGGGGCCGCTCGATCAGGCGACGCTGAAACGGCTGGTGCATCTGGTGTATGATGTGCGCCGCGACGACGCGCCGCTTCGCCGTGTGGCGGGCATGCCGGGCGAGTTTGATAAGCTTCGCAAAAATTACCAGGAGCGCCGCGAATGGTCGTCGCTCTATGTGCAGTGCAATGACGAAGCCGCCGCCGCGCTGCTGCAAAAGCTGGGTTTTAACGCGACCCATCATCCGATCCGTTAATCACTGATTCTCTTATTCCCCGCAAACCCGCGGGGAAGGCATTTTATTTTCTGGAGTAAAACCACCATGTCTGAAGGCTGGAATATCGCCATACTGGGCGCGACGGGCGCCGTGGGAGAGGCCCTGCTTGAGCAACTCGCCGAGCGTCAGTTCCCGGTGGGTGAACTTTATGCGCTGGCGCGCAATGAAAGCGCGGGTGAAACGCTGCGCTTCAACGGTAAAAGCGTGCAGGTGCAGGATGCCGACGCGTTCGACTGGACTCAGGCGCAGCTCGCCTTTTTCGTCGCAGGCCAGGAAGCAAGCGCCCGCTACGTGGATGACGCGACCAACGCCGGTTGTCTGGTTATCGATTCCAGCGGCCTGTTCGCGCTGGAGCCGGACGTGCCGCTGGTGGTGCCGGACGTCAACCCGTATGTACTGGCGGATTACCGCAACCGCAACGTAGTGGCGGTGGCCGACAGCCTGACCAGCCAGCTTCTGACGGCGCTGCGTCCGCTGATGGAAGCGGGCGGGCTGTCGCGCATTCAGGTGACGAACCTGTTGTCCGTTTCCGCGCAGGGTAAAACGGCGGTGGACGCGCTGGCGGGCCAGAGCGCGCGCCTGCTGAACGGGATGCCGGTCGATGAAGACGATCATTTTGGCCGCCAGCTGGCGTTCAACATGCTGCCGCTGCTGCCGGACCGCGAAGGCAGCGTGCGTCAGGATCGCCGTCTGGTGGATGAAGTCCGCAAGGTGTTGCAGGACGAAGGCTTGATGATTTCCGTCACCAGCGTACAGGCACCGGTATTTTACGGTCATGCCCAGATGGTGAATTTCGAAGCGCTGCGCCCGCTCGCGGCGGAAGAAGCCCGCGACGCGCTGGAGCGCGATCAGGACATCGCGCTCTCTGAAGAGAACGATTATCCGACGCAGGTGGGCGACGCCTCCGGCAGCGTGCATCTTTCCATCGGCTGCGTGCGTAACGACTACGGCATGCCGGAGCAGATCCAGTTCTGGTCGGTCGCTGATAACGTGCGCTTCGGCGGCGCGCTGATGGCCATCAAAACGGCGGAAAAACTGCTGCAGGAGTACCTGTACTGATGTCGGAGAGTCTGGAAAAGCCGGTAGTTAAAATCGCGCTTGGCATTGAGTACGACGGCAGTAAATATTACGGCTGGCAGCGTCAGCAGGAAGTGCGCAGCGTTCAGGAGAAGCTTGAAAAGGCGCTCTCGCAGGTGGCGAACGAACCGATTAACGTTTTCTGCGCGGGCCGTACCGACGCGGGCGTGCATGCCACCGGACAGGTGGTGCACTTTGAAACCACCGCCATCCGCAAGGATGCCGCCTGGACGCTCGGCGTAAATGCGAATTTACCTGGTGACATCGCGGTGCGCTGGGTGAAAGATGTGCCCGCAGAGTTTCACGCCCGGTTCAGCGCCACGGCTCGCCGTTACCGCTACGTTATCTATAATCACCGTTTGCGACCGGCGGTGCTCTCGCAAGGGGTGACGCATTACCACCTGCCGCTGGACGCAGAGCGTATGCACCGGGCGGCGCAGTGTCTTATCGGCGAAAACGACTTTACCTCGTTTCGCGCGGTGCAGTGCCAGTCCCGCACGCCCTGGCGCAACCTGATGCATATCAACGTTGAGCGCTTCGGGGCGTACATTGTGGTGGATATCAAGGCTAACGCGTTTGTGCATCATATGGTGCGTAATATCGTTGGCAGCCTGATGGAAATAGGCTGCGGTAACCAGCCGGAGAGCTGGATGGCAGAACTGCTGGCGGCTAAGGACAGAACGCTTGCGGCAGCGACGGCGAAGGCGGAAGGGCTCTATCTGGTGTCGGTGGATTATCCGGCGCAGTTTGAGCTTCCGAAGCCGCCGATGGGCCCACTTTTTTTAGCTGACTGACAGCAGTCGGGGAAGAAGAACCAGTATGGACATTATTCGCTTTCTGATTGATTTTATTTTACATATCGACGTGCATCTGGCGGAGCTGGTGGCGCAGTATGGAATCTGGGTTTACGCGATCCTGTTCCTGATCCTGTTCTGCGAAACGGGGCTTGTCGTGACGCCGTTTCTGCCAGGCGATTCGCTGCTGTTTGTGGCGGGCGCGCTCTCCTCGCTGCCGTCCAACGATCTTAATGTGCACCTGATGGCGCTTTTAATGGTTATCGCGGCGATACTCGGCGACGCGGTGAACTACACTATAGGCCGACTCTTTGGCGCGCGGCTGTTCAGCAATCCGGATTCAAAAATCTTCCGTCAGAGCTATCTTGATAAAACGCACGCGTTTTATGAGCGTCACGGCGGTAAAACGATTATCCTCGCCCGCTTCGTGCCGATCGTGCGCACTTTCGCGCCGTTCGTCGCCGGGATGGGGCATATGTCCTATCGTCATTTTGCCCTGTATAACGTGGTGGGCGCGCTGTTGTGGGTGCTGCTGTTTACCTACGCGGGCTATTTCTTTGGCGCGATGCCGTTTATTCAGGACAATCTGAAGTTGCTGATCGTCGCCATTATCATCTTCTCGGTATTGCCGGGCGTATATGAAGTGGTGCGTCACAAACGCGCCGCGGCGCGCCAGACAAAATAAGCCCTCTGGCGGTTCGACCACTTTTTTATCCAAAGTTGCGGGCCGTTATGGTTTAATGAGCACCATTTATGGTCTGTGGAAGGCAATAATGGCATTATGCGCCCCCACAGAAAAACTGGCATCGACCAGGTTCAGGCAGAAAGGTTATCAATGAGCTGGATTGAACGAATTCTCAATAAAAGCAATATTACTCCCACTCGCAGGGCAAACATCCCGGAAGGGGTGTGGACCAAGTGCGACAGCTGCGGCCAGGTACTTTACCGTGCCGAGCTGGAGCGTAACCTTGAGGTTTGCCCGAAATGCGATCACCACATGCGCATGGCGGCGCGCGACCGTCTGCACAGCCTGTTAGACGAAGGGTCGCTGGTGGAACTGGGCAGTGAGCTTGAGCCGAAAGATGTGCTGAAGTTCCGTGATTCCAAAAAATACAAGGATCGTCTGGCCACCGCCCAGAAGGAAACCGGCGAGAAAGACGCGCTGGTGGTGATGAAAGGCACCCTGCACGGTATGCCGGTTGTTGCGGCGGCGTTCGAGTTCGCCTTTATGGGCGGCTCAATGGGTTCCGTCGTGGGCGCGCGTTTCGTGCGAGCGGTTGAGCAGGCGCTGGAAGACAACTGCCCGCTTATCTGCTTCTCCGCCTCCGGCGGCGCGCGTATGCAGGAAGCGCTGATGTCGCTGATGCAGATGGCGAAAACCTCCGCGGCGCTTGCGAAAATGCAGGAGCGTGGACTGCCGTACATCTCCGTGCTGACCGACCCGACCATGGGCGGCGTTTCTGCGAGCTTTGCGATGCTTGGCGATCTCAACATCGCCGAGCCGAAAGCGCTGATTGGCTTCGCTGGCCCGCGCGTTATCGAGCAGACCGTGCGCGAAAAACTGCCTGCTGGCTTCCAGCGCAGTGAGTTCCTGATCGAAAAAGGCGCTATCGATATGATCGTGCGTCGCCCGGAGCTGCGCCTCAAGCTTGCCAGCATTCTGGCGAAGCTGATGAACCTTCCGGCACCAAGCCCGGACGCGCCGCGTGAAGCGGTGGTCGTGCCGCCGGTACCGGACCAGGATCACGAGGCCTGATAGTCATGAAGGGCAGGGCCATAAGGCACTGCCCTTCTTGTTTATGAACCGTAACCAGGATACGGGCATCATGGAAAAGCAACACCTTCCCCAAGCCACGTCGCCTCTGGCCACGTGGCTTTCTTATCTGGAAAACCTGCACGGTAAAACCATCGACATGGGCCTTGAGCGCGTCTCGCGCGTGGCGGCATTGCTTGATGTGGCGAAACCCGCGCCGTTTGTCTTTACCGTCGCGGGCACTAATGGCAAAGGCACCACCTGCCGCACGCTCGAAGCGGTGCTGATGGCGGCAGGCTATCGCGTGGGCGTCTACAGCTCGCCGCACCTGGTGCGCTACACCGAGCGCGTGCGCGTGCAGGGCGAGGAGCTTGCCGAAAGCCAGCACACCGCCGCCTTTGCGGAGATTGAAGCCGCGCGTGGTGAAACGTCCCTCACGTACTTTGAGTACGGCACGCTGTCCGCGCTGTGGCTCTTTAAGCAGGCGCAGCTGGATGTCGTTATCCTCGAAGTCGGGCTCGGCGGGCGTCTGGACGCCACCAACCTGGTGGATTGCGATGTAGCGGTCATCACCAGCATCGCGCTCGATCATACCGACTGGCTGGGTCCGGATCGTGAAAGCATCGGGCGCGAGAAAGCCGGTATTTTCCGCGCAGGCAAACCGGCGGTCGTGGGCGAGACGGATATGCCGCACACCATCGCGCAGGTGGCGCAGGAGAAGGGCGCACGACTGCTTTGTGTGAACGACGCCTGGCGCTATGAGGCGGAACGCGACGGCTGGCGCTTTAGTGATGGCGACGGCGAACTGACTCATCTTCCGCTGCCGCAGGTGCCGCAGCCTAACGCGGCGACTGCGCTCGCCGCGCTTCGCGCAAGCGGTCTTGCGATTAGCGAGCAGGCTTACCGCGACGGCATCGCGCGCGCCGCGCTGCCGGGGCGTTTCCAGATTGTGAGCGAGGCCCCGCGCATCATTCTGGATGTGGCCCATAATCCGCACGCGGCGGGCTATCTGGCGCAGCGGCTCGCGCAGTCGCCATCCGCCGGGCGCGTGCTCGCGGTTATCGGCATGCTGCATGATAAAGATATCGCCGGAACGCTCGCCTGTCTGGAGAGGGTCGTGGATAGCTGGTATTGTGCCCCTCTGGACGGGCCGCGCGGCGCCCGCGCCGAAGAGCTTGCGGAACATCTGCAGGCCAGCGCTGTCTTTTATAGCGTGGCGCAGGCCTGGCACGCGGCGCTGGCCGACGCGCAGCCCGCCGATACGGTGCTGGTATGCGGGTCGTTTCATACCGTCGCAGCGGTAATGGAAGAGATGGACGCGGGGAGACGAGGTGGCGAGTAAGTTTCAGAACCGATTAGTCGGCACAATTGTGCTGGTGGCGCTGGGCGTTATCGTGCTGCCAGGGCTGCTGGACGGCCAGAAAAAACATTATCAGGATGAGTTCGCGGCGATCCCCCTGGTGCCGAAACCTGGCGATCGCGACGAGCCGGATATGCTGCCGGCTGCAACGCAGGCGCTGCCGTCTCAGCCGCCGGAAGGCGCGGCGGAAGAGGTGAGAGCCGGTAACGCGGCGGCGACATCGATAGACACCACGCGACTGCCTGCCGATACCGGCGCGGATCTGGATGAAGTGCCGGTGACGCCTGCGAAGCCTAAAGCGACGGAGCCTGCGAAAACACGGACTGCCGATAAGCCCCAGAGCAAGCCGCAGCGTGATAAAACCGACGAGCAGCTCGCGATGGTGAGCGAGGCCGAAGCGCCCGCGCCTGCGAAAACCGCGCCGCCGGAGAAACCGCAAACGCCGCCTGCGGGCAAGGCGTATGTCGTGCAGCTCGGCGCGCTGAAAAACGCCGATAAAGTCAATGAAATCGTCGGCAAACTGCGCTCGGCGGGTTATCGGGCGTATACGTCGCCGTCCACGCCGGTGCAAGGGAAAATCACCCGCATTCTGGTAGGGCCGGAGGCGTCGAAGGATAAGTTAAAATCGTCGCTTGGCGAGCTGAACAGCCTGTCAGGGCTTAACGGCGTAATAATGAATTACAGCGTGAATTAAGCGGTCTGGCGTCTTTTTTAAAGGCGCACCGAGAAACCGCATCGCGCCACAGACGGCCCGCTTACGGCGCTTTTTTGCCGCCCGCGGGCGTAACGGACGGATGGCGTTGAAGATTTTTTCAACGCCATTTTTTATTAACGCGTGGAAAGGAAATCCCTACGCAAACGTTTTCTTTTTCTGTTAGAATGCGCCCCGAACCGGATGTCAGGGCGTTTTATCGTGGGACACATTCATGGTCTGGATAGATTACGCCATCATTGCAGTAGTGGGTTTCTCGTGTCTGGTCAGCCTCATCCGCGGCTTCGTGAGAGAGGCGCTGTCGCTGGTCACCTGGGGCTGTGCTTTCTTTGTCGCCAGTCATTACTACACTTACCTGGCAGTCTGGTTCACCGGCTTTGAAGACGAACTGGTACGTAATGGGATAGCTATCGCGGTGCTGTTTATCGCGACGCTTATCGTCGGTGCGATAGTCAACTATGTGATTGGCGCACTGGTGGAGAAAACCGGCCTGTCGGGTACAGACAGGGTGTTGGGGATCTGTTTCGGCGCCTTGCGAGGCGTGCTGATTGTCGCCGCCATTCTGTTCTTTCTTGATACCTTCACGGGCCTGTCCAAAAGCGAGGACTGGCAAAAGTCGCAGCTCATCCCGCAGTTCAGTTTCATCATCAGATGGTTCTTTGACTATCTGCAAAGCTCGTCAAGTTTCCTGCCCCGGTAATCGTGCCGGGGGCGGTCTTTGAATTGAGGAAAAGACAACATGTGCGGTATTGTCGGGATCGCCGGTGTTATGCCGGTCAACCAGTCGATTTATGACGCGTTAACGGTGCTTCAGCACCGCGGGCAGGATGCCGCAGGCATCATCACCATCGATGCGAATAATTGCTTCCGTCTGCGTAAAGCGAACGGCCTGGTGAATGATGTATTCGAAGCCCGCCACATGCAGCGTCTGCAGGGCAATATGGGTATCGGCCATGTGCGCTACCCGACGGCAGGCAGCTCCAGCGCCTCCGAAGCCCAGCCGTTCTATGTGAACTCGCCCTACGGTATTACGCTTGCCCACAATGGCAACCTGACGAACGCCCATGAACTGCGCAAAATGCTCTTTGAAGAGAAGCGCCGTCATATCAACACCACCTCAGATTCTGAAATCCTGCTCAATATTTTCGCCAGCGAGCTGGATAACTTCCGTCACTACCCGCTGGAAGCGGACAACATTTTCGCGGCCATCGCGGCGATGAACCGCCTGATCCGCGGCGCATACGCGTGTGTGGCGATGATTATCGGCCACGGCATGGTAGCGTTTCGCGATCCTAACGGCATCCGCCCGCTGGTGCTTGGCAAACGCGACGCCGGTAACGGCCGCGCCGAGTACATGGTGGCGTCCGAAAGCGTGGCGCTCGATACGCTGGGCTTTGAGTTCCTGCGCGACGTAGCGCCTGGCGAAGCGGTTTATATCAGCGAAAAAGGCCAGCTCTTCACGCGCCAGTGCGCTGACAACCCGGTCAGCAACCCGTGCCTGTTTGAGTATGTGTACTTCGCGCGTCCGGACTCCTTTATCGACAAGATTTCCGTCTACAGCGCTCGCGTGGAAATGGGTAAAAAGCTCGGCGAGAAAATCGCGCGCGAGTGGGAAGATCTGGATATCGACGTGGTGATCCCGATCCCGGAAACCTCCTGCGATATCGCCCTTGAAATCGCGCGCATTCTTAACAAACCCTACCGCCAGGGTTTTGTGAAAAACCGCTACGTCGGCCGTACCTTCATCATGCCGGGACAGCATCTGCGCCGTAAATCGGTGCGCCGCAAACTGAACGCCAACCGCGCCGAGTTTCGCGATAAAAACGTGCTGCTGGTGGATGACTCTATCGTGCGCGGCACCACGTCCGAGCAGATTATCGAGATGGCCCGCGAGGCGGGCGCGAAGAAGGTCTATCTGGCCTCCGCCGCGCCGGAAATTCGCTTCCCGAACGTCTACGGTATCGACATGCCGAGCGCCAACGAGCTTATCGCTCACGGCCGCGAAGTAGATGAAATCCGCCAGATCATCGGCGCAGACGGCCTGATTTTCCAGGATCTCGACGATCTCATCGAAGCCGTACGCGCCGAGAACCCGGATATTCAGCAGTTCGAATGCTCGGTCTTTAACGGCGTTTACGTCACCAAAGATGTCGATCACCAGTACCTGGAATATCTCGAATCCCTGCGTAACGACGACGCCAAAGCGGTCATGCGCCAGAACGAAGTCGAAAACTTAGAGATGCACAACGAAGGCTAATCTTTCCCCGTGCCGTCGCCCCTTGCGCAACGCGAGGGGCGAAATCCCCGTTTGCATCTCGTCGCGTCTTGCGGCAAAGTCTCGCTCAGTGCTCCTTTTCCAGATAACTCCATGAAAAAAATCATTGTCGGCATCTCTGGCGCCAGCGGCGCAATTTATGGCATCCGGCTGTTGCAGACGCTTCAGGCGGTGGCAGAGGTGGAAACGCATCTCATCATGAGCCAGGCGGCGCGTCAGACGCTGTCGCTGGAAACCGATATGAGCGTGCGTGATGTTCAGGCGCTGGCTGATGTAAACCACGACGCGCGCGATATCGCTGCCAGCGTTTCTTCCGGCTCGTTTAAAACCGACGGAATGATTATTCTGCCGTGTTCGATTAAAACGCTCTCCGGCATTGTGAACAGCTATACCGACGGGCTGCTGACCCGCGCGGCGGATGTGGTTTTAAAAGAGCGTCGCAGGCTGGTGCTGTGCGTGCGGGAAACGCCGCTGCATCTCGGCCATTTGCGTCTGATGACCCAGGCCGCTGAGCTTGGCGCGATTATCATGCCGCCGATGCCCGCGTTTTATCATCGCCCGCAGACGCTCGATGATGTGATTAACCAGACGGTAAACCGCGCGCTCGATCAGCTTGATATCACGCTTCCTGCCGATCTCTTCACCCGCTGGCCCGGCGCGTAATGCGCGCCAACATGGGGCAAAGCGCAGCGCGGTGCCTCATTGTGGGGCAATTCTGCAAGCGCGATCATATCCTCGACATTTAATCCCGCCTTTTGCGATTTCACGCTCAGCGTCTGCTGCGCGGAATGCTATCTTCATTCACACAACTTCATTGCAACCATTTTTTAACAAATCATGGCGGCGTATGCGGCGACGCAAAGCTGGCATGGGAAGTGCAACGTCTGGTTGCAACACACAACGCAACAGATAATAAAACAGAAAACTTGAGGGTAATGTATGAAGAAGAAGGTGCTCGCGTTCTCCTTACTGCTTGGCCTTTCCACCAGCGCCAGCGTTTTCGCCGCGCTCCCCCAGACGGTACGCATCGGTACGGATGCCACCTACGCACCGTTCTCTTCAAAAGATGCCAAAGGCGATTTTGTCGGGTTTGATATCGATCTCGGCAACGAGATGTGTAAACGCATGCAGGTGAAATGCACCTGGGTTGGCAGCGATTTCGATTCGCTGATCCCGTCGCTTAAGGCGAAAAAAATCGACGCGATTATCTCTTCGCTCTCTATTACCGAAAAGCGCCAGAAAGAGATCGCCTTCTCTGACAAGCTTTACGCTGCAGACTCCCGCCTCATTGCCGCCAAAGGCGCGACCATTCAGCCGACCATTGAATCGCTGAAAGGCAAACATGTGGGCGTGCTCCAGGGCTCCACGCAGGAAGCCTACGCCAATGAAAAATGGCGCGGGAAGGGCGTTGATGTCGTGGCGTACCAGAACCAGGATCTGATCTACTCGGATCTCTCTGCGGGCCGTCTCGACGCAGCGCTGCAGGATGAAGTGGCCGCCAGCGAAGGCTTCCTCAAACAGCCTGCCGGGAAGGATTACGCGTTTGCCGGCCCGTCGGTGAAAGACAAAAACTACTTTGGCGACGGTACCGGCGTTGGCCTGCGTAAAGAAGACGCCGAGCTGAAAGCCGCGTTCGATAAAGCGCTCGGCGAGATCCGCAAAGACGGCACCTACGACAAAATGGCGAAAAAATATTTCGACTTTAACGTCTACGGCGACTGATTGCCCGTAAGGCATTCGCCAGCCGGTCACCACAACAGTGCGTGGCTGGCTGGCGTGACGCAATCTGGTGCATCTTATGCACCAGAAAAGGGCGTAAGCGCATTTCTACGCACCGAAAATGAAAATAAATCTATCTCAGCACGCATAAAGTTTTGATTACGAGGCGGCAGTGATGGCACGATAAGTGCAGTTTTTCCGCCTGACATTTAATTATGCGCGTCTGATGAGGATAGTTATGAAAAAAAGGCTGTTAGCACTTTCTCTGGGGCTGGCGCTGTCCAGCATTTCTGGGGCTTTCGCAGCAATTCCGCAGCACTTACGTATCGGCACTGACCCTACCTATGCGCCGTTTGAATCGAAAAACGCGCAGGGTGAGCTGGTCGGTTTCGACATCGATCTGGCCAAAGAACTGTGCAAACGCATTCAGACGCAATGTTCTTTCACTGAACAGCCGCTGGATGCGCTGATCCCGTCGCTGAAAGCGAAGAAAATCGACGCGATTATGTCGTCGCTGTCGATCACCGAAAAACGCCAGCAGGAAATCGCCTTTACCGACAAGCTCTACGCCGCGGATTCGCGCCTGGTGGTGGCAAAAGGCTCGCCCATCCAGCCGACGCTGGAGTCGCTGAAGGGCAAACGCGTGGGCGTGTTGCAGGGCACCACCCAGGAAACTTACGGTAATGAGCACTGGGCGCCGAAAGGCGTGGAAATTGTCTCTTATCAGGGCCAGGACAATATCTATTCCGACCTGACCGCGGGCCGTATCGACGCCGCGTTTCAGGATGAAGTTGCCGCCAGCGAAGGCTTTCTGAAGCAGCCGGTGGGCAAAGGCTATCAGTTCGGCGGCCCGTCGATTAAAGATGAAAAACTCTTTGGCGTCGGCACCGGCATGGGGATCCGTAAAGAAGATAACGAACTGCGCGAGGCGCTGAACAAGGCGTTTGCCGACATGCGCGCCGACGGCACCTACGAGAAGCTTGCCAAAAAGTATTTCGATTTTAACGTCTACGGCGATTAATCCGCACGCGTTTGCACGGCGCCCTGCGGGGCGCCGATGGGCCGTGCGCACGCTGAGTACAGGATAAGTCACCATGCTGTATGGGTTTTCACAGGTAATCCTTCAGGGCGCGCTCGTCACCCTGGAGCTGGCGCTCAGCGCCGTTGTCCTCTCGGTGGCGATTGGTCTGGTCGGTGCAGGGGCGAAGCTCTCACGCAACCGCCCGCTGGCGCTGATTTTTGAGGCGTACACGACGCTGATTCGCGGCGTGCCCGATCTCGTTCTGATGCTGCTAATTTTTTACGGTTTGCAGATTGCGCTGAACGCCATTACCGACGCGCTGGGATTCAGCCAGTTTGATATCGACCCGATGATCGCGGGCATTATCACGCTTGGGTTTATCTACGGCGCTTATTTCACCGAAACCTTCCGCGGCGCGTATCTCGCCGTGCCGAAAGGCCATATCGAGGCAGCGACCGCGTTTGGTTTTACCGGCTCGCAAACCTTCCGCCGGATTCTGTTTCCTTCCATGATGCGCTATGCGCTGCCGGGCATCGGCAACAACTGGCAGGTGATTTTAAAAGCCACCGCGCTGGTGTCGCTACTGGGGCTGGAAGATGTCGTGAAAGCGACGCAGCTTGCCGGGAAAAGCACCTGGCAGCCGTTTTACTTCGCGATTGTCTGCGGGCTGATTTATCTGGTGTTTACCACGCTCTCCAACGGCGTTCTGCTGCTGCTTGAGCGCCGCTATACCGTGGGCGTGAAGAGGGCTGACCTATGATCGAAATTATTCAGGAGTACTGGAAATCCCTGCTGTGGACCGACGGCTATCGCTTTACGGGCGTGGCGATTACGCTCTGGCTGCTTATCGCCTCGGTGGTGATGGGCGGCGTGCTGGCGGTTTTTCTCGCCATTGGCCGCGTTTCGGAAAACAAACTGGTCTGGTTCCCCATCTGGCTCTTTACCTATGTCTTTCGCGGCACGCCCCTCTACGTGCAGCTGCTGGTGTTCTACTCCGGCATGTATACGCTGGAAGTGGTGAAAGGCACGCCCTTACTCAATGAGTTTTTCCGAAGCGGCCTCAACTGCACCGTGCTGGCGCTGACGCTCAACACCTGCGCATACACCACCGAGATTTTCGCGGGCGCCATACGGGCGGTGCCGCACGGCGAGATCGAGGCGGCGCGCGCTTACGGCTTTTCACGCTTTAAAATGTACCGCTGCATTATTCTGCCGTCGGCGCTGCGCATCGCGCTGCCTGCCTACAGCAATGAGGTGATCCTGATGCTGCACTCCACGGCGCTGGCGTTTACCGCGACCGTCCCGGATCTGCTGAAGATCGCCCGCGATATTAACGCCGCCACTTATCAGCCGTTTACGGCGTTTGGCATCGCGGCGGTGCTGTACCTGATTATCTCTTATGTGCTGATAAGCCTCTTCCGCAAGGCGGAAAAGCGCTGGCTGCGGCACCTGAAACCGGCTTCAACGCACTGAGTGGCTACGCATGTCTGAAAATAAATTAAACGTTACCGATCTGCACAAGCGCTACGGCGAACATGAAGTGCTTAAAGGGGTATCGCTGAAGGCGAACGCCGGTGATGTCATCAGCATTATCGGCTCTTCTGGCTCCGGCAAGAGCACCTTCCTGCGTTGCATTAACTTTCTGGAAAAACCCAGCGAAGGCACCATCGTGGTGAACAACCAGAACATTACGCTGGTGCGTGACAAGGACGGTCAGCTCAAGGTGGCGGATAAAAACCAGCTGCGCCTTCTGCGCACGCGCCTGACGATGGTGTTCCAGCACTTTAACCTGTGGAGTCACATGACGGTGCTGGAGAACGTGATGGAAGCGCCGGTTCAGGTGCTGGGCTTAAGCAAACAGGATGCGCGCGAGCGTGCGGTGAAATACCTCGCCAAAGTGGGCATCGATGAGCGCGCGCAGGGGAAATACCCGGTGCATCTCTCCGGTGGTCAGCAGCAGCGCGTGTCGATTGCCCGCGCGCTGGCGATGGAGCCGGATGTCTTGCTGTTCGACGAACCGACTTCCGCGCTGGACCCGGAACTGGTGGGCGAAGTGCTGCGTATCATGCAAAAGCTTGCCGAAGAGGGCAAAACGATGGTGGTCGTGACGCACGAAATGGAGTTTGCCCGCCACGTTTCCTCGCATGTCATTTTCCTGCATCAGGGCAAAATCGAAGAAGAAGGGCCGCCGGACGCGCTCTTTAACAACCCGCAAAGCCCGCGTCTGCAGCAGTTTTTGAAGGGATCGCTGAAATAATATCCATCAGCCCGGCAGGGACGCCGGTTATGCCTCGTCGTCTATCAGAATCAGACCCATCTCTTCGGCCAGCCGGTAAATCTCGGTCAGCGCCCCTTGCATCAGCGGCACGCTCTCATGCAGCGTAAGACGCTTAATGCGATCCCCGAACAGCATCAGCGCTTTGCCGCCGTGCTGGCGCGACGCCCAGCTAATACCGTGAAGGCGCGGATTCGCGGCGTGAATGGCGCTCGCCCACAGGCGCGTTTGCGGATAATACTGCGGAGAGCTTCCGGTCAGTGCCGCCTGCGTGACGCCCCAGCGACGCAGCAGTACCGGCGTCAGGTTAGCGAGCTCAAGCGCCACGTCCGGTGTTAACGTGCTGATGCAAAGTTCACGGGCCTTATGCAGATCAAAGCTGGCACCGGAGGCGCCTGCCGGGGCATCGTGAAACAGCGATTCCATAATCGCCACTTCGGCATCAATACCGCCATAAAGCGTAGGAATAAGATGGCCATCGGCGCGCTGTAGCGGGCTGAAACGCGCGTTACCATAACCGGGGTTGAAAGCGTCGCCCGCGAACTGACGGCTGTGAACGCGAACTATCCGCTTCCCTGCGGGCCATACCGTGACGCGCGGCACTTGCATATTGGCAGGCGGCGCAGGCAGGCGTTCTTCCCTGAATTCAACCATGCATTGGCCCTTCGGCTTCCGCTTTTGCGGCGTCCAGCACCGCCTGCGGATCGGCTTTCAGACGGTCTTTGGGTTTTGCGCCGCCAAGCCAGGCATTGGGCGAATGAAACCAGAGGGCGATAGTCCAGGGCGTTTTCTCACGAAACAGCGCAAGGATGGGTTTGAGTGACGGCAGCGGCTGACCGCCTTCGTCAAACGCCCAGGCGGGGTAACGATCTTTGCCGTTGACCGGCAGCGCAAAAACTTTACCCGCCTGTTTCCAGCGGTTCGCGGTCGCGCTCGGGTTTTTCAGCGCGGCACCGGCGGCAAGGCTCACTTCGCCTGCAGACAGCCACTGGCCTTCATCAAGCACGGTCTGGCGCAGCGCATCAAGCCGCTCGCGATTACGGGCCTGCAACGGCGCGGCGTGCGCGGGCTCGCTATGATGCCCGGCGCGCTTCATTTGCGACACGGCCGTTACGGCGCTGACAATCGCAAGCCGCAGATCGTTATCCAGCGTCTCTTCGTCCAGGTTGTCCGGCATTTTGAGCATCAGATAGCGCCCGGCGTCTTCTCCGGGTATATCGGAAAGCTGAATCTGTCCCCAGGGCGCAGGCGTCTCGTGCAGGGACGTCACCAGATGCCCGACATCGACAAACTCGACGCTGACGTCCAGTGGATACTCGTTCAGTTTTACGTGGCGTGGACGGGAACTCATTGTGCCCCCTTCGTGATATAAATGATATTCGTGATATTGATTATAACGTAATCAGGTGAGGAAATGCCAGCGGCGGGTGAAACGTGTAAAAAATAGCGGGACGCGGGCACCATCATTGCCCGCGTAGCCAAAGACGGCATCAACGCGCTCGCGCAGCGATATCCTCCAGCGCCTCTTCCAGCTCAAACCAGCGGAAACCGAAGCCCGATTCCTCCAGGCGTTTAGGCAGGGCGCGCTGGCCGCCCAGCACCAGAACCGCGGATTCGCCCATCATAAGGCGCACGGCGGTTGCGGGCGCGCGCATCAGCGCGGGGCGGTGCAGTGCGTGGCCAAGCGCATGAGCGAAGCGCTCGTTGCGCACCGGGTAAGGGGAGACCATGTTAAATGGCCCGCGCAGATCGTTATCCAGCAGCCAGATAATCGCGTTGACCATATCGTCGATATGGATCCAGGCGAGATACTGACGGCCGCTGCCAATCGGCCCGCCAAGGCCCAGACGAAACAGCGGCAGCAGTTTGCTCATCATGCCGCCATCGGGCGCAAGCACCGCGCCGGTGCGCAGCAGGCAGACGCGGGTTTTATCGCTTTGCGCGCCTTCGGCTATCTGCTCCCAGCGGGCGCAAAGCTTATGGGTAAATTCGCTGTGCGGCGGTTCGTCTTCCGTCACCACCACTTCGCCGAGATCGCCGTAATAACCGACCGCAGAGCCGGAGAGAAAAACCGCAGGCGGATTGCTGCCAGCCTGCATCATCGCCACCAGTTGCTGCGTTATATGCCAGCGGCTCTGACACAGGCGCTCTTTCTGAGCGGCGGTCCAGCGTTTATCGGCAATAGGCTCGCCCGCGAGGTTAATCACCGCGTCGAACGCATCGAGATTACTGAAGTGATCGAGGCCCGGCACCAGCGTAATAGCGGTGTCGAGCCGCGCGCGGGCACGCTCAGGATTGCGGGTGAGGACCGTGACGTGATGCCCTAACGCCACCAGACGCGATGTCAGCGTGCGGCCAATCAGGCCAGTACCGCCAGTTACCAGAATCTCCATAAGTGCCTCCTGCGCCGCCCGCGCATAACGTGGTGTTATCTCTTCAGCATAGGCGACCCGGCAAGGTTTGCCTGAGATATGGCGCACGCCGGGCGTAATTTTTCCTGTAAAGAGAGAAGGTTATCAACGTAACTGCGCTGCTTAACTGCTGGCGAGCTGGTACGCGCGTTCGGTCGCCGGGCGATGCCTGATGCGCTCAAACCAGTTGCTGACCGCCGGGAAATTATCCAGATCGATTCGCTGGCGCTCGTGCGACACCACCCACGGATAGGTGGCGATATCGGCAATGCTGTAACGCTCGCCGCCAAGCCACGGGCATTTCTCCAGACGCTTATTCAGCACGCCGTAGAGACGCTGTGTCTCCACCTGATAGCGTTCAATGGCGTAAGGCACCGCCTGGGGCGCGAAATGGTTAAAGTGGTGGTTCTGGCCAAGCATCGGCCCGAATCCGGCAACCTGCCAGAACAGCCACTGTAGCGTCACCTGACGCTCGCGCAGTTCGCCGCTCAATAGCTTGCCGCTCTTCTCGGCGAGATAGAGCAAAATCGCGCCCGATTCAAACAAACTCAGCGGCGCGCCGCCGTCGGAGGGCGCATGGTCGATAATGGCGGGAATTTTATTGTTCGGGGCAATGGCGAGAAATTCCGGTTTAAACTGCTCGCCCTTGCTGATGTCAACGCGGTGGAGGCGATACTCAAGCCCGGCCTCTTCAAGAAACAGCGTAACTTTATGGCCGTTAGGCGTCGGGGCGTAGTAGAGATCCAGCATGACAGCGTCCTTTAGATGGGGATTTGGCGTGCTCAAAGTATAGGCGGTTTGCTGAATAATGCGGCAGCTCTCATAGTCGGCAGCATGACAGAAAACGGTTTACGGTATAGTTTTAGCTATCCGCCATCAGAGATGAGAATTGCTATGTCGCAGCCCGCCATTACGCTTTGGTCCGATGCCAGTTTCTTTAGCCCTTACGTGATGTCCGTCTGGGTGGCGCTTCAGGAAAAAGGTCTGCAATTTCAGCTGCAAACCCGCGATTTGTCACGCGGCGAACATTTACAGGCCGACTGGCAGGGCTTCGCCCTGACGCGCCGTGTGCCGCTGCTGGTGATTGACGATTTCGCGCTGAGCGAATCCTCCGCTATTACGGAATATCTTGAAGAGCGCTTTGCGCCGCCGGTGTGGGAGAGGCTCTATCCGCACGATATTGAAAAACGTGCCCGCGCCCGTCAGGTGCAGGCGTGGCTGCGCAGCGATCTGGGCGCGTTACGTGCCGAACGTCCGACTGACGTTATCTTTGGCGCGGCCAGCTACGCGCCATTAAGCGCAGATGGCCAGGCGGCGACGGATAAGCTTATCGCGTGCGCGCAGGCGATACTCCCGCACGGGCAACAAAATCTGTTCGGGGAATGGTCGCTCGCAGATACCGATCTGGCGCTAATGATTAACCGGCTGGTTATGCATGGCGACCCGGTGCCGGAGGCGCTTGCCGACTATGCTGCGTTCCAGTGGCAGCGCGCGTCAGTACAGCGTTATATCGCACTTTCTGCCAGGCGTTTGGGCTGATAAGCCCGGCGCGATCCGTTATCATGCGTGCACCACAATTTTCATTCGGAAGGTGAGTAATGAAGCTGATGTTTGCTTCGGATATTCACGGCTCGCTGCCTGCCACAGAGCTTCTGCTGGCGCGCTTTGCCGACAGCGACGCCCGCTGGCTGGTATTGCTGGGAGATTTCTTAAACCACGGGCCACGTAACCCGCTTCCTGAGGGCTACGCCCCAGGCGAAGTGGCGAAACGGCTTAATACCGTGGCCGACCGCATTATCGCGGTGCGCGGCAACTGCGACAGCGAAGTCGACCAGATGCTGCTGGAATTTCCCGTCACCGCGCCCTGGCAGCAGGTGTTGCTCGCCAGACAGCGGCTCTTTTTGACCCACGGTCATCTCTACAGCCCCGATAACCTGCCGCCGCTGGCCGCAGGCGATGTCCTGATCTACGGCCATACGCATATTCCGGTGGCGGCGCGCCACGGCGAGCAGTTCCACTTTAATCCAGGCTCAATCAGTATGCCGAAAGGCGGGCATCCGGCAAGCTACGGGTTCCTCAATGGCGATACGCTGAGCGTCATTACCCTGGAAACCTCGCAGGTTATTGCACAGATCGCGATTTCCCCTTAATTTACCGAACAACCAGAACGCGCCGTAAGAGCGCTTATTACAGAAGGTTTCCTGATGGTGGAGCAGAATCATTTGGCAGACATGGAATGGGTGGACATTGTCAGTGAAGACAATGAGGTGATAGCGCAGTCCAGCCGGGCGCAGATGCGCGCCGAACGTTTGCGTCACCGCGCGACCTATATCGTGGTGCATGATGGTATGGGCAAAATCCTGGTGCAGCGTCGCACCGATATCAAAGACTTTATGCCGGGCATGCTCGACGCCACCGCAGGCGGCGTAGTGCAGGCGGGCGAAGCGCTGCTTGAGAGCGCCCGTCGCGAGGCGGAAGAGGAGCTGGGCATCGCGGGCGTTCCTTTCGCCGAGCATGGACAGTTCTACTTTGAAGATGAGCATTGCCGCGTCTGGGGCGGGCTGTTCAGCTGCGTCTCCCACGGCCCGTTCGCGCTGCAGGAGAGCGAAATCAGCGAAGTATGCTGGATGGAGCCGGAAGAGATAACGGCGCGCTGCGATGAATTTACGCCGGATACGCTAAAAGCGCTTTCGCTCTGGCTGAGCCGTAACGCGGGTCAGGAGAGTGGCGGTCACAGTAAAGACAGTAAAGAAAAAGAGCAGGAAGAGAAAAACCCTACGCTCAGCTAAGCGTCGCGGCCCCGCCATCGTCAGCGACGCGCGGGGCGGCTTTTTCGGCGTAAGCTTACGCCTGCTGGTTGTCGCACATCGCGCGCCACAACGTATCAAATCCCACCGCTTTAAACTCGTCAGAGCGTGCCGGTTCGCGCGTCGCGAAATCCATGGTCGTCTGCGCCAGCGCAAAGAAAATTTCATCGCCAAACGCGCGAAATTCACTGGAGCGGAACAGCGGCAAAATGCATTTCTCGCAAAGCTCATGGAGCTCCGGGTAGATATCGGTCACCAGTTTTTTGCTTTCATCGGTAATACGACTGCTGACTTCAAGCTTACGCGCGGCCAGATTAGCTTCCGGTTTGGTTAACCCCCAGTCGATAAAGCTGTTCCAGACATAACGAATATTTTCTTTGTGGTCGTTCTTGCTGTCGAGCTTGCCTATCATCGAACGGCAAAAATCTTGCTTAAGATGGACATAGAGCGCGTTATAGAGATCGTCCTTGGAGGCGAAATAGCGAAATATCGTCCCTTCAGCCACGCCCGCTTTACGCGCGATAAGCGCGGTCGACGCGCCAAGGCCCGCCTCGGCTATCGCTTCGGTGGCGGCTTCGAGAATCGCCATTCTTTTATCTTCACTGCGGGGACGCGCCACGGACATTGCTCTCCTGTAAAAAGGGCAGATTGAATCACGACTCGCCGATCCGCTGCAAGGCTTGCGATCACAGGAAAAAACAGAGTTGACGAATCGGCCGACATTCCTATAATGAGTGCTTACTCACTCATTATCAAGATTCACTGGCTACCATTTTTCATGGTGCTGCGTGCGGGCCGTTTTCGCCCGGAAAATGAGCAGAGCGCTCATGCGAGCCGGAATTCAGGACAGGCGAAGGCCTGAAACATCATTGCGATTACCACTACTGGAGGGATTCTATGGAACTTCCCGCTCAGGTTATTGAAACGCTGACCGACTGGATTGATGACAATCTTCATAAGCCGCTGCGCATTGATGATATCGCGCGCCACGCGGGTTATTCGAAATGGCATTTGCAGCGTCTTTTTCACCACCATAAAGGGGAGAGCATCGGGCGTTATATTCGCGAGAAAAAGCTGCGGCTGGCGGCGCAGGATCTGCGTGCCACCAACGACCGCGTGCTGGATATTTCCATGAAATACGGGTTCGATTCTCAGCAAACTTTTACGAGACTCTTCACGCGTAAGTATCGGATGTCGCCAGGCACCTGGCGCAAACAGGGCGATGCCCCGACCAACCACTGAGCGCGGGCGGTTTGCATAGCGCGCCAGATTCCCTGACAATACGCTTTTGAACCAACCGAAAGCCTCTCATGAAGCATCCTCTTGAAACGCTGATCACCGCTGGTGGCATTTTGCTGCTGGCGTTTCTCTCCTGCCTGCTGCTGCCGGCCCCGAGACTCACGCTGACGCTGGCGCAGCACCTGATGACGATGTTCCATCTGGTCGATCTTAACCAGCTTTACACCATCATCTTCTGCATCTGGTTTTTACTGCTCGGCACGGTGGAGTATTACGTGATTCGCTTTGTGTGGCGGCGATGGTTTTCGCTGGAGCGTGCTTAAGCGCGTACTGGCAGGATATAAAAAAGGCCGCATCATGCGGCCTTTTGCTTTCTTTTCAGCAGTGATTACTGCTGGCTTGCCTGAATTGCCGTCAGGGCGATGGTGTAGACGATATCGTCCACCAGCGCGCCACGGGACAGGTCGTTAACCGGTTTGCGCATACCCTGCAGCATCGGCCCGATGGAGATCAGGTCGGCAGAGCGCTGTACCGCTTTGTATGTGGTGTTACCGGTGTTCAGATCCGGGAAGATGAACACGGTAGCACGGCCGGCAACCGGTGAGTTCGGCGCTTTGGATTTCGCCACGTCAGCCATAACGGCAGCGTCATACTGCAGCGGGCCGTCGATAACCAGGTCAGGGCGTTTTTCCTGCGCCAGTTTGGTCGCTTCACGCACTTTTTCGACATCGCTGCCCGCACCGGAGTTGCCGGTGGAGTAGGAGAGCATCGCCACGCGCGGTTCGATGCCGAAAGCGGCAGCGGAATCGGCGGACTGGATGGCGATTTCGGCCAGCTGTTCTGCAGTCGGATCCGGGTTGATCGCGCAGTCGCCGTACACATAAACCTGTTCCGGCAGCAGCATGAAGAACACAGAAGAGACCAGCGAGCTGCCCGGTGCCGTTTTAATGAGCTGCAGCGGCGGGCGAATGGTGTTCGCGGTAGTGTGAACCGCGCCTGATACCAGACCGTCCACTTCGTCCTGCTCCAGCATCAGCGTGCCCAGCACCACGTTATCTTCCAGCTGCTCGCGGGCGACCGCTTCGGTCATGCCTTTGTTTTTACGCAGCTCAACCAGACGCGCCACGTAGCTTTCACGCACCACTTCCGGATCGACGATTTCAATGCCAGCGCCCAGTTCAACGCCCTGTGCCGCAGCAACGCGCGCGATTTCATCCGGGTTGCCCAGCAGCACGCAGGTCGCGATGCCGCGCTCGGCGCAGATGGCCGCGGCTTTCACGGTGCGCGGCTCGTCGCCTTCCGGCAGCACAACACGTTTGCCCGCTTTACGCGCAAGCTCGGTCAGCTGGTAGCGGAACGCTGGCGGCGAGAGACGACGGCTGCGCTCGGAGGCGGCAGTCAGAGAGTCGATCCACTCGGCGTTAACGTGGCTTGCCACATATTCCTGAACTTTTTCGATACGCTCGTGGTCGTCTGCCGGCACTTCAAGGTTGAAGCTCTGCAGGCTGAGCGAGGTCTGCCAGGTGTTGGTGTTCACCATGAATACCGGCAGGCCGGTAGCGAAAGCGCGTTCGCACAGCTTGCTGATGCGCTCGTCCATTTCATAGCCGCCGGTCAGCAGGATGGCACCGATTTCCACGCCGTTCATCGCGGCGAGGCAGGCAGCCACTAACACATCAGGGCGATCCGCGGAGGTCACCAGCAGAGAACCCGGACGGAAATGTTCCAGCATGTGCGGAATGCTGCGCGCGCAGAACGTCACAGACTTCACGCGGCGGGTTTTGATATCGCCTTCGTTAACGATGGTCGCGTTCAGGTGACGGGCCATATCGATAGCGCGGGTGGCGATAAGATCAAAGCTCCACGGCACCGCGCCGAGAACCGGCAGCGGGCTGATGGCCTGCAGATGCTGTGCATCAATATTGATGACTTTCGCTTTCGTGGAGTCATCGAAAATCTCGGAGAGATCCGGGCGCGTGCGGCCCTGCTCGTCCACGGGCGCGTTCAGTTTGTTGACGATAACACCGGTGATGTTGGCGTTTTTGCTGCCGCCGAAGCTGCTGCGCGTCAGCTCGATACGCTCTTTCAGCTGTTCCGGGGTATCGGTGCCCTGAGACATCACGAACACGATTTCCGCGTTCAGGGTCTTCGCGATTTCATAGTTCAGCGACTGGGCGAACTGATGCTTACGGGTCGGCACCAGGCCTTCCACCAGCACCACTTCGGCATCTTTGGTGTTCTCATGGAAGCGAGCAATGATCTCTTCCATCAGCACGTCTTTCTGGTTGCTGGAGAGCAGCGACTCGACGTGGCTCATGCGCAGCGGCTCAGCGGCTGGCAGATTGGTGTTAGCACGCACGATAGTTGTGGTCTGGTCCGGCGTATCGCCGCCAGTACGTGGCTGGGCGATAGGTTTGAAGACGCTCAGACGAACGCCTTTACGTTCCATAGCGCGGATCACGCCGAGGCTGACGCTGGTCAGGCCGACGCTGGTTCCGGTAGGAATAAGCATAATGATACGGGACACGGTTTATCCTCTTTTTGTTGCAGCCAGCCGCGCGGCTGGCACCACATAAAACAACACCGCCAGCGAGGCTGGCGGTGAGGGATCAGGCGGTCAGGCGGCAGGCGTCCTGCGCGATAACCAGTTCTTCGTTGGTCGGAATGACCATCGCGAGGGTGGTGCCTTCTTTGTTGATGAAGCCGGATTTGCCGAAACGCGCGGCCAGGTTGCGCTCGTGGTCAACCTCGAAGCCCAGCACGCCCAGTTTACCGAGGGAGAGTTCACGAACCATCGCCGCGTTCTCGCCGATGCCGCCGGTGAAGACGACTGCGTCCAGACGGCCTTCCATCAGCGCGGTGTAAGAGCCGATGTATTTCGCCAGGCGATGGCAGTAAACGTCCATCGCGCGCTTCGCGTCTTCTTTGGTCGCGTAGTTGTCTTCAACATAACGGCAGTCGCTGGTGACTTCGGTCAGGCCCAGCAGACCGGACTCTTTGGTCAGCAGTTTGTTGATGTCATCAACGCTCATGCCCAGCGCGTCGTGCAGATGGAAGACGATAGCCGGGTCGATGTCACCGGAGCGGGTGCCCATAACCAGACCTTCCAGCGGGGTCAGACCCATGGAGGTGTCAACGCATTTGCCGTTACGGATAGCGGAAACAGAACCGCCGTTGCCCAGGTGGCAAGTGATGATGTTCACTTCTTCCACCGGTTTGTTCAGCATTTTTGCGGCTTCCTGCGTCACATAGAAGTGGCTGGTGCCGTGTGCGCCGTAGCGACGAATGCCGTGTTCTTTGTACAGTTTGTACGGCAGGGCATAGAGGTAAGACTCTTCCGGCATGGTCTGGTGGAACGCGGTGTCGAACACGGCCACGTTTTTATCCGCCAGATGCGGGAAGGATTTCAGCGCTTCGGCGATACCGATCAGGTGAGCCGGGTTGTGCAGCGGTGCGAAAGAGGCGGAATCTTTGATGCCCTGAATAACAGTCTCATCAATCACAACGGAACTGGTATACTTTTCGCCACCATGCACGATACGATGACCAATCGCGGTCAGCTCTGCAGACAGCTCTGGTTTTTGTGCCAGAATAGTATTAACGATGAAGTTCAGCGCTTCGCTGTGAGCCGCACCGGCGCCAAGCGCCGCTTCGTGTTTGCCGCCATCCATTTTCCATTTGATACGCGCTTCTGGAAGATGGAAACATTCGGCCAGACCGGACAGGTACTCGTCACCGTTAAGAGCATCGATGATGGCAAATTTCAGTGAGGAGCTACCGCAGTTGAGAACCAGTACTAACTTACTCGACATGGAAGTACCTATTAATGATACGTGGCTAAAAAAACGTCAGTGAGTCTCTCAGCGTAGCGTAAGATGACGCCGACATTTATGATTAACGTCATAGCGAAGCGAGATTCTGCTGTGACGAAGAAATAAACAGAGTTTACGCCATTTTGCGCAAATTTCCGGCGCGAAAGACGGCCTTAAAGATTTGACAGCGCGGGCTTTGCCTTCTACGCCATCGCAGGCGCGCACAGGATAACTGATTGCGACTTGTATTGACAAAATATTTTGAACGTTGTCATAGAGAGTTGTTATCTTGCAGGAAAATTTTATTTTTTATTAATGAAGTTGAGGTAAGGCCATGTCGACACCTGAAAATCGCCCCGTGAGCTTTTTTAGCCTGTTTCGTCGTGGGCAACACTATTCCAAGACCTGGCCGACTGATAAACGCCTGGCACCGGTCTTTATTGAAAACCGCGTAATCCGCGCCACGCGCTTTGCGATACGCATTATGCCGCCCGTCGCCGTATTTACGCTCTGCTGGCAGATTGCGCTCGGCGGGCAGCTGGGGCCTGCTGTCGCTACGGCGCTGTTCGCGCTGAGTATGCCGATGCAGGGCCTGTGGTGGCTTGGCAAACGCTCCGTCACGCCGCTGCCGCCGGGCACGCTGAACTGGTTTTATGAAGTGCGCACGAAATTGCAGGAGGCGGGGCAGGCGCTCGCGCCGGTAGAAGGAAAGCCCGATTATCAGGCGCTGGCCGACACCTTAAAACGTGCGTTTAAGCAACTTGATAAAACTTTTCTTGATGACTTGTAATTGATCAAAAGACGTTTGGGCAAAAAAAGGCAAAGTAAGGGCAGTATCCCACTTTGATCGGGCTTCGCCTGTAACAGGAGCACACCATGGAAATGACCCATGCCCAGCGTCTTATTCTCTCCAACCAGTACAAAATGATGACCCTGCTCGATCCGGAAAATGGCGAGCGCTATCGCCGCCTGCAAACCATTATTGAGCGCGGTTACGGGTTACAGATGCGCGAACTCGACCGCGATTTCGGCGAGCTCAGCGAAGAAACCTGCCGCACCGTCATCGACATCATGGAGATGTATCACGCCCTCCAGGTCTCCAGAGCCAATATGAAAGACGGCCATACCATCGATGAGCGTCGCGTTACCTTTTTAGGCTTCGACGCGGCCACCGAAGCGCGCTTTCTGGGTTACGTGCGGTTTCTGGTCAATACCGAAGGGCGCTATACCCATTTCGATGCCGGCACGCACGGCTTTAACGCGCAAACCCCGATGTGGGAAAAATACCAGCGGATGCTGAAAGTGTGGCAGGCGTGCCCGCGGCAGTACCATTTGTGCGCCAACGAAATTATGCAAATTATCAACGCCTGACGGGAGAAGGCTGTGGAATGTAAAGGGTTTTTGTTCGATCTTGACGGTACGCTGGTGGACTCTCTGCCCGCCGTTGAACGCGCCTGGTGTCACTGGGCGGATCGCTTTGGCATCGCGCATGACGAAGTGCTGGGCTTTATTCACGGTAAGCAGGCGATCACGTCGCTCCGTCATTTTATGGCGGGGCACAGCGAAGACGAGATCATGGCGGAGTTTCATCGTCTGGAACAACTAGAAGCGAGCGATACCGAAGGCATCGTCGCGCTGCCGGGCGCGCTGGAACTGCTGAACCATTTGAACGAGGCCCGCATTCCCTGGGCTATTGTCACTTCAGGCTCTATGCCGGTCGCTTCTGCGCGTCGTGGTGCTACGGGGCTGCCGGAGCCGGAAGTGTTCGTTACCGCGGAGCGCGTGAAGCGCGGCAAACCAGAGCCGGATGCCTATTTGCTCGGCGCTGAGCTGCTGGGGCTTGCGTCTCATGAGTGCGCCGTTGTGGAAGACGCGCCGGCGGGCATTCTCTCTGGCCTTGCGGCGGGTTGCCCGGTGATTGCCGCTAACCCGCCTGCGGATACGCCACGTCTTGACGAGGCGGCGCTGGTGATTAAATCCCTTACCGAACTGGTGCTGGAAAAAGGAGCGGACGGCTGGGTCAGCGTTAAAAAGCAGCCGTAACGGCTCTCCGCCCTCAGGCGCTCTCGCGCCACCTTTCTTTGTACGGCGGGTTGCTTCCCGCCGTTTTCGTTTCCTAAGGCCGTGATGACAACACAAGGATACGTTGTGAATGGTGAATTAATCTGGGTGCTGACGCTATTAGGTGTGGCGGTTTTACTGTTCGCCACCGGGAAAATCCGTATGGACGCCGTGGCGCTGCTGGTGATTGTGGCGTTCATTCTCAGCGGGACGCTGACCGTTAACGAAGCCTTTGCAGGGTTCAGCGATCCCAACGTCATTCTTATCGCCGCGCTGTTTGTGATTGGCGATGGTCTGGTGCGTACCGGCGTCGCCACGAAAATGGGCGCCTGGCTGGTGCAAATGGCGGGCAGCAGCGAAACCCGCATGCTGGTGCTCCTGATGCTGACCGTTGCCGGGCTCGGCGCGTTTATGAGTTCCACCGGCGTGGTGGCGATTTTTATTCCGGTGGTAATAAGCGTCTGCGCGCGGATGAAAATTGCGCCGTCGCGGCTGATGATGCCGTTAAGCTTCGCCGGGCTTATCAGCGGTATGATGACGCTGGTGGCGACGCCGCCAAATCTGGTGGTGAACAGCGAACTGCTGCGTGAAGGGCATCCGGGCTTTGGCTTCTTTAGCGTGACGCCCGTAGGCCTGGCAATTCTCGCGCTTGGCATCCTCTATATGCTGGTGATGCGTTTTATGCTCGGCTCTGGTGACAGCCGCGAGAAGCCGCAGGCGTGGAACCGCCGCACCTTCCGTGATTTTATCCGCGATTATCATCTCACGGGGCGGGCGCGCCGCCTCGCCATTCGCCCCGGCTCGCCGCTTATCGGCCATCGCCTTGATGATTTAAAACTCCGTGAGCGCTATGGCGCGAATGTGATAGGCGTTGAGCGCTGGCGTCATTTTCGCCGTGTGATTGTGGATGTGAATGGCGTGACGGAGTTTCGCGCGCGGGATGTGTTGCTGATAGATATTTCCGCGTCTGATATCGATTTGCGTCAGTTTTGCAGCGAGCAGCAACTGGAGCCGATGATTCTGCGCGGCGACTATTTTTCCGATCAGGCGCTGGATGTCGGCATGGCCGAGCTGTCGCTGACGCCGGAAGGAACCATGGTGGGGAAAACGGTACGCGAACTGAATTTCCGCAGCCGCTACGGGCTGAATGTCGTCGGCATTAAACGCGAAGGGAAAGCCCTGCCGGGCGCGATAGTGGACGAACCGCTTGAGCTTGGGGATTTACTCTTAGTGGTCGGCACCTGGAAGCTTATCAGCCAGCTCGGGCAGAAAAGCCGCGATGTGGTTGTGCTCAATCTGCCGGTGGAAGAGAGCGACGCTTCGCCCGCTCACAGTCAGGCACCGCACGCCATCTTCTGTCTGGCGCTGATGGTGGCGATGATGCTGACGGATGAAATCCCGAACCCCGTCGCCGCGATTATAGCGTGCCTGCTAATGGGCAAGTTTCGCTGCATCAACCCCGAAAGCGCGTGGAAAGCCATTCACTGGCCGAGCATTATTCTTATTGTCGGTATGATGCCATTCGCACAGGCGCTACAAAAAACCGGCGGGGTAGCGCTTATCGTTGACGGTCTGATGCGCGTCGGCGGCGGCTATGGTCCGCATATGATGCTGGGCTGTCTGTTTATCATGTGCGCCGTTATTGGGCTGTTTATCTCCAATACCGCGACGGCTGTGCTGATGGCACCGATCGCGCTGGCGGCGGCGAAAACCATGGGCGTGTCACCGTACCCGTTCGCCATGGGCATCGCGATGGCGGCGTCAGCGGCCTTTATGACGCCGGTGTCGTCGCCGGTCAACACGCTGGTACTGGGGCCGGGGAACTACCGCTTCAGCGATTTTGTAAAAACCGGCGTGCCGTTCACGCTTATCGTGATGGTGGTCTGCGTGGTGTTAATTCCTGTGCTGTTCCCGTTCTGAACCGCTCAGAGCGGGGAATCCTGGCTGATTTCATCTAAGGAAAGATGGAAGCTCGGCACGAAAACCTGCATGAAATAGTCCATTTCGGCGCTGTGCCGCTGCGCCAGCGTTTTTTCCAGACGGCTTTTGGCGAGCAGAAATTCATTGTTGCCCGCCGAAAGCTCTTCCAGGCATTTCAGGTAGGCGCACAGCGCATCGGCCTGTTTCACCAGCGATTTCTCATCTTCCGTATAGTGATGCTCATCAAGCAGCGGGGCGAAGATGTCCTGTAACTCTTCCGGCACCATCGCGATCAGCTTTTGCTGAGCGATTTTCTCGATGGCTTTATATTCATGCGCTATCTGGGAGTTGAAATATTTCACCGGGGTGGGCAGATCGCCCGTCAGTACTTCGCTGGCGTCGTGGTACATCGCCAGCAGCGCGATGCGCTCGGGATTCACATTGCCCTGAAATTTCCGGTTTTTAATCACAGCGAGCGCGTGGGCGACCATCGCCACCTGCAGACTGTGTTCAGAGACATTTTCAGTGCGCACGTTGCGCATTAGTGGCCAGCGGTTGATTAATTTCAGGCGGGAAAGGTAGGCGAAAAAATGACTCTGACTCATAAAGATCCCTTGTCTGTGACTGCGACAAAAAACCATTGTGAGGGGAGCGGGGGGAAGATGCAAATCTCCCCCCGAATCGGTTACTGATGATAGCCGGAAAGGAAGCGGCCGAGCTTAGTGATGGCAAGATCGAGTTCGTCGATGCGCGGCAGCGTCACGATACGCACGTGATCCGGCCACGGCCAGTTGAACGCGGTACCCTGAACCAGCAGCACTTTTTCCTGAAGCAGGAAATCGAGCACCATTTTCTGATCGTCGTGAATATTAAAACGCTTTGCGTCAATTTTCGGGAACATATAGAGCGCGCCGCGCGGTTTAACGCAGCTAACGCCCGGAATTTCGTTAATCAGCTCCCACGCGCGGTTGCGCTGCTCGTAAAGCCGCCCGCCAGGCACGATAAATTCGCTGATGCTCTGATAACCGCCAAGCGCCGTCTGAATAGCATGCTGCGCGGGCACATTAGCGCACAGGCGCATCGAGGCGAGCATTTCCAGCCCTTCGATATACCCTTTGGCGTGTTTTTTCGGCCCGTTCAGTACCATCCAGCCCTGACGGAAACCCGCCACGCGGTAGGTTTTAGAAAGGCCGTTAAAGGTGACGGTGAGCAGATCCGGTGCCAGCGCGGCGATCGAGTGGTGTTGCGCGTCATCGTAGAGGATCTTGTCGTAGATTTCGTCGGCGAAAATGATGAGGTTGTGCTGACGGGCAATCTCAACGATGTCCAGCAGCAGTTCTTTAGAGTAGACCGCGCCGGTCGGGTTGTTCGGGTTGATGATGACAATCCCGCGGGTGCGTGGCGTGATTTTAGCGCGGATATCGTCAAGATCCGGGAACCAGTCGGAGGATTCGTCGCAAAGATAATGCACCGCTTTGCCGCCGGAGAGCGACACCGCCGCGGTCCATAAAGGATAATCGGGCGCAGGCACCAGCATTTCGTCACCAGTGTTCAATAATGCCTGCATCGCCTGGACTATCAGTTCCGACACGCCGTTGCCGATATAAATATCTTCGACCGTCACATCGCGCATGTCGCGCGCCTGGTAGTGCTGCATGATAGCTTTGCGGGCGGAGTAGAGCCCTTTAGAGTCGCAGTAGCCCTGCGCGGTGGGCAGGTTGCGGATGACATCGACAAGAATCTCATCTGGCGCGTCAAAGCCAAAAGGCGCCGGGTTGCCGATGTTCAGCTTAAGAACTTTTTGACCTTCCTCTTCAAGGCGTTTGGCCTCTTTAAGCACCGGGCCGCGGATGTCATAGCAGACATTGTCGAGCTTACTGGATTTTTCGATGGGCGACATAACGTCAGAACCTTACTTGTTTTGCGCTTCCTGCCATGGAAGCCGATGGCCGACAATTTACTCCTCCCGCTCATGCTTTTAAAGCCTCGCATACCGACCAGGTTCTGCATCAACACTTCATTTGAATGGTGTTAAGTTTTTAATAATTAACTTTTTGTTTTATAAAATATTGTAAAACTGAGTGAGTTGTGATTTTTGTGCTGGTATAAGATTTAACTATGGTTGATGCCACCATCGCTGGAAAATCACAACATTAGCGCGTTAATTAATTCACGCGATATGAAATTTACCCACAAAAATTAGCCAGGCTTTAACCCAACCTTTATTACTGTAAAAAGGCGGCGGTATAACGCGCTTTGTAACAATCTTGTTATATGAAAAGACGGAGAAATTATGAATTATTAAATAATATTAATTATTGGTTCTGACGATGTCTGTAATAGAGTTACGAAAATTTTGAAATTTACTGGCTCGTATAAGTAAAATCGCACGAAGTCTTAAAAAAAGAACAGATTTGCGATATTATAAAGCCGCCTGCGCGAGACGTTTCGCCAGCGCAGCCAGGCCGTAACGCCTCTTGCGGGCAACTGGTTGTTTTTATAGTCATTCAGGACACAAGTCAGGCATAGTTATATACTCTTCTTTTTCTTTTGCCAGAGTATGTTAAGGTCGTGAAGTTGTTGCTTTTCGCCTTAGCCAACGTAGCCAGATTTTTAATTCAAATCACGGGTTCGCTGTGCAGAATATTTGACATAAAGGCACAACGATAACAGAGAAATGCCCCTTTTACTGTTTTAATAACCAGGGGTTTGAATTAGAAAAGCGCATGGCGGTCTTCCGACGCGGGTTGTGTTAGCCCGGAAGCATGCTTCAAAAGGAATTGCTTTCTTTCCTTTACACATAGCAACAGACGGTGCCCGCTGCGTGCGGTTACCTGAAAGTGATAACAATATGATTAACGCAAATCGTCCGATCTTAAACCTCGACCTCGATCTGCTGAGAACGTTTGTCGCAGTCGCCGATCTGAACACGTTTGCCGCCGCGGCGGCAGCGGTATGCCGTACGCAGTCGGCCGTCAGCCAGCAGATGCAGCGCCTGGAGCAACTGGTCGGTAAAGAGCTCTTCGCCCGCCACGGGCGTAATAAGCTTTTGACCGAACACGGCATCCAGTTGTTGGGTTATGCCCGTAAAATTTTGCGCTTCAATGATGAAGCATGCACTTCGCTAATGTATAGCAATCTGCAGGGCGTCCTGACCATTGGCGCTTCTGACGAATCGGCGGATACCATCCTGCCGTATCTTCTCAATCGCATCAGTTCGGTTTATCCGAAGCTGGCGATTGATGTTCGCGTTCAGCGTAACCCGTACATCATCGAGATGCTCAACCAGCAGGAGATTGATCTGGTAGTCACCACGCATCAGCCGGAGAATCTGGACTCGCTGGTACTGCGTACGTCGCCCACGCTCTGGTATTGCGCCGCCGACTACACGTTGCACAAAAATGAAGCGGTGCCGCTGGTGATGCTTGATGAGCCGAGCCCGCATCGTGAAGTGATTATTGAGCAACTGAATGCGGCGAATGTACCGTGGCGTATCTCCTATGTCGCATCAACACTGCCGGCGGTGCGTGCCGCGGTGAAAGCGGGGCTTGGCATCACCGCGCGCCCGGTCGAGATGATGAGCCCGGAGCTACGCGTGCTTGGCGCGTCAGACGGTCTGCCCGTCCTGCCGGAGACGCAATACATGCTGTGTCGCAACGCGAACAGCAAAAACGAAATGGCGGAAATCATCTTCCAGGCGATGGAAAGCCACTATCAGCCGTGGCGTTATACCGCCACGCTTGAAGGCGGCGATGATACTCTCCTGATGCAAGGCGATCTGGAGTAATTTTTCTGCTTTTGTTAAAACTGTGTTAATAAAGCCTCTGAGGGTCTCAGGATCTCCAGAGGCTTTTTTTATACACTTTTGCTCTCTAAGTGACTGTAATTAGCTCTGATAAAACGCCCTTATCATCCACTGTTCCACTCTCTTCACCCGCTTTTGCGGCTGGTATGCCAGCAGAAAATTTTACTTTTGTTGTTAAAAAGTGAGCGATTTTGTTGCCTTTTTCAGTGGTCAATTAACAAAAGCGTGTCTCAGATCAAGAAAATACTCCCGACGAGGGGGAGGAATAGTCAGAAATTCCTGCCAAAATAAGGGGTGTTTATGTCTTCTCACTTTTAACGGACACGATTCACCCGCCGGGCTCCGTAGTCTCGCACGCGGCTCACAGGACGCTTAAAGCATCAAATGTTAAGGGTCTTGGGGAGATGTAAACTAATGTTAGGTTTCTTTTGTTAAAGTTGACAAAAGGTTATAGAAAGGAGTAAAAAACCCCATCAATTTGCTGCTTAAGTAATAATTCCGGCAGTTATTGTACGGTTGATTGTTCCTCCCCTTGAATCGATGTGGCGTTCATCTGCCAGCAAGAGCAGAGGCTTTAGCGCCACTTTTGATGAGTAAGCAATGAGTATGTCAACATCCACTGAAGTTATCGCTCATCACTGGGCGTTCGGTATCTTTCTTATTGTTGCCATTGGCCTGTGTTGTCTGATGCTGGTCGGCGCCTGGTTCCTCGGCGGACGCGCCCGCGCCAGGTACAAAAACACCCCGTTCGAATCGGGGATCGACTCGGTCGGCACCGCCCGCTTACGACTTTCCGCGAAGTTCTACCTGGTAGCGATGTTCTTCGTCATCTTTGACGTGGAAGCGCTTTACCTCTTCGCCTGGTCAACATCAGTTCGTGAAGTCGGCTGGCTCGGCTTTATCGAGGCCGCAATTTTCATTTTAGTGCTACTGGCTGGTCTGGTTTACCTGGTGCGCATCGGCGCGCTGGAGTGGACGCCTTCGCGCTCACGTCGCGAGCGTCTGAACACCGAAGAAGCCGGCAGTCTCACTAATCGTCATACGCAGTAACAGCGAGGCAATAAGATGGACTATACGCTCACCCGCATAGATCCCGACGGTGAGAATGACCGTTACCCCCTGCAAAAACAGGAGATTGTGACTGATCCTCTGGAACAGCATGTACACCGCAGCGTCTACATGGGCAAGCTCGAGCATGCCCTGCATGACATGGTGAACTGGGGGCGTAAAAACTCCCTGTGGCCATACAACTTCGGCCTTTCCTGCTGCTACGTGGAAATGGTGACCTCGTTCACCGCGGTCCATGACGTCGCGCGTTTCGGCGCGGAAGTATTACGTGCTTCCCCGCGTCAGGCAGATTTCATGGTGGTCGCCGGTACGCCGTTTACCAAAATGGCCCCGGTGATTCAGCGTTTGTATGACCAAATGCTGGAACCGAAATGGGTGATTTCCATGGGCGCGTGTGCGAATTCCGGCGGCATGTACGATATTTATTCCGTCGTGCAGGGCGTGGACAAATTCCTGCCCGTGGATGTGTACATCCCAGGCTGCCCGCCGCGCCCGGAAGCGTATATGCAGGCGCTGATGCTGCTGCAGGAATCGATTGGCAAAGAGCGCCGTCCGCTTTCATGGGTGGTTGGCGATCAGGGCGTTTATCGCGCCAACATGCAGTCAGAGCGTGAGCGTAAACGCGGCGAACGTATCGCAGTCACTAACCTGCGTACGCCGGACGAAATTTAATTTGCGCCTGCGGGAGGTTGCTTCTCACGTATACCAATAAACGACAGCGAGAAGCCGCCGCCCGACAGTCATCACAGACCATTGGCAATGGTGAACAATATGACCGATTTAACTGCGCAAGACGCCGTTTTGCCTGTGTGGCAGACCAGGGATCACCTCGACGATCCGGTGATTGGCGAACTGCGTAACCGTTTTGGGCCGGATGCCTTTACCGTTCAGGCCACCCGCACCGGTGTTCCGGTTGTCTGGGTTAAGCGTGAACAATTACTGGAAGTTGGCGAATTTTTACGAAAGCTGCCGAAACCCTACGTCATGCTGTATGACCTGCATGGCATGGATGAGCGCCTTCGCACCCACCGCAACGGTTTACCGGCTGCGGATTTTTCCGTTTTCTACCACCTGCTTTCCATCGATCGCAACCGCGACATCATGCTGAAAGTGGCGCTGTCGGAAAACGACCTCAACGTGCCGACCTTTACCCGTCTTTTCCCGAACGCCAACTGGTATGAGCGTGAAACCTGGGAGATGTTCGGTATTACGTTCACCGGTCACCCGAACCTGCGCCGCATCATGATGCCGCCGACCTGGGAAGGGCACCCGCTGCGTAAAGACTACCCGGCGCGCGCGACGGAATTCGATCCCTTCACGCTCACTAAGCAAAAAGAAGAGCTGGAAATGGAAGCGCTGACCTTCAAGCCCGAAGAGTGGGGCATGAAGCGCGGCAACGACACTGAAGATTTCATGTTTCTGAACCTCGGCCCGAACCACCCGTCGGCGCACGGTGCGTTCCGTATCATCCTGCAACTGGACGGCGAAGAGATCGTCGACTGCGTGCCGGATATCGGTTACCACCACCGCGGCGCGGAGAAAATGGGCGAGCGTCAGTCCTGGCACAGCTACATTCCTTACACCGACCGCGTCGAATACCTCGGCGGCTGCGTAAACGAAATGCCGTACGTGCTGGCCGTGGAGAAACTGGCGGGGATTGAGGTGCCGGAGCGCGTGGAAGTTATCCGCGTGATGCTCTCTGAACTGTTCCGCATCAACAGCCACCTGCTGTACATCTCGACGTTTATTCAGGACGTCGGCGCCATGACGCCGGTCTTCTTCGCCTTTACCGATCGTCAGAAAATCTACGATCTGGTTGAGGCGATTACCGGTTTCCGTATGCACCCGGCCTGGTTCCGTATCGGCGGCGTCGCGCACGACCTGCCGCGCGGCTGGGATCGTCTGCTGAAAGAATTCCTCGAGTGGATGCCAAAACGCCTCGACTCCTATGTCAAAGCGGCGCTGAAAAACACCATCCTGAAAGGCCGTTCTCAGGGCGTGGCGGCGTATGACGCCAAAGAAGCGCTGGCATGGGGCACTACCGGCGCAGGCCTTCGCGCTACCGGTATCGATTTCGACGTGCGTAAAGCGCGCCCGTACTCTGGCTATCAGAACTTTGAGTTCGAAGTGCCGGTCGGCGGTGGTATCAGCGACTGCTATACCCGCGTGATGCTGAAAGTCGAAGAAGTGCGCCAGTCACTGCGTATTCTTGAGCAGTGCCTGAAAAACATGCCGGAAGGCCCGTTCAAAGCGGATCACCCGCTGACTACGCCGCCGCCGAAAGAGCGCACGCTGCAACATATCGAAACCCTGATTACCCACTTCCTGCAGGTTTCCTGGGGCCCGGTCATGCCGGCCAACGAATCCTTCCAGATGATTGAGGCAACCAAGGGGATTAACAGTTACTACCTGACCAGCGACGGCAGCACCATGAGCTACCGTACCCGCGTCCGTACACCGAGCTTCCCGCATCTTCAGCAGATCCCATCGGTGATCCGCGGCAGCCTGGTGTCCGACCTGATTGTCTATCTGGGTAGTATCGATTTTGTAATGTCTGATGTGGATCGCTAACTATGCACGAGAATCAACAACCACAGAACGAGGCTTTTGAGCTGAGTGCGGCAGAGCGTGAGGCGATTGAGCACGAGAAGCACCACTACGAAGACCCGCGTGCGGCGTCCATTGAAGCGCTGAAAATCGTTCAGAAACAGCGTGGCTGGGTGCCGGACGGCGCTATCTATGCGATAGCGGAAGTCCTGGGCATTCCGGCGAGCGACGTCGAAGGGGTCGCGACCTTCTACAGCCAGATCTTCCGCCAGCCGGTGGGCCGTCACGTGATTCGCTACTGCGACAGCGTGGTGTGCCACATCACCGGCTATCAGGGCATTCAGTCCGCGATTGAAAAACATCTGAGCATCAAACCGGGACAGACCACGTTTGACGGACGCTTCACCCTGCTGCCGACCTGCTGCCTTGGCAACTGCGACAAAGGGCCGACCATGATGATTGATGAGGACACTCACAGTTATCTGACGCCGGAAGGGATCCCTGAACTTCTGGAGCAGTACAAATGAAACAGATTATTCGTACTGCCGAAACGCATCCGCTGACGTGGCGCATGCGCGACGACAAGCAGCCGGTCTGGCTTGAAGAATACCGCAGCAAAAACGGCTACGAAGGCGCGCGTAAGGCGCTCACCGGCATGGCGCCGGATGAAATCGTCAATGCCGTGAAAGACGCTGGCCTGAAAGGGCGCGGCGGCGCGGGCTTCTCCACCGGTCTGAAATGGAGCCTGATGCCGAAAGACGAATCCATGAACATCCGTTACCTGCTGTGTAACGCCGATGAAATGGAGCCGGGCACCTATAAAGACCGCATGCTGATGGAACAGCTGCCGCACTTGCTGGTGGAAGGCATGCTGATCTCCGCGTTCGCGCTGAAAGCGTACCGTGGTTACATCTTCCTGCGCGGTGAGTATATCGAAGCCGCTGAACGTCTGCGCCGCGCTATCGCGGAAGCGACCGAAGCCGGGCTGCTGGGTAAAAACATTCTCGGTTCAGGGTTCGATTTTGAACTCTTCGTGCATACCGGCGCGGGCCGCTACATCTGCGGTGAAGAGACGGCGCTTATCAACTCGCTGGAAGGCCGTCGCGCCAACCCGCGTTCCAAGCCGCCGTTCCCGGCATCCAGCGGTGTGTGGGGTAAACCGACCTGCGTTAACAACGTAGAAACCCTGTGCAACGTGCCGGCCATTCTCGCCAACGGCGTGGAGTGGTATCAGGGCCTGTCGACCAGCGAAGACAAAGGCACCAAGCTGATGGGCTTCTCAGGGCGCGTGAAAAACCCGGGCGTCTGGGAGCTGCCGTTTGGCACCACCGCGCGTGAAATCCTCGAAGAATACGCGGGCGGCATGCGTGACGGCCTGAAATTCAAAGCCTGGCAGCCGGGTGGCGCGGGGACAGACTTCCTGACCGACGCGCATCTCGATCTGCCGATGGAATTCGCCAGCATCGGTAAAGCGGGCAGCCGTCTCGGCACCGCGCTGGCGATGGCCGTCGACCACGAAATCAATATGGTGTCGCTGGTACGTAACCTGGAAGAGTTCTTTGCGCGCGAGTCCTGCGGCTGGTGTACGCCATGCCGTGACGGGCTGCCGTGGAGCGTTAAAATCCTGCGCGCGCTGGAGCGCGGCGAAGGGCAGCCGGGGGATATCGAAACCCTGGAGCAGCTCTGCCGCTTCCTGGGGCCGGGTAAAACGTTCTGCGCCCATGCGCCAGGTGCCGTAGAGCCACTTCAGAGCGCCATTAAATATTTCCGTGACGAATTCGAAGCGGGCATTAAGCAGAGCCCCGGCAACACCCGTGCCATTAATGGTATTCAGCCGAACCTGCTCAAGACGCGCTGGTAAAAGCATTTTGATTAACGCCTGGCTCGCGCCAGGCCAACTGGAAGCATGCTGACTATGGCTACGATTCATGTAGACGGCAAAGAATATGAGGTAGACGGCGCGGACAACCTGCTGCAGGCGTGTCTGTCGCTCGGCCTCGATATTCCTTATTTTTGCTGGCATCCGGCGCTGGGTAGCGTCGGTGCCTGCCGCCAGTGCGCGGTGAAGCAATATCAGAACGCGGAAGATACCCGTGGTCGCCTTGTGATGTCCTGCATGACGCCGGCATCCGATGGCACCTTTATTTCTATTGATGACGACGAAGCGAAACAGTTCCGCGAAAGCGTTGTGGAGTGGCTGATGACCAACCACCCGCACGACTGCCCGGTCTGTGAAGAGGGCGGCAACTGCCACCTGCAGGATATGACCGTGATGACCGGCCATAGCTTCCGTCGCTACCGTTTCACCAAACGTACTCACCGCAATCAGGATCTGGGGCCGTTCATCAACCATGAGATGAACCGCTGCATCGCCTGTTATCGCTGCGTGCGTTACTACAAAGATTACGCGGACGGCACCGATCTCGGCGTGTACGGCGCGCATGACAACGTCTATTTCGGTCGCCCCGAAGACGGTACGCTTGAGAGCGAATTCTCCGGTAACCTGGTCGAAATTTGCCCGACCGGCGTTTTCACCGACAAAACGCACTCCGAGCGCTACAACCGTAAATGGGATATGCAGTTTGCGCCGAGCATCTGCCAGCAGTGCTCGCTGGGCTGCAATACCAGCCCTGGCGAACGTTATGGCGAACTGCGCCGCATCGAAAACCGCTACAACGGTACGGTTAACCACTACTTCCTGTGCGACCGCGGTCGTTTCGGTTACGGCTACGTCAACCTGAAAGACCGTCCGCGTCGTCCGGTTCAGCGCCGTGGCGATGACCTGATCACACTGAACGCTGAACAGGCGATGCAGGGGGCGGCGGATATTCTGCGCCAGTCGAAGAAAGTGATTGGTATCGGCTCCCCACGCGCGAGCGTTGAGAGCAACTTTGCGCTGCGTGAACTGGTCGGTGCGGAAAACTTCTATACCGGCATCGCGGCGGGCGAGCAGGAACGTCTGCAGCTGATGCTGAAAGTGCTGCGTGACAGCGGCATCCGTACGCCGGCGCTGCGTGAGATTGAATCTTACGATGCGGTGCTGGTGCTGGGCGAAGACATCACCCAGACCGGTGCGCGCGTGGCGCTGGCGGTACGTCAGGCGGTGAAAGGCAAAGCGCGTGAAATGGCGGCGGCCCAGAAAGTGGCTGACTGGCAGATTGCGGCCATCCTGAACATCGGTCAGCGCGCCAAACATCCGCTGTTTGTGACCAACGTTGACAGCACCCGCCTGGACGACATCGCCGCGTGGACTTATCGCGCGCCGGTAGAAGATCAGGCGCGCCTCGGTTTTGCCATCGCCAACGCGCTGGATGCCGCATCACCTGCGGTGGAAGGGCTGGATCGCGATCTGCAAAACAAAGTAGACGTGATTGTGCAGGCGCTGGCAGGCGCGAAGAAGCCGCTGATTATCTCCGGCACCAACGCCGGTAGCGTTGAAGTGATTCAGGCGGCCGCGAACGTGGCGAAAGCCCTGAAAGGCCGCGGCGCGGATGTCGGCATCACCATGATTGCCCGCGCGGTTAACAGCGTCGGTCTCGGCATGATTGGCGGCGGTTCGCTTGACGACGCGCTGAACGAGCTGGAAACCGGCAACGCTGACGCCGTTATCGTGCTGGAAAACGATCTGCACCGTCACGCCTCGGCAGCACGTGTGGACGCAGCGCTGGCGAAAGCGCCGCTGGTGATGGTGATTGACCATCAGCGCACCGCGATTATGGATCACGCGCATCTCGTGCTCTCCACCGCGAGCTTCGCCGAAAGCGACGGTACGGTCATCAACAATGAAGGCCGCGCGCAGCGCTTCTTCCAGGTCTATGACCCGTCCTACTACGACAATACCGTCACGATGCTGGAAAGCTGGCGCTGGCTGCATTCGCTGCACAGCACGCTGGAAAACCGTCATCCGGACTGGACGCAGCTCGATCACGTGATCGACGCCTGCATCGAAAAACTGCCGCACCTGGCGGGCATTAAAAACGCCGCGCCGGACGCGACGTTCCGCATCCGCGGCCAGAAACTGGCGCGCGAACCGCATCGTTACAGCGGTCGCACCGCGATGCGCGCGAACATCAGCGTTCACGAGCCGCGCCAGCCGCAGGATAAAGACACCATGTTCTCCTTCTCGATGGAAGGGAACAACCATCCGGACGCGCCGCGTTCTCAGGTGCCGTTCGCCTGGGCGCCGGGCTGGAACTCCCCGCAGGCCTGGAACAAATTCCAGGACGAAGTGGGCGGCCATCTGCGTCATGGCGATCCGGGCGTGCGTCTCATTGAGGCGGGCGAGGGCGCTATCGACTACTTCACGACCGTACCGCAGCGTTTCGCGCCGCAGGATGGTCAGTGGCGTATCGCGCCTTACTACCATCTGTTTGGCAGCGATGAGCTGTCGCAGCGCTCCCCGGTCTTCCAGAGCCGTATGCCGCAGCCGTACATCCGCCTGAATCCGGCCGATGCCGCGAAGCTTGGCGTCAATGCGGGCGCGAAGGTCTCTTTCAATTACGAAGGCCAGACCATCACGCTGCCGTTGCAGCTCTCTGAAGGGCTGACGGAAGGGCAGGTCGGTCTGCCGATGGGCATGCCGGGCATCGCGCCTGTCATGGCTGGCGCTCGTCTTGAAAATCTGCAGGAGGCTGCGCAATGAGTTGGTTGACACCGGATGTTATTGAGATCCTGCTCAGCATCCTGAAAGCGGTGGTCATTCTGCTGGTGGTTGTGAGCTGCGGCGCGTTCATGAGTTTTGGCGAGCGTCGTCTGCTCGGCCTCTTCCAGAACCGCTACGGGCCGAACCGCGTTGGCTGGGGCGGTTCGCTCCAGCTGGTCGCGGACATGATCAAGATGTTCTTTAAAGAGGACTGGATCCCGCGCTTCTCCGACCGCGTTATCTTTACGCTGGCACCGATGATCGCGTTTACCTCGCTGCTGCTGGCGTTCGCGATTGTGCCTGTCAGCCCGACCTGGGTCGTGGCGGATCTCAATATCGGGATCCTCTTCTTTCTGATGATGGCGGGCCTTGGCGTTTACGCGGTGCTGTTCGCAGGCTGGTCGAGCAACAACAAATACTCGCTGCTGGGCGCAATGCGCGCCTCCGCGCAGACGCTGAGCTACGAAGTGTTCCTCGGCCTCTCGCTGATGGGTGTTGTCGCTCAGGCCGGGTCGTTCAACATGACCGACATTGTGAACAACCAGGCGCATCTCTGGAACGTTATCCCGCAGTTCTTCGGCTTTATCACTTTCGCTATCGCGGGCGTAGCGGTGTGTCACCGTCACCCGTTTGACCAGCCGGAAGCAGAGCAGGAGCTGGCTGACGGTTACCACATCGAATATTCCGGCATGAAGTTCGGTCTGTTCTTCGTGGGCGAATATATCGGGATTGTGACCGTTTCTGCGCTGATCGTGACGCTGTTCTTCGGCGGCTGGCAGGGCCCCTGGTTACCGCCTTTCATCTGGTTCGCGCTGAAAACCGCGTTCTTCATGATGATGTTTATTTTGATTCGCGCCGCATTACCGCGTCCTCGTTATGACCAGGTAATGTCCTTCGGCTGGAAAGTGTGCCTGCCGCTGACGCTTATCAATCTGCTGGTAACCGCGGCTGTCATTCTCTGGCAGACAGCGGCATAAGGGGTGAGAAAACCATGACATTGAAAGACATAGTGGTTGGTTTCGGCACCCAACTACGCAGTATCTGGATGATTGGCCTGCACGCGTTTTCTAAACGCGAAACGCGCATGTATCCGGAAGAGCCGGTTTATCTGCCGCCGCGCTACCGCGGCCGTATCGTGCTGACGCGCGATCCGGACGGTCAGGAGCGCTGTGTGGCCTGTAACCTCTGTGCGGTCGCCTGTCCGGTAGGCTGTATCTCTCTGCAAAAAGCGGAGACGGTAGACGGTCGCTGGTATCCGGAGTTTTTCCGCATCAACTTCTCACGCTGTATTTTCTGCGGCATGTGCGAAGAGGCCTGCCCGACCACCGCTATCCAGCTGACGCCGGATTTCGAGCTGGGCGAGTTCAAGCGCCAGGATCTGGTGTACGAAAAAGAGGACCTGCTGATCTCCGGTCCGGGCAAATACCCGGAATATAACTTCTACCGGATGGCAGGTATGGCAATCGACGGCAAAGATAAAGGCGACGCGGAAAACGAAGCCAAACCTATCGACGTCAAAGGCCTGTTACCTTAAGGAGTCAGGAATGGAATTCGCTTTTTATATCTGCGCCCTTGTGGCGGTCCTGACCACCGCCCGGGTGATCACCCACAGCAATCCGGTACACGCGCTGCTGTACCTGATTATCTCGCTGCTGGCGATCGCAGGCGTCTTTTTCTCACTCGGCGCTTACTTCGCCGGTGCGCTGGAGATCATCGTCTACGCAGGCGCCATCATGGTGCTCTTCGTGTTCGTGGTCATGATGCTCAACCTCGGCGATTCCGTGGTGCGTCAGGAGCGCGAATGGCTCAAACCGCAAATCTGGATTGGCCCTGGCATTCTCTCGGCGGTTCTGCTGGTGGTGATTGTCTACGCCATTCTGGGCGTTAACGATCAGGGCATTGAAGGCAATCCGATTAGTGCGAAAGCCGTCGGTAAAGACCTGTTCCAGACTTACGTACTGGCGGTCGAACTGGCTTCCATGCTGCTGCTGGCAGGCCTGGTCGTGGCCTTCCATCTTGGCCGTGAAGAGAAAGCGGGCGATGTGGTAAGCGTGCGCGGCGGTGCTCCGTCGGACGCGTCGAAAAGAAAAACGGAGGAGCGCGCATGATCCCGTTACAACATGGACTGATCCTGGCGGCTATTCTGTTCGTCCTGGGTCTGACCGGTCTGGTTATCCGTCGCAATCTGCTGTTTATGCTGATTGGGCTGGAAATCATGATTAACGCCGCCGCGCTGGCCTTCGTGGTCGCGGGCAGCTACTGGGGTCAGACCGACGGTCAGATAATGTATATCCTGGCGATTAGCTTAGCCGCGGCAGAAGCCAGTATCGGCCTTGCGCTGCTGCTGCAACTCCATCGTCGTCGCCAGAACCTGAATATCGATTCAGTAAGTGAGATGCGTGGATGAACCTGCTCGCATTAACCATTATTTTGCCATTGATTGGCTATATTCTGCTCGCCTTCTCCCGCGGTCGCTGGTCGGAAAACCTCTCCGCGACGGTTGGGGTCGGCTCTGTGGGTCTGGCGGCGCTGGTCACCGCTTACGCTGGCATTGATTTCTTTAATAACGGCAAGCAGGCGTTTTCTCTGCCGCTGTGGACCTGGATGTCAGTTGGCGATTTCAACATCGGCGTTAACCTGGTACTGGATGGCCTTTCGCTGACCATGCTCTCCGTGGTCACCGGCGTGGGCTTCCTGATCCACATGTTCGCGTCCTGGTATATGCGCGGCGAAGAGGGCTATTCCCGCTTTTTCGCGTACACCAACCTGTTTATCGCGAGCATGGTTGTGCTGGTGCTCTCCGATAACCTGCTGCTGATGTACCTCGGCTGGGAAGGCGTGGGCCTTTGCTCCTATCTGCTGATCGGTTTCTACTACACCGATCCGAAGAACGGAGCCGCCGCGATGAAAGCGTTTGTCGTGACCCGTGTGGGTGACGTCTTCCTCGCGTTCGCGCTGTTCATCCTCTACAACGAACTCGGCACGCTGAACTTCCGTGAAATGGTTGAACTGGCGCCGCAGCATTTTGCCAACGGCAACGAAATGCTGCGCTGGGCGACGCTGATGCTGCTTGGCGGCGCGGTGGGTAAATCCGCGCAGCTTCCGCTCCAGACCTGGCTTGCGGACGCGATGGCAGGCCCGACGCCGGTTTCAGCGCTGATCCACGCGGCGACCATGGTGACCGCAGGCGTTTATCTGATCGCCCGTACCCACGGCCTGTTCCTGCTGACGCCGGATGTTCTGCATCTGGTTGGTATCGTTGGTGCCATTACGCTGGTGCTGGCGGGTTTCGCCGCGCTGGTGCAGACCGACATCAAACGTGTTCTCGCGTATTCCACCATGAGTCAGATTGGCTACATGTTCCTGGCGCTTGGCGTTCAGGCATGGGATGCGGCGATTTTCCACCTGATGACGCACGCGTTCTTTAAAGCGCTGTTGTTCCTCTCGTCCGGCTCCGTCATTCTGGCGTGCCATCACGAGCAGAACATTTTCAAAATGGGCGGCCTGCGTAAATCCATTCCGCTGGTTTACGCCTGCTTCCTGGTGGGTGGCGCGGCGCTTGCGGCTCTGCCGGTCGTGACCGCAGGCTTCTACAGTAAAGATGAAATTCTGTGGGGCGCTGCTGCTAACGGCCATAACTACTTAATGCTGGCGGGTCTGGTTGGCGCGTTCCTGACGTCCATCTATGCCTTCCGCATGATTTTCATCGTGTTCCACGGCGAAGAAAAAATTCACGCACACGCAGGGAAGGGGATCACCCATCATCTGCCGCTTATCGTGCTGCTGGTGCTTTCCACCTTTGTCGGCGCGCTGATTACGCCGCCGCTGGCGGGCGTATTGCCGGAAAACCACTTCGGTCACGAAGGCAAAATGGCGCTGGAAATCACCTCGGGTGTGGTAGCGATTGTCGGTATCCTGATCGCAGCCTGGCTGTGGCTTGGCAAGCGTACGCTGGTTACCGCCGTCGCCAAAAGCGCGCCGGGTCGTTTCTTCGGTACCTGGTGGTATCACGCCTGGGGCTTCGACTGGCTGTATGACAAAGTCTTCGTTAAGCCTTTCCTGGGTATCGCCTGGCTGCTGCAACGCGATCCGCTGAATGCGCTGATGAACATTCCGGCCATCCTTTCCCGCTATGCAGGCCGCGGTCTGCTACTGAGCGAGAACGGTTACCTGCGCTGGTATGTCGCATCCATGAGCGTCGGTGCGGTGGTCGTGCTGGTGTTGCTGATGGTGTTGCGTTGATTCATAAGTGAATTTTAAAAGAATTCGTTGAAAATCAAGTCCGAAAGGACAGGCGTTATCAGCGAAGCCACCGTGGAGACTCTCTGCGCGCAGCGGGATTCACGGTGGCGAGTAAGATAGCCTGAGCTGGACTTAAACAAGGAACAAAAATCGCCATGTTACTACCCTGGCTAATACTGATTCCCTTTATCGGCGGCTTCCTGTGCTGGCAGACCGAACGCTTCGGCGTCAAGGTGCCGCGCTGGATTGCGCTGATTACGATGGGACTGACGCTGGCGCTCGGCCTGCAACTCTGGTTGCAGGGCGGCTACTCCCTGACGCAATCCGGTGAGTTTCCGAAGTGGCAGGACCAGTTCATTCTCGACTGGATCCCGCGTTTTGGGATCACTATCCATTTAGCCATCGACGGGCTGTCGCTGCTGATGGTGGTACTGACGGGCCTGCTTGGCGTGCTGGCGGTGCTCTGCTCCTGGAATGAAATTGAGAAATATCAGGGCTTCTTCCATCTCAACCTGATGTGGATCCTGGGCGGCGTGATTGGCGTGTTCCTCGCCATCGACATGTTCCTGTTCTTCTTCTTCTGGGAAATGATGCTGGTGCCGATGTACTTCCTGATTGCCCTGTGGGGCCATAAGGCATCGGACGGTAAAACACGTATCACCGCGGCGACCAAATTCTTCATCTATACCCAGGCGAGCGGTCTGGTGATGTTGATTGCCATCCTGGCGCTGGTATTTGTGCACTACAACGCCACCGGCGAGTGGACGTTCAACTACGAACGCCTGCTGAAAACGCCGATGTCTCACGGTGTCGAATACCTGCTGATGCTGGGCTTCTTCATCGCATTTGCGGTGAAAATGCCGGTGGTGCCGCTACACGGCTGGCTGCCGGACGCGCATTCCCAGGCACCGACCGCAGGTTCCGTTGACCTCGCGGGGATCCTGCTGAAAACCGCGGCCTACGGTCTGCTGCGCTTCTCGCTGCCGCTGTTCCCGAACGCCTCTGCCGAATTCGCGCCAATCGCGATGTGGCTTGGCGTAATCGGTATTTTCTACGGCGCGTGGATGGCCTTCACCCAGTACGACATCAAACGTCTTATCGCATACACCTCCGTTTCCCACATGGGCTTTGTGCTGATAGCCATCTATACCGGCAGCCAGCTCGCTTATCAGGGTGCGGTGATTCAGATGATCGCTCACGGTCTTTCCGCGGCGGGTCTGTTTATTCTGTGCGGCCAGCTCTATGAGCGCCTGCATACTCGCGATATGCGCCAGATGGGCGGCCTGTGGAGCAAAATCAGATGGCTGCCGGCGCTGTCGATGTTCTTTGCCGTGGCGACGCTCGGTATGCCGGGCACCGGTAACTTCGTCGGCGAATTCATGATCCTGTTCGGCAGCTTCCAGGTGGTGCCGGTGATTACCGTCATCTCGACCTTCGGTCTGGTGTTCGCGTCCGTTTACTCACTGGCGATGCTGCATCGCGCGTACTTCGGTCAGCCGAAGAGCGAGGCGGCGCGTCAGGAGATTCGCGGCCTGTCGCCGCGCGAGCTGTTTATGATCCTGCTGCTGGTGGTGCTTCTGGTACTGCTGGGCTTCTATCCCCAGCCAATTCTGGATACATCCTATTCGGCGATGAGCAATATTCAGCAGTGGTTTACCGATTCTGTTTCAACTACAAGGCCGTAATTCGCCATGACAATAACTACTCAACAATTGATCGCGCTGCTACCGCTGCTGATCGTCGGATTGACGGTGGTAGTTGTGATGCTCTCCATTGCGTGGCGACGTAATCACTTCCTCAATGCCACGCTGTCCGTTGTTGGCCTGAACGCCGCGCTGCTGTCGCTGTGGTTCGTGGGTCAGGCGGGCGCGATGGACGTCACGCCGCTGATGCGCGTGGACGGTTACGCCATGCTGTATACCGGCCTGGTGCTGCTGGCGAGCCTCGCCACCTGTACCTTCGCCTATCCGTGGCTGCAGGGCTACAACGATAACAAGGAAGAGTTTTATCTGCTGGTGCTGATCGCAGCGCTGGGCGGTATTCTTCTGGCGAACGCCAATCATCTGGCGTCTCTGTTCCTGGGTATCGAGCTTATCTCTCTGCCGCTGTTTGGTCTGGTCGGTTATGCGTTCCGTCAGAAACGCTCGCTGGAAGCGGCGATCAAATACACCATTCTGTCTGCCGCAGCGTCGTCTTTCCTGCTGTTTGGTATGGCGCTGGTGTACGCGCAGTCCGGCAGCCTGTCGTTCGTCACGCTCGGTAAGAGCCTCGCGGACAACATGCTGAGCGAGCCGCTGCTGCTGGCGGGTCTGGGCCTGATGATTGTCGGCCTGGGCTTTAAACTCTCCCTGGTGCCGTTCCATCTCTGGACGCCGGATGTTTACCAGGGCGCACCTGCGCCGGTTTCCACTTTCCTGGCGACCGCGAGCAAAATCGCTATCTTCGGTGTGGTGATGCGTCTGTTCCTCTATGCGCCGGTAGGTGACAGCGAGGCGGTGCGCGTGGTGTTAGGTGTTCTGGCCTTCGCCTCCATCCTCTTCGGTAACCTGATGGCGCTGACCCAGACCAACATTAAGCGTCTGCTCGGTTATTCATCCATCTCCCATCTGGGCTACCTGCTGGTCGCGCTGATTGCGCTGAAAAGCGGCGATATGTCGATGGAAACCGTGGGCGTTTACCTGGCGGGTTATCTCTTCAGCAGCCTCGGCGCGTTTGGCGTGGTGAGCCTGATGTCCAGCCCGTATCGCGGCCCGGACGCGGATTCGCTCTACTCCTACCGCGGCCTGTTCTGGCACCGTCCGATTCTCTCGGCCGTAATGACCGTGATGATGCTGTCGCTGGCGGGTATTCCGATGACGCTCGGCTTTATCGGTAAATTCTACGTGCTGGCCGTCGGTGTGCAGTCCAACCTGTGGTGGCTGACCGGTGCGGTAGTCGTGGGCTCTGCGATTGGTCTCTACTACTACCTGCGCGTGGCGGTGAGCCTGTACCTGAACGCGCCGCAGCAGCTCAACCGCGATGCGCCGTCCAACTGGGCATACAGCGCGGGCGGTGTCGTGGTGCTGATTTCCGCACTGCTGGTGCTGGTGCTGGGTGTCTGGCCGCAGCCGCTGATTACGCTGGTGCAGCTGGCGAAACCACTGATGTAAGCCTTGTGCTTAAGATAAAAACCGCCGTTTACCGGCGGTTTTTTTATGGGCGCTATACCGTGATGGTCAGGAAATCTTCCGCCAGCTCGCTTGCCGGGAAAATGGCCTGGCATTCCGCGAGCAGCCGCTGACACTCTTCTGCGCTATAACGTGAACTAAAGTGCGTCATCAACAGGCGCTTCGCGCCCGCGTCTCTGGCAACCTCAGCCGCCTGCTGTGTGGTCGAGTGCCCGCGTCCGTTAGCTTTCTCCGCCATCGCCGCTTCAAGCGTGGTTTCATGGACCATCACATCCACATCGCGGGCGAGATTAACCGCCTGCGGTGTCGGGCCGGTATCGCCGAAAATGGCTATTTTTTTGCCGGGGCGGGGCGCGCTCAGGTAATCCGCGCCGCACACCGTGCGCCCGTCAGCGAGCGTCACCGTCTCGCCGCGCTTGAGCTGCTGAAACAGCGGCCCTGGCATAACGCCCGCCGCTTTAAGACGCGCGGCGTCCAGCGCGCCGGATTTATCCTGCTCCTCGATCCGGTAGCCGTAACATTCCACCGGATGCGTCAGCGGGTACGCGGTCACGGTAAGCTCGCCATCGTCCAATAGCTGCCCTTCGGTAATCTCATGCACGTTTAACGGGTAGCTGGTCCAGGAGCCGCTCAGACGTAGCGTGGTTTCGACAAATTCCGCGATGCCCTTTGGGCCGTAAATCTCAAGCGGCGTCTCGCAGCCTGCCATGGAGCGGCTACACAGCAGGCCCGGCAGCCCGAAGATATGATCGCCGTGCAGGTGCGTGATAAAGATTTTTTCTATTTTGCCGGGAGTGGCCGTGGCGCGCAGCATCTGATGCTGGGTGCCTTCGCCGCAGTCAAAAAGCCACAGCCCGGAGCGATTGTTTTGCGGGTTCAGGACAATGGCCGTCACGTTGCGGGTGGTGGACGGCAGCCCGGCGCTGGTGCCTAAAAATGTCAGTTCCATGAGGAATTTACTCTGTACGATTGCGCGAAAGCTTTTAGTATAACGAGGAAAGCCGCACACTCTGGAGCCCAATATGATCGACTGGCAGGATAAACATCACGCCGAGCTGGATGTCCCGACGCTGTACGCGCTGCTGAAGCTGCGCTGTGAAGTATTTGTGGTTGAACAAACGTGTCCTTATCTGGATGTGGACGGCGAAGATCTGGTGGGCGAAAACCGTCATCTGCTGGCCTGGCGCGATAATCAGCTGATTGCTTATGCGAGGATTCTGAAAAGTGACGATCCATATGCGCCGGTCGCGATAGGGCGGGTTATTGTTTCAGGTGCCGCACGGGGTGAAAAGCTGGGTGTTGAACTCATGAAACGCGCGGTTGAGAGCTGCGAGCGCAACTGGCCGCAAAGCCCGCTATACCTGAGCGCACAGGCGCACCTGCAGGCGTTTTACGCACAGTTTGGTTTTGTCCCGGCCACGGAGATCTACGACGAAGACGGCATCCCGCACATCGGGATGCGGCGCGAACCGCGTCCAGGCAAAAAAGCGTGAGTGTGTCTATAGTTAGCAAACCGGTAACTTGATAACACGGAGACCAGTTATGCCTTTATCTTCACAACCTTATGAAACGCGTGTCGACGATGACCTGACTCTGCTGAGCGATACTCTGGAAGAGATCCTGCGCTCGTCCGGCGATCCAGCGGATCAAAAGTATGTTGAACTGAAAGCGCGTGCCGAGCAGGCGCTGCATGACGTAAAAAACCGCGTCAGCACCGCGTCCGACAACTACTACTTCCGCGCCAAACAGGCGGTCTATCGTGCCGATGACTATGTGCATGAAAAACCGTGGCAGGGCGTTGGTATCGGTGCCGCTGCGGGTCTGGTGCTGGGCCTGCTGTTAGCCCGCCGTTAATCCTCCGCACATCGCGCACCGGCGCATCCGTCTAGGGTGCGCCATTTTTTTTGCGCGCAAAGCCCTGTAGAATGCAGGGTTTTAAGCAGAGGAAAGGAAACCTGTGAATACTCTCGCCGCCGCGCAGGCGTTGGCTGAAAAGGCGCTTGCGGACGTGCCTGATGCGCCCGGTCTCTGCCGTTGCGCGTTTGAATTTTCCCCTGAATTTTACGATTTACTCGCCTGGCTTGGCGCGCAGCCAGGGTTTCCGCAGTTTTACTGGCGCTCTCGTGAAGGCAATGAAGAGGTTGGCACGCTTGGTGCGGCATGCACATTCTCAAGTCTCGACGAGGCGCAGGCGTTTTTACACAAGCATGCGGATACACCAGGCCTTCGTGTCTGGGGGCTGAACGCGTTCGATCCCCAAAATGGACTTTTTTTCCTGCCGCGCCTGGAGCTGCGCCGGGAGGACGATCGCGCCTGGCTGATAGTGAACATTTATAGTGCCTGCTCACAATACAAAGCGGCGCAGGCGTTAAAGCCGCTTATCCACAACCTGCAACCAGCGCGGCACACGCTGTTGCAACGCCCGCCGCGCCGTGTCAGCCGCTGTGATATTCCGCAGGCGCAGCAATGGGCGCAACTGGTTGGCGCGGCGACACACGCTATTGAGCGCGGCGATTTCGCTAAAGTGGTACTGGCGCGCGCCACCGATCTGCGTTTTCTCGCGCAACCGGACGCGACGGCGCTGATGGCCGCAAGCCGCGAGGCTAATCACCACTGCTACCACTTTTATCTGGCCTTCAGCGCGCGCGAGGCGTTTCTTGGCTCGACGCCGGAGCGCTTGTGGCGGCGCAATGGGCTGGCGCTGGATACCGAGGCGCTGGCAGGGACGGTGGAAAATCTTCCCGACGACAGTCAGGCGCAGGCGCGCGCCATCTGGCTGCTGAATGATGATAAAAATCGCCGCGAAAATGCGCTGGTGGTGGAAGACATTCGCGCGCGCCTGGCGCCGATTGCGCACAGCATCACAACGCGGCTGCCGGAGGTGATGCGGCTGCGGCGGGTGCAGCATCTCCGGTGTGCGATGACCGCGCGCCTTTTCGCGCCCGATGACGCCGCGTGCCTGCATCAGCTACAGCCTACCGCCGCAGTGGCCGGGCTGCCGCGCGAGGCGGCGCGCCGTTTTATCGCTGAGCACGAACCGTTTGAGCGGGAATGGTATGCGGGCTCTGCCGGGTATTTGTCGATGGAGCAGTCAGAGTTTTGCGTAAGCCTGCGCTCGGCGCGCCTGAAGGACGAAACAATCCGTATTTACGCGGGTGCCGGGCTGGTGGCGGGCTCGCAGGCCGCGCTGGAGTGGCAGGAGATCGAGAACAAAGCGGCGGCGCTGCTCACGCTTCTGACTTCATGAGCCGAGCCACAACCCGACCCATATCAAAATTCGATTCCGACGAGGCTTTATAATAAACCGGCTAAATTGATACCGGACAAGCTTATGTCGACAAGCACGTTTAACCGCCGCTGGGCGGGCGTCATTCTCGAAGCGCTGAGCCGCCACGGCGTGCGCCATCTTTGCATCGCGCCGGGCTCGCGCTCCACGCCGTTGACGCTCGCCGCCGCGCAACATTCGGCGTTCACGCCGCATACGCACTTCGATGAGCGCGGTCTTGGCCATCTGGCGCTCGGGCTTGCCAAAGCAAGCGGCGAGCCGGTGGCGGTAATTGTCACGTCCGGTACGGCAGTGGCGAACCTTTATCCCGCGGTGATAGAAGCCGGGCTGACGGGCGAAAAACTGGTGGTGATCACCGCCGACCGTCCCCCGGAGCTGATAGACTGCGGCGCGAACCAGGCGATTCGCCAGCACAGCATTTTTGGCTCACACCCCGCCGCCACGCTCGATTTACCGCGCCCCACGCCCTCCATTCCCGCCGCCTGGCTTATCAGCGCCATCGATGAAAAGATGGGCGCGCTAAAGGCAGGCGCGCTGCATATCAACGTACCGTTCGCCGAACCGCTCTATGGCGAGCTGGACGATACCGATCTTACGTGGCAGCAGGCACCAGGCGAGTGGTGGCAGACGACAACACCCTGGCTGCGCTATGAGAACACACAGGCGGTCAACGCGCAGGCAGACTGGCCTTTCTGGCGTGAACAGCGTGGCGTGGTGCTTGCAGGCAGGCTGACGGCGCAGGAGGGCGAAGCCGTTGCGCAGTGGGCGGCGCGTCTTGGCTGGCCGCTCATTGGCGATGTGCTCTCGCAAACCGGCCAGCCACTGCCGTGCGCCGATCTCTGGCTCGCGCACCCGCGTGCCGCCGCGCTGCTCGCGCAGGCGCAGATTGTCGTTCAGTTTGGCGGCAGCCTGACCGGCAAGCGCGTGTTGCAGTGGCAAAGCGAATGTCGCCCGCAGGATTACTGGATTGTCGATCCACTTTCAGGGCGGCTCGATCCGGCACACCACCGCGGGCGTCGGATTGTGGCGGATATCTGCGCCTGGCTTGAACACCATCCGGCGCACCCCATGATGCCGTGGGCCGAGCCGCTGGAAGGGCTGGCGGCGCAGACACAGCGTATCGTGGCGCGCGAACTCACTGAGTGGGGCGAGGCGCAGGTGGCGTACCGCCTGCCGGAACTGCTGCCGCCAGACGGCCAGCTCTTTCTCGGCAACAGCCTGACGGTGCGGCTGGTGGATGCGCTGGCGCAGTTGCCCGCCGGCTACCCGGTCTATGGTAACCGCGGCGCGAGCGGCATCGACGGGCTGGTTTCTACCGCGGCGGGCGTACAGCGCGCCACCGGAAGACCTACGCTTGCCGTGTTGGGCGATCTCTCCACGCTTTACGATCTCAACGCGCTGGCGCTCCTGCGCGACGCGCCCGCGCCTTTCGTGCTGATCGTCGTGAACAACAACGGCGGGCAGATTTTCTCCATGCTCCCGACGCCCGCCCGCGAGCGCGAAAAATTTTACTGTATGCCGCAAAACGTCAGCTTTGCGCCCGCGGCGGCGATGTTTTCGCTGAATTATGACGCGCCGGAGAGCCTGGCCGCGCTTAAAGAGGCGGTGACGCGCGCGTGGCGTTCGTCGATCGCGACCGTCATTGAACTGCGCGTCCCGGAAACCGCGGGTGCGCAGGTATTCTCGCGTTTACTTAAAGCGGTGTGCGCCTGATGCCGCTGGCCGCGCATTTTCAGCCAGCCCGCGGCGTCGCGCGGGGCACTATCGTCTGGCTGCACGGTTTTCTCGGCGATCATCGCGAATGGCAGACGGTCGCCGCGGCCTGCGATGAGCATGACCATCTGTTTATCGATCTGCCGGGTCACGGCGGCTCGGCGCATCTTTGCGCCGTTGATTTTGCGCACGTGAACGAACAGCTTATCGCAACGCTAAATAGTTACAACATACTTGAATACTGGCTGGTGGGTTACTCGCTCGGCGGGCGGATAGCGATGTTTCACGCCGCGCAGGGGAATACGCCCGGCCTGCGAGGGCTTGTGGTTGAGGGTGGCCATCCGGGGCTTCTGAATGCCGATGAGCGCGATGCGCGTTGCGTTGCGGACAAAAAATGGGCGCAGCGGTTTCGCGATGAACCGATTGAATCGGTGCTCGACGCCTGGTATCGCCAGCCCGTTTTCGCCACGCTGACAGATGCACAGCGCCGGGAATTAATCACGCTGCGCGCCTGCAATGCCCCCACCGCCCCCACCGCCCTGGCCACGATGCTGGAAGCCACATCGCCTGGCCGCCAGCCGCCGCTGTATGAGCCTTTAGCGCGGCTCTCAGTACCATTTCATTACCTGTGCGGGGAGCGCGATGCAAAATTCCGCGCGCTCGCCGCCACGCTCAATGTGCCTTTGCATGTCATTACTGGCGCGGGCCATAACGCGCACCGGGAAAACCCGGCTGCGGTGGCTCGCTGTCTTAACGCGATTTTGCGCCCCTAACGGAGAACTCCCATGATCTATCCTGATGAAGCGATGCTTTATGCGCCTGCCGAATGGCTCGACTGTTCGGAAGGCTACACCGACATTCGCTACCACAAATCCACTGACGGCATCGCTAAAATCACCATCAACCGTCCGCAGGTGCGCAACGCGTTTCGCCCGCTCACCGTTAAAGAGATGATCCAGGCGCTGGCCGATGCCCGCTATGACGACAATATCGGCGTCATTATCCTCACTGGCGAAGGTGAAAAGGCCTTTTGCGCGGGCGGCGATCAGAAAGTGCGCGGTGACTACGGCGGTTATCAGGACGACGCCGGCGTGCATCATCTCAACGTGCTCGATTTCCAGCGTCAGATCCGCACCTGCCCGAAACCTGTGGTGGCGATGGTGGCGGGTTTTGCGATTGGCGGCGGCCACGTGCTGCATATGATGTGCGATCTGACCATTGCGGCGGAAAACGCCGTCTTCGGCCAGACCGGCCCGAAAGTCGGTTCGTTTGACGGCGGCTGGGGAGCGTCCTATATGGCGCGCATCGTCGGCCAGAAAAAGGCGCGTGAAATCTGGTTCCTGTGCCGTCAGTACGACGCAAAGCAGGCGCTGGATATGGGGCTGGTGAATACCGTCGTTCCGCTGGCGGAGCTTGAGAGAGAAACGGTGCGCTGGTGCCGCGAAATGCTGCAAAACAGCCCGATGGCGCTGCGCTGCCTGAAAGCGGCGCTCAACGCCGACTGCGACGGTCAGGCGGGGCTTCAGGAGCTGGCAGGCAACGCCACCATGCTTTTCTACATGACCGAAGAGGGGCAGGAAGGGCGCAACGCGTTCAACCAGAAGCGCCAGCCAGATTTCAGCAAATTCAAGCGTAACCCATAATGCGCGCGGCTCAGCTTTATCGTTATCAGGTGCCGATGGACGCAGGCGTGGTGCTGCGGGAGCGGCGCCTGAAAACCCGCGACGGCCTGCTGGTGCGCCTTTCTGCCAACGGGGGCGAAGGGTGGGGAGACATTGCGCCGCTGCCGGGGTTTAGCGACGAGACGCTGGACGCGGCGCTGTCTGCCGCGCACGACTGGCTCCGTGCCTGGCAGCGTGGCGACGCACAGCCGCTGCCGGAGGTGGCAAGCGTCGCGTTTGGTTTAAGCCTGGCGCAGGCGGAGCTTCACGGCACGCTGCCCGTGGCCGCGAATTATCACACCGCGCCGCTGTGTACGGGCGATCCGGATGAACTCTTCGCACGCCTTGCCGGGCTGCCCGGCAAGAAAGTCGCCAAAGTTAAAGTGGGGCTGTATGAGGCGGTGCGCGACGGCATAGTGGTCAACCTGCTGCTGGAGGCGATTCCCGATCTCACGCTGCGGCTCGACGCGAATCGCGCCTGGACGCCGCTGAAAGCGCAGCAGTTCGCGAAATACGTTAACCCGGCGTACCGTTCGCGCATCGATTTTATCGAAGAACCCTGCCAAAACCCTGACGATTCCCGCGCGTTCGCCGCCGAAACCGGTATCGCCATCGCCTGGGATGAAAGCCTGCGCGAACGCGATTTTTCCATTACAGCCGAGCCAGGCCTGCGGGCGGTGATTATCAAACCGACGCTCACCGGCAGTCTGCAAACGGTACAGCAGCAGGTGGCGCAGGCTCACGCGCAGTGCCTGACGGCGGTCATCAGTTCCTCCATTGAATCAAGCCTGGGGCTGACCCAGCTCGCGCGGCTTGCCGCCTGGCTGACGCCGGGCGTCACGCCGGGGCTCGATACGCTCGCGCTGATGCAGGCTCAACTGGTGCGCCCGTGGCCGGGCAGCCCGCTGCCGTGCTGGCCTGTGGATGCGCTGGAGCCGCTGCTGTGAGTCTCTTCGACTGGCCGTGGCGTCATTGGGCAAGCATGAGGCCGCATGACATCGCGCTGCGCGCCGACAGTGGCGATATCACCTGGCGCGCGCTCTGCAAGCGGATTGATGCTCTTGCTGCAGGGTTTCATCAGCAGGGCGTGCGCGACGGCGACGGCGTGGCGGTGTGCGCGAAAAACAGCGAACGAACGCTGCTCGCCTGGCTTGCGCTGTTACAGTGCGGCGCGCGTATTCTGCCGCTAAACCCGCAACTGCCGGCACCGTTAATCAACGCGCTGCTGCCGTCGTTCACGTTGCGGTATGCCGTTTGTATCGGTGATGCGCCCGCGCTGCCGGGCCTTACGTTGCTCGACTGGCGCGAGCCTGCGGCGGCGTATGCCGCGGCGTGGCAGGCCGATCGCCTGGTATCCATGACGCTAACGTCCGGCTCCAGCGGCCTGCCGAAAGCTGCCGTTCATACAGCGTTCGCACATCTGGAGAGCGCGAGGGGCGTGCTGAGCCTGATCCCGTTTCATGCCGCCGACTGCTGGCTGCTCTCGCTGCCGCTGTTTCACGTCTCCGGTCAGGGAATATTCTGGCGCTGGCTGCGGGCAGGCGCGCAGCTGGCGGTACGTGATTCCCTGCCGCTTTACGAGGCGCTGGAAGGCTGTACGCACGCCTCGCTGGTGCCGACCCAGCTCTGGCGGCTGTTAGCGATGCCGGAATGTCGCCTGAGCCTCAAAGCCGTGTTGCTCGGTGGTGCTGCGATCCCGGTTGCGCTGACGCAAGCGGCGGCACAGCGGGATATCGCCTGCTGGTGCGGCTATGGGCTGACGGAGTTTGCCTCGACGGTGTGCGCGAAACGCGCCGATGGCGAGGCTGATGTAGGTGTGCCGCTGCCGGGGCGCGAGGTGATGCTCGCGGGCGATGAGATCTGGCTGCGTGGCAGTAGCATGGCCGCTGGCTACTGGCGTGACGGCGCGCTGGTGCCGCTCACCAATGCGCAGGGCTGGTTCGCCACCCGCGACCGCGGTGCGTGGCGCGACGGCAAATTACTGGTGCCCGGACGGCTGGATAATCTTTTTTTCTGCGGTGGGGAAGGCGTTCAGCCGGAGGCGGTCGAGCGCGTGCTGAGCCAGCATCCGCAGGTGCGGCAGGCGTTTATCGTCCCGCTGGAGGATAACGAGTTCGGCGCGCGGCCGGTGGCAGTCATCGAGTGTGAGGCGTCATTTGAGCCACAGGCGCTGCGCCTGTGGGCAAGCGATAAGCTGGCGCGATTTGAGCAGCCGGTTGCCTGGCTTCGGCTGCCGGAGACGCTTAAAAACGGCGGGATTAAAATTTCCCGCCGGGCGCTACGCGACTGGGTAAACCAGCTGGCGATTGCGGATTCAGGGACGCTGGATATTCACTAGCTGCTTCGTATGCCAGCGGCTCAACGCGAACACGGTAGTGAGCGCGCCAAGCAGGGCGCAAAACATATCCGACTGGGTGTCCCAGGGATCGCCCTGGGTGCCGAGAAAGTCATCGGCACCTTGTCCCAGCGCCAGCGCCGACCACCATTCGATTAATTCGTAAACGGCGCTAATCGCCAGCGCGATACAGCAGACCACGAAGGCGAGCATTTTACGACCGTGAACGTAGCCGCCGCGCAGCAAAATCTCCCGTGCCGCCAGCGCCGGCACCAGACCCTGAAAAAAGTGTCCCAGTTTGTCGTAAGGATTGCGGCTTAATCCCAGCCACGCCTGAACGTCAAAACCGATGGGCACTTTCGCGTAGGTGTACATACCGCCGACCATCAAAATGATGGCATGGAAGAAAATCAGTACGTAAAGCAGCGGCGTTAACGGATAGCGCGAGTGTGTGGCCAGTAGCAGTGGAACGATAATAATGACCGGCGTCACTTCCATAAGCCAGGTGAGTTTGTCTTTGGCGCTGATGCCGGTGTAAATCAGGATCAGGGCCAGCACCAGCGCTGCGAAGGTTAACGCCGTACGAGATGATGTGACGGTCATAATGATCTGCCAGGAATGTAAAAGGCTAACTATCGGGCAGATATGGCGAAAATACAACGACTTCCCTCGCTGGCGGCATTTTAACTGCCACCAGCGAGGGTGGCTATCAGGAAGAGAGATCGCTCTGCGTTTTCAACGGGCGCTTACGAAGTCGCTTCACCAGCGGCGGTACGATAATCACCAGCGTGGCCATAATGAGCAGGGTTTTGGTGACGCCGCTCTGCCAGAGAATGCCGAGCTCGCCGTTGCTGATAGAGAGCGCGCGGCGCAGGTTCTGCTCCAGCATTTCGCCCAGCACAAAGCCCAGAATCAGCGGCGACATCGGAAAATGCATTTTACGCAGGATATAGCCCAGCACGCCAAGACCCACCATCAGCAGCAGATCAAACGTGGTGCTGTGCACCGCGTAAACGCCCACCGCCGAAACCGCCGCAATCGCTGGCACCAGGAACCACAGCGGAATGGTCAGCATGCGGGTGAAGAGGCCGATCAGCGGAATGTTCATAATAAGCAGCATCACGTTGGCGATAAGCAGCGCCGCGATAAGCCCCCAGACGATATCCGGCTGTTCGGTAAACATCGCAGGCCCCGGCGTGATGTTATAGAGCGTCAGCGCGCCCATCATCACCGCCGTGGTCCCAGAGCCGGGCACGCCTAAGGTCAGCATCGGAATAAACGAGCCGCAGGCCGAGGCGTTGTTTGCCGCCTCCGGCGCCGCCACGCCGCGAATATCGCCTTTGCCGAATGAGCCGTCTTTATCACCGAGCTTTTTCTCGGTCATGTAGGTAATGGCGCTCGCGATGGTCGCCCCCGCGCCCGGCAGAATACCGACAAAAAAGCCAATTACCGACGAGCGCAGCGTCGCGCCGGTACAGGCGGCGGCTTCTTTAGCGTTAAACAGCATCCGCCCGGTTTTGCGCACCAGCGTCTGGCCGCTGCTGGTGCTCTCCAGCATCAGCAGAATTTCGGAAACCGAGAACAGGCCAATCACCACCACGATAAACTGCACGCCATCCGAGAGATGCACGCTGTCAAACGTAAAGCGATACACGCCGGTGTTGGCATCCACACCGACCGTCGCAAGCCCGAGGCCAATCAGCGCGGCCAGGAATGATTTCAGCGGGTTTTGCGCCATCATGCTGCCAAGACAGGCGATGGCAAAGACCATCAGGGCGAAATATTCCGCCGGACCGAACGCCAGTGACCACTCCGCCAGCACCGGTGCAAAAAGGATGATGCCAAAAATCGCGATAAACGAGCCGACGAACGAGCTGACGGCGGAGATAGAGAGCGCCACGCCACCGCGCCCCTGCTGCGCCATCGGGTAGCCGTCCAGCGCCGTCATGATCGCCGCCGCGTCGCCCGGTACATTAAGCAGTATCGATGAAATGCGCCCGCCATATTCACAGCCGATATAGACCGTGGCGAGCAGGATCAGCGCCGATTCCGCCGGCAGATGAATCGCGAACGCCAGCGGCAGCAGAATAGCGACGCCGTTAATCGGCCCGAGGCCCGGCAGCAGCCCGACGATGGTGCCGACGAAACAGCCAATCAGCGCAATCAGCAGATTGGTGGGCGTCAGCGCGACGGCGAAGCCCTGTGAGAGATAAAGCCAGGTATCCATAAAAGCTCCCGTTAATTAAGCCAGGCCCCGAGAGGCAGCGTCACGTCAAGCAGGCGGTCAAAGGCGTACCAGAGCACGCCGCCCATCACCACGCCGGATACCAGCGCCGCCGGTAGCTGCGCGCCGAAAAGCATGCCGATGACCGCCGTCAGCAGCGCGGTGGCGAGCGGAAAGCCCAGCCATTCAAAGCCCCCGGCGTAGAGCAACAGCACAATCACCATCACCACCAGCCGTTGCAGCACGGCGTGATGTGGCCAGTCCACGACATCCGGGCGGCGCAGCAGTAGCAGTACCGCGCACAGCAGCATCAGCGCGATAATGCCCATCGGGAAAGGGCGCGGCCCAACCGGTTCGTAGGCATACTCGCTGTGGATTTGCCAGCCTACAAACAGCCCGCCGATACAGAGCAGGATCCAGATCCCCGCAAAAATGCGATCGCTCATCACATCCTCCTGCGCTATTTCGCAAGCCCAAAGGCTTTGGCTTTTTCGCGGTAGTCGTTGACCTGATTTTTCACATATTCATCCAGCGCCTTGCCGGTCAGGTTGAACTCAAACAGGCCGCGCAGATCGCGCTGCTTTTTGAATTCATCGGTTTGCTGGAGTTTTTCGAAAGTCTGGACCCACCACTGGTAATCGGCGTCGCTGACTTTAGGGCCGACATAGAAGCCGCGAATAATAGGCCACACCAGGTCATAGCTCTGCTCTTTGGCGGTGGGTACCTGGGCGAGCTGGCCGGGCAGGCGTTCGTTCGCGAAGACCGCCAGCACCCGCAGTTTATTGCCGGTGAGATAAGGCACCATCTCGCTGAGATCGCCGGATACCGCCTGCACGTGGTTACCCATCAGTGCAGTCACCGGCTCGCCGCCGCCTTCAAAGGCCACGTAGCGCATCTTGTGCGGATCGACGCCCGCTTTCTGCGCCAGCAACGCGGTTTTCATCCAGTCCTGGCTGCCAATCGACGCGCCCGCGCCAAACACCACGCTGTTCGGATCTTTCTCCAGCGCTTTCATCAGATCGCCGAGCGTTTTCCACGGCGAATCGGCGCGCACCGCGATCATGCCGTAATCGGTGCCGACACTCGCGAGCCAGCGCACGTCATCGACGTTATAGCGGCCAAATTTGCCCTGCGAGAGATTGAGCAGCGAGCCGCCGGAAAACGCCACCACGGTGCCCGGTTCGCCGGGGCGCTGGGCCACAATCGCGTTATAGGCCACCGCGCCGACGCCGCCTGGCATATAGGTCACGCGCATCGGTTTTTCCAGCGCGCCGGTTTCCTGAAGGCTCACCTGAATCAGTTTGCAGGTTAAATCGAAGCCGCCGCCGGGCTTGGCGGGCGCGATGCACTCCGGGCGCGACGGCGCTTCTGCCGCCACGGCTTCGGTAAAAGAGAAAGCCAGAGACGTTGCTAACAGGGTAGAGAGAAGTGATGTTTTCATTTTCATCCTCATGCATGACTGCCGTGGTGTTTCTGATTATGTGAACTGCTTTGTAGCGTATCGGTTGCATGATTGTTAAAACTAAAGCCTTTCAGTTTCCTTTCATCGCGACAGAAACTTTACTGGATGTGATATGCGTCTCTTACTGGCTTATCAACACTGAATAATGTGGAGTTATGTCACATTATGTCAGCCACCTTGAATCCCGTTACTTCTGTCGGTTACGTTTATGTCGAGTTATGCCAACGTTCATTGAGAGATGGGGAAAAACCGGATAACCTACCGGACAAACTTTTCACCTTGTCCTGTTGCCATGCCATTAACCGACACAAAAATCAGAAATGCTAAGCCTCATGAGAAGCCTTACTCGCTTCAGGATGGTCAGGGCCTCTATCTTGATGTCAGGCCTACCGGTGCCAAGATATGGCGATACCGGTTCTGGCTGTCACCAAAAAAAGACGGGCGCTATACGATAGGCGAGTACCCTGGCGTCTCCCTGGCTGATGCCAGAAGAGAAAGAGAGTGGGCAAGGGAACAGGTTAGGCAGGGAAAAAATCCAACCATCGTCAAAGACACTGAAAAGCTGATGGTTATGGGTGATGCAGCGAACACCTTCAAATCAATCGCTGAAGAATGGTATGAACGAAAGTGCCAGACCTGGGCAGAGAAAACTCAGATAGTTAATCGTGGATTCCTGGATAAGCACATCCTGCCCGCAATAGGGAAGATACCAGTAAAGGACGTTAAAGCGGCGCACATACTTGCATTGATGCGGAAGCTAGAGAAGGCAGGGAATGCTTATTCCGCAGGAAAGGTGAGACAGATATGTTCAGCCGTTTTTTGCTACGCCGTCGCCACACTGAGAGCTGAAGTCGATCCATCGTATGCCCTTCGCGGCGCGGTGATGCAGAAGCCTACTACACACGCAAGACCGGCAACTACAGAAGAGCTTCGTCAGCTATTTGTCTCGCTAAAAAATTACAAAAGCCCGGTCATGGTTATCTGCATAAAAATGCTGGTTATGACATTCGTGCGTCAACAGGAACTTAGGTTTGCCAAGTGGGAACATATCAGCTTAGAAAAAGCCGAGTGGATAATCCCAAAAGAAGTGATGAAGAAACGCCGCGAACACCGCGTTCCGTTGTGTGACCATGTTATCGCATTGCTGGAAGAACTTAAACCACTGACAGGTGATAAAGAATATCTCTTCCCCAGCCCATCAAAGCCGGGCCAACCAATTGCCAAAACCACCATTAATCGCGCTATCGAGTATCAGGGGTTTGCAAGCGGTGAGATAACCGGGCATGACTTCCGCGCCACGGCATCCACCGCTTTGTATGAGCAAGGCTTCAGGCCAGAAGTGATAGAAGCACAACTGGCTCATCAGCAAAAGAATAGGGTAGCTGCCGCGTACAATCATGCGGAGTATATGAAAGAAAGAAGGGAAATGATGGATTGGTGGGGAGGTGTTATTGCTGGCCTGATCGAGGACAAGAAGTGATTTTATCCTTTATCCACGCATCGACTTCACTGGAAGGCCATCGAACGCTCCTGCCAATCTTAACAGGACGTGGAAATTTACCGTCTCGCATCCATTCATAAATGGTAGGCTTCTTGTAGCCGGTTGCCGCGCACACATCGGTGATCGGCATGAGTGTATCGCTCATTGTTATATCCATTCGATTATCTCCAGGCGTAAAAAAGCCGCCATGAGGCGGCCTGTTCGATGCAGTACTTCTGCGTTGGCTTATTAATCCTCTTCATCGCAATCATCAAGTGAATATCCTTTCAGTTCTTTGCATAGGCGATTTTCCATTTCTTGATGATTTTCCCTCTGCTCGCCGCTGATAAAGTTGTCGATAACCAACCCCGATGAATACGTTCTGTCCCCAAAGAACCATCCGCCCTCATCGTAAAATTCATGGAAAAACTTCAGTTCAGGGAACCAGCTAACCAATTCGTTGATAATTGGCTCTGGAAGCGACCATGCCGTATCAAACTTGATGACCAGCTTTTCGTCACTGCGCTCCACGATTTCCATATCGTAGGCATTCCAATTTGTGCCCCATCGCGCCGTGTTGAACTTGTGCCAGTTGCGCCCGGTCTTTTCTTCTCGGCTTCCAACCGTAAGTTCATCGCCATTAAAAATGAAGGCGGGGGCGGGGATAATCAGGTTGAAGTCGAAAACATAATAGGGTTCAGACGCTTCACACTCAGCGATGCGCTTTGCCCAATTCAGGCGCTCTAACGAATCTATAGATGAATCAGAAGCACGTTCGCGCCAGAAATCAGGAATCTCGCATTTTTCTTTTCGGAAGCAACCAGCAAATAGCTCTGCAATTGACTGCGAGTCACCTGTAATTGTCAGACGGTTTGTTACATGATTTGCCATAACTTACTCCATTAAAAAAACCGCACTCGGCGGGTCATGGTGTTAACTCAAATTCATCGTCCCACGGCGGGAATATCTGCATCCTTCCATGCGACATGATGTACTCCGTCGCCACAGCCATTGAACTTGGCTTCTCGAACTCAAGCATGAACACATCATCGTAAGCCTTCCCTAGCCACCACCCGCCGCCGTACTCCTTCGCGCGCTGAATGAGCACCCACCGACCGGGAGTAATGCGGTGATGTAACTCCCTATAAAAATGCAAGCAACGCCTGAAGCAACTAAATCCACTATAACCTTCGCCATTTCCTCTTTGCTGCGTACAGTGAGATTATTTTTCATCACGACTTCTTACCATCGGCTGAACGCCCGCGCTTTACTCTTAATTCGTATGGCGAGCGGTAGGCGTCAACTGAGCTGACTATGCCATTTTCAAAGCGCTCACCGTTTGCCACGTCGATCAGACGCTTAACATGGCTGTATTTTTTCAGCATGTGACGGTGACGCTCAGCGGGGGTCATGCTGGCGAGCAGCTCATTTTCTTTTTTACGACTTCTGCTTTTTCTTCGTGGCATGATGATACCTCCTGAGTGGAGTATATCGCTTATCCGGCGTAATAGGTCAGCCGTGATGGTGGCTCACTTACTCACCCCCCCCCTGTCTCAAGATTGATGCCCGCGGCGGCGGCTAATTTTTCAGTTAAGAAAAATTCCTCTTTCTCCGCTAACGTTCCAAGATACCCTCGCGTTGAACGACCGATAATTTGCCTTGTGCGCAGGTCTTCCCATTCAGTAAATTTACTCTCACTGTGAGGATGTACGTTCATCTTGGAAACGGCGCTGTAAAAATCAGACTCGCCAACTTTAACCATGATTTTCATCCTCGCTTGACATGGATTGTTCGCTGCGAGCCTTCCAATATCCGTCATAAAATCCATCACCATAAACCACTGGCCTGTTGACTTGCAGATTAGATACGCATGCCTCCAGCTCCGCGTTGCGATTCTCTGCTGCTTCCAGCGCTGCTATCAGCTCAAGCACCGCTTCAGGAGTGCATAGCCGAAAAAACAATTCGTCAGCCTCTCCGTTGTCGCCAACAAATCCGTACTCGTTGTTTTTGTGGTCTGTCAGGAGCACCAGGGAGCCGTCAGCACCGACGCAGCGATATTTGATACTCCCGCTGCCGTCGATTCTGTCGCCGACGCGCCCCGGCGTAGCGGCCAGCGCCGCCGCTTTCAGTTTTGCTGTGTCGGTCATGCCGCACCGCCCTGACGCAGCCAGCGGTTGAGGTATTTGTTGTTATTCACAGATCCGAAGCTGTTGCGTTTCATCAATTCTTCGCGGCTCGGCATCGGTGGTGAGTTCCTTTTTTCGTATTTCGGCGCGCTTGTTCCGGTCGCGTTTTGTGAATCGCCACGGATAATCTAGACACTTCCGAGCCGTTGATAATACTGGTTTTCATATTCTGTCGGTGACATCTGTTCGCTAGAACCATGCCGACGCTTACTGTTATAAAACATTTCGATGTAATCA
>NZ_JAANQB010000023.1:0-348648 GCF_011605445.1 Cronobacter sp. HA18006 | reverse complement strand
CTTCCGGCGCGTTATCGATCTGGTCGAATGCACGAGCAGAACCACCGTAGGTTTTCGCCAGAACGGTAGTGATGGCAGCGGTCAGCGTTGTTTTACCATGGTCAACGTGGCCGATAGTACCGACGTTGACGTGCGGTTTTGTACGTTCAAATTTTTCTTTAGACACGGCTATATTCCTTACTATAGTGCCCCCTCGCCGAGAGGGCACGGGACTTTGGTTTTAACCCTAAGGCTTATTTGCCACGGGCTTCGATAACGGCCTGAGCAACGTTGTTCGGCGCATCATCATACTTCAGGAATTCCATAGTATATGATGCACGACCTTTGGTCAGAGAACGCAGCTGAGTTGCATATCCGAACATTTCAGACAGCGGAACTTCAGCGTGGATCTTAACGCCAGTTACTTCGGATTCCTGACCACGCAGCATACCGCGACGACGGCTCAAGTCACCGATAACGTCACCAGTGTTCTCTTCCGGAGTTTCTACTTCAACCTTCATGATCGGCTCAAGCAGAACTGGTTTTGCTTTCTTAAAGCCTTCTTTAAAGGCGATAGAAGCTGCCAGTTTAAACGCCAGTTCAGAGGAGTCAACGTCGTGGTAAGAACCGAAGTGCAGACGGATACCGATGTCTACTACCGGGTAACCTGCCAGCGGACCAGACTTCAGCTGCTCCTGGATGCCTTTATCAACGGCCGGGATGTATTCGCCAGGAATCACACCACCTTTAATGTCGTTGATGAACTCGTAACCTTTCGGGTTAGAGCCCGGCTCCAGCGGGTACATGTCGATCACAACGTGACCGTACTGACCGCGACCACCAGACTGCTTAGCATGTTTACCTTCGATGTCGGTAACTTTGCTGCGAATCGCTTCGCGGTAAGCAACCTGAGGTTTACCTACGTTAGCTTCAACGTTGAACTCACGCTTCATACGGTCAACGATGATGTCGAGGTGCAGCTCACCCATACCAGCGATGATGGTCTGGTTAGATTCTTCGTCAGTCCATACGCGGAAAGACGGGTCTTCTTTAGCCAGACGGCCCAGAGCCAGACCCATTTTTTCCTGGTCAGCTTTGGTTTTCGGTTCAACCGCGATAGAGATTACCGGCTCTGGGAACTCCATGCGCTCCAGAATGATCGGATGATCCGGGTTACACAGGGTGTCACCAGTGGTCACGTCTTTCAGACCGATAGCAGCCGCGATGTCGCCTGCACGAACTTCTTTGATCTCTTCACGTTTGTTAGCGTGCATCTGAACGATACGACCGAAACGCTCACGTGCGGATTTCACGGAGTTCAGGATGGTATCACCAGAGTTAACCACACCAGAGTACACGCGGAAGAACGTCAGGTTACCAACGAACGGGTCGGTAGCGATTTTGAACGCCAGTGCAGAGAACGGCTCTTCATCGCTAGCGTGACGCTCAGCCGGAGTATCTTTACCGTCGTCCAGGATACCGTTGATCGCAGGTACGTCAACCGGGGATGGCAGGTAATCAATTACCGCATCCAGCATCGCCTGTACACCTTTGTTTTTGAACGCAGAACCACAGGTTACCAGGATGATTTCGTTGTTCAGAACGCGCTGACGCAGAGCTTTTTTGATCTCTTCTTCAGTCAGTTCTTCACCACCCAGGTATTTCTCCATCAGCTCTTCAGAAGCTTCAGCTGCGGACTCGATCAGGTTCTGGTGCCATTCGTCAGCCAGGTCCTGCATGTCAGCCGGGATATCTTCGTATTCGAAGGTTACGCCCTGGTCTGCATCGTTCCAGTTGATGGCTTTCATTTTCACCAGGTCAACAACACCGGTGAAACCTTCTTCAGCACCAATCGCCAGCTGCAGCGGAACCGGGTTCGCGCCCAGACGGGTTTTGATCTGACCAACAACTTTCAGGAAGTTCGCGCCCATGCGGTCCATTTTGTTAACGAACGCAATACGCGGAACTTTGTATTTGTTAGCCTGACGCCATACGGTTTCAGACTGCGGCTGAACACCACCAACTGCGCAGTAAACCATTACCGCACCGTCAAGGACACGCATGGAACGTTCTACTTCGATGGTGAAGTCAACGTGCCCCGGGGTGTCGATGATGTTGATACGGTGCGGTTCATACTGCTTAGCCATACCAGACCAGAATGCGGTAGTCGCAGCGGAGGTAATGGTAATACCACGCTCCTGCTCCTGTTCCATCCAGTCCATAGTTGCGGCGCCGTCATGAACTTCACCGATTTTGTGGTTTACACCGGTGTAGAACAGAATACGTTCGGTAGTAGTGGTTTTACCGGCGTCGATGTGCGCACTGATACCGATGTTACGGTAGCGTGCAATAGGTGTTGTACGAGCCATTTGATTCCTCTATTGCCTTAGGCGTTCAGGATAAGTTACCCAGAGCGGGCGGCTTACCTGAAGCGCCCGTCTGGTGACTAACATGCCGCAGGGATTACCAGCGGTAGTGTGCGAACGCCTTGTTGGCTTCTGCCATACGGTGAACGTCTTCACGTTTCTTAACTGCAGTACCTTTGTTGTCTGCAGCATCAGAAAGTTCGTTCGCCAGGCGCAGAGCCATGGATTTATCACCGCGTTTACGAGCAGCTTCAACGATCCAACGCATTGCCAGAGCATTGCGGCGAACCGGACGGACTTCAACCGGAACCTGGTAGGTAGAACCACCAACGCGGCGAGACTTAACTTCTACAGTCGGGCGCACGTTTTCGAGAGCGACTTCGAAAGCTTCCAGTTCAGATTTACCAGAGCGCTGAGCCAGGGTCTCCAGCGCGCTGTATACGATTGATTCTGCAGTAGATTTTTTACCATCTACCATCAGGATATTGACAAATTTAGCCAGCAGTTCTGATCCGAACTTCGGATCCGGCAGAATTTTACGCTGACCAATGACGCGACGACGTGGCATGGAAATACTCCGTTGTTAATTCAGGATTGTCCAAAACTCTACGAGTTTAGTTTGACATTAAAGTTAAAACGTTTGGCCTTACTTAACGGAGAACCATTAAGCCTTAGGACGCTTCACGCCATACTTGGAGCGAGCCTGCTTACGGTCTTTAACGCCGGAGCAGTCAAGCGCGCCACGCACGGTGTGGTAACGAACACCCGGGAGGTCTTTAACACGACCGCCACGGATCAGGATCACGGAGTGCTCCTGCAGGTTGTGACCTTCACCACCGATGTAGGAAGTCACTTCAAAACCGTTAGTCAGACGAACACGACATACTTTACGCAGTGCGGAGTTCGGTTTTTTCGGAGTGGTGGTATATACGCGAGTACATACACCACGTTTTTGCGGGCAAGCTTCCAGCGCCGGCACGTTGCTCTTAGCAACTTTGCGAGCGCGAGGTTTGCGAACCAGCTGGTTAACTGTTGCCATTAAATAGCTCCTGGTTTTATAGCTTTTGCTTCGTAAACACGTAATAAATCGCCCTCATATAATATGAGGACGCGGAATTTTAGGGCTGTGCTTTAAGGGTGTCAAGAAATATACAGCGTTTGCACGTTACCAGGCCATCTGGCTTGCGTGTTTTACGGTAAGGTTGACGAACTCAGTATAGCTAATCGTATCGATGCTGCTCGAAATTTGAGCGGCAAGTCCGCGAGCTTCCACATCGTTTTCTAAGGCGACAACCCGGGCGGGCGACGCCAGCAGCGCGGCGAGATAGCGGCTGTCGTGAAGCGCGGCGACCACGCCGTTTTGCATCAGAAGAATGTTATCGCCCGAACGCACAAGGCGCAGCAGCGCGTGAATATCCACCTGCCAGGGCGAGCGAGAAAGCGTATACAACATGGCGTTCCTTAAAATGTCAGCACGACGTCGTAATCATCGAGGCGTTCGCGCAGCGCTGCGGCGTCCAGCGCCTCGACATCAATCACAAAGGCGTGTTCTTCACTAAGCCCGCGCTCCTGCAGCGATTCCCGACAGATATAGCAGCGCTCAATATCGTACAACGGCAGAACTTTAAACGTAGAGATATAATCGCGGCTCAGGACCGCCTGTGGATGCTGACCTGGCAGAATCTGAAAAACGCCGTCGCTCAGAAAAAAGACGCCAATCTTTTCCGTTAACGCAGACATCGCCAGCAGCGCGTCGAGCCCTTCGCGGCCCGCCGAGGTGCCATGCGGTGCCTGGGTAAAGACAAAAGCCACCTGTTTCATTAAAACTCTACCACTCTGTCGCAGGTCAGCGCGGCTTCGGCCAGCGCGCCCAGGCCGCTCAGTTGAAAGCCGGGCTGAAGGTTCGCACCAGGCAGCCCCTGCGCTCGCGCTTCATTTTCATCCGTCACGCCGCGACGCAGCGCAGCCGCCACGCAGATATGCAGCGCGACGCCGTTTTCATCGTGCAACTGTTGCCAGGCACGCACCAGATCGAACTCGTCGCTTGCGGGCGACGTGAACTGGTTCGCATTATAGACCCCTTCCCGATAAAAAAAGACGCTCTCAAGGCTGTGGCCTTCTGCCAGCAACGCTTTCGCAAACTGCAAGGCGCTGCTCGCCTGTTGCGTGCCATAGGCCGGGCCGGTCACCATCAGGGCAAAGCGCATTAACGTTCATGCCCCTGAAAATCACCGTTCTTAAACTGACGGATATACAGATAAACCGTGTGTTTGGAGATATTCAGCCGGTCGGCCACCTGATTAATAGCGTCTTTAATATCAAAAATGCCTTTCTCGTAAAGGTTAAGGACAATCTGCCGGTTCTTGGCGTTGTTCGAGACATTGCGATCCGCGTTCACCTCTTCAATGGTGAACTCCAGCGTCTGGGTCACAAGATCTTCCACGGACGAGGCAAAGTTTACGGAAGACGGCACTTCCTGCGTTTCCGGCGGTACAAAGGTGCTCATAATCTGGGAGAACGGCACATCCAGGTTCATGTTAATGCACAGCAGACCGATCACACGATGTTCCCGGTTACGAATAGCGATAGTCACCGATTTCATCAGAACACCGCTTTTCGCGCGGGTGAAATAGCACTTTGAGACGCTACTGTCAGCGCCGGTCATATCGTGCAGCATACGCAGTGCCAGATCGGTAATCGGCGAGCCGATTTTGCGTCCTGTGTGTTCGCCGTTAGCGATACGGATAGCCGAGCATTTCAGATCCTGCAGGGAATGCAGCACAATTTCACAGTGGGAGCCGATGAGCATCGCTAACCCGTCCACGACCGCTTCGTAGGAACGCAAAATATCAAAGTCGGTCTGTTCGAAGGGACGCTGATCCAGCAGATCGAGTTCGCTGGCCTCATTGGTTAATAGCGAATTGGACATGAAAACATACCACCCTTTACAGCGAGCCTGTCGTCTCTCAAGGTCTGGGCAGACTCATCATTCAGTTGTTACGTAACTCGCTAAAGTAATACAGCGGGCGCAACACTAGCCAGCTTTTATTATACGTGGCACGGATAAAAAAAACCGCCGCCCGGAGGCGGCGGTCTGCGAAGCGTTACTTCGCTTTGGCAGCGTCGTCGGCTTTATCGCCCGCGGCGGCCTTCGGTGCGGCGTCTGCTTTCGCCGCCGGATTGATATCCAGCAGTTCTACGTCAAACACCAGGGTGGAGTTAGCCGGAATACCCGGAACGCCGTTTTTGCCGTAAGCCAGCTCAGGCGGGATGACCAGCTTGATTTTGCCGCCTTTCTTAATGTTTTTCAGGCCTTCGGTCCAGCCCGGGATCACACCGTCAAGACGGAAAGAGAGCGGCTCGCCACGCTTGTAAGAGTTGTCGAACTCCTGGCCGTCGATAAGCGTGCCTTTGTAGTTAACCACAACGGTGTCGCTCTCTTTCGGCGCAGCGCCGGTACCTTCTTTCTCAACTTTATACAGCAGGCCGGTAGAAGAGGTCTTCACGCCCTTCTCTTTGGCGAATTTGTCACGGAAGGCTTTGCCTTTCGCTTCGTTTTCAGTCGCGTCTTTCTCGACTTTCGCCTGAGCGGCGCCTTTTACGCGAGTTTCAAAAGCCTGCAGAGTCTGCTCGATTTCCTGGTCAGAGAGTTTGCTCTTATCAGCAAACGCATCCTGGACACCGGCGATCAGCTGGTTTTTATCCAGTTTGATGCCCAGTTTTTCCTGCTCTTTCAGGGAGTTTTCCATGTAACGGCCCAGTGATGCACCCAGAGCGTAAGCCGATTTCTGATCGTCGTTCTGGAATGCAGCTTTGCTGTCAGCGGCAGCAGGCGTCTGCTGCTGTGCGGCTGGCGCAGCAAAAGTCAGAGGCGCGTTGAACGCCACAGCCATCGTGGTCGCCAGCAGCGTTACTTTAAACAGTGATTTCATCCATTATCTCCAGGGTTGGGGCCTCTCACCCCAGGGTTATCTTAAAAACGAAAGTCGTACTATAAAACGTCGCAGCGGAAATCAACATAACCACTTTTCCGTTTCGGGCGTTATTTCAGACTTAATTTGTTTAAATAAGTTTCTTTCTGTTGAAGCAACCCGGCAGAATCCGGAAAAGTTGCGTAGAATCGCGACGCAAAGGGGGAAACATCATGCACAACGAATCGACTGAACATCGTATCGCTGAACTGGAGAGCCGGCTGGCGTTTCAGGAAACCACTATTGAAGACTTAAACGCCGCCATCACAAAGCATGAGCTGGAGCTCGCGAAGATGCGCGAACAGCTCAAAATTATGGTGGAGAAAATCAAAGCCTCGCAGCCGTCAATGATCGCATCGCAGGCAGAAGAAACGCCGCCGCCGCATTACTGACGGGTAAATCGCGGGCAGTAAAAAGGGGCGCCGGAGCGCCCCTTTTTTATCAGGCTTAGTGGCAACCGCAGCCGCCGTTACCGCAACCGCCTTTACCGTGCTCGTGGTCGTGGCTATGGCCGTGACCGCCGCAGCAACCGTCATGGTCGTGATCGTGGTCATGATGATGGCCGTTCGCGCCGTGAACGTGGCCGTGAGCCAGTTCTTCTTCGGTCGCTTCGCGGATAGCAACGACTTCCACGTTGAAGTTCAGGTTCTGGCCCGCCAGCATGTGGTTGCCGTCAACCACAACGTGGTCGTCGCCCACTTCGGTAATTTCTACCGGTACCGGGCCCTGATCGGTTTCCGCCAGGAAGCGCATGCCAACCTGCAGCTCGTCAACGCCCATGAAGACGTCTTTCGGTACGCGCTGTACCAGGTTTTCATCGTACTGGCCGTAAGCGTCGTTAGCGCCTACGTTCACATCGAATTTATCGCCAACGTCATGGCCTTCCAGCGCTGCTTCCAGGCCGGAAATCAGGGAGCCGTGACCATGCAGGTAGTCCAGCGGCGCACTCACCGGAGACTCATCAACCAATACACCGTCTTCTGTACGTACCTGATAGGCCAGGCTGACCACCAGGTCTTTTGCTACTTTCATGATATCTCCTGAGTGAGGAAAAAAGACTGGCGCCGATTGTAGCCCAAATCGACGCCTGTGTACCCTTTAGCTTAAAGAAACCTGGGGCATCTCGCTAGTCGGGATGAAAAATCCCTATGACTTGCTCATCTTTGCGAACCTTCTCGCGAACTTCTTTGTCCGCCTCGCGCATCTGATGCCCGCACTTTACGCACTCGACAATATCGACCTGATTTTCACGCCACATGGCGAGAGAATCCTGCGCCTGGCATTTCGGGCAGACGGCCCCGGCAATAAAACGTTTACGCACAGCCATAGGTTCACCTTCTATTCAAATTCGTCCCAGCCATCGAGCTGGCGTCGTTCCTGCTGCATCTCACGGTGGAAAATCTCCTCCAGCTCGCGACGCGCCTCGCGGACACGGGAAATTTGCGCGTTATCGGTATGTACCGGCATCAGTTCGCGCAGCATCCGCATATCAAGACGGCGGAAATGGAGCTGTGCGCGCTGCGCCTGATGTGGATGCATGCCTAGCGAAATCAGCGTTTTACGGCCAAGCTCCAGCGCGCTGGAGAACGTCTCGCGCGAAAACTGCTTCACGCCGGCCTGCAAAAGCTCGTGCGCCTCAACGCGCCCGCGCGCCCGCGCCAGGATCTCCATCTGCGGAAAGTGCTGCTGGCAGAGATGCACGATGCGCATCGTATCTTCCGGATCGTTACAGGTGACGACAATAGACTGCGCCGATTCGGCCCCGGCGGCGCGCAACAGCTCAAGCTCGGTGGCGTCGCCATAGTAAACCTTATAGCCATATTTTCGCATCAGGTTGACCGCGCTGATGTCGCGCTCCAGCACCGTAATACGCATTTTGTTGGCCATCAGCAGGCGGCCAATCACCTGCCCGAAACGCCCGAAGCCGACGATAATCACCTGCGGTTTATCATCTTCCACGTAGGGCATTTCAGCGTCTTCATCCGGTACGTTAAAGTGGCGCGCCAGCAGCCGGTCGATGCCTTTCATCACCAGCGGCGTGGTCATCATCGAGAGCGTTACCGTCACCAGCAGCAGCGCCATCTGGTCATTGTGGAAAAGCTTCTGCGACGAGGCGCTGGAGAAGAGCACAAACGCGAACTCCCCGCCCTGGCTCAGCACGCCCGCGAACGGCAGCCTCTCGGTGCGCCGTAGCCCCTGAAAACGCCCGAGACCATACAGCACCGCCATTTTGACGCTCACCAGCACCACCACGCTCATCACGACCCACAAAATATGGGTATAGAGAACGCCCAGGTTCAGCGCCATGCCGACGGAGATAAAAAACAGCCCCAGCAGCAGGCCTTTGAACGGCTCGATGGCGATTTCCAGTTCGTGGCGATATTCGCTCTCGGCCAGCAGAATGCCCGCGATAAACGTGCCGAGCGCCATGGAAAGCCCAAGCAAATCCATAAACAGCGCGGAGCCCAGCACCAGTAGCAGCGCGGCGGCGGTAAACACCTCGCGCACGCCGGAACCGGCAATAAACCGAAACACCGGACGCAGCAGATAACGCCCGCCCACCAGCATGACGGCAAACGCGAGCACTTTCATGCCGATTTTCAGCCAGTCCGGGTGTTCATCACCGTTGCCCGCCAGCAGGGGCACCATCGCCAGCGCCGGGATCACCGCGAGATCCTGAAACAGCAGCACGGAGAATCCTAGCTGGCCGCCTTCGGTGCGGTTCATGCCTTTATCGCGCATCAGCTGCAACGCCATCGCGGTAGACGACATCGCAAGGCCGATACCGCCTACCACGGCTGCCTGCCACGCGAAATCAGTGAGCATCAGCAGCCCCGCCAGCACCACGGCGCTTAACAACACCTGGGCTGCACCAATGCCGAAAATAGAGCGCCGCAGTTTCCAGAGTTTTGACGGGTTCAGCTCAAGCCCTATCAGGAACATCAGAAACACAACGCCGAGTTCTGAAAAGTGCAGGATCTCGTCGACGTCGCTGATAAAGCCAAGCCCCCACGGGCCGATGGCAATTCCCGCCAGCAAGTAGCCGAGTACCGCGCCGATCCCCAGGCGCGCCGCGATCGGCACCGCCACCACCGCGGCGAAAAGAAACAGAATGCCTGCCAGCAGCAGATCCGAACCTTCCATCAAAAGCCTCCCGGCGTTAACGGGTCCGCCAGCCAGCGTTCATACGCGCGGCCATGAGACGCCAGTTCGGAAAGCGACTGACGCCGCGCCCAGTAAATAATCAGCGGTGTCATCCAGTGCATACGGCACATGGCGGCGGTCAGCTCGAAAGGCCGCAGGATGTCGCTCAGGGCGTAGCGGTTAAACCCGTCCGGGCGATAGGCCGTCTCCGGCTCGCCGGTCGTAATGACGCAGCGCCAGTATTTGCCGGCAAGCTGATTGCCGCCCACGCCGCTCGCGAAACCGCGGCTTAACACGCGGTCGAACCACTCTTTTAGCAGCGCCGGACAGCTATAGGTATAAAGCGGGAACTGAAAAACAATCACATCGTGATCGCGCAGCAACGCCTGCTCATGGCTGATATCAATAAAGAAATCGGGATAGTGGGCATAGAGGTCATGCACCGTGACATTAGGTAATTGCAGAGCCGGCTTAAGCAAAACCCGGTTGGCCACCGAGTCCTGAGATTCCGGATGGGCATACAGCAGCAAAACTTTCGCTGTCTGTGACATCATTCCCCTCCAGGGCGTCGTCATTGTTACTATTTTGGGCTACCATGGCGGCCCCACGCGGTGCCCAAAGCATCACGTTACATGAATATAATGACAATTTAACATAGTCTGAATCTACGGCGCCTTATGATTGTTTTCTCCTCGTTACAAATTCGTCGCGGCACCCGCGTGCTGCTGGACAACGCCACCGCCACGATCAATCCGGGCCAGAAAGTGGGCCTGGTCGGCAAAAACGGCTGTGGCAAATCCACGCTCCTGTCGCTTCTGAAAAACGAGATAAGCGCCGACGGCGGGAGCTTCACCTTTCCCGGCACCTGGCAGCTCGCCTGGGTAAATCAGGAAACGCCCGCGCTCGCGCAGCCCGCGATGGAGTATGTGATTGACGGTGACCGCGAATACCGCGCTTTTGAGCGTGAACTGAACGACGCCACCGAGCGCAACGACGGTCACGCCATCGCCGCGGCCCACGGCAAGCTGGACGCCATCGACGCCTGGACCATTCGCTCGCGCGCCGCGAGCCTTCTGCACGGGCTGGGCTTCAGCAATGAACAGCTGACGCGCCCGGTGAGCGATTTCTCCGGCGGCTGGCGCATGCGTCTTAACCTCGCGCAGGCGCTGATTTGCCGCTCCGATCTGCTGCTGCTTGACGAACCGACCAACCACCTCGATCTCGACGCGGTCATCTGGCTGGAGAAATGGCTGAAAAGCTATAACGGCACGCTGATTCTCATCTCGCACGACCGCGATTTCCTGGATCCGGTAGTCGACAAAATCATTCATATCGAACAGCAAAATATGTTCGAGTACACCGGCAACTACAGCTCGTTCGAGCGCCAGCGCGCCACGCGTCTTGCCCAGCAGCAGGCAACGTATGAAAGCCAGCAGCAGCGCGTCGCGCATCTGCAAAGCTTTATCGACCGCTTTAAAGCGAAAGCGTCTAAGGCGAAGCAGGCGCAGAGCCGCATTAAAATGCTGGAGCGCATGGAGCTGATTGCGCCTGCCCACGTGGATAACCCATTCCACTTCAGCTTCCGCGCGCCGGAGAGCCTGCCTAATCCCCTGCTGAAAATGGAAAAAGTCAGCGCCGGTTATGGCGAACGCATCATTCTGAACTCTATCAAACTCAACCTGGTGCCTGGCTCGCGCATCGGTCTGCTGGGGCGCAACGGCGCAGGCAAATCGACGCTCATCAAACTGCTGGCGGGCGAACTTGCGCCAGTCAGCGGTGACATTGGGCTTGCCAAAGGCATCAAGCTTGGTTACTTCGCGCAGCATCAGCTGGAGTTTTTACGCGCCGACGAATCGCCGTTGCAGCATCTGGCGCGCATCGCCCCGCGTGAAACCGAACAGCAGCTGCGCGACTATCTCGGCGGCTTCGGCTTCCAGGGCGATAAAGTCACGGAAGTTACCGAGCGGTTCTCCGGCGGCGAGAAAGCGCGTCTGGTGCTGGCGCTGATCGTCTGGCAGCGCCCTAATCTATTGCTGCTCGATGAACCGACCAACCACCTGGATCTCGACATGCGCCAGGCGCTGACCGACGCGCTGATAGAATTCGAAGGCGCGCTGGTCGTGGTCTCGCACGACCGCCACCTGATCCGCTCCACCACCGACGATCTCTATCTGGTGCACGACGGCAAAGTCGAACCGTTCGACGGCGATCTGGACGATTATCAGCAATGGCTCAGCGACGTGCAGAAGCAGGAGAGCCAGAGCGACGACGCCAGCCGCGAGAAAGAAAACGGCAACAGCGCGCAGGCGCGTAAAGATCAGAAGCGCCGCGAGGCGGAGCTGCGCACCCAGACGCAACCGCTGCGTAAAGAGATAACGCGTCTGGAAAAGGAGATGGAAAAGCTCAACGCCACGCTTGCAAGCGTCGAGGAGAAACTCGCCGACAGCGCCATTTACGATCCGGCTCGCAAAGCGGAGATGAATGAGTGTCTGCAAACGCAGGCGAAGACCAAAGCTGCGCTGGAAGAGTGCGAAATGGCCTGGCTGGACGCCCAGGAATCGCTGGAGCAGATGTTAAATCAGCCATAACCTCCCGCGCTGGCAGCCCGCCTGCCAGCGTGGCAAGGGCTGCGTCGGGCGCAGACAAAACTTGTAAACCCGGCGCAGCGGGCCGTCTTTGATTACGCGTTATACCGCCCTGAGACGCACATTCAGAAATATGCCAATTGCATACGGCAATTAATACCCTTTCAAAACCGTTGAAACAAAGATCATCTTTGCTTACTCTCCAGGCATTCTGCACACAGGCAACGCGTATTATGCAGCGCGGTTATCCCTTAGCCCGTCGATAAAAACTGTCGCTCTGTCTGATGACTCTCCCCTGCCTGCCAGGCGTCGGGGTAATACTGCCGCCGCCGTGGCGACGATAAAAAGGAAACCGTTAATGACAGATACGACCCCGGTCACTGACCTGTCGCCCCTGCCGGCGGCGATGCAAGATATTTTACCTGCAGGGGAAGTATTAACCCCTGAACAACAGCAGGAAGTCGAAAAGCTCGTCAACCAGATAGACATTACCGATCCCGTGATGTCGCTTTCCTGGGGTGCGAAAACCATGGGTGAGATCTCCCGGTTTTCCGATGCCCTGCTTGAACAGGTGCAGGCGAAGGATGCTGGCGTCGTGGGCGAACAGCTGACCGACTTGCTGAGTAAGGTTAAAGAGGTCGATTTAACCGCTTTCAGCGAAAAACCGGGCTTTTTGGCTTCCGTGCCCCTGGTCGGCAAACTCTTTAATCGCCTTGAGCGCACGCTATTAACCTATCAAACGCTGGCCCGTCAGGTGGAAAACATCTCCGGTAAGCTCGAAGACGCGATGGTCGATTTACTGCGTAATATTTCCACGCTCGAGCAGCTTTTTATTCGCAATCGCGACTATTACCAGCAAATCAATCTGCATATTATCGCCGGCAAGCTAAAAATCGCTCAGTTGCAAAACACCGATTTGCCGCTTGCGGAGCAAGGCGCGTCTGGTGATGCACTGCAGATGCAGACCGCGCGCGACCTGGCCGCCAATATTCAACGCTTTGAGCGTCGTCTGCATGATCTGATGCTCTCCCGCACGATTGCCGTCCAGACCGCGCCACAGATTCGCCTGATGCAGAGCAACAGCCAGTCGCTGGCGGAGAAAATCCAGAGCAGCCTGCTTACCACCATCCCGGTGTGGAAAACCCAACTGGTGCTGGCGCTGTCGCTGAATACCCAGCGGCAGGCGACAAAACTGCAGAAAGATGTCGCAGATACCACCAATGACATGCTGCGCCGCAACGCAGAGTTGCTTCAGACCGGCACAATAGAAACGGCTCGCGAAGTGGAACGTTCTGTCGTGGATATCGACACGCTACGCGATGTCCATACTCGCCTGTTAACGACCCTTGAAGAGTCTGTCGCTATCGCCAGCAATGCCCGCGCAAGCCGTCAGAGCGTTGAAAAAGAGCTCTCTGTGATGGAAGACGAACTGCGCACGCGCCTGTCAAATATCGCCAGCAGCACCGCGCATCAGGCATAAATCTTTCCCGCCGGACGCGGATGTCGCCGCGTCCCGTATGTGATGAGAAAAAGCATGGCTACTTTTTTAGACGCGTTTCATAACAAACGCTGGAAGCGTGTCGTTATCCAGCTGTTTATTCTGCTATTTTCTTCAAGCTTCGTGACAACACAGCTGGCGGATGCCGTAGCAAGAACGCATGACACCTCCGATGCCTTCAGGAGCGCGCTTTCTGTTTCGTGCTGGATGGGGTTTATCCTGCTTGCCCGCACGCTGTTTTACGATCGCGTGGCGTTTACCGTCGGTGTGCTTGCGGGGCTTTTCTGGCCGGGGGCGAATGCCGGCTTCGCCTTCTGGGCAGGCAGCGTGGCGCTGGTGACCTATCTCCTGCGCAACCTGAAGCCCTTTCAAAAAGTCTATATCTGGTATCTCGTCCTTGGTGGGATAGCCTGTCAGGCTTACTTCGAGGCTTTTGACACGCAGTCATTATCGCCAGGGTATCTGATTTTCGCCGTCGCCCTTGTCGCCATCGGGATGGGCTGGACGCCGATTTACAATGCCCTTCGCCAGCGCATCGCAGCATTCAAAAATAAACGCTTCGGGAAAACGGCCTCGCCCGTCGTCGGGCAACCTCAGGCAGTGCAGAAGTCGTCTGCCGAGTTCGACCCTCAACGTGAGATCAATTATCTGGTCTCTTTACAAGGACTGGCACCGGAGCTGCAGACGGAAATTGACGGCATCATCAATTACACGCATCTGATCATGCACTGTATTGAAACCGATCCTAAGGATGTGGAGCCGGGAACCAAATTCCTGCAGCGCTATTTGCCTGCGGTAAGAGAGATTACGCTGAAAAGCCATCGTCTTGTGGAGCAGCAAGTGGAGAATAGCGACGCCGCTGAAATTAACGCCCGCAGCGCCGCCATGCTGAAAACACTACATTCCGCCTTCAGCCAGCATCATGCCCGCCTGTTAGAAAACGATAAGACCGAACTCGCCATTGAAATGAGCACGCTCGACAAAATGCTGAAAACCGACGGTTACGTGTAATTTAATGAATGTGCGCCTGCATACACAGGCGCCGTCAGAAGGGATACCACACGGGCGCGAACGCCCGGCAGGCGGAATTAACGCTGCGCCGCCAGGCGCTGGCGCAGGGTTTCCAGATGCTCCACGCCGTGAAGTTTGCCATTCAGGAAACGGGTTTTCAGTTCACCCTGCTGTTCCTGTTCCAGCGTCTGTTCGTCAAACAGCTGATAGTCGCCGTTGTCGTCACGCTCGACGCGCAGCAGCCCGCGCGCTGAGCGTTTCAGTCCGCTGTCGGTTTTCGGCTCTTTGAAAATCATGCGGCCCACGCCGTTCACTTCGCCGTATGTCGCTTTCATCGCAAACCCGAAGGTATCGCGGGTGTTGTACTGATAGGTAAACGAACCGACGCCGAACACCACATTAGAGCTGGCGAAGCCTTTCGCCGCCAGACGGCGCAGGATCTCTTCGGCGCGCTCAAGCGTAATGGAATCGCCGTAAATCAGCCCCACATGCGGGTCGAGCACTTTGAAGCCTTTGTCATTCACGGTGCCGCCGAAAATTTCCCACAGCACTTCTACAGAGCCTTTCTCTTCCGGCGTGCGATCGGCGCGCGTGTCGTCATCGGCACCGGTGCCGCAGAGGATCTCCACCGGGTCGCCGCTGTCCGGGCGGAACACCACGCGACCTTCACGCGCCATAATCTGCGTTTTCAGCTCACGGGTATATTCCGTGATAACGCGCCAGTAATCCCAGGTGTCCGAGACAATCGAGACAAAGCCGTTCGGGTAGAGATCGCAAATCAGGCGGCGGAACGTCTCGATTTCGCTCTCTTTTTCACCCATGCACATCACGCTGTGCTCGGTCGCCGGAATGGACGCGGCAATAAAGCACTCCTGGCCCTGGGTGTAGTAATCGCGGGCGTAGAGCATCGACGGAATATTATCGGTGCCTTTAAAGCTCAGCAGGTGGCCGCAGCCCGCCTGCGCGGTATCCTGAAGGCCGGACATGCCGCGAAACGAGAAATCGTGGCACTGAAAATCGAGGTGGCTTACGTCAGAGCAGGTTTTCTCTGCCCAACGCTCGCAGATAGTCCGGTAGTGATGCGCGATAGTGGCGTTGGTGGAGGATTTCCACAGCTCCGCCGAGAGCACGGTTTCCAGGTAGTTCACCAGCCAGAAGAATTCCGGAAGGGTATTGGTAATGGTCAGCACCGGCACTTTCATCGCCACTTTGCTGCCTTCATCCAGCGCTTTGATATGCAGCGGCAGATAACCGAGCTGATGCAGCGCACGAATGTGGTCCGCGCTGACAGCGCCCTTGCCGATATAGCTGTCCATCACCGCCTGATACTCATCTACCACTTCCGCCTCAGGGCGCGCGAAGAACTGCTCGTTAAACAGATCGACCAGGAACCATTGCAGGAATCCCTGCAGGCCGAAGAACACCAGTTTGCCGTCCGCGACAGGAGAGTGGAAATGGCGGTCGCTGCGCGGCGTAAAGTTGGAATAGACTTTAGTGGTGCCTGCCGGATACTGCTCGCGGTGCGACACTTTGTAGCCATCAATAGCCAGAATCGGATTCATGTTCATCGCCCTTCTCCTTACGCGTTATAAATTGTATTGATATCAATCATTTCTACCCGTTCCTGCGCCAGTTCAGCGGGCGCGAAGGAGGTGGTCGTATACAGCTTATCAATGCCGTTATTCAGCAGGTTTTCGACGCCTTTAGAAAACACGCCGTGGGTGACGTAGAGACTGACGCTGCTTGCCCCGGCGTCACGCAGTACCTGTGCTGAGCCGATAAACGTGCCGCCCGCGTCGCAGAGATCGTCCACAATCAGCACCGCTTTGCCTTTCACGTCGCCGTCCACCAGGCGAAAACCGGTCAGCTCGCCGGTCGCGACGTTGCGATGTTTGGTCAGAATGGCAAATTCATGAACGCCCGCCGCCTGCGCGACGGCATGGATTTTTTTAAGCGCCCCGGCATCGGGTGCCACCAGCATTAACTCGCCAGCCTTCAGGGCGCGCTCCAGCGTCTTGCTTTGTAACAGGCAACGCTCCTGCGGGATAGCCACCAGATTTTCAATCGCGGCAGCGGCGGCTTCGCTGTGCGGGTCAAGTACGATCACTTTATCGAAACCGAGGGTGTTCAGCTGGCGGGCGAAGACTTTCAGCGCGAAGCTGTCACCCGGCTGCATGTGCCTGTCCTGGCGGGCATACGGCAGCCACGGCAGTTCCAGATGGCTGAAGCGCACGTCACAGTGCTGGCGCACCGCGTCGGTAAGCTGCGCCAGCAGCATGAAATCGTCCATCGTTTTCATGGCGGCGGCGCGAATACGCATCAGCGAGGCGACGCGCGGCAGTGCGCCGGTCACTTTCGCCCACACGGCGCCGTCAGGAAAACGCCCGGTCTGTGTTGCAATCTCTTGTCCGTCTACCATCAGTTGCGGCTGCATCATTTTCGCCCCCGGTTAATTAGTTTATGTCCTTGTGACACATTTAATATTGTCCAAGAGACACTAATAAGCAAGCGAAATTTTCGCCGCGCTGGCTAAAAAAAAGCATGTCGCTGAAAATTAAAACATTACAGGTTTGCTTTGTCCCGGCGTTCAGGGCTGTTAAACTTGTCTCTGAGACAATTAAACGGAGCGGCGCATGACCACTGAAGCGGAATATCTGGAAACTTATGACCCTGCGCGGTTCCCTTCCCCGCTGGTGACCGTCGACAGCGTGCTGTTCACCCTGCATGACCAGGCGCTCTGCGTGCTGCTGGTACAGCGCGCCCGTCAGCCGCAGCAGGGCCGCTGGGCGCTGCCCGGCGGGTTTATCGATATGCAGAAAGATGATTCCACCCACGCGACGGCGCTGCGTAAGCTGACCGAAAAAACCGGCGTGCGCCCGTCCTGGCTGGAGCAACTGGAGACGTTTTCCGGCCCGGATCGTGACCCGCGCGGCTGGAGCCTCACCACCGCCTGGTTTGCGCTTATCGCCTGGGTCGACTGTCAGCCGCATATCGCCTCCGTCAGCGATGCGCAGTGGGTGCCGGTGGCGGAGCTTGACGCTATCGAGCTGGCGTTCGATCACCAGACGATTATCGAGGCCGCGCTGCGCCGCCTGCGCCAGAAAACGATGTATTCGCTCCTGCCGGTCTACTGTCTGCCGGAGTGTTTTACGCTGAGCCAGCTTCAGGAGGCGACGGAGATTATTCTCGGCCAGCCCATCCAGCGTAAAAGCCTTATCCGGCGCTTTGAGGCGTCCGGCATGTTTGAAGAGACCGGCGAGAGCGTCGCCACCGGCGCGCGTAAGGCCAGGCTCTGGCGACGCAAGCCGGATGCCGATATTCACCTGTTCTCGCGTAATTTACTGGCCGAGTGATCCGCACCAAAGCATCAACAAAATGAATCACAACCGGTATAGTAATTAGCGAACTAATAAAAGACATCAGCTATGGCCGACATTACTCCCGCAGAACTTCCTGCACTGAACACCGATTCCTCACACTTTCAGCCAATGCCGGGAGTCAGCAATCCACACCTGCAAACCATGCTGCCGCGCGTGCTGCGCCGCCGTTTGCAGTTTGAGCCGCACTGGCAGCGTCTGGATCTGCCGGACGGCGATTTTGTCGACCTGGCGTTTAGCGAAAACCCTGACCAGGCGCGTCATAAACCGCGTCTGGTGGTGTTTCACGGTCTGGAAGGCAGCCTGCACAGCCCTTACGCCCACGGCCTTATCCATGCGGCGAAAGCGCGCGGCTGGCTCGGCGTGGTGATGCACTTTCGCGGCTGTAGCGGCGTGCCAAACAAACTGGGGCGCATCTATCATTCGGGCGAAACCGAAGACGGCACCTTTTTCCTGCGCTGGCTGGATGAGCGCTACGGCACCGTGCCGACGGCAGCGGTGGGCTATTCGCTCGGCGGCAATATGCTCGGCTGCCTGATGGCGGAGATTGACGCCAGCTTCCCGCTGACGGCAGGCGTGATTGTGTCCGCGCCGTTTATGCTCGAACACTGCTGCAACCATATGGAAAAAGGCTTTTCACGCTTTTATCAGTTCTATTTGCTAAACCTGCTGAAAGCCAACGCCACCCGCAAGCTGAAGGCCTGGCCCGGCACGCTGCCGATTGAGCTCGCCCAGCTTAAGCGCCTGCGCCGCATCCGCGATTTCGATGATTTGATTACATCGAAAATTCACGGTTTTAGCGATGCCGTCGATTACTATCGCCAGTGCAGCGCGATGCCGCGTCTCGCCAGCATCACCCGTCCGACGCTGATTATCCACGCCAAAGACGACCCGTTTATGGATCATCACGTGATCCCCGACACCACCACGCTGCCTGCTAATATTGAATATCAACTGACAGAGCATGGCGGTCACGTGGGCTTTGTCGGCGGCACGCTGCGTCAGCCCAAAATGTGGCTGGAACAGCGCATTCCTGACTGGTTAACGTCTTATCTGGACCGATAAATGATCATTCCCTGGCAAGAGATCGCGCCCGACACCCTGGAGCGCCTGATTGAAGCCTTCGTCTTGCGCGAAGGCACCGATTATGGTGAACATGAACGCTCGCTTGAGCAAAAGGTCGCCGACGTGCGGCGTCAGTTGCAAAGTGGCGAAGCCGTTCTGGTGTGGTCTGAGCTGCACGAAACGGTCAATATCATGCCGCGTTCGCAGTTTCGCGGTTAACGTTGCCAGGCGGAGCCTTGCCCCGCCGCTTCAGGGAGTTGTCTCGCTATGTCTGCCAAACATCCGGTTATCGCCGTCACAGGCTCCAGCGGCGCGGGAACCACCACCACCAGCCTCGCGTTTCGTAAAATTTTCGCCCAGCTGAATCTTCGTGCCGCCGAAGTGGAAGGCGACAGCTTTCACCGCTACACGCGCCCGGAAATGGACATGGCTATTCGCAAAGCGCGCGATCTTGGCCGCCATATCAGTTACTTCGGCCCGGAGGCGAACGATTTCGGCCTGCTGGAGCAAACCTTTGTGGAGTACGGGCTGACCGGCAAAGGACAGTCGCGTAAATATCTGCACACCTATGACGAAGCGGTGCCGTGGAACCAGGTGCCCGGCACGTTTACGCCCTGGCAACCGCTGCCGGAGCCGACGGACGTGCTGTTTTACGAAGGGCTGCACGGTGGCGTGGTGACGCCGCAGCATGACGTGGCGAAGCATGTCGATCTGCTGGTGGGCGTGGTGCCTATCGTCAACCTGGAGTGGATACAGAAGCTCATCCGCGATACCAGCGAGCGCGGCCACTCGCGCGAGGCGGTGATGGATTCCGTGGTGCGCTCAATGGAAGACTACATTAACTACATCACGCCGCAGTTCTCACGCACCCACATTAACTTCCAGCGCGTGCCGACGGTGGACACCTCCAATCCGTTCGCCGCGAAAGGCATTCCGTCGCTTGATGAAAGCTTCGTGGTCATTCACTTCCGCAATCTGGATAACATCGATTATCCGTGGCTTTTGGCGATGCTGCAGGGCTCGTTTATCTCACATATCAATACGCTGGTGGTGCCGGGCGGGAAGATGGGGCTCGCGATGGAGCTTATTATGCTGCCGCTGGTGCAGCGGCTGATGGAAGGAAAACAGATAGCGTGACGGCGATGCCCGGTGGCGCTGCGCCTGCCGGGCCGTCCGTCATCTCATGACGCTTCAATCACTTCATACGAATGGGTGATGTTAACCCCTTTGCCGAGCATCAGCGCTACCGAGCAATACTTCTCTGCCGACAGATCCACCGCGCGCGACACTGCCGCGTCTTTCAGGGCTTTGCCCGTCACCACAAAATGCAGATTGATATGCGTAAACAGACGCGGCGCTTCTTCGCGACGCTCTGACGTCAGCTTCACTTCGCAGTCGGTCACGTCGTGACGGCCTTTTTGCAGAATAGAGACAACATCAATCGCGCTGCAGCCGCCCGCGGCCATCAAAACCATTTCCATCGGGCTCGGCGCTTTGTCGCCAGAGTTGCCGTCCATCAGGATCTGATGCCCGGAGGCGGACTCGCCCAGGAAGGTTAATCCTTCCACCCATTTCACTCGTGCATGCATGTTAATCACTCCAGGCTATTCATTTTTCTGACAGATTACGCGCGCGCGACGTCAGAGGCAATGGAAGGGCGACCTGCGTCAAGCTGAAACGAGACAACAGGAGACACCTGAGAAAAGCTATGCTAAAACAGTCTGGATGCAGCGGCGATACATTGATGTTACGCATGTATGCAGAGGAGAAGAGAATTTATCGGCTGCGACGTCCACGGACAGCCAACTTCCCAGGACTCGGGAAGATGATGAATGCAAAGCCAGACAGGGGTTACGCGCCCTGTCTTTGGAGCCAGTTTAAAACAGAGGATAACCGCGCATGGTGCTTGGCAAACCGCAAACAGACCCGACTCTTGAATGGTTCTTGTCACATTGCCACATTCATAAGTATCCATCTAAGAGCACGCTGATTCACCAGGGTGAAAAAGCGGAGACGCTGTATTACATCGTTAAAGGCTCAGTGGCAGTGCTGATCAAAGATGAAGAGGGCAAGGAGATGATCCTCTCGTACCTGAATCAGGGTGACTTCATCGGCGAACTGGGTTTGTTCGAGGAAGGTCAGGAGCGCAGCGCCTGGGTTCGCGCTAAAACTGCCTGTGAAGTGGCTGAAATCTCCTACAAAAAATTCCGTCAGCTGATCCAGGTTAACCCGGATATTCTGATGCGTCTCTCCTCGCAGATGGCTCGCCGCCTGCAAGTTACCTCTGAGAAAGTGGGCAACCTCGCCTTCCTCGACGTGACTGGCCGCATCGCGCAGACCCTGCTGAATCTGGCGAAACAGCCGGACGCGATGACCCATCCGGACGGGATGCAGATCAAAATCACGCGTCAGGAAATCGGCCAGATCGTCGGCTGCTCCCGCGAAACCGTTGGCCGCATTCTGAAAATGCTCGAAGATCAAAACCTGATCTCCGCCCACGGGAAAACCATCGTGGTTTACGGAACCCGCTAAAAAAGCAAAAAACGGCGTGTCGCTTCGGTAACACGCCGTTTTTGTATCTATACTTCTCCCCTATGTGGCGTCGTCTTATCTATCACCCTGAAATTAATTACGCTTTACGGCAAACGCTCATCTTAAGCCTGCCGGTGGCGGTCGGGTTGATGCTGGGCCATCTTCAACAAGGGTTGCTGTTCTCGCTCGTTCCCGCCTGCTGCAACATTGCCGGTCTCGATACCCCGCACAAACGCTTTTTTAAACGCTTGATCATCGGCGCATCGCTGTTTGCGCTGAGCAGTCTGGCGGTGCAGCTGTTGCTGCTGCAGTCTGTGCCGCTGCCGCTCATTCTGCTGATGCTGGCGCTGCTGCTTGGCGTGACGGCGGAGATCAGCCCGCTGCATGCGCGTCTGCTGCCCGCGTCGCTCATCGCGGCCATCTTTACGTTAAGCCTCGCCGGCAATATGCCCATCTGGCAGCCCATGCTGCTCTATGTGCTCGGCACGCTCTGGTATGGCGCGTTTAACGGTTTCTGGTTCTGGCTGTGGCGCGAGCAGCCGCTGCGTGAATCGTTAAGCCTGATTTATAAAAGCCTCGCCGACTACTGCGAAGCCAAATACAGCCTGCTGACGCGCCACACCGAGCCGGAACAGGCGCTGCCGCCGCTGCTGGTGCATCAGCAAAAAGTAGTGGATCAGATAAGCCAGTGCTATCAGCAGTTGCAGATGCTTTCCGCCACTAAGCAGAACGGTTATAAGCGCCTGCTGCGCACGTTTCAGGTGGCGCTGGATCTCCAGGAGCACATCTCGGTGTCGCTGCATCAGCCCGGCGAAGTGCAAAAACTGGTGGAGCGCAGCCACGCCGAAGCGGTGTTGCGCTGGACGGCACAGACTGTCGCCACGCGCCTGCGCACGCTCTCTGACGACATTCTCTACCACCGCTATTCGCACCGCTTCTCAATGGATAAGCAGGTCGAGGCGCTGGCTAAAATCGCCCGCCAGCACCCGGATAACCCGGTTGGCCAGTTCTGCGAATACCATTTCAGCCGCATCGCACGTGTCCTGCGCACCCAGCGCCCGCTCTACGCCCGTGACCTGATGGACAGCGGTAAGCGCCGCCTGCCGCTGCTGCGGGCGCTGAAAAGCTATTTGTCGCTGAAATCCGCCGCGCTGCGCACCGCCGCGCGTCTGGGCGTGATGCTGGCGGCGGCGGGGTTGTTAGGGAGCGCGTTCCAGCTGCCGAAGCCGTACTGGATCCTGATGACGGTGCTGTTCGTCACCCAAAACGGCTATGGCGCGACGCGCGTGCGTATCCTGCACCGGGCGGGCGGCACGCTGGCGGGCCTGATTATCGCGGGCATCACGCTGCACCTGAAAGTGCCGCAGGGCTATACCCTGCTCGGCATGCTGCTGGTGACGTTAATCAGTTATCTGATAATCCGGCGGCACTACGGCTGGGCGATGATTGGCTTTACCGTCACGGCGGTCTATTCGCTGCAAATCCTGACGCTCAACGGCGAGCAGTATATCGTGGCGCGCCTGATAGACACCCTGTCCGGCTGTCTTATCGCGTTCGGCGGCATGGTCTGGCTCTGGCCCCAGTGGCAAAGCGGCCTGCTGCGCCAGAACGCGCATGACGCGCTGGAGGCAGACCAGGAGGCGCTGCGCCTGATCCTGAGCGGCGACCCGCAACCCGGCCCGCTCGCCTGGCAGCGTATGCAGGTCAACCAGGCGCATAACGCGCTCTATAACTCGCTTAATCAGGCCATGCAGGAGCCCGGCTTTAATAGCCGTTATCTGGAAGATATGCGCCTGTGGGTGACACACAGCCAGTTTATTGTCGAGCACATCAACGCGATAACGACGATGGCGCGCGAGCAAACCGCGCTGCCGCCAGAAACCGCAGCGCGCTACTTACAGGCGTGTGAGATTGCGCTACAGCGCTGCCAGCAGCGGCTTGAGCATGACGCGCCGGGCGATACGCAAAACGAGGCGGTACTGGAGGGCGAAGACGTTTTGCCGGAAGGCGCGCCGGGCGTGATGGAACATCACCTGCTGCGCATTCTCGATCACCTGCGCACCATGCATACCATCTCTTCCGTGGCGTGGCGTCAGCGCCCGCATCACGGGATCTGGCTCAGACGACGCCTGAGCCAGTCACCATGATTAGCCGTTGACCACGCGCGCGACGGCGCGCGCAAAGCGGGCCATGCCTTCGTCGATATCCGCGCGCTCCACCAGCAACGACGGCGCAAGACGCAGCACATCCGGCCCGGCGTTCAGCACCATCACCCCTTCCGCCGCCGCGGCGTAGAGGAGATCGCGCGCGCGTCCGTGGAAGGCGGGCGTCAGCTCGGCACCGATCAGCAGGCCCATACCGCGAATATCGCTGAATAAGCCGTACTGCTCGCCAATCTGCGCCAGATGCTGTACGAACTGCTCGCGTTTATGCGCTACACCGCCCAGTACCTCCGGAGTGTTGATGATATCAAACGCTTCGCCCGCCACCGCGCAGGCGAGCGGGTTGCCGCCGTAAGTGGAGCCGTGCGAGCCGACGTGAAACGCCGAGGCGATATCATGAGTGGTGAGCATCGCGCTAACCGGGAAGCCGCCGCCGAGCGCTTTGGCGCTGGTCAGGATGTCCGGCGTCACGCCGTAGTGCATATAAGCAAACAGCTTGCCGCTGCGGCCCATGCCGCACTGCACTTCATCGAACACCAGCAGCGCCTGATGCTTATCACAAAGCTCGCGCAGGCCGCGCAGGAAGGCCGGCGTCGCGGCGGTCACACCGCCCTCGCCCTGCACCGGCTCGACCACGACCGCGCAGGTGTGGTCGTCCATCACCGCTTTGACCGCATCGAGATCGTTAAACGGCACATGAATGATATCAGCCGGTTTCGGGCCGAAACCGTCGGAGTATTTCGCCTGGCCGCCCACGGAGACGGTAAACAGCGAACGTCCGTGAAAGGCGTTATAAAACGCGATGATTTTGGTTTTGTATGGGCTGTGGCGGGTGATGGCGTAGTGGCGGGCGAGCTTGAACGCGGTTTCGTTGGCTTCGGTGCCGGAATTCATAAACACCACGCGCTCGGCGAAGGTGGCGTCCACCAGCTTCTGGCCCAGGCGCAGTGCAGGCTCGTTGGTAAAGACGTTGCTGGTATGCCAGAGCGTTTCGCCCTGCGCTTTCAGCGCCTCTACCAGCCGCGGGTGGCAGTGCCCGAGCGCCGTTACCGCGATACCGCCCGCGAAATCGACATACTCTTTGCCCTGCTGATCCCACACGCGGCTGCCTTTGCCTTTCACCGGGATAAATTCAGCCGGTGCATAAATCGGCAGGATCACGTCATCAAAGGTGGCGCGCGTAATTGCTGTTTTTTCAGTTGCCATTTCATGCCCATCCAGTAAATGTGCCATCGCACATGAAAAGATAAGCACAAAATATGAATAAAAAATCACTAAAAGGCAATAAAAATTCAGCGCGAAAGGAAGTTCGCCAGTAGCTGATGGCCCTGCTCGCTGAGAATGCTTTCCGGGTGGAACTGCACGCCTTCCAGCGCAAGGTGGCGGTGACGAATACCCATGATCTCGCCCGCGTCCGTCCAGGCGGTTATCTCAAACTCCGCAGGCAGCGTGGCGCGGTCGATAATCAGCGAGTGATAGCGGGTCACGGTCAGCGGGTTGTTAAGCCCGGCAAACACGCCGCTGTTGGTGTGCGAAATCACTGAGGTCTTGCCGTGCATAACCTTTTCGGCTCGCACCACGGCCGCACCGAAGGCCTGTCCGATGGCCTGATGCCCGAGGCAAACGCCGAGGATCGGCAGACGACCGGCAAAACGCCGGATCGCCGCCAGTGAAATACCGGCTTCATTCGGCGTACAGGGACCGGGGGAGATCACGAGGCGCGCCGGGGCGAGCGCCTCGATATCGTCGCACGCCAGTTCATCGTTGCGCCTGACCACCACCTCCGCGCCCAGCTCGCTGAAATACTGAAACAGGTTCCAGGTGAAAGAATCGTAGTTGTCGATAAGCAGTAACATGGCGGCTCCGGAAAAAGAACCGCGCCAGTTTACTCGCTTTCCCGCGCTTCGCTCACTACGCTTGCGAAGATTTTCTCAAGCGGTGCCAGATCGCCCATCGCGCCCGCCTGGTTGGCGGCACGCCACGCCTCAACCTCCACGCCGCGCCAGTCGAGGCTGTAGCCCGCATGCAGCGCCAGCTGTTCGAAGAAGATACGCTGGGCGCGGCCCGTACCGATACGGAACGGATGCAGCACGTTGATTTCGCAGTAGTAGTGCGCGAGGCGCGCGACAAACGCCTCCGGCTCCAGACCAATGAGATAGTCCTCATCTTCCAGCGCCTGCATCAGCGCGTTGCCCTCTGTCTCCAGATATTCGAAATGCGCAAAGCGGGTTTCACCCTGATAGATGTCCACTTCACGCAGTTCGCCCGCCCAGTCGTAGATATCCTGGAAAAGCTGGCGGTGAATGGCGCACAGGTGCGGCAGCCCGCGCTGTACCGGGCCGAGTTCCAGCGTCGCCGCGCGCAGCGAGGTCAGTTCACGCTCGGCATGTTGCAGATCCTTCGCGGCATGAATGTTCAGCCGGTTGCGCAGCACATCGCTGCCGGACCAGAAATAAGGGTCGCGCCCGTCGCCGAATTTATCGCTCATAATGCCCCCTTAGCTCGTCAATGCGCGCCAGCGCTTCTTCGCGGGACAAGGTCACCAGAGGCACCTCAATGCCTTCCAGCCGGTTGCTGGCCTGAAAATTGTGATTCTTTTGCGCGTCCCAGAGACGGGACTTTTGTTTGTCGGTGAGTTTCTTTGGCATTTTGCCTCCCTGAGCGTAACCCCGTGTGCCACAAGTATAAGCAGCAACAGGCGGGTTTGCCGGGAGGAGAAGCAACGCGGGCCGCAAAGCCCGCGTGAGGAAGATTACGGCAGGACTTTCGCGGAGAGGATAACGACAGGTTTGGACGGCACATTCTGGTACGGGCCGACGTCGTGGGTCTGGACCTGGGCGATTTTGTCCGCCACATCCATGCCCTTCACGACTTTACCGAAAACGGCGTAGCCGAAGTCGCGCTGGCCGTGGTTCAGAAACGCGTTATCCGCCACGTTGATAAAGAACTGGCTGGTGGCGCTGTCTTTCTCTGCGGTGCGCGCCATCGCGATGGTGCCGCGCGCGTTTGGCAGGCCGTTATCCGCTTCGTTTTTCACCGGCGCGTTGGTCGGCTTCTGCTGCATATCCGCAGTAAAGCCGCCGCCCTGCACCATAAAGCCTGGGATCACGCGATGGAAAATCGTGTTGTTATAAAAACCGCTGTTGACGTAATCAACGAAGTTTTTCACGGTCGCCGGCGCTTTCTGGCTGTTCAGCTCCAGCTCAATATTTCCCGCAGAGGTCGTCAGCAGAACGTGCGGGTCGCCTTTTGCCGCCAGCGCAGCAGGAGACAGGGCAGAGAGAGCAAATACAGCCGCAACAGCCGCCAGAGTGGATTTGAGCATGAAGAATTCCTTACGAAGCAGAAATAAGCGAGTGGGTCGATTCTAAATAGCGATTGCATGACGTGCCAGCGATTTACCTGGATTTACGAACCAGCGCGCAGCGACAAAGCGCTCATCGGATCTGATGCGTGAAATTCTGTGAGCCCCGTCATATAAAGCATGTCGTTTTACACGACATGTGATCAATGAATGTTTTATTGGATCACAATACCACCTAGAATGCCTGGGTTCCCGGCGCCGTCAACGCGCTTTACACTTCTATTCACAGGCCAGTCATGACTAACAGCAATCGTATTAAGCTCACATGGATCAGCTTTTTTTCCTACGCCCTTACTGGCGCGTTGGTAATCGTCACCGGGATGGTGATGGGAAATATCGCAGAATATTTCAAACTGCCCGTATCCAGCATGAGTAACACCTTCACTTTCCTGAACGCCGGGATTTTGATCTCTATCTTTTTAAACGCCTGGCTGATGGAAATCGTGCCGCTTAAAACTCAGCTGCGCTTTGGCTTCGTGTTGATGGTGCTTGCCGTGGTGGCGCTGATGTTCAGCCAGAGCCTGACGCTCTTCTCCGCCGCGATGTTCGTGCTTGGCCTGGTGAGTGGGATCACGATGTCGATCGGGACGTTCCTGATTACCCATATGTATGAAGGCCGTCAGCGCGGCTCGCGCCTGCTGTTTACCGACTCCTTCTTCAGCATGGCCGGGATGATCTTCCCGATGGTCGCCGCCTTCCTGCTGGCGCGCAGCATCGAGTGGTACTGGGTCTACGCCTGCATTGGTCTGGTTTATGTCGCGATTTTCATCCTGACGTTCGGCTGCGATTTCCCGGTGCTCGGCAAACATGCCGTGAAGGAAAACCAGCCGGTCGTGAAAGAGAAATGGGGCGTGGGCGTGCTGTTCCTCTCCATCGCGGCGCTTTGCTACATTCTGGGACAGCTCGGCTTTATCGGCTGGGTGCCGGAATACGCCACCAAAGGCCTCGGCATGAACCTGAACGACGCCGGCACGCTGGTGAGCAACTTCTGGATGTCTTACATGGTCGGCATGTGGGTCTTCAGCTTCGTGCTGCGCTTCTTTGATTTGCAGCGCATTCTGACCGTGCTGGCGGGTCTCGCCACGGTGCTGATGTACTTCTTTATTACCAGCAAGCCGGAACATATGGCGTGGTTCATTCTGGCGCTGGGCTTCTTCTCCAGCGCGATTTACACCACCATCATTACGCTCGGCTCGCAGCAGACCAAAGTCTCCTCGCCGAAACTGGTTAACTTCATCCTGACCTGCGGCACCGTCGGCACCATGCTGACCTTTATCGTGACTGGCCCGATTGTGGCGAATCACGGCCCGCAGGCGGCGCTGTTTACCGCCAACGGCCTTTACGCTGTAGTGTTCGTGATGTGCTTCGCGCTGGGCTTTGTTACCCGCCATCGCCAGCACGCGAAGACAGAAGCGGCGCACTAAGTCTTATCTGTCCCTTCCCTGCCGGGAAGGGACGCTTTTCCTCTTTCGTTTCCCTCACCCTTTGCAGTTTGCCCTCTTCTCCCGCCTCACTTTAACGCCTTCACGCCATCAATACTTCTGGTGAAAATTTGCGCCATTGCGGCACAAAAAACCGACACCTGCAAAACCTCTGTTAATTCCTGCACTTAGGAAATACCACTAAAACCAACAATATAACCATTAAGGGGTATACAAAGATGTAATTGATTTACATCAATAAGCGAGGGTGCTGAATCGTTAAGGTAGGCGGTAATAGAAAAGAAATCGAGGCAAAAATGAGCAAAGTCAGACTCGCTATTATCGGTAACGGCATGGTTGGTCACCGCTTTATCGAAGACCTTCTCGATAAAGCCGAACCAGGCCAGTTCGACATCACCGTCTTCTGTGAGGAGCCGCGCATCGCCTATGACCGCGTGCACCTCTCCTCTTATTTCTCCCATCACACCGCGGAAGAGCTGTCGCTGGTCCGTGAAGGCTACTACGACAAACACGGTGTGAAAGTCCTGGTGGGCGAGCGCGCCATCACCATTAACCGCCAGGAGAAAGTGATCCACTCCAGCGCCGGGCGCACCGTCTTCTACGACAAACTGATCATGGCGACCGGCTCCTACCCGTGGATCCCGCCGATTAAAGGCTCCGACACCCAGGACTGCTTCGTTTACCGCACCATCGAAGATCTGAACGCGATTGAAGCCTGCGCGCGTCGCAGCAAACGCGGCGCGGTGGTTGGCGGCGGTCTGCTCGGTCTGGAAGCCGCGGGCGCGCTGAAAAACCTGGGCGTCGAAACGCACGTGATTGAATTCGCGCCGATGCTGATGGCCGAACAGCTTGACCAGATGGGCGGCGAGCAGCTGCGCCGTAAAATCGAAAGCATGGGCGTGCGAGTTCACACCAGCAAAAACACCCAGGAGATTGTCCAGCAGGGCACTGAAGCGCGTAAAACCATGCGTTTTGCCGACGGCAGCGAGCTGGAAGTGGATTTCATCGTCTTCTCCACCGGTATCCGCCCGCGCGACAAACTGGCGAAACAGTGCGATCTCGACATCGCACCGCGCGGCGGCATTGTGATTAACGACCAGTGCCAGACCTCCGACCCGGATATCTACGCCATTGGCGAATGCGCCAGCTGGAACAGCCGCGTGTATGGCCTCGTCGCACCGGGCTACAAAATGGCGCAGGTGGCGGTTGACCATATTCTCGGCAACGCGGGCAACCAGTTTGAAGGCGCAGATCTCAGCGCCAAGCTGAAACTGCTGGGCGTTGACGTCGGCGGCATCGGCGACGCACATGGCCGCACGCCGAAATCACGCAGCTATGTGTTCCTCGACGAGAGCAAAGAGATCTACAAACGCCTTATCGTCAGTGAAGATAACAAAACGCTGCTCGGCGCGGTGCTGGTGGGCGACACCAGCGACTACGGCAACCTGCTGCAACTGGTGCTGAACGGCATCGAGCTGCCGGAAAACCCGGATTCCCTGATCCTCCCGGCGCACGCCGCCAGCGGTAAGCCGTCTATTGGTGTTGATAAACTGCCGGACAGCGCGCAGATTTGCTCTTGCTTCGACGTGACCAAAGGGGCGCTGATCGCCGCTATCAACAAAGGTTGTCATACCGTCGCGGCGCTGAAAGCCGAAACCAAAGCCGGTACCGGCTGCGGCGGCTGTATCCCGCTGGTGACTCAGGTGCTGAACGCTGAACTGGCGAAACAGGGCATCGAAGTGAACAACAACCTGTGTGAGCACTTCGCGTTCTCCCGCCAGGAGCTGTATCACCTCATTCGCGTCGAAGGCATTAAATCGTTCGAGGAGCTGCTGGCGAAATATGGCAAAGGCTACGGCTGTGAAGTCTGTAAGCCGACCGTCGGCTCGCTGCTGGCGTCCTGCTGGAATGAATACATTCTCAAGCCGCAGCACACGCCGCTTCAGGATACTAACGACAACTTCCTGGCGAATATCCAGAAAGACGGCACCTACTCCGTGATCCCGCGCTCGGCTGGCGGCGAGATCACCCCGGAAGGACTGATGGAAGTGGGCCGTATCGCTCGCGAATTTAACCTCTATACCAAAATCACCGGCTCCCAGCGCATCGGCCTGTTCGGCGCGCAGAAAGACGACCTGCCGGAAATCTGGCGTCAACTGATTGCCGCAGGCTTCGAAACCGGTCACGCCTACGCCAAAGCGCTGCGCATGGCGAAAACCTGCGTCGGCAGCACCTGGTGCCGTTATGGCGTCGGCGATAGCGTGGGCTTCGGCGTTGAGCTGGAAAACCGCTACAAAGGCATCCGCACGCCGCACAAAATGAAATTCGGCGTCTCCGGCTGTACGCGTGAATGCGCCGAGGCGCAGGGCAAAGATGTCGGCATTATCGCTACCGAAAAAGGCTGGAACCTGTATGTCTGCGGTAATGGCGGCATGAAACCGCGTCATGCGGATTTGCTGGCGGCGGATCTCGATAAAGAAACGCTGGTGCGCTATCTCGACCGCTTCATGATGTTCTACATCCGCACCGCAGACAAACTGACCCGTACCGCGCCGTGGCTGGACAATATGGAAGGCGGCATCGACTACCTGAAAAGCGTCATCATTGACGACAAGCTGGGCCTGAACAGCCAGCTCGAAGCCGAAATGACGCGTCTGCGCGAGGCGGTGATTTGCGAGTGGACCGAAACGGTCAACGATCCGCAGGCGCAGGGCCGCTTTAAACATTTCGTGAACAGCGATCGCCGTGACCCTAACGTGCAGGTGGTGCCGGAGCGCCAGCAGCACCGTCCGGCCACGCCGTATGAGCGCATCCCTGTCACCTTCGTGGAGGAAACCGTATGAGTCAGTGGAACACGATTTGTTCGCTCGATGAGATCATTCCGGCGACCGGCGTTTGCGCGCTGGTCGGCGAACACCAGGTGGCGATTTTCCGCCCGCGCGCGAACGACGAGGTATATGCCATCAGCAATATCGACCCGTTCTTTGAGGCCAGCGTGTTGTCACGCGGCATCATCGCCGAACATCAGGGCGAGTTATGGGTGGCAAGCCCGCTGAAAAAGCAGCGCTTCCGCCTGCGCGATGGGCTGTGCATGGAAGACGAAAGCCGCTCTGTGCCGCACTTTGAGTCACGCGTGAAAGACGGTCAGGTACAGGTGAAGGCGTAAATATCCCAGGTGGATACGCGCTGTGTATCCACCTGCGCGATATAAGAGCGTCAGTTCCGTAGGGTGGATAAGCGCAGCGCATCCACCTGCGCCATGTAAGAACGTCAGTTCGTAGGGTGGATACGCGCTGTGTATCCACCAGGGCCATGTAAGAGCCTCAGTTCCGTAGGGTGGATAAGCGCAGCGCATCCACCACGGTGTTTTAAGGAAGTCAGCCAAAAGCGCTACTTATGAAAACGCTACCAGCGTTCACATTCCGGGAGCGTTGGTGGCGTATTGGGCCAGAGGCCCTTCATATTCAGGGGTATCGCGCATAACCTGTTGGGGGTAATCCCCGCGAATACGCCTCCTGACGCCGTGTTCACGGGTTTGGGTTACTGATATGCTCCCTGAAAGCGAAGCGCCCGCAGCCTGTCGCCCACACCGCCCCACAACCCGCTCATTAAGCCCGAGAAGAAGGATACGCCGTGGATCACCTGCCGATATTTTGTCAGTTACGTCATCGCGCCTGCCTGCTGGTCGGCGGCGGCGATGTCGCAGAACGTAAGGCGCGTCTGCTGCTGGAGGCAGGCGCAGCGCTTACGGTCAACGCGCTCGCGTTCGCGCCGCAGTTTGAAGCCTGGGCAAAACAGGGCATGCTGCGCCTGGTGCAGGGCGAATTTAACGCAAGCCTGCTCGACGACTGCTGGCTGGCTATCGCCGCCACGGACGATGATGCGGTAAATAATCAGGTCAGCGAGGCCGCCGAAGCGCGCCGTATCTTCTGCAACGTGGTGGATGCGCCAAAACAGGCGAGCTTCATCATGCCCTCGATTATCGACCGCTCGCCGCTGATGGTGGCCATCTCTTCCGGCGGCACGTCACCCGTGCTTGCACGCCTGTTGCGCGAAAAGCTCGAAGCGCTGCTGCCTCAACACCTCGGTAAAGTCGCGGGATATGCCGGACAGTTGCGCCGCCGCGTGAAGCAAACCTTCGCCTCCATGAGCGAACGCCGCCGCTTCTGGGAGAAGTTTTTCGTTAACGACCGCCTCGCGCAGTCGCTCGCCAATGACGATGAACAGGCCGTCAACCGTATTACCGAAACGCTGCTGAGTGAACCGCTTGACGATCGCGGCGAAGTCGTACTGGTGGGCGCGGGCCCTGGCGATCCGGGCCTGCTGACGCTCAAAGGGCTTCAGCAGATCCAGCAGGCGGATATCGTGGTCTACGACCGTCTGGTCTCCGATGAGATTATGAATCTGGTGCGCCGCGACGCCGATCGCGTGTTCGTGGGCAAACGCGCGGGCTATCACTGCGTGCCGCAGGAGGAGATAAACCAGATCCTGCTGCGCGAAGCCCAGCGCGGCAAACGCGTGGTGCGCCTGAAAGGCGGCGATCCGTTTATCTTCGGGCGCGGCGGCGAAGAGCTGGAAACGCTCTGCGACGCGGGCATTCCTTTCTCCGTGGTACCGGGCATTACCGCGGCGTCGGGCTGTTCAGCCTACGCCGGGCTGCCGCTGACCCACCGCGATTACGCCCAGAGCGTGCGGCTTATCACCGGACATCTGAAAAACGGCGGTGAGTTTGACTGGCATAATCTCGCCGCGGAAAAACAGACGCTGGTGTTCTACATGGGGTTAAACCAGGCCGCCGCCATCCAGGAAAAACTGATTGAACACGGCATGGATCCGCAGATGCCGATAGCGCTGGTGGAAAACGGCACCAGCGTCAAACAGCGCGTGGTGGCCGGTGTGCTGACCGAGCTTGGCGCGCTGGCGCAACGCGTGGAAAGCCCGAGCCTGATTATCGTCGGCCGTGTCGTGGCGCTGCGCGATAAACTCAACTGGTTCTCGTCTAAATAACCCCTCTCAGGCCAGCCCCGCTGGCCTGAAACTTTCTTTCCTTACCTTTCAAAGACATAGCATTAAAATATATTACATATCGCTAACATGCGGTGATTTTGTGATCTGCCTCGTCAACACAATTCATTATGTGTTGTTATATTCGTTATGCGTCATCTCATCATGAAAACAGCCTGACGGCATTCCGCGACCCCATCTGACGGGTCGTGCGGCCTCCTGCTGCCTTCATCCGGGCGACGCGCTCTGAATCCTACAACCCTCTTCAATACTAAAAAGGTAACGATATGGAAGGCCAGGAACTCCAACGCAAGCTCGGCTTCTGGGCCGTGCTGGCCATTTCCGTCGGAACGACCGTCGGTTCCGGTATTTTCGTTTCGGTTGGTGAAGTGGCGAAAGCGGCAGGCACGCCGTGGCTCACGGTGCTCGCGTTTGTCATTGGTGGTTTGATTGTGATCCCGCAGATGTGCGTTTACGCGGAGCTTTCTACCGCTTACCCCGAGAACGGCGCTGATTACGTGTATCTCAAAAACGCCGGCAGCCGCCCGCTGGCGTTCCTCTCCGGCTGGGCCAGCTTCTGGGCCAACGACGCGCCGTCGCTCTCCATCATGGCGCTCGCCATTGTCAGTAACTTCGGGTTTCTGGTGCCGCTCGATCCGCTTACCGGCAAACTCGTCGCAACCGCGCTTATCCTCGCGTTTATGCTGCTGCACCTGCGCTCGGTGGAGGGCGGCGCGACGTTCCAGACGCTGATTACCATCGCCAAAATCATTCCTTTCGCGATTGTCATTGGCATCGGCGTTTTCTGGCTGAAGGGCGATAACTTCACAGCGCCTGCCAGCAGCGCCACCACCAGCGCGGCGGCGGGCATCATGGCGCTGCTGGCGGGGATCTCGGCTACCAGTTGGTCCTACACCGGCATGGCGTCCATCTGCTACATGACCGGCGAAATCAAAAACCCCGGCAAAACCATGCCGCGGGCGTTGATTGGCTCCTGTCTGCTGGTGCTGGTGCTCTACTCGCTGCTGGCGCTGGTTATCTCCGGGCTGATGCCGTTTGACAAGCTCGCTGCCTCTGAAACGCCGATTTCCGACGCGCTGACCTACATTCCGGCGCTCGGCAGCGTGGCGGGCGTGTTTGTCGCCATTACCGCCATGATCGTTATTCTGGGTTCGCTCTCCAGCTGCGTGATGTACCAGCCGCGCCTGGAATACGCGATGGCGAAAGATAACCTGTTCTTCAAATGCTTCGGCCACGTGCACCCGAAATACAACACGCCGGATGTCTCCATCATTTTGCAGTGCGCGCTGGGCATTTTCTTCATCTTCGTGTCAGACCTCACCAGCCTGCTCGGCTATTTCACCCTGGTGATGTGCTTTAAAAACACGCTCACCTTCGGCTCCATCATCTGGTGTCGCAAGCGTGAGGATTACCAACCGCTGTGGCGCACCCCGGCCTTCGGCCTCATGACCTTCGCCGCCATCGCCTCAAGCCTGATTCTGGTCGCCTCCACCTTCGTATGGGCACCGGTTCCCGGCCTTATCTGCGCCCTGATTGTTATCGCCACCGGCCTGCCCGCTTACGCCTTCTGGGAAAAGCGCAACCGCCGTCTGGCTCATGTTTCTTAACCCTGTCTGGAGAGTTGTTTCATGTTGAATATCGATAAAAGCACCGTGGATTTCCTGGTTACCGAAAATATGGTTCAGGAAGTAGAAAAAATTCTGGAAAAGGATGTGCCGCGCGTACACGCCATTGTGGATGAGATGATCCAGCGCGGCATTGACCGCATCTATTTCGTCGCCTGCGGCTCGCCGCTAAACGCGGCGCAGACGGCGAAGCACCTGGCGGATCGTTACTCAAGCCTTCAGGTTTACGCGCTTTCCGGCTGGGAGTTTTGCGACAACACGCCGCACCGCCTCGATGCGAAGTGCGCGGTGATTGGCGTCTCCGACTACGGCAAAACCGAAGAAGTTATTAAGGCGCTGGCGCTGGGTGCGGCCTGCGGCGCGCTGACCGCCGCGTTCACCAAGCGCCCGGACAGCCCGATCGTGCAGGCCGCCGAACATGTGGTGGCGTATGAAGCCGACTGCATCTGGGAAATTCATCTGCTGCTCTGCTACAGCGTGGTGCTGGAGATGATCACCCGTCAGGCGCCGCACGCGGAGATCGGCAAAATCAAAAATGACTTGCGCAAGCTGCCGCAGGCGCTGGGCCATCTGGTGCGCACCTGGGAAGACAAAGGCCGCCAGCTCGGCGAGCAGGCGTCGCAGTGGCCGATGATCTACACCGTTTCCGCAGGCCCGCTTCGCCCGCTCGGCTACAAAGAGGGCATCGTGACGCTGATGGAGTTTACCTGGACGCATGGCTCGGTGATTGAGAGCGGCGAATTCCGCCACGGGCCGCTGGAGATTGTCGAGCCGGGCGTGCCGTTCCTGTTCCTGCTTGGCAACGATGAGAGCCGCCACACCACCGAGCGTGCGATCCGCTTTGTACGCGAGCGTACCGATAACGTCATCGTCATCGACTACGCGGAGATTTCCCAGGGGCTGCACCCGTGGCTCGCGCCGTTCCTGATGTTCGTGCCGATGGAGTGGCTCTGCTACTACCTCTCCATCTACAAAGACCACAACCCGGACGACCGTCGCTACTACGGCGGCATTGTTGAATATTAATCCCCGACCCGGCCCCTGCGGGGGTCGGGCATTGATGCAAGGAGAAGGGTTATGAAAACGGGTATGTTTACCTGCGGGCATCAGCGGCTGCCGCTGGAGCACGCCTTTCGCGACGCGCACGAACTGGGTTATGACGGGCTGGAGCTGTGGGGCGGCAGGCCGCACGCGTTTGCGCCGGATCTCAACGCAGGCGGCATTCGTCAGGTAAAAGAACTTTCCCGCGTTTATCAGATGCCGATCATCGGCTACACGCCGGAAACCAACGGCTATCCCTATAACATGATGCTGGGCGACGAGCGGATGCGCCGCGAAAGCCTCGACATGATCAAACTCGCCATGGAAATGGCCAAAGAGATGGACGCAGGCTTTACGCTGATTTCCGCGGCCCACGCGGGCTATCTCACCGGGCCTGACGCCATCTGGCAGCGCCTCGCCGATAACCTGCGCGAGCTGTGCGAATTCGCCGAAGAGATCGGCATCGATCTGCTGCTGGAGCCGCTCACGCCGTATGAATCTAACGTCGTGTGCAAGGCGAACGACGTGCTGCGGGCGCTCTCGCTGGTGCCGTCGCCGCGCCTCTACAGCATGGTTGATATCTGCGCGCCGTTTGTGCAGGGCGAGCCGGTGATGAGTTACTTCGACAAGCTCGGCGATAAGCTGCGTCATCTGCATATCGTCGACAGCGACGGCGCGAGCGACAGCCACTACATCCCCGGCGAAGGCAAAATGCCGCTGCGCGAGTTGATGCGCGACATTATCGATCGCGGCTACGACGGCTATTGCACTATCGAGCTGGTGACGATGTATATGAATGAGCCGCGGCTTTACGCTCGCCAGGCGCTGGCGCGCTTTCGCGACCTGCTGCCACAGGAGGCGCTATGAAAACACTGGCGACAGTCGGCGATAACTGCGTGGATATCTATCCGCAGCTTGGCAAAGCGTTCTCCGGCGGCAACGCGGTTAACGTGGCGGTGTACAGCACCCGTTACGGAATGCGGCCCGCCTGCGTCAGTTGGGTCGGCGATGACGACTATGGCGACATGCTGAAACAGGATCTGGCGCGCCACGGTGTCGATATCTCACACCTGCATACCAGACCGGGCGTCACGGCGCAGACCCAGGTGGAGCTTCGCAACAATGACCGCATTCTTGGCGACTACACCGAAGGCGTGATGGCGGGCTTTACGGTGAGCGATGAGGATCTGCGCTGGCTCACAGGGTTCGATATGATTCACTCCGCCATCTGGGGCCATGCCGACGCTGCTTTTCCGGCGCTTCACGCCGCCGGTAAGACGCTGTCATTTGATTTTGCCGACAAATGGGAAAGCCCGCTGTGGCGCACGCTGCCGGAGCATCTGGATTATGCGTTTGCCTCCGCGCATGACGAGACGCCCTGGCTGCGTGACCGTCTGCAAACGGTGGTGGCGTGCGGCGCGGGCGTCGCCATCGCCACGCTCGGCGAGAACGGCAGTCTGGCGTGGGATGGCGCGCAGTTCTGGCGCATGCCGCCGGAGCAGGTTGAGGTGGTGGATACGATGGGAGCCGGAGATTCGTACATCGCCGGTTTCCTCTGCGCTGTCGCCGCCGGGCTGCCGCTCATCGATGCCATGAAACAGGGTACGCAGTGCGCGGCGAGAACGCTTGGCTATCACGGCGCCTGGTAAGGTCTGCGTTGGCGTGACGCAACTCACGCCAACGCCCTGTCACTCCTCAATAAACGCTCTTATAATCATCCGCACGTTTTCTACAACTTCAGGGTCGATACATGCCAGCTACGGAGCGCTACTCTCATCAACTCCTTTACGCCACCGTCCGCCAGCGTCTGCTTGATGACATCGGGCAAGGCGTTTATCAGGCCGGCCAGCAGATCCCCACTGAAAGCGAGTTGTGTACGCTCTATAACGTCAGCCGCATCACCATTCGCAAGGCGATTAGCGACCTGGTGAAAGATGGCGTTCTGATCCGCTGGCAGGGCAAAGGCACGTTCGTGCAGAGCAAGAAAGTGGAAAATGCCCTGCTGACCGTGAGCGGCTTTACCGATTTCGGCGTATCGCAGGGCAAGCCCACTAAAGAAGAAGTGATTGAACAGACGCGCGTCAGCGCCGATCCGTTCTGCGAACGCCTGAATATCCCGGGCGGCGGCGAGATGTTCCTGCTGCGCCGGGTGATGTATCTCGATGGCGAACCGCTGTTTATCGACGCCTCGTGGATCCCGCTCTCCCGCTACCCGCAGTTTGACGCGTTTTACAGCGCGGGCGCGTCAACCTATCAGCTGTTTCAGGAACGCTTCGATACGCAGGTGGTCAGCGATAAAAAGACCATCGACATTTTCACCGCCACCAAAGCCGAAGCGCAGTGGCTGAAATGCGAACTGGGCGAGCCGCTGTTTCGCATCAGCAAAATCGCCTACGACCAGCACCAGAAACCCGTACACTATTCCGAGTTGTTCTGCCGCGCTAATCGCGTCACGCTGACCATCGACAACCAGCGGCGCTGAACACCCGCGCCCGCGTGATTTTTCCTGTTGTGCAAGTCCTGTTACTGACGTTGACTTCCCCTGCCTGAAACCGCATAAAGTCGTCCCGTTATGAATCGTCATAAAAACATTCATATCAGCTATTTAGGACACTTTATCTATAGGGATGCATAATGAAACACGTCATTAAACTCGCGATGCTGGCCGCCTTACTCTCCTCACTGACCGCCTGTACCGGCCATGTCGAAAATAAAAACAAAACCTGCAGCTATGACTATCTGCTTCACCCGGCGATTTCTATTTCGAAAATGATCGGCGGCTGCGGCCCGGCAGCGGACGAGTAATACGGCTGCGCTGAGCAATAAAAAACCACCTCCTGAGAGGTGGTTTCACTGTGACACGCAAAACCGGGCCAGCCCGGTTTTTTATTACGGCTGCGCCACAAACCCGATGGCTTCATACACTTTCTTGAGCGTTTCGCCAGCATGCGCGCGGGCTTTCTCGGCCCCTTCTTTCATCACGCTTTGCAGGAAGGCTTCGTCGTTGCGGTAGCGGTGATAGCGCTCCTGAAGCTCTGTGAGCATACCGGAGACGGCATCCGCCACTTCGCCTTTCAGGTGGCCATACATTTTGCCTTCAAAATGCTGCTCCAGTTCCGGGATGCTCTGGCCGGTCACGGCGGAGAGGATATCCAGCAGGTTAGAGACGCCCGCTTTGTTCGCCACATCGTAGCGCACCACCGGCGGCTCGTCGGAATCGGTCACCGCGCGTTTGATTTTCTTCACAACGGATTTCGGATCTTCCAGCAGGCCGATGACGTTATTGCGGTTGTCATCCGACTTGGACATCTTTTTGGTCGGCTCCAGCAGTGACATCACGCGCGCGCCCGATTTCGGGATGAACGGCTCCGGCACGCGGAAAATGTCGCCGTAGATGGCATTAAAGCGCTGCGCGATATCGCGGCTCAGCTCCAGGTGCTGTTTCTGATCTTCGCCCACCGGCACCAGATTGGTCTGGTACAGCAGGATATCCGCCGCCATCAGCACCGGGTAATCAAACAGACCGGCGTTGATGTTTTCCGCATAGCGCGCGGATTTATCTTTGAACTGCGTCATGCGGCTCAGTTCGCCGAAATAGGTGTAGCAGTTCAGCGCCCAGCCCAGCTGCGCGTGCTCCGGCACGTGAGACTGCACGAAAATGGTGCTCTTTTTCGGGTCGATGCCGCAGGCGAGGTAGAGCGCCAGCGTATCCAGCGTGGCTTTGCGCAGCGCGGCCGGGTCCTGACGCACAGTGATGGCATGCTGATCCACGATGCAGTAGATGCAGTGGTAGTCGTCCTGCATGTTAACCCACTGACGCAGCGCACCCATGTAGTTACCGATGGTCAGTTCTCCGGATGGCTGTGCGCCACTAAAAACGATGGGCTTACTCATTTTTCAATTCCTGATTGTCACTGTGGGGGAGCCCGAACGCGGGCAGTAAGTCGCGGAAATGGTCAAAGACGAAATCCGGGTGGCTTAACGTTATCGCTTCACCGTAGTTATAGCCATAGCTCAGGCCGACGCTTGCGCAGCCAGCGGCCTGCGCCGCCTGAATATCATTGCGTGAATCGCCGACAAAGAGCAACTCCTGCGCTGTCACCTGCAACGCGTCCATAACTTTCAGAAGCGGCTCCGGGTGCGGTTTTTTATTCTGCACATCATCGCCGCCGATAATAATGCTGAAATGGTCTGCGATACCGAGCGATTCCAGCATGGGCGCTACGAACGGCGTCGGCTTATTGGTGACCAGCCCGAGCGCGAGACCATGACGGCGCAGCGCGTCTAGCGTCTCGGCCACATCCGGGAACAGCGCGCTGCCCGCCTCGACGGCCTCGCCATAATAACGGTCAAACAGACGGCGCATCATGCGGCGCTGCTCTTCTTCCGGGATGTCGTCGGTTTGCGCAGGTTTACCCGCGGCGGCCCGAAGCGCGGCTTTCTCCTGACGCGCCCAGGTCAGCGCGCGCTCAATAAGCACATCGGCACCGTTGCCAATCCAGGTAATGACGCGCGCGTCGCCCGCGGTCGGCAGTTCCAGCGCATAGAGCGCGTTGTCCACCGCCCAGGTCAGGCCCGGCGCGCTGTCTACCAGCGTACCGTCGAGATCGAAAGCGACAGCGCGGATTTTTTGCAGCTTATCCATGAGAAACCTTTGCCAGCTCGCTACGCATATCGTTGATGACTTTCTGATAATCCGGCTCGTTGAAAATGGCCGATCCCGCGACAAACATATCGGCACCCGCCGCGGCGATAGCGCCGATATTGCTGACCTTCACGCCGCCGTCCACTTCCAGGCGGATGTCGCGCCCTGAGGCGTCGATGCGCTGGCGCACTTCTTTGAGCTTCTCCAGCGTCTGCGGGATAAATGACTGACCGCCGAAGCCGGGGTTGACCGACATCAGCAGAATCACGTCCAGTTTATCCATCACGTAATCGAGATAGCTCAGCGGCGTCGCCGGGTTAAAAACCAGGCCCGCTTTGCAGCCGTGTTCTTTGATCAGTTGCAGCGAACGGTCGATATGCTCGGAGGCTTCCGGGTGGAACGTAATGATGCTGGCACCCGCGTCGGCGAAATCGGGGATCAGGCGATCCACCGGTTTTACCATCAGATGCACGTCGATGGGCGCGGTAATACCGTAATCGCGCAGCGCCTTCAGCACCATCGGCCCGATGGTGAGGTTTGGCACATAGTGGTTATCCATAACATCGAAATGGACGACGTCGGCACCGGCGGCCAGCACCCGTGCGGTGTCTTCACCCAGCCGGGCAAAGTCGGCCGACAGAATCGAGGGGGCAATCAAATACTGTTTCATCCGCTTCTCCATTAAGTCTTGTGTGTATGGCGGGCGGAACCGGCTCAGGCCTCGTAGAGCGCCAGCAGTTCGTCCACCTTTCTGCGCGTGCCGCCATTGCTGCTGATGCTGCGTCGTACCCGCACCTTATGCAGCTTCGCCTGCTGATACCACTGGCGGGTCAGCTCGGTATCGTGGTTGGAAATGAGCACCGGAATGCGCTGGCTTTGCAGCCCTTCCGCAAGCTGCGCCAGATGCCGCTGCTGTTCCAGATTAAAGCTGTTCGTGTGGTAAGCCGTAAAATTCGCGGTAGCGGAAAGCGGCGCGTAAGGCGGGTCGCAATAGACCACCGCGCTGTTTTCCTGCTGCGCCCGCGCCATGCTGGCGTCGTAGGATTCGCAGATAAATAGCGCGTTCTGGGCGCGCTCCGCAAAATGGTACAGCTCCGTCTCCGGGAAATAGGGCTTTTTGTAACGACCAAACGGCACGTTGAACTCGCCGCGCAGATTATAGCGGCACAGCCCGTTGTAACCGTGGCGGTTAAGATACAAAAAGAGCAGCGCGCGGCGGAACTCGTCCCGGCTCTGGTTAAACTCTTCACGCAACTGATAGTACACCTCGGCCTGATTATGCTCGGCGGTAAACAGCAGACGCGCTTCGCTGACGTAATCGTCAGTTTTATCTTTAACCGTGGTGTAGAGGCTTATCAGATCGCTGTTGATGTCTGATAACACATAGCGCGAATAATCGGTGTTGAGAAAAACCGACCCGGCGCCAACGAAAGGCTCGATAAGACACTCCCCTTCAGGGAGGTGACGTTTGATATCATCGAGCAGGGGGTATTTCCCCCCTGCCCATTTAAGAAAAGCGCGATATTTTTTCATGCTGCCTGATTAACTCATACCTTCCCACGCTGTGGAGGAGGCTCCGACAGCATACTGCGCTTTACTCATTACTTCAGATCGGCCTGGACCTGGTGAATCGGCTTAGCCCACGGGTTTTTCGCCTGCACGTCGGCTGGCAGCGAAGAAACCGCGCGTTTCGCTTCATCTTTCGAGCCATACACGCCGCTTACCAGCACATACCACGGCTGACCGTTACGGGTCGTCTGATAGACCACGTAGTTTTTGAGATTCTCTTTCTTCGCCCACGCGTTCAGGTTGTTGTAGTTCGACGAACTGCTCAGCTGAAGCGTGTAGTGACTGCCCGGCGCGGATTTCAGCGCACCGACATTACCCGCGCTCGCACCACCCGCAGGGGCGGAAGGCTGGCTCGCGGCAGGCGTACTCTTCGGCGCTTGCGTGGCGGTGGTCGCTGGCGCTTTTACCGGTGCGGAGGCGGTGCCGGTCGCAGGCTCGCTGCGTTTCGGCGTGCTGGCCGGTTTCTGCTCCGTGGTGGCGGTTTTCGCCGGTGTCTGCTGCGGTTTGCTCTGGGTAGTCTGCGTTTTACGCGGCTCAGACTCAATCACCATCTGCTTACGCTCAGGACGCGTGGTGGTAGCGGCGTTATGACGCGCAGGTTTCTCGCTTTGCGCGGTGTCGCGCGACGGCTGAGAGGCTGCGGCGCTGCCGTTCACCGGCGCGACAGTTGCAGGCTCGGTGGGAAGCGTAGAGCCTGCCACGGCGTTATCAATCTGGCCCTGCTGCTGCGTCAGCGCATTGTTCAGATCGCCCGGAACTTCGACACGCTGCTGGCCTTGCGGCGCAGACGGGGATTCCGCCTGAGTCGGCGTTGAGGAAACCGGCGGCAGAGAGATATCCTGCGGCGCGTTAGCGCTGTTCTGATTTGCGGCAGAGGTGTTGCCCGGCTGCGGCTGCGCACCGTTGGCCTGATCTGAAGCGCTGCCTGCGTTACCGGAGAGATCGATATTCTTCTCGGCGTTTTGCGCCTGCGCATCGTCGGTTTTCGTAGCGTCCGGGCCTTTCAGCGCCGAACCGATGCCGATAATCAGCAGCACCAGAACAAAAATACCGAGCGCCATCATCAGATGCTGGCGAGAAATGGGCCCTTTCGGGGGCGCTTTTTTACGCTTGCGCGGGCGACGCTCCTGGACTTCTTCATCATCCGCCAGCGATTCATCCGCTTCGTAAGTCTCTTGCGCCTGCTCGCGACGCGCTCGCGCCGGACGACGATCGTCTGCATCAAGATCAACGTCATCAATGTTGATTTGCGGTTCGTTATCGAACTCAGCAGATTTACGAGAACGACCAGGACGACGATCGCTGGGATCGGGTTTCAGCTCGTCTTCTGGTTTGAATTCATCCATTTAACACCCCACTCGAAGGCTCATTGCGGCCTGCGCCACGCTATTGCCCGATAGTAAAAACGCCATTGACTGGCGAACAGTACTTTTCATTCACGCCTGCTGACAATCAGCAATCGCGCTTAAAACCAGATCGTGCGGCACTCCGCCGCGCACTTCACTCTTCCCGATAGCCAGCGGCAGCACTAAGCGCAGCTCGCCAGCCAGAACTTTTTTATCACGCATCATGTGCGGCAGATACGCCTGCGGTGGCATGGATTCAGGGCCGGTGACGGGCAGTCCCGCGCGCTTGAGCAGCGCGATAATGCGCTCGACATCCTGCGTCTCAAACTGGCCGAGACGCTCGGCGGCACGCGCCGCCATCACCATGCCCGCGGCGACCGCTTCGCCATGCAGCCAGTTGCCGTAACCCATTTCCGCTTCGATCGCGTGACCAAAAGTATGGCCCAGGTTCAACAAGGCGCGCATACCGCTTTCGCGCTCGTCCGCCGCGACGACATCGGCTTTGATCTCGCAACAGCGGCGGATGCAGTACGCCATCGCCGCGCCATCGAGTGCCAGCAGCGCGTCGATATTCTCCTCCAGCCAGAGGAAAAAATCGCGGTCAAGGATGATGCCGTATTTGATGACTTCCGCGAGCCCGGAGGCCAGCTCACGCGCAGGCAGGGTTTGCAGGCAGTCGAGATCGACCACCACGGAGGCGGGCTGCCAGAAGGCACCTATCATGTTTTTGCCAAGCGGATGGTTTACGGCAGTTTTGCCGCCAACGGAGGAATCGACCTGCGAAAGCAACGTGGTCGGCACCTGGATGAAGCGCACGCCGCGCTGATAGCACGCCGCGGCAAAGCCGGTGAGATCGCCGATAACGCCGCCGCCCAAGGCGATAAGCGTGGTATCGCGGCCATGCGGTTTTTCCAGCAGCGCGCTGAACACGGTTTCCAGCACCGCCAGGCTTTTATACTGCTCGCCGTCGGGCAAAATCACCTGGTCAACCTTCACGCCCGCCTGCTCCAGCGCGGAGCGGACTTTATCCAGCCACAGCGGTGCCAGCGTTTCATTGGTGACCAGCATGGTTTGATCACCTGCACGCAAAGGCCAAAAGGAAGCCGGATCGTTGAACAATCCGGCTGCGATGGTGATAGGGTAACTACGTTCCCCGAGAGTAACCGTTAACCTCTCCATGACGTTCAGTAACCTTCTGTGCTTTACCCGCAGGTGAGTAAGGATTCGCCGGAATTAGTTGTTTTCCAGCATATGGATAATCTGGTTAGCCACGACTTTTGCGCTCTGATCGTCAGTACGGATGGTGACGTCGGCAATCTCTTCATACAGCGGATTACGTTCGTTGGCGAGCGCCTCAAGCACTTCACGCGGCGGCGTATCAACCTGCAACAGCGGGCGTTTTTTATCACGCTGAGTACGGGCGAGCTGCTTTTCGATAGTGGTTTCCAGATAGACCACCACACCACGCGCGGAGAGACGATTGCGGGTTTCGCGGGATTTGACAGAGCCACCGCCGGTCGCCAGTACAATACCCTGCTTTTCCGTCAGTTCATTGATGACTTTTTCTTCGCGATCGCGGAAACCTTCTTCGCCTTCTACATCGAAGACCCAGCCGACATCAGCTCCGGTACGTTTTTCGATCTCCTGATCGGAGTCGTAAAATTCCATGTTGAGCTGTTGTGCTAACTGACGCCCAATAGTGCTTTTGCCAGCACCCATAGGCCCAACCAGAAAGATATTGCGTTTCTCTGCCATTTTTTCGGTACTACTAAGACAATTCGTTGATGATAAACCCGCGTGCAATAACCCTGAGCTGCGGGAAATGAACTGAAACCTCTTAAGCGATAGTGCGAGAGTCAGATCAAAAATTATCTCAACACTCAAGGTAGTTTGGCAACCGAATAAATCACCGCGTCTGACGCACAGGAGTGAAAAAACAACAACGGATGCACCGCCTTTGACCGACTCTCAAATCGGTACTCCTTGTATGCTAATTCCACCCCTGCGTCAAACATCCGGCGACGATAATGGCTAAAAACTCCTGTGAACTCAGGCCCCGCTGATGATGCGCGGCGTAATAAACACCACCAGTTCACGTTTTTCGTTATCTTTACCGGCGTGGCGAAAAAGACTCCCGAAGAGCGGAATATTTCCCAAAACCGGCACCTGTTCATTCCCCGCTTTATTTTTTTGCTGGAAAATTCCACCAAGCGCCAGCGTTTCGCCGTCTTTGACCTCAACCTGCGTTTCGATTTCTTGTTTATCAATCGCTAACACTTCGCCATCGGCCTGCTGTAGCGCCTGGCCCGGCATATTCTGGCTGATGCGCAGCTTAAGCTTGATACGCCCATCCTGCCCAATGGTGGGCGTTACCTCCATCCCCAGCACCGCTTCTTTGAACTCCACGGAGGTCGCCCCGCTTTCGCCGCTCGACACCTGATACGGAATTTCACTGCCCTGCTTGATGCTGGCTGGCTGTTGATGTGCCGCTAACAGCCGGGGGCTCGCGATAATCTCCACCTTCTGTTTTTGCTCCAGCGCCGAAAGCTCAAACTCCAGCATGCGCCCATCGATACGCCCGATATTAAAACCAAGCCGCGTGGTCGCATTCGCCACTGCCAGATCCGCGGAAATGGTCGTCGGGTGATAGAGCGTCGTGGGGCCGTCGGCATCCGCGGTACTCCACTTAACACCAAGCTCACGCAGGCTCTGCTGGTTAATGGTGACGATATGCGCGGCCAGTTCCACCTGACCTACCGGGATATCCATTTTCGCGACCCACTCCCGTACCTGACGCAACGCGTTGGCGGTATCACATACCAGCAGGCGGTTAGTGCGCTTATCTACCGTGACGCTACCGCGCGGGGTTATCAGTTTATCGCCGAGCGCGGCCATCGCGGCGGCAAGCTCCGAAGCCTCGGCATAACGCAGCGTGAAGGTGTCGTTTACCAGCGGCAGATTCCGTTCCTGCTGCTGGCGCGCGGCGTCCCGCTGTGCCTGATTTTGCTGCTCCCAGCTTTCAGGGTAGACGCGCAAAATGTTGCGCTCTTTACGCCAGCGCAACCGCGCACTCTCCGTCACCATCTGGAACGCCTGCTGCCAGGGCACATCCTGCAAATGCAAAGAGACGACGCCCTCCACACCCGGCGCGACCACCAGGTTTAACTGCTCGCTTTCAGCCAGCGCCTGTAACAGCTGGACGACCGGCGTTTCATCCGCCACCAGCGAGACGCCCGGGCTCGTGGGCGCGGCGAAGACGGTTGTCGCCGCGAGTAATAATAAAGGAAGGGATTTCCTTATCATGATGCGTATCCTTAAGTGTCCATACCAGAACCGAAGGGCGACACCCGTCGCCACTCTTTAACATCACCTTATTGGCCTCAACACCGGTAAGCTGCCAGCCGGTCGGGAGCGTCGCGCCTGGGCTGACGCGAAGCCACGTTTTCTCCGGCGTCTGTAACAGCACCCGCACCGACTCGCCCCTTTTCACCATGCCGCCGTAACGCCAGAGATCGGCCTGATGCAGCTGACAGCGCGCCTGCGGTGGCGCAAAAGGGTCTCGCGCAGCCCAGGCCGGGCAACTCGCCAGCATCAGTAAGATCCATAGCGCGCTACTTCTCATGGGCGCGCTCCAGCTGTAGCGTGAGCCGCAGGCGTTGGTCGCCCTCTCTGCTCAGCGTAAAACCGTGCGCCCGCATGTCGCTTTGCGCGAGCGCCTCAAAAATATCAGGCACATGCGGCCAGGCTAATGCCAGTTCCAGCTCGCCGGTATCCCCTTGCGGTTGCCAGTGAATAAGATGCCCTTCGGGGCCGGGATCCACCGCCAGCGGCGAAAAGGGCTTCATGACAAGTTGTGCCTCAAGCGCTGCCACAGCGCCTCGCTCGCCAGATTGCGCAGCCTGCCGCTGCTTAAGCGTTTGCAGCTCGGCCCGGCGCTGTTCAAGCTGCGCTTGCAGCTGGCGAAAGTCCCTGGTGAGAGGCATCAGCCCTGCGTAAGCCGCCGCGACCAGCAGCGCTATCCAGACGCCAGAGCACGCGGCACGCCGCGATGAGGGGCCGGAAAGCCAGCGATCAATGAGAAGCCGCATCGGCAGACTCCTTTTGTAATGTGAGCGAAAAGTGCCAGTAGCCTTCCGCCTCCCGGCGCGTTTCCCCCGGCGTTATCTGCGTAAAAGGCGCAAGCGCTCGCACGTTTTCCTCAAAGAGGCTGAGCGCCTGGGGCTCATACGCATTGCCGGTGAGCTCGAGACGGCCATCATGAAAACGCAGCGTGGTGAGCCAGAGCGATGCCGGCAAGGCATCGGCAAGCGTCAGCAGACGCTGCCGCCATGCCGCGACCTCCTGGCGGTCGCTTTCACGACGCTGCCAGCGCGCGCGTAATGCCTCATATTCCGCCGCGGCACGCTGTGCCTCTCGCAGCCGCGATTTCTGCTCCGTCAACGTAATGAGCAACGCATCAAGCTGTTGCTGCAACGCGCGCTGCTGGTGCCTGATGACGTAGTGGCCCGCCATAGCCGCGAGCAAAACCACCAGCGCTGCGAGAAGAAAAAAACCGCCCCAGCGCATCAGCCGGGTGCGCCGCCTGACATGCCGCCACGGCAGAAGATTAATATGCCGCCTCATCACGCCGCTCCCAGCGCCAGACCAAGCGCGACGGCGAAGCACCCGGTGTCTTCGGGCTTTGGCAGACAGGGCCAGGTGATAACCTGCCACGGATCAAACGCCTGCCAGTCACCCTCTTGCCAGGATGCACCGCACAGCGCGATTTCCTGTGCTTGTATGCCAAGCTGCGCGCCGAGCAACCTCAGCCCTTCCACGCCTGGCGTTGCACAGACGCCCCAGCGATCGCGCATCGCCCACAGCCACTGCGTGCCCGTCTGCGCCACGATGGCCTGACAGGCATCATCGGTATAGGGCAAGAGGCAGGTCAGCGCGCTCGCATCCGGCGTCAGCGCGGCAGGCGTAAAACGCAGCGCGCGGGCGCACGCCATCAGCTCCGCCACTTCCGCAGCGCGCGCAGCAGTTACGGCATAGCCGTCCTGGCGTTCGGCATAATCAAACGCCAGCGCATCGGGCGGCAAAGAGAGCTGACGGGCGGCCACGGCACCAAGCCAGGCCTCGCACTCTGGCTCACACAGCGTGGTCGCAGGCCTGGGAAGTTCGCGCTGTAACGTGCGCTGCGCCGGAAACCCAAGCCGGATGGAGGAGTAGCGCGGCAGTTGCGCGCGCCACGGCGTCAGCGCCTCGATTAACGCCTGACGGCGCGGTTCGCCGTCGTGATGAGGGGCCAGCGGGAATCTCCACCAGCGCTGCTGTCGCCAGCCGCCTCGCTTTCGCACCAGCGCCACGGCAACGATGCTATCTGATTGAATATGCAAGCCTATCTGCCATTTCCCGACGATCATTTTTGACGTTCTCCCTGTCGCGCAAAATGAAAATGCCATATCAATGCTTCAGGCTTGCCTTTATACTACCGCGCGGTTGTTTATAAACTGCCCAACAGAAACTAAATGGGAAATCCTCGGTGAAGTTCGTAAAGTATTTATTCTTCCTTGCAGTCTTTTGCATTCTGCTGGGAGCCGGCTCGATATACGGCCTGTATAAATTTATTGAGCCCCAGTTACCTGACGTCGCCACGCTGAAAGATGTGCGGCTGCAAATTCCTATGCAGATCTATAGCGCTGACGGCGAGCTGATCGCGCAGTACGGCGAAAAGCGCCGTATCCCGCTGACGCTTAATCAGATCCCGCCGGAAATGGTGAAAGCGTTTATCGCCACAGAAGACAGCCGCTTCTACGATCACCACGGCGTCGATCCGATCGGTATTTTCCGTGCCGCGAGCGTGGCGCTCTTCTCCGGTCACGCTTCACAGGGCGCAAGTACTATTACGCAGCAGCTGGCGCGTAACTTCTTTCTAAGCCCGGAACGCACCCTGATGCGTAAAATCAAGGAGGCTTTTCTCGCGGTGCGTATTGAGCAACTGCTGACGAAAGATGAGATCCTTGAGCTTTACCTGAACAAGATTTATCTCGGCTATCGCGCTTACGGCGTGGGCGCGGCTGCTCAGGTCTATTTCGGCAAAACGGTGGATCAACTCTCCTTAAGCGAAATTGCCGTGATAGCTGGCCTGCCGAAAGCGCCGTCAACGTTCAACCCGCTCTACTCGCTTGAGCGCGCCACGGCGCGCCGTAACGTCGTGCTCTCACGTATGCTGAGCGAGGGCTATATCAGCCAGTCGCAGTATGACGAGGCGCGCAGCGAAACCATTAACGCCAATTATCACGCGCCGGAAATCGCGTTTTCCGCGCCGTACCTGACAGAAATGGTGCGTCAGGAGATGATCAGCCGTTATGGCGAAAATGCCTACGAGGACGGTTATAAGGTTTACACCACCATTACCCGCCGCATTCAGCAGGCCGCGCAAAAAGCGGTGCGCGACAACGTGATGGATTACGACATGCGCCACGGTTATCGCGGTCCGTCTAATGTGCTGTGGCGCGTGGGCGAAGTGGCGTGGGACAGCAAGAAAATCACCGACTCGCTGAAAAATCTGCCGACTTACGGGCCGCTGCTGCCTGCGGTGGTCACCTCGGCGAATCCTGACGAAGCGACGGCGCTGCTTGCCGACAACTCCTCGGTGTCGCTGAAAATGGACGGTGTGCGCTGGGCGCGCCCTTACCGCTCCGATACCGCGCAGGGCCCGACGCCGCGCCGCGTCACCGACGTATTGCAGGCAGGCCAGCAGATTTGGGTGCGTAAGGTCGATGACAGTTGGTGGCTCGCGCAGGTGCCGGATGTCAACTCGGCGCTGGTTTCCATCAACCCGAAAGATGGTTCGATACTGGCGCTGGTGGGCGGCTTTGATTTCAACCAGAGCAAGTTCAACCGAGCGACCCAGGCGCTGCGCCAGGTCGGCTCGAACATTAAGCCGTTCCTGTATACGGCGGCGATGGACAAGGGCCTGACGCTCGCGAGCATTCTGAACGACGTGCCGATTTCGCGCTGGGATGCCGGTGCGGGCTCTGACTGGCGTCCGAAGAACTCTCCGCCGGAATATGCCGGGCCGATTCGTTTGCGCCAGGGGCTTGGCCAGTCGAAAAACGTGGTGATGGTTCGCGCCATGCGCGCGATGGGCGTCGATTACGCGGCGGAATATCTCCAGCGTTTCGGCTTCCCGGCGCAGAATATCGTGCATACCGAATCGCTGGCGCTCGGCTCCGCGTCCTTTACGCCGTTACAGGTCGCGCGCGGCTATGCGGTAATGGCGAACGGCGGCTTCCTGGTGGACCCGTGGTTTATCAGCAAAATCACCAATGTTCAGGGCGAAACGCTGTTTGAAGCGAAGCCGAAAATCGCCTGCCCGGATTGCGATATCCCGGTGATTTACGGCGAAACGCCGAAATCAAACGTGCTGGAAAACAAAGACGTGGAAAACGTCGCCACCTCCGCAGAACAGCAGAACGCGCCGGTGCCAATGCCGCAGCTTGAGCAGGCGAACCGCGATCTGGTGGCGCAGAGCCCGGCACCGCAGTATGCGCCGCACGTCATCAGCACGCCGCTGTCGTTTTTGATTAAAAGCGCGCTGAACAGCAATATCTTCGGCGAGCCGGGCTGGCAGGGAACAGGCTGGCGCGCCGGACGCGATCTCAAACGTCGCGATATCGGCGGTAAAACCGGTACGACCAACAGCTCAAAAGACGCCTGGTTCTCCGGTTATGGTCCGGGCGTGGTGACGTCTGTCTGGATTGGCTTTGACGATCACCGCCGCGATCTCGGCCGCACCACGGCCTCGGGTGCGATTAAAGACCAGATCTCCGGCTATGAGGGCGGTGCGAAAAGCGCGCAGCCTGCGTGGGATGCGTATATGAAGGCCGCGCTGGAAGGCGTGCCGGAAGAGCCGTTAACACCGCCGCCGGGCATCGTGACGGTCAATATCGACCGCAGTACCGGCCAGCTGGCGAATGGCGGCAACAGCCGTGAAGAGTACTTTATCGAAGGCACGCAGCCGACTCAGCAGGCGGTGCATGAAGTCGGCACGACAATTATCGATAACGGGGAAACCCACGAGCTGTTCTGATAAAACAACAAACGCCCCGTCATGGGGCGTTTTTTTTAAGTATCACGCAGATGAAAACGCCCTTTGCCGGGCGTTTTTTGTAAGGCGATTACAGCCTGCCGTGCATCTTCAGCCATTCGCGCACCAGGAACAGCGCGCTGACATTGCGGGCCTCGCTGAAATCCGGATCTTCCAGCAGATCCATCATATGCGCGAGCGGCCAGCGCTCCTGAATCAGCGGCTCCGGCTCGTCGCCCTGCAGCGTTTCCGGATAGAGATCTTCCGCCACCAGAATATTCATTTTGCTGGAGAAATAAGACGGCGCCATAGTGAGTTTTTTCAGGAATGTCAGTTGGTTCGCACCAAAGCCGACTTCCTCTTTTAATTCGCGATTGGCCGCTTCGTAAATATTTTCACCCGGATCGATAAGCCCTTTGGAAAAGCCCAGCTCGTAGGATTCGGTGCCGACAGCATATTCACGGATTAAGATCAGATGATCATCAATAATGGGCACGATCATCACCGCCTCGCGCTCCGAAGGACGCATACGCTCATAAACGCGCTGCTCGCCATTGCTGAAGGCGAGGCTTACCTGCTCAACGCTGAAAAGACGCGAACGGGCGACCGTTTCAATATTTAAAATAGTGGGTTTTTGCAGAGGTTTATTCATATTAACCGGCCACCGGGTAACCATATCTTTGCTCATTGTGCGACACACCGCACGGTTCGGGCAATGTGAATCGTTTTTTATTTACATTCCTGCAACTTCACGCGCACGCAAAACCTAAATACCCATTTATGTCAAGAGGTTGAATTTAAAATAAGAATTTGCTGATATTTCCACGCTTCCCGCTTTGCTAACATTGATTTACCGCTGGTATGCCTCAAATAATTTCACTCAAATTGACTCCATACCTGTCGATTTTTGTTCATTGTTCTGCCTTAATGTTGCATAGGCAATACTTGTTTACATTTGCATCGAGTACCGTGATTTGATGGGGAAAGCATGAGCACCTTGTTGATTTTAGTCGCTGCTATGCTGGCCTGCATCGTCATTGCAGGCTGGTGGATAAAGCGCAAAATTCGCCCCCGTCATCCTCGTTTACCCGCCCAGGTTTTTGCTGGTGCCACTACCCGTAAACTCAGCAGTGAAGAGCGTAGCGCCATCGAAAGCTATCTGGAAACGCTCTTGCGTTTTCAGGATTCGCCGACGCCGACCGGCGCCATTAAGCCGCCAGTCCGGTTAACGCTGACGCCGCAAAGCAGCACCGTCTATTGCATCCGTCGGGCTATTACCCGCTACGGCCTCTCGTCTGACGATCCGAACAAATGGCGTTACTATCTGGACTCGGTAGAAGTGCATCTGCCGCCCTTCTGCGAGCAATACATCACTGATGATAATAGCGTCGAGCTTATCCGCACCGCGACGCTGCCGCTGGTTATCTCTTTGAATGGCCATTCTATTCAGGAACATGTGCATGAAGCGCGCGGCTACGTGCTGGAAGGCCCGGCATCCGGCCTGGCGTCCATTCGCGGCGAAGAGAGCGAACAGATTGAGCTGCTGAATATCCGGCAGGAGACGCAGGAGGAGCATGCGCTCGGGCGTCCGGATGGACTGCGCGAGGCGCTGCTGATCTGCGCCGCGTTTGTGCTCTTTTTCTTCTGCCTCGTCACGCCGCCGATGATGCTGCCCTGGCTGGCTGGCGGCGCCATTTTGCTGCTGGGCGCAGGCCTGTGGGGGCTGTATGCGCCGCCAGCGAAAACAGCGCTGCGCGAAATCCATTGTCTGCGCGGCACGCCGAAACGCTGGGGGCTGTTTGGCGAAACCAACCAGGAACAGCTTAATAATATTTCGCTCGGTATTATCGACCTGATCTATCCGCCGCACTGGCAGCCGTTTATCGCGCATGATTTAGGCCAGAAAACGGATATCGATATCTATATGGACAGGCATGTGGTGCGCCAGGGTCGTTTTCTGTCGCTGCATGACGAAGTAAAACATTTCCCGCTTCAGCACTGGCTGCGCAGCGCAGTGATCGGCGCAGGCGCGCTGCTGGTATTGCTGCTGCTGACTATCTGGGTGCCGCTCGATATGCCGTTTAAGCTGACTCTCTCCTGGCTTAAAGGCGCACAAACGGTCGAAGCGACCAGCGTGGCGAAGCTTGAAGAAGCTGGCCTGCGCGTTGGTGATACGCTGCGGATTAACGGCACAGGCATGTGTAATATTCATCTGCCGGGGCGCTATACCACCCGCCAGAATTACCCGTTTATGCCGTTCGACTGCTCGCAAATTCTCTGGAATAACGCAAGCCCGCTGCCTCTGCCGGAATCCGACACGGTGACCAAAGCCACGGCGCTGGCAGAAGCAGTAAACCGCCAGCTGCATCCGCAGGAAGGCGACACTAAAATCAACCCGCAGCTGGCGTCGGCGATTCAGAAATCGGGCATGGTGCTGCTCGATGATTTCGCGGAGATCGTGCTGAAAACCGAAGCGCTGTGTACCGGCGAAGAAGAGTGCGTCAGGCTGAAAAACGCGCTGGTGAACCTCGGCAACACCAAAGACTGGCCGTCGCTCGTGAAACGCGCCAGCGAAGGCAAGCTCGACGGCATTAACGTCCTGCTGCGCCCGGTCAGCGCTGAATCGCTCGATAATCTGGTGATTGCTTCCACCGCGCCGTTCTTCGTACGTGAAACCAGCCGCGCCGCGCAGTCGCTCAACAGCCCGCCACCGGGCGGCTTTATGATTATCAGCGATGAAGGCAAAGATATGGTGAACCAGCCACTGCCGCCGACGTCGCTGTATGATTTGCCGCCGCAGGAGCAGTGGAAAGAGTTCCAGCGGCTGGCGGGTATGCTGATGCAGACGCCATTCCATGCGGAAGGCGTCGTTACCAGCCTGCGCACCGACGCCAACGGCACCCAGCATGTGACGCTCAGCAGTATCCCTGACAGCGCCGGGCTGTGGCGCTATTTCGGCACCACACTCCTGATGCTGGTGATGCTCATCTGTGCGCTGTATAACGGCGTCGTCGCGCTGCGCCGCTGGCAGCGCAGCCGCACCCGTATCGAAGAAATTCAGCGCTACTACGAAAACTGCTTCAACCCGCAACTGGTCCCTTCCGCGGATATTCGCCCCCTGTTCTGATAATCCGGCGGTGACAGGTTTATGGTAACCTGTCGCCCCTTTTTCCTCAGGCGGGAGTTCCCATGACTATTGATATCGCCTGGCAGGACGTTGATACCGTTCTGCTGGATATGGACGGCACGCTGCTGGATCTGGCGTTCGACACCTTCTTCTGGCAGAAGCTGGTGCCCGAAACGCTAAGCCAGCAGTGCGGCATCTCGCTGGATGACGCCCACAATCATATCCGCGCCGAATATCACGCCGTGCAGCATACGCTAAACTGGTACTGTCTGGATTACTGGAGCGAGCGCCTGGGGCTCGATATCTGCGCCATGACGACCGAGCAAGGGCCGCGCGCGTTGATACGTGAAGATACCGTGCCGTTTCTCGACGCGCTGAAAGCCTGCGGCAAGCGGCGTATTTTGCTGACCAACGCGCATCCGCATAATCTGGCGGTCAAGCTTGAGCATACCGGGCTTGCTCAACACCTTGATTTATTACTTTCCACCCACACATTTGGTTATCCAAAAGAGGATCAGCGGTTATGGCAGGCCGTTGCCCGGCACACCGGCCTTGATAAGTCGCGCACGCTGTTTATTGACGACAGCGAGCCGATTCTCGATGCCGCCGCGCGGTTTGGTATTCGCTACTGCCTTGGCGTCACCAATCCCGATTCAGGCGTTGCGGATAAAAGCTATCAGCGCCACCCGGCGCTTGGCGATTACCGGCGTCTGATTCCCTCGCTGCAAACCGAGGAGTCGTGATGAAAGAGAAATCCACCGAAGGGGTTCGCCTGGACAAATGGCTCTGGGCGGCGCGCTTCTATAAAACCCGCACGCTGGCCCGCGAGATGATCGAAGGCGGCAAGGTGCACTACAACGGGCAACGGACCAGGCCGAGTAAAATTATCGAACCGAACGCGGTATTAACGCTGCGCCAGGGAAACGATGAACGCACGCTGGTGGTAAAAGGCATTACCGATCAGCGACGACCGGCAAGCGAGGCGGTACTGCTGTACGAAGAGACGGCAGAAAGTATCGAAAAGCGCGAAAAACTCGCGCTGGCGCGTAAACTCAACGCCCTTTCCATGCCGCATCCGGATCGCCGCCCGGATAAAAAAGAGCGCCGCGATCTGATCAAATTTAAATTTGGCGACAGCGAATAACCGTCACGCCAGGAGAGAGAATAATGGCTCAACACGACCAACTACACCGCTATCTTTTTGAAAATTATGCCGTGCGCGGCGAACTGGTGACGGTTTCAGAAACCTGGAAACAGATCCTTGAAAACCATGACTATCCGATGCCGGTTAAAACCTTGCTCGGCGAGTTGCTGGTCGCCACCAGCCTGCTGACCGCGACGCTAAAATTCGCGGGCGATATCACCGTTCAGTTGCAGGGCGACGGCCCGATGACGCTTGCCGTGATTAACGGCAACAACCGCCAGCAGATGCGCGGCGTCGCGCGCGTACAGGGCGATGTTCCGGCGGATGCCAGTCTGAAAACGCTGGTGGGCAATGGCTATCTGGTCATCACCATTACGCCGGAAGAAGGCGAGCGCTATCAGGGTGTCGTCGGTCTGGAAGGCGATACGCTGGCCGCGTGTCTGGAAGATTACTTCATGCGCTCCGAACAGCTGCCGACCCGTCTGTTTATCCGCACCGGTGAAGCGCAGGGCCAGCCTGCCGCAGGCGGCATGCTGTTGCAGGTGCTGCCGGCGCAGGACGCCCAGACGGATGATTTCAACCATCTGGCGACGCTGACCGAAACCATCAAGGCGGACGAGCTGTTCACGCTGCCTGCCAACGATGTGCTGTGGCGTCTCTACCACGAAGAAGAAGTGACCGTTTACGATCCGCAGGCGGTGGAGTTCAAATGCACCTGCTCCCGCGAGCGTTGCGCCGATGCGCTGCGCACGCTGCCGGATGAAGAAGTCGCGCAGATTCTGGAAGAAGACGGCGAAGTGGATATGCACTGCGACTACTGCGGCACCCACTATGTTTTCGACGCGATGGATATCGCCGGGATCCGCAAAAATGCCTCCCCGGCCGATCCGCAGGTACACTAAAGCCTGCTGACGCTTCCCGCCGCCTGGCGGGAAGCGCTTTTTTTACGCTTACTGATAGTTTATCGGGATCCTCACCCCGCCAATTTCCACATCCTGCCAGGTTTTCTCTTTTCCTTTGATCTGATTTTCGCGCAGCGCCTTGTCGAATTTTTCGCGCGTCAGACTGCCGGGAATCTCCTGGCTCCAGCCCGCCTGCCGCCACTGGCCGTTTTCGCGCATCGTGACGCTACAGCTTCGGGTGTCGCTACTGCACAGCAGCACTTCATTTTGCCCGTCATGGTTCAAATCGAGCGCCGCCACAACGCAACTGCCCTTCTCATATAAACAGCCGCGCACGCTGTAGGTGTCTTCTTTGCGCACCCACTGCCACCAGCTCTCTGCAGGTGCCTGCGCCCCTGCGGCAAGCGTAATGGCGTCGCGCAGGTCGTCATCGGCCACCGTCGAGTCGCTGTCCAGCAGATCGCGCAGCGCCTGACGATTCTCTTTATCGGCCATAAAAGCCGGGTTATGGCGAAGTTCATTCAGTGCCGCCTGGCCGCGGCGTCCGGCGTGTTGCAACATATAGAGGCTCATCAGGTCGGCCTTTTGCGCCCCGCTCTCATAACGCGCCATCTGGCTCTCCACGCTGATGCGCCACGGGTCGAGCACTGGCGTATGGCTTAAGACCAGCAGCGCGAGCGAGAAGAGCATGACAACACGGCCGCCGCGATCGCCTGCCGGTTCATTGCCCTTCATACGGCTAATCGCCTGCAGCGTGGCGCACACCGCCCAGCACAGCATCGTCGCCGTGATAAGCGCCGCGTAAACGCGCCACGGCGTCCAGCCATATTGCTGCACGCGCAGCCACAGCGACCACCCGGCGAGCGCCGAGAAAAGCGGTGTAACGACAACGCCGGTGCTGTTCAGCAGACGTAGCGCTTTATGCGGCGACGGCGCGCAGGCCAGCCCGGAAAGCGCGAGCAAGACCAGCGCCAGCGTATTCAGCAGCGCGTTACAGGAGGTGCGCGCCGCAAGGCCGCTCAGGCCAACAAACGGCAGCGTCGCGAGAAAAAGCAGCGCGATAAGCGCGGCGAGCGGCAGCAGGCCGGATGCCGCCAGCGTCAGAAAACGCATCAGCGCCTCGGTGATGCGCGTCTGGCTGCGGCACAGCAGCAAGCATACCGCGCCGGAAACCGTCGCCGTGACATAAACAAAGAGCGGCGTGTCGAAAAACAGAATGTCAAAGAAGCGGATATCCACCGCGTTAAAGAGTTTCGCCCACAACAGCAGCACGCCCCAGAACACACCGGCGAGCGCCAGCGCCAGCAGCAGCGCGACGCCGTTATTCCACAGCGCCAGGCGGCGTGAAACGGGCGCGCCGGAGGTACTGTCACGCTGCAGCCAGGGGAGCGCCATAAAGAGCGTCGCCGCCAGGTGGAAATACCAGGTGACGATCATCTCGCGAGCGTCCAGCTCATCGACGCCCGAAACAGACCAGCGCATCCAGCCCGACATCACACCTACCAGCACCAGCAGCGCGCCCGTCATCCACCAGAAACGCGGCGCGCGCAGGCGAGTCGCCGCCAGCGCCACACTCGCGCAGAGTGTGATGGCCAGCGAGTGCAGCACCAGCGCCGATCCCTGGCTCATCGCTATCAGGCTGTGCGGACCGGTTAAAAACATCAGCAGGCCGCAGAGCGCGGCAATAATCACAATACCCCAGCGCGTCGCGGGTGCCAGAGGATGAAGTTCAGACATGACGATAATCCTTTAAAAACGCATTCACGCGGTGAAGATAACGCGCCTGCGTGAAGTGAGCGTGAAGTGGGAAAAGACGCGTTTCGCAGGCCAGAGCCGGACGCGTATCCGCAAAAGTCTGTTTATCCTGTGCGATCCCCCGCCGGTTTTGGTTTTCACAGAAAAGATAATTTTCTTCAGGAAAGCGCTTACAGTCACAAAGTGCGGGTTTGGCGGGTGGCTTTTATAACATATTCGGAACAATTAACGCGTACACAGATAAAATGTTGCCATACTCTGAGACCCGTCGTGACCGGTCTCACAGAATTTTCCACTATGGCGCGCCTGGCAACCCATCAGTAACGTAAATCTATGAAGCCTGTCGCGGTTAACGCCCCCGGAATGACCCTACAATTTCAGATAGTATAAATTGGCTAAGGAGCAGTGAAATGCGAGTTACAGGCATAACCCCGCAGGATCTCAAGGCTTACGGTATTAACGACGTCCAGGAGGTGGTTTATAACCCCGATTACGACACCCTTTATCGCGAAGAGCTCGACCCGTCGCTTGAGGGTTACGAGCGCGGGGTACTGACGGATCTGGGTGCGGTCGCCGTCGACACGGGCATTTTTACCGGCCGTTCGCCGAAGGATAAATACATCGTTCGCGACGACACCACGCGCGATACGCTGTGGTGGTCCGATAACGGCAAAGGCAAAAACGACAACAAACCGCTGACGCCGGAAACCTGGCAGCATCTGAAAGGTCTGGTGACGCAGCAGCTCTCCGGTAAACGTCTTTTCATCATCGACGCCTTTTGCGGCGCTAACCCGGACAGCCGCCTGTCGGTGCGTTTTATTACCGAAGTGGCCTGGCAGGCGCATTTCGTTAAAAACATGTTTATTCGCCCGTCCGAGGATGAACTGGAAGGCTTCGAGCCCGATTTCATCGTGATGAACGGCGCGAAATGCACGAACCCGGACTGGCAGGCGCAGGGGCTGAATTCCGAGAACTTTGTAGCCTTTAACCTGACCGAACGGATGCAGCTGATTGGCGGCACCTGGTACGGCGGCGAGATGAAAAAAGGCATGTTCTCCATCATGAACTACCTGCTGCCGCTGAAAGGCATCGCCTCGATGCACTGCTCGGCGAACGTCGGTGAAAAAGGCGATGTAGCGGTATTCTTTGGCCTCTCCGGCACCGGCAAGACGACGCTTTCCACCGATCCGAAACGCCGCCTTATTGGCGATGACGAACACGGCTGGGACGATGACGGCGTGTTTAACTTCGAGGGCGGCTGCTATGCCAAAACCATTCGCCTCTCCGAAGAAGCCGAGCCGGATATCTATCACGCCATTCGCCGCGACGCGCTGCTGGAAAACGTCACCGTGCGTGACGACGGTAGCATCGATTTTGACGATGCCTCTAAAACCGAAAACACCCGCGTCTCCTACCCGATTTACCACATCGATAACATCGTGAAGCCAGTGTCGAAAGCGGGCCACGCGACGAAAGTTATCTTCCTGACCGCCGATGCGTTCGGCGTTCTGCCGCCGGTATCGCGCCTGACGGCCAGCCAGACGCAGTATCACTTCCTCTCCGGCTTTACGGCGAAACTGGCGGGCACCGAGCGCGGCGTGACCGAGCCGACGCCGACCTTCTCGGCCTGTTTCGGCGCGGCGTTCCTGATGCTTCACCCGACGCAGTACTCTGAAGTGCTGGTAAAACGTATGCAGGCGGCGGGCGCGCAGGCGTATCTGGTCAATACCGGCTGGAACGGCACCGGCAAACGCATCTCCATTAAGGACACGCGCGCGATTATCGACGCCATCCTCAATGGTTCGCTGGACGACGCGGAAACCTTTACGCTGCCGCTGTTTAATCTGGCGATTCCGACCAGCCTGCCTGGCGTCGATGAGCGCATTCTCGACCCACGCAACACCTACGCCTCGCCGGAACAGTGGCAGGAGAAAGCGCAGCAGCTGGCGCAGCTCTTTATCAGCAACTTTGAGAAATATACCGACACGCCTGCCGGTGCCGCGCTGGTGAGCGCAGGCCCACAGCGCTAACGGGTTAAATGTAAAAACGGCTCCGTAAAGGAGCCGTTTTTTTATGGCGTGAAGAGAAAACTAGCTGTTTTTAACTACCGTCGTGCCTACCGGCACCGGCAGCCAAGCGCGAATGCGTAACCCACCGCGCTCGCTCTTGCCGATATCCAGCAGGCCGTGGTGATTGTCGATAATACGTTGCACAATCGCGAGCCCCAGCCCGGTGCCGCTGGTGCTGCGGGCGCTGTCGCCGCGCACAAACGGCTGCAGCAGGTGCTTGAGCTGGGCAGGCTCAATGCCCGGCCCGTCATCTTCCACCTGAAACCAGGCGCGGTTGAGTTCTGTGCCGCTACTCACTTTGATCCAGCCGTTACCGTAGCGCGCAGCGTTGACCACCATATTCGCCACGGCGCGCTTGATGGAGAGCGGATGAATGCGCAGCGGGATCTCGCCGCTTTGCAGCGCCGTTTCTATCTCACGCTCATAGCCGCTTTCCGAGGCGATCACCTCGCCCAGCACCGCGTTAAGATCGGCGGTTTCCAACGGCATCTCCTGCCCGGTGCGCAGGTAGTCAATAAACTGCTCGATGATGTCGTTGCACTCTTCGATATCTTTATTGATAGATTCCGCCAGATAACCGTCGCCTTCGCTCATCATTTCGGTGGCGAGGCGAATTCGCGTCAGCGGCGTGCGTAAATCGTGACTGACGCCCGCCATCAGCAGCGTGCGGTCGTCCGCCAGTTGCTTCACGCCTGCCGCCATATGGTTAAACGCGCGCGTCACCGAACGCACTTCGGAAGCGCCATATTCGCGCAGCGGCGGCGGAATAATGCCTTTACCCACCTGCAGCGCGGCGTGCTCCAGCTCCACCAACGGCCGGTTCTGAATGCGGATAAACAGCCAGGCCCCGCCAATCGCCAGCAGCATAATCGCGAGCGTATAGCGGAACAGCGGCGAGAAATCGCCCTGATGGATTTCGGTGAGCGGCACGCGCACCCAGATGTTGGGCGACAGCCAGGTTTTCAGCCACACCACCGGCGAGCTTTTATTGACCTCGACGCGCACTTCCGTCGGGCCGCCAAGCTGCTGCGCCATCTGCTGGCTTAAGAACTCATAATGCTGCGCCCAGCGCAAACCCGCCTCTTCCGCCGCCTCGTTGGCATAAAGCGAAATCCCCAGCTCGCGGTAGATCTCCCGACGAAACGCCGGCGGCACCACCAGCTGCGTCCCGTCCTCCAGCTGCAGTTTATCGGTCATCAGCATACGCACTTCGTAGGCCAGGACTTTATTAAACTGCTGGAGGCTCGGCAGGATGGCGAAGTTAAGCACCACCAGGTATGTCGTCACCAGGCTTGCGAACAGCAGGGTGACGATAAGAAGCAGCGTGCGGGCAAAAGAACTGCGAGGCGAGAAGCGCAGCTTCCTCATGCTTTAGCGCCGTCCGGCACAAAGACGTAGCCCAGGCCCCAGACGGTCTGGATATAGCGCGGATGCGCCGGATCTTCTTCCACCATGCGGCGCAGACGAGAGATCTGCACGTCGATGGAGCGCTCCATCGCGGAGTATTCACGCCCGCGCGCCAGGTTCATCAGCTTATCGCGCGACAGCGGCTCGCGGGGGTGACTGACCAGCGCTTTCAGGACGGCGAATTCACCGCTGGTGAGCGGCATCGGCTCATCTTCGCGGAACATCTCGCGCGTTCCCAGATTGAGCTTGAATTTCCCGAAGGCGATAATCGCTTCTTCCTGCGACGGCGCGCCCGGCAGTTCGTTGGCCTGGCGGCGCAGAACCGCGCGGATGCGGGCCAGCAGTTCACGCGGGTTGAACGGTTTAGGAATGTAATCGTCGGCACCAATCTCCAGCCCCACGATACGATCGACCTCTTCGCCTTTCGCGGTGACCATGATGATAGGCATCGGGTTGCTCTGGCTGCGCAGACGGCGGCAGATAGAAAGCCCGTCTTCACCAGGAAGCATCAGATCAAGCACCATCAGGTGGAAGGACTCGCGGGTCAGCAGGCGGTCCATCTGTTCGGCGTTTGCCACGCTGCGCACCTGGAAGCCCTGCTCGGTGAGGTAACGCTCAAGCAGCGCGCGCAGGCGCATATCGTCATCCACCACCAGAATCTTGTAATTTTCCTGCATTGTGTTTACTCCCAAAGGCTCAAACAGTTGTAACGCCATTCTAAAAAAGTGTGCGTCAGCCGGTGAGTTAAATCTGGTATATATTGTAGTCGAAATTGTTACAAAGCATATTTAACAGCAGCTTATCTTCACTTTTCATCACAAAACCGACGTATCCCCAGGGGGCGATATGACGACGCTGCTAACCTCAGCTTTCATCATAAACGAACTGGCGCATTTCGTATGCTGGCCGGGTTGTTTCTGGCATGTGGAACAGGCGCGTTTTCACGCGCCAGGCGCTTCACATTCGCTACCGCGCCCGCTAAGGTACGGACGTTAAAATTCTCAGCGAAGGCCAGCCGATGAAAACGCCGTTAATAACCCGCGAAGGCTACGAAAAACTGAAAAAAGAGCTCGATTATCTGTGGCGCGAGGAGCGGCCTGAAGTCACCAAAAAAGTGACCTGGGCGGCAAGTCTTGGCGATCGCAGTGAAAACGCCGATTACCAGTACAACAAAAAGCGCCTGCGCGAAATCGACCGCCGCGTGCGCTATCTCACCAAATGCCTTGAGAACCTGAAAATCGTCGATTATTCGCCGCAGCAGGAAGGCAAAGTCTTTTTCGGTGCCTGGGTTGAGGTGGAAAATGATGACGGCGACGTGAAGCGTTTTCGTATCGTCGGCTATGACGAGATTTTCGGGCGCAAAGATTACATCTCCATCGACTCCCCTATGGCCCGCGCGCTGCTCAAAAAAGAGGAAGGCGACGTGGCGACCGTCCAGACGCCGGGCGGCGAAGCCATCTGGTATGTAAACGCCATTGAGTATGTGAAGTAAGCCCTTTGCGGATAGCTCCGAAACCCGCCGCGGGCGCGGCTACGGCTGGCATTTTTACCCTTCAGTCCGTATAACTGTGCCCTGACTTTTTGTACATAACAGATGATATTGCCATGATGAATGATTCGCTCAGTCGTATTATCGCCAGTGAGCTTCAGGCCAGGGCTGAACAGGTAGACGCTGCCATTCGCCTGCTTGATGAAGGGAACACCGTGCCGTTTATCGCACGCTATCGTAAGGAGGTCACCGGCGGTCTGGACGACACCCAGTTGCGCCAGCTGGAGACGCGTCTGGGTTATCTGCGCGAACTCGAAGAGCGCCGTGCGGCTATCCTCAAATCGATTGCCGATCAGGGCAAGCTGACCGATGAACTTCAGGCGGCCATTACCGGCACCCAGAGCAAGACCGAGCTTGAAGATCTCTACCTGCCTTACAAACCGAAGCGCCGTACCCGCGGGCAGATAGCGATTGAAGCGGGCCTTGAGCCGCTCGCTGACCTGTTGTGGAACGAGCCGTCTCACGACCCGGAAGCGGAAGCCGCAAAATTTATTAACGCCGATAACGGCGTGGCCGACACCAAAGCCGCGCTCGACGGCGCGCGTTATATCCTGATGGAGCGCTTTGCCGAAGACGCGGCGCTGCTCGCCAAAGTGCGCGACTACCTGTGGAAAAACGCGCATCTGGTTTCTACCGTGGTGCCAGGCAAAGAGGAAGAAGGCGCGAAATTCCGCGACTACTTCGCCCACCACGAACCGATCGCCACGGTGCCGTCGCACCGCGCGCTGGCCATGTTCCGTGGTCGCAACGAGGGCGTATTGCAGCTCTCGCTGAACGCCGATCCGCAATTCGACGAGCCGCCGCGCGAAAGCTACTGCGAACAGATTATTACCGATCATTTAGGGCTGCGCCTGAATAACGCCCCGGCCGACAGCTGGCGTAAAGGCGTGGTGAGCTGGACCTGGCGCATCAAAGTGCTGATGCATCTGGAAACCGAGCTGATGAGCACGCTGCGCGAGCGCGCCGAAGACGAGGCGATTAACGTGTTCGCCCGTAACCTGCACGACCTGCTGATGGCCGCGCCTGCCGGGCTGCGTGCCACAATGGGCCTCGATCCGGGCCTGCGTACCGGCGTTAAAGTGGCGGTGGTTGACGCCACCGGCAAACTGGTCGCGACCGATACCGTCTATCCGCACACCGGCCAGGCGGCGAAAGCGGCGGTCGTCATCGCCGCGCTGTGCGAGAAGCACAATGTGGAGCTGGTCGCTATCGGCAACGGCACCGCCTCGCGCGAAACCGAGCGTTTCTTCCTCGACGTGCAGAAGCAGTTCCCGAAAGTGACGGCGCAGAAAGTGATTGTCAGCGAAGCGGGTGCGTCGGTGTATTCCGCCTCTGAGCTGGCGGCGCAGGAGTTCCCGGATCTCGATGTATCGCTGCGCGGCGCGGTCTCTATCGCCCGTCGTCTGCAGGATCCTCTGGCGGAACTGGTGAAAATCGACCCGAAATCTATCGGCGTGGGTCAGTATCAGCATGACGTCAGCCAGAGCCAGCTCGCGCGTAAACTGGACGCGGTAGTGGAAGACTGCGTGAACGCCGTGGGCGTCGATCTCAACACCGCGTCGGTGCCGCTGCTGACCCGCGTGGCGGGCCTGACGCGCATGATGGCGCAAAATATTGTGGCCTGGCGCGATGAGAACGGTCAGTTCCGCAACCGCCAGCAGTTGCTGAAAGTCAGCCGTCTGGGGCCGAAAGCGTTTGAGCAGTGCGCGGGCTTCCTGCGTATTAACCACGGCGACAACCCGCTCGACGCCTCAACGGTTCACCCGGAAGCCTATCCGGTGGTGGAGCGCATTCTGGCGGCGACGGAGCAGTCGCTGCGTGATCTGATGGGCAACAGCAGCGCGTTGCGTAACGTGAAGGCGGTAGATTTTACCGATGAGCGTTTCGGCGTGCCGACCGTGACCGACATTATCAAAGAACTGGAAAAACCCGGCCGCGACCCGCGTCCGGAATTTAAAACCGCTCAGTTCGCCGAAGGCGTGGAGACGATGAACGATCTGCAGCCAGGCATGGTGCTGGAAGGCGCGGTGACCAACGTGACCAATTTCGGCGCGTTTGTGGATATCGGCGTGCATCAGGATGGTCTGGTGCATATCTCGTCGCTCTCCGACAAATTCGTCGAGGATCCGCATACCGTGGTGAAAGCGGGCGATATCGTAAAGGTGAAAGTGCTGGAAGTCGATTTGCCGCGTAAGCGTATCGCGCTAACCATGCGTCTTGACGAGCAACCCGGCGAAGGCAACGCGCGGCGCGGCGGCGGAAGTAGCCGCGAGGCGCAGAAGCGTCCGGCGCAGAATAACCGTAAACCGGCGCGCGACAGCAACGCAGGCGGCAACAGCGCGATGAGCGACGCGCTCGCCGCCGCGTTCGGTAAAAAGCGGTAATCCGCAGTCGTGGAACAAGAAAGGCCGGGAAACCGGCCTTTTTTATTATTTTTTGGAGGGTGCCATTGGCGGGTGCGCTTCGCTTACCCGCCCTACGTTTTGACAGACGTTTTGGTTCAGTAAGGTGGGTAAGCGCAGCGCACCCGCCACACCATAAAAGGCATTTTGCGTATTTGTAGGGTGGGTAAGCGCAGCGCACCCGCCACATCATAAAGGGCAGTTTGCGTATTTGTAGGGTGGGTAAGCGCAGCGCACCCGCCTTTCTTCGACAGGTAAAACACCTCGCCGCCTTAAAAAACCTCACATCCGGAAATAAACGCCAACATGTGCGCGGTTACATTTTTCATTTTAATAACAACAGGCACTAATAAATAACATGCCGAACGCGCACAGGAATAAATTGCCTGTACGTTTAAATTTAATTAAATGAAAAATAAAGCATAAATAAATTGAAAACTTTTATTGCAAATACCCCATGCCGCATTTTTTGCGCCAGAACAAATAAACGTCAGAAAGTCTCGCCGCGCTGCAATATTCTATTGAAGATAAAAACCATTCTCATTACCATCTTAAGCAGATAAACAACGCCTTCCCGCGCAATAATCGGCTCCCGGCCGTTGTATCGCCACGGTTCACCGCCGCTGAGCGCATTCGGAATAAGCAGGTCCTATGCAATTCACACCTAATAGCAGCTGGAAAATTACGGGTTTCGCCCGAGAAATCAGCCCGGCCTATCGCCAGAAACTATTGTCACTCGGCATGCTGCCAGGCTCATCGTTTGAGGTAAAACGCGTGGCTCCGCTGGGTGACCCGATTCATATCGAAACCCGACGCGTAAGCCTGGTACTGCGAAAAAAAGATCTGGCGCTTTTGCAGGTTGAAGCAGCCCGCTGAACTATTTCTGTGTTGAGTTAACGCAAATGAAAAAATTAACCATCGGCTTAATCGGCAATCCCAATTCCGGCAAAACCACGCTATTTAACCAGCTCACCGGTGCGCGGCAGCGCGTGGGCAACTGGGCGGGCGTAACGGTCGAGCGTAAAGAAGGCAGCTTCGCGACGACCGATCATCAGGTAACGCTGGTCGACTTGCCTGGCACCTACTCTCTGACCACCATCTCCTCACAAACCTCGCTCGATGAACAGATCGCCTGCCACTACATCCTTAGCGGCGAGGCGGACATGCTGATAAACGTGGTGGACGCCTCCAACCTTGAGCGCAACCTCTACCTGACGCTGCAACTGCTGGAGCTCGGCATCCCGTGCGTGGTCGCGCTCAACATGCTCGATATCGCTGAAAAGCAAAATATTCGCATTGATATCGACGCGCTGGCGAAACGCCTCGGCTGCCCGGTGGTGCCGCTGGTCTCCACCCGCGCGCGCGGGATAGACAGCCTGAAGCTCACGCTTGATCGCCACACGCGCAACGAGACTATCGAGCGTGTGCATTACCCCGCCCCGCTCGTTGACGCGGCCGAAACGCTGGCGGCGGCGATGCCTCACGAACTCACCCTCCAGCAGCGCCGCTGGCTCGCCCTGCAAATGCTTGAAGGCGATATTTACAGCCGCGGCATCGCGGGTGATGCCGCCGCACGGCTCCCGCAAATCCAGGCGCAGCTTGAAAGCGAGCTTGACGACCCGGCGCTGCACATCGTTGACGCCCGTTATCAGAGTATTTCGACGATTTGCGATGCGGTCAGCAACAGCCTCACCGCCGAACCGCACCGCCTCACGGCCGCGCTGGATAACATCATTCTCAACCGCTTTCTGGGCCTGCCCATTTTTCTTGGCGTGATGTATCTGATGTTTCTGCTCGCCATTAACATCGGCGGCGCGTTGCAGCCAATTTTCGACGCGGGTTCTGTAGCCGTGTTCATTCACGGGCTGCAATGGGTCGGCTATACGCTGCATTTTCCCGCCTGGCTGACGCTGTTCCTGGCCCAGGGGATTGGCGGCGGTATAAATACCGTGCTGCCGCTTGTGCCGCAGATAGGCATGATGTACCTGTTTCTGTCATTTCTTGAAGATTCGGGTTATATGGCCCGCGCGGCGTTTGTAATGGATCGCCTGATGCAGGCGCTGGGCCTGCCGGGTAAATCGTTCGTTCCGCTGATTGTCGGCTTTGGCTGCAACGTGCCGTCGGTGATGGGTGCCCGTACGCTCGATGCGCCGCGCGAACGGCTGATGACGATTATGATGGCGCCGTTTATGTCCTGCGGCGCGCGTCTGGCGATTTTCGCCGTGTTTGCCGCTGCCTTTTTTGGCCAGCAGGGCGCGCTGGTGGTCTTCTCGCTCTATCTGCTCGGCATTGTCATGGCCATCCTGACCGGCCTGATGCTGAAATATACGATCATGCGCGGCGAAGCCACGCCGTTCGTGATGGAGCTGCCGGTATACCACGTGCCGCACCTGAAAAGCCTGCTGCTGCAAACCTGGCAGCGTCTGAAAGGCTTTGTACTGCGCGCCGGGAAAGTCATCGTCATTGTCAGTGTGTTCATTGGCGCGCTGAACAGCTTTTCGTTCAGCGGCAAGACCGTAGACAACATTAACGACTCCGCGCTAGCTTCCGTCAGCCGTGTACTGACGCCGCTTTTAACGCCGATCGGCGTTCATGAAGATAACTGGCAGGCCACCGTTGGGTTATTCACTGGCGCGATGGCGAAAGAAGTGGTCGTCGGCACGCTGAACACGCTTTATACCGCCGAGAATATTCATGAAGCGCCATTTGACGCGGCCAGTTTCAGTCTGAAGGACGAACTGACCGCCGCGCTGGCGGAAACCTGGCAGAGCCTGAAAGATACCTTTAGCCTGAGCGTGCTGGCGAACCCGATTGAGGCAAGCAAAGGCGACGGCGAAATGGCAACGGGCGCGATGGGCGTGATGAGCGCGAAATTTGGCAGCGAAGCCGCCGCTTATAGTTATCTGATCTTCGTGCTGCTCTACATTCCCTGCATTTCGGTGATGGGCGCTATCGCTCGTGAATCGAGCCGCGGCTGGATGGGCTTTTCGATTCTCTGGGGGCTGAATATCGCGTATTCGCTGGCGACCCTGTTCTACCAGGGTGCGACTTTCCAGGCGCATCCGCTCTTTAGCCTGACGGCGATGCTGGCGGTGGTATTGTTTAACATAGCGCTGCTGACCGCGCTGCGCCGGGCGCGCAGCCGGGTCGATGTCAGCCTGCTGGCGCCACGCCGCGAGGCGCGCTGCTGCGAAACCACCGCCGGAGAGTGTCACTGATGGCAACGCTAATCGAAGTGCGCGATCTGCTGGCGCTCTCGGGCAGAATGGACGCGCAGCGCATCAGCGAACAGCTCGCGACGCCGCTGCCGCTGGTCAACGCGATGCTCAGTCGCCTGGAAGCGATGGGAAAAGCGGAACGTCAGGAGGAGTGGCTGTCGGGCTGCCTGAGCGGTAGCTGTCGCCACTGCCCGGAAGGCAAGGCGTGCCGTAAAGAGGTGTGGCAATTGCGCTAACAGACAGGGCGGGCCTGATGCCCGCCCTTTTTATTGATAAACGCGTTATTTATACACGTCCGCCGTGGCGTGAATGTCTTTGCCGGTTTTCTCGCCGCTGGTGATGACATAATATTTGCCACCCATTTCATCGGCTTTCTTAACCAGTTCGGCTTTCGCATCCATCGGCGCGGTGCCTTTGTCAGAGACGATAGTGCCGATTTTGGTGAGATTCATCTCTTTGACTTTATCTTTTTGCAGCTCCTGTGCCGCCATCGCGCCAAAAGAGAGCGACCCCACAACCACAGACAACAGCATACCGGTGCGTAATTTCATATGAATGACTCCCTGCTCAGATGATGTGAAGGGCGGGATAAAAACGCCCGATAACAATGACATCTAAAGTATGGCGCGCTTTTACCGGTTTGCCAGGCGAGCCTTCAGCGCCAGCAGCGCATCGCAGAATTCGCGCGGGTGAGAGATGAACGGCGCATGAGCCGCTTTCTCAAATACCTGCGATTCGCTGTCAGGAAAACGTGCATCAAGCAGCGCAGCGACCTTGCGCGGCACCAGCCCGTCGAGACGCCCGTAAAGGCGTAAAAACGGCCCCTGCCAGGCGGTGAGCGCCTCGCGCAGATCGGCGGTTTTCAGGATCTCCAGCCCGCCGTTTAATACGTCAGCACCAGGCATCGGCTGCGCCAGCACGATGGATTTCAGCACGCGCGCGTCCTGGCGCGCCGTCTCGGTGCCGAGCGTTTGCAGCGCGAGAAAACGCTCGACCGTACGCTGAAAATCCTCGCTCAGCTGACGCTGAAAACCGCTTAAAACTTCCGGCTTGATACCGGGCCAGTCGTCGCCCGCCTGAAAACAGGGGGATGAAGCGACCGTCACCAGCGCGTCAACCCGCGACGGTTCATTGAGCGCGACCTGGCTTGCCACCAGCCCGCCGAGGCTCCAGCCGAGCCAGATGGCGCGTTCGGGCGCGCGGCTCGCCACCAGGCGCGCCATCTCATTGAGCGTCAGCGCGCCATAGCCCTGGCTGCGCCCGTAACCCGGCAGGTCTACCAGGTGCAGCGTAAAGTGCGAGCTTAATTCCTGCGAAATGCAACGCCACACTTCGGCATTCAGCCCCCACCCGTGCAGCAGCACAAGATGACAATTTCCTTCGCCCGTGGTCTGCCACCAGATGTCGTTCATCCGTTACTCTTCTCATGATTGATGTACAAGGAGGTCGTCATGCTAACAATACCGGGGATGTGTTGGCTATGCCGGATGCCGCTGCGCGTGCCGGGATGGGGAGTTTGTTCGCGCTGCCAGCGGCGGCGGCAGGTGGCGGTGTGCCCACAGTGCGGCATGCCTGCCGCGCTTGAGACGCAACCATGCGGCCGCTGCCTGCAAAAACCGCCCGTCTGGCAACGGCTGCTCGCCGCGAGCGATTACGCGCCGCCGGTAAGCGGGCTGGTGCATCAGTTGAAATTTCAGGGACGCACCGCGCTTGCGCCCGCACTCGCCCGTTTGTTGCTGTTAAAAATCCTGGCGGCGAAACGCGCAGACGCCCTTCCCAAAGCGGATCTTATCATCAGCGTGCCACTGCACCGCACGCGCCTGGCGGCGTGGTTTTAACCAAAGCGCACTTATCGCCAGGGCGCTGTCACGCTGGCTTGGGATACGCTACGCGCCGGACGCGGTAGCGCGAATCAAAGCGGCTCCGCCCCAACGGCAGCTCAGCGCCCGGCAGCGGCGCAGCAACCTGAAAAACGCCTTCCGGGTTGAATTACCGGTGGCGGGTCTCCATATCGTTATTGTGGATGATGTCGTCACAACAGGGAGTACTGTTGCCCAAATCGCGCGCCTGCTTAAGCGCAACGGCGCGGCGACTGTCCAGGTATGGTGCCTGTGTCGAACCTTGTAGAGCCTCGATGATGGGCGTATTATAACCAACTAAAATAGTCAACTATTAGGCCATTGCTATGATCCGTATTTCCGATGCCGCCCAGGCACACTTTGCCAAGCTACTGGCAAGCCAGGAAGAAGGGACGCAGATCCGCGTATTCGTTATCAATCCAGGCACCCCGAATGCTGAATGCGGCGTGTCTTACTGCCCGCCCGACGCCGTGGAAGCTACGGATACCGCACTGAAATTCGACCTGCTCACCGCGTATGTCGACGAACTGAGCGCGCCGTATCTGGAAGATGCGGAAATCGATTTTGTGACCGACCAGCTGGGCTCGCAGCTCACGCTGAAAGCGCCTAACGCGAAAATGCGTAAAGTGGCGGATGACGCGCCGCTGATGGAGCGCGTGGAGTATATGCTGCAGTCGCAGATTAACCCGCAGCTGGCAGGCCACGGCGGTCGTGTCACGCTGATGGAAATCACCGACGAAGGCTACGCCATTTTGCAATTCGGCGGCGGCTGTAACGGCTGTTCTATGGTGGACGTGACCCTGAAAGAAGGTATCGAGAAGCAACTGCTGAACGAGTTCCCGGAACTCAAAGGCGTGCGCGATCTCACCGAACACCAGCGCGGCGAGCACTCTTACTACTAAGCGCTATCGCCCGCCATTAAAAAAGCCCGCTTTCAGCGGGCTTTTTTTTCGCGTATCCTCGGAATAAAAAAACCCGCACGAGGCGGGTTCTTTTTTGCGTCGATTTCACTGCTCAGGGCTGACCCGTCATCGCTGTCGGAAACCGCGCAGAGCGAGCGATTAGATGGCAGTTACGTTCGCAGCTGCCGGGCCTTTCGCGCCGCTTTCAACGGAGAAAGAGACCTTCTGGCCTTCTTCCAGGGTTTTGAAGCCGTTGTTCTGGATAGCGGAGAAGTGAACGAAAACGTCCTTGCTGCCGTTGTCCGGAGTGATGAAGCCGAAACCTTTTTCCGCGTTAAACCATTTTACTAAACCAGTCATTTTGTCAGACATGTTATCACCTTAAAAAATCATTGAGCCTTACGGCGTTGCGTGGCCTGCATAACAGAATTTACTTAGCGCTTATGGAGGAGACTCAAAAAGAAGGGATATCTTGGGATAACACTTGAAATGAGAACTGCTTTACTAAACTGCTTTTCGACGGGTCTGTCTCGCAAACCGAGGAGTGCATTAACGCATGATGGCTCACACAACGCAAGCTTTTTATTGCATCTGTGAAAAATAGTCGCCCCTGCGCGGTGTATGCGACGCAGGGGCGAGCGATTACTTACGTTTTGCTGGCTTACCCGCCGACGCGGCGCGGCGACGTTTATCCAGATCTTTAATCAACCGGTTCACGGTGTCATCAGCAAACATCGCTTCCAGCCCGACGGTGAGCTTGCGCCGCCAGTTTTTATACTGGTCGCTGGTGCCCGGCACGTTGACCGGCTGCGCCATATCCAGCCAGTCTTCCGGCTGCAGACCGAGCAGCGCGCTGTTGCTGTCGGCGATATAGCGCTGGAGCGCGCGGTTAAGCGTGGCGCCCATTTTCATGCGCGCGGCGTGATGCCCTGCGCGTTTCGGCAGGCAGCCATGCTGGTGCAGGCTCTCCAGCAGCCCCTGTTTGGCCCGCTCGCGATCGGCGAACAGTCCCTTTAACACCTCTTCGTCGGGATAAAGCCCGAGCGTTTTCCCAAGCGTTAAATCGCCGCTTTCCCAGTAGCCGCGCAGCGTCGGCAGATCGTGAGTGGTCGCGACCGCCATCGCCTGCGACGTCCAGCGCTTCGGCGCGCGGAAGCGGCTGCCGCCTTCGTTTTCAAAGTAGAGCACTTTGTACGAATAGACGCCGCTGTCGCGTAGCTTGCCGACGATTTCCGCCGGAACCGTACCGAGATCTTCGCCGATCACCATGCAGCGGTGGCGCTGGCTTTCGAGTGCGAGGATCGCCAGAAGATCGTCGACCGGATACTGCACATAAGCGCCTTTATCCGCCGTTTCGCCATAGGGGATCCACCACAGACGCAGCAGCGACATCACATGGTCGATGCGCAGTGCGCCGCAATTCGTCATGTTGGCGCGCAGCAGTTCGATAAACGGCTCGTAAGCGCGCGCCTGCATCACGTGCGGATCCATCGGCGGCAGGCCCCAGTTCTGACCGAGCGGCCCCAGAATATCCGGCGGCGCGCCAACCGATGCTTTCAGACAGTACAGCTCACGGTCGCACCAGGTTTCCGCGCCGCCTTCCGCCACGCCGACCGCCAGATCGCGATACAGCCCGATCGGCATACCGTGCGACTGACTGGTCTGCCAGCAGCGGGCAAACTGCTCATACGCGAGCCATTGCAGCCAGAGGTAGAAATCGACCTCATCAGCGCGGTTTTTACAAAACGCCTGCACTTCCGGGCTGCTGGTGTTCTGATACGCTTTCGGCCAGGCGGGCCAGCCCCAGCGCATCGGATCTTCCTGCGCCTGCCAGGCGTGGATGGCGTCGAACGCAGCCTGCCAGTAGAGGCTTTCGCCCGCGCGCGCCACGAAATCGCGAAACGCCACCACATCGTCATCATCCGGGCCACGCGTGGAGAAGCGCGCCCAGGCCATTTTCAGCGCGGTGAGCTTGAGCATGGTCACGGTCGAGTAATCGACCCACTGCGACTCGCGGGCCGCTTTCAGCGCCTGCTGGGTGGATTTAAGCTTCCACCACGCCTGCGCCTCATCGCTGCGCCGGAAATCCTCCACCGCGTTCACGTCGATATAGATAACGTTAAGCCAGCGGCGGGACGACGGGCTGTACGGGCTTGCGCTCTCCGGGTTCGCCGGATAGAGCGCGTGGATCGGGTTTAAACCGATAAACGCGCCGCCGCGCGGGCCCACTTCATTCAGCATCGCTTGCAGATCGCCGAAATCCCCAATGCCCCAGTTATTTTGCGAGCGCAGCGTATAAAGCTGGACGCAGGCGCCCCAGAGTTTTTTACCCTCACGCAGCGCCTGCGGCTCATAGCAGCGCTTCGGCGCGACAATAAGCCGGCAATGCCAGCGGCTGTCGTCACGCGTGAGCGTCAGCGTGTGATACCCCTCGTCAAGCTTTGCCGGGAGCGTCAGTGCCTCGCCGCCGCGCGCGTTGCCGCTGAACTGCTCGCCGGTTTCGCTGGTGAGCAGCCAGTGGTAATCGCCGCGGCCCTGCGGTGTTAACTGCATACGGCGGCTCTTTGCCACCACTTTTACCGGCGGCAGCGGCGATTTATCGGCCGCTTTCAGCGCGGCCTCCGGGTTCATCGCTTCCAGCAAACGCCGTTTGGTCTCAGCGCCAATCGCCTGCGGTTTGCCGTGCGCATTGATGTAGTTAGGGCTAATCCCCGCCGCAAGGGCGGAGGAGTCAAGGCGTTTGCTTTCCATGGCGGCTCCTTTTAGCGTTTTGCCTGCCAGATACGTTGCTGATAATCGCGGATGGAGCGGTCAGAGCTGAACATGCCGCAGCGCGCGGTGTTGAGGATTGCCGCACGAGTCCAGGCTTCCTGGTCGCGGTAGAGCACATCCACCTGCTTCTGGGCTTCAACATAGGCCGCGAAGTCCGCCATCACCAGGTACGGGTCGCCGCCCTGTTTCCCGAGGCTATGCAGCATCTGATCGAAGGCGTGTTTGTCGCCGTTTGCGTAGACGCCTTTTTCCAGCTCTTTGAGCACTTCATCCAGCAGTTTGTCTTTCTTGCGCCATTTCACCGGGTCATACCCTTTGGCTTTCAGCGCTTTCACTTCTTCAACCGTGTGACCGAAGATAAAAATGTTCTCTTCACCCACCTGCTCAGCAATCTCGACGTTCGCGCCATCCAGCGTGCCAACGGTAAGCGCGCCGTTGAGCGCAAGCTTCATGTTGCCGGTGCCGGATGCCTCTTTGCCGGCAGTTGAGATCTGCTCGGAGATATCCGCTGCCGGGATCATCATCTCGGCGACCGAGACGTTGTAATCCGGCAGGAAGACCACTTTCAGCTTATCGCCGACCTGCGGATCGTTATTCACCGCCTGCGCGACTTTGTTGATAGCGTAGATGATATTCTTCGCGAGGTAGTAACCCGGCGCGGCTTTTGCGCCAAACAGGAAGACGCGCGGCACGCGATCCGCCTTCGGGTTTTCGCGAATTTCTTTGTACAGCGCCAGGATGTGCAGCAGGTTGAGATGCTGGCGTTTGTACTCGTGCAGACGTTTGATCTGCACATCAAACAGCGCGTTCGGGTTGATTTCAATGCCGGTGCGGGCGTGAATATACGCCGCCAGACGCTGTTTATTTTCCTGCTTGATGGTGCGGTAAGCCTTGCGGAATGCCGCGTCGTCGGCATATTTCTCAAGGCCGGCCAGCGCGTCGAGATCGTTCACCCATTCTTTTTTCAGCGTTTTGTCGATAAGCGCGGCCAGCGCCGGGTTGCACTGTTTGATCCAGCGACGTGGCGTGATGCCGTTGGTCACGTTGTGGAATTTGTTCGGCCAGAGCTGGTGATATTCCGGGAACAGGTCTTTAACGACCAGATCGGAGTGCAGCGCCGCCACGCCGTTCACCGCAAAACCGCTCACCACGCAGAGATTCGCCATACGCACCTGGCCGTTGTGTACCACGGCAAGTTTCGCCCAGACCGCCTCGTCGCCAGGCCAGGTTTTCGTCACCAGTTTTTTAAAGCGCGTGTTGATCTCTTTGATTATCTGCATATGACGCGGCAGCAGCGTGCGGATCAGGCGCTCGTCCCAACACTCCAGCGCTTCCGGCATCAGAGTGTGGTTGGTGTAGGCAAAGGTGCGGCTGGTGATCGCCCAGGCGTCGTCCCAGCTCAGTTGATGCTCGTCGATAAGCACGCGCAGCAGCTCCGGGATGGCGATGGTCGGGTGCGTGTCGTTGAGCTGGATGACTTCGTGATCCGGCAGTTCAGCCAGTTTGCGGCCCGCCAGATGATGGCGGCGCAGAATATCGGCCACGGAACAGGCGCACTGGAAATATTGCTGCATCAGGCGCAGCTTTTTACCCGCCTGATGGTTGTCGTTCGGGTAGAGAACTTTAGTCAGTTTTTCCGCGTCGATGCCCTGCTGCTCGGCACGCAGGAAATCGCCGTCGTTAAATTTGGTCAGATCAAACGGATGGGCGTGCGTCGCCTGCCACAGACGCAGCGGCTGCGCCACGCTGTTACGATAGCCCACCACCGGCAGATCCCACGCTTCGCCGGTGATGATAAACCCTGGCACCCAGCGCGCGGTTTTTCCCTCTTTGACCACTTTCCCGCCGATGCCGACCTGCACATCCAGCGCCTCGTTATGGGTAAACCACGGGTAGCTGCGGCGGTGCCAGTCGTCTGGTGCTTCCATCTGCTTGCCGTCTTCAAAAGACTGGCGGAACAGACCGTACTGGTAGTTCAGTCCATAACCGGTCGCGGACTGTCCTACGGTCGCCATCGAATCCAGGAAGCAGGCCGCCAGACGCCCCAGACCACCGTTGCCAAGCGCCGGATCCGTTTCCTGCTCCAGCAGATCGCCCAGATGGATATTGTGGCTTTCCAGAATGCGGCTCACCTCATCGTGCCAGCCGAGATTGAGCAGGTTGTTGCCGGTCAGACGACCAATCAGGAATTCCATCGAGATGTAGTTCACGTGGCGCTGTTTCGCCTGCGGCTGATGCGCCGGGATCGCCACGAGCATGTCTGAGAGCGCGCCGCTGACCGCCTGCCACCACTGGCGCTGCGTCATTTCTTTGGCGCTGTGTAAACCAAAACGCTGCCACTGACGGGTCAGCGCAGCCTCGAATTCGGTCGGATTAAAGGTGGGCTGTGACATAGTAAATCGGAGTCCTGTAGCAAAAATAAGGAGAATTTTCGCTAGTTTGCCCCGCCCCCTGAGTGAATTCCTCCTCCTGCGCAGGATTAGCCAGGGAGGAGAAACGGGGAGTAGCAAAAACTGTGATCTACGGCACTAAAACCCCCACAAAAAGCGTTAAAACCTGCGGGAACATCTGCAAAACGTACCGCTTCACTCGATATATTCCCCTTGCGAGCATTCGAAAGCGGAAGCGCTGTTACAGTAGAAACGAATTCTCACTAAAAATAACGCTTCAGCTCCCTTCCGGCGCATTTTTACGGTGATTCTGCGCACAAAACCCACTGAAAATATGGCAGGTTTGCAAGGTTTACTGTGCCAGTGGCGAAATAAAACTCATCCACACCTTAACGCAAAGCCAGAGCCAACGGCCTTTGCAGGCGAACAGGGGTGAAATATTCACAGAAAAAATGGAAATGTGACAGAGTGCAACTTTAACGTGCCCAAAAAAGGACATAACTTGCATTCATGCTGATTCTGTCCGACCTTAATTTAGTATTAATTACGAAGCTCAAAAAAAATCGTCATCTCTTTGCCTCCTGCACAGTGAAGTGATCCTATGTTGATACCGTCTAAGTTAAGTCGCCCGGTTCGTCTTGAACACACTGTGGTTCGTGAACGTCTGCTGGCTAAATTATCCGGCGCTAGCAACTACCGGCTGGCGCTAATCACCAGCCCCGCCGGCTACGGAAAAACGACGTTAATTTCCCAGTGGGCCGCAGGTAAGACGGAGCTGGGCTGGTATTCGCTTGACGAAGGCGATAACCAACCGGAGCGCTTCGCCAGCTATCTTATCGCCGCTATTCAGCAGGCGACCGGTGGCCACTGTGCCAGCAGCGAAGTGATGGCCCAGAAACGCCAGTACGCGAGCCTCTCTTCCCTTTTTGCGCAGCTTTTCATCGAACTGGCGGACTGGCCGCGCCCGCTCTTTCTGGTGATTGATGATTACCATCTCATCACCAATCCGGTTATTCATGAGGCGATGCGCTTCTTCCTGCGCCATCAGCCCGATCATCTGACGCTGGTGGTGCTTTCACGCAACCTGCCGCAACTGGGTATCGCTAACCTGCGCGTGCGCGAGCAGTTGCTCGAAATCGGCAGCCAGCAGCTCGCCTTTACGCACCAGGAAGCGCGCCAGTTTTTCGACTGCCGCCTGAGCCAGCCCATCGAACCGTCGCAAAGCAACCGTCTTTGCGACGACGTCGCAGGCTGGGCCACCGCGCTGCAACTCATTGCGCTTTCGGCACGGCAGAATACCGGCGCGGTGCATCAGTCGGCGCGCCGGCTGGCAGGCATTAACGCCAGCCACCTGTCCGATTACCTTGTCGATGAAGTGCTGAATAACGTCGATAACGACACCCGTCAGTTTTTACTGAAAAGCGCCCTGCTGCGCTCAATGAACGACGCGCTGATTGCGCGCGTGACCGGCGAAGAAAATGGCCAGATGCGGCTGGAAGAGATCGAACGCCAGGGGCTGTTTTTGCAACGGATGGATGATTCCGGTGAATGGTTCAGCTATCACCCGCTGTTCGGTAGTTTTCTGCGTCAGCGCTGCCAGTGGGAGCTGTCGACCGAGCTGCCGGATATCCACCGCGCCGCGGCGGAGAGCTGGATGGCGCAGGGGTTCCCGAGCGAGGCGATTCACCACGCGCTCGCGGCGGGCGACGCCAGTATGCTGCGCGACATCCTGCTTAATCACGCCTGGGGGCTGTTCAACCACAGTGAACTCACTCTGCTGGAACAGTCTTTAAAAGCCCTGCCCTGGGAAAGCCTGCTGGCGAACCCGCGCCTCGTGCTGTTGCAGGCCTGGCTGATGCAAAGCCAGCACCGCTACAGCGAAGTCAACACCCTGCTGGCGCGCGCCGAGCAGGAGATGAAAGGCGAAATGGACGACACGCTGCATGGCGAATTCAACGCCCTGCGCGCGCAGGTGGCGATTAACGACGGCGACCCGGACGAAGCCGAGCGGCTGGCGATGGTCGCGCTGGAGACGCTGCCGCTGGCGAATTTCTACAGCCGCATCGTGGCGACATCCGTCCACGGCGAAGTGCTGCACTGCAAAGGCGATTTAACGAAATCGCTGTCGGTGATGCAGCAGACCGAGCTGATGGCGCGCCGTCACGATGTCTGGCACTACGCGCTCTGGAGCCTTATCCAGCAGAGCGAAATTCTCTTCGCCCAGGGCTTTTTGCAGGCGGCCTGGGAGACGCAGGAAAAAGCCTTTACGCTTATCCAGGAGCAGCATCTCGAACAGTTGCCCCTGCATGAATTCCTGCTGCGTATTCGCGCGCAGCTCTTGTGGGCCTGGGCGCGGCTGGATGAAGCGGAAGCCTGCGCGCGCACCGGAATGACCGTGCTCGCGAACTACCAGCCGCAGCAGCAGTTGCAGTGCCTGGCGCTGCTGGTGCAGTGCTCGCTGGCGCGCGGCGATCTCGACAACGCCCGCAGCCATCTGAACCGTCTCGAAAATCTGCTCGGTAACGGCCATTACCACAGCGACTGGGTTTCTAACGCCGACAAAGTGCGGGTAATTTACTGGCAGATGACGGGCGATAAAGCCGCCGCCGCGGCCTGGCTGCGTCAGACGCCTAAACCGGCCTTCGCCAATAACCATTTCCTGCAAAGCCAGTGGCGCAATATCGCGCGCGTTCAAATCCTGCTTGGCGATTACGAGCCCGCAGAGATGGTGCTTGAAGAGCTCAACGAAAACGCCCGCAGCCTGCGGCTGATGAGCGATATCAACCGCAACCTGCTGTTACTGAATCAGCTTTACTGGAATGCCGGTCGCAAAAGCGACGCCCAGCGCGTGCTGATGGAGGCGTTAACGCTGGCCAACCGCACCGGGTTTATCAGCCATTTCGTGATTGAAGGCGAAGCAATGGCGCAACAGTTGCGTCAGCTGTTGCAGCTCAATACGCTGCCGGAGATTGAACAGCATCGCGCGCAGCGCATTCTGCGCGACATTAACCAGCATCATCGCCATAAATTCGCGCATTTTGACGAGAACTTCGTTAATAAGCTGCTGAATCACCCTGAAGTGCCGGAGTTGATCCGCACCAGCCCGCTGACCCAACGCGAATGGCAGGTGCTGGGGCTTATCTACTCCGGTTACAGCAACGATCAGATTGCCGGTGAGCTTGATGTGGCGGCGACCACGATTAAAACGCATATCCGCAATTTGTATCAGAAGCTTGGTGTGGCGCACCGTCAGGACGCCGTACAGCACGCCCAGCAGTTGTTGAAGATGATGGGGTATGGGGTTTAGGGTGAGCAGTAATCCACGTTAATGGTGGGTGCGCTGCGCTTACCCACCCTACAAAAATCGGCATGAGCTACACCGTAGGGCGGGTAAGCGAGGCGCACCCGCCATTCCATCAACAACCACACCGCAAACCCCACGTCACCGCAAAGGCATTAACACAATTCTAACTGCACCTTATTGGCGGTAATCACCTGCATCACACCGGCGGGCGGCATGGTATCGGTATAAACCGCGTCCACAAGGCTGATACTGCCTAAATTCACCATCGCGTTGCGGCCAAACTTGGAGTGATCCACCACCAGCATCACGTGGCGCGAGTTCTCGATAATCGCGCGCTTGGTGCGCACTTCGTGATAATCGAACTCCAGCAGCGAGCCGTCGCTGTCGATGCCGCTGATACCCAGAATGCCGAAATCGAGCCGGAACTGAGAGATAAAATCGAGCGTCGCCTCACCGATAATCCCGCCGTCGCGGCTGCGCAGCTCGCCGCCCGCCAGAATGATACGGAAATCGTCCTTCACCATCAGCGTATTCGCCACGTTCAGGTTATTGGTCACGATGCGCAGATTCTCATGATTCAACAGCGCGTGCGCCACCGCCTCCGGCGTGGTGCCGATATCGATAAACAGCGTTGCGCCGTTGGGGATCTGGCTTGCCACTTTATAGGCGATACGCTCTTTTTCCGCCGTCTGGGTCGCCTTGCGGTCATGCCAGGAGGTATTGACCGAGCTTGACGGTAACGCCGCGCCGCCGTGGTGGCGCAGGATCATATTTTGTTCTGCGAGATCGTTGAGGTCGCGACGGATGGTTTGCGGGCTGACGGCAAACTGCTCCACCAGCTCTTCGGTACTCACATAGCCCTGTTTTTTTACCAGTTCAATAATGGCATCGTGACGTTGTGTTTGCTTCACACCCTTCTCCTGACGTGTTGCCGTATTATTTTCGTTTTCGCGCATGCAGGGTATCTGTCATGGCCATCGCCAGGCCAATCAGCATCCCCGCCACCAGATCGGCATTCGCCGTCTTGTTGCCAAACAGCCCCAGGCCGCCGATAGCGAGCCACAGCAGCATAAACACCAGAATGCCGCGAGGCAGATAAAGCCCGCTTTCCGGCTCGCGTTCGCCGCGCAGCCAGACATAGCCCACCAGCGCATAGACCACGCCGCCGAGGCCGCCGAACCACGGGCCGGCAATCTGATACTGGATAACGCCGCCCACCAGCGCCGTCACCAGCGTTAGCGTCAGCAGTTTACCGCTGCCGACGCTACGCTCCAGCGGACCGGCAAGATACCACCACCATAGCAGATTGAAGATCAGGCTCAGCAGGGAAAAGTGCAACAGCAGCGGGCTGACATAGCGCCAGAGTTGAAATTTGAGAGAGGGATCGAACGGCCATGCAAGCCAGACGGCCACTTGCGGAGAACCAATGATGCTCATCGCGAGATACGCCACGACGCACAGCGCCATCATGCCAAGCGTCAGCGGGCCTGCGTGGGCGCGCACGCTCGCCATAAACGGATACGAGCGATAGCGCAAACCGGCGTTCAGTTGCCCCGTCTGCCAGCTCGCGGAGAGATAGCGCGGATCGCCGGGGTGCGCGAGAAAATAGCTCAGCTCCGCTTTGACCCTTTCCGCCTGCGCCTCATCGGCAAGCCAGATATCCCAGGTGTCATGCCGCTGGATTTCCAGTATCACGCCCTGGGTGGCCATATAATCAACAAACGCCTGTGCAAGACGCGGGTTGTCAAACGAGTTAATCATCAACATAGCAAGTCGTTCTTTTCAGAAAGGTATCTCCACATGAGGCAAACAGTATACCTGCGAACGACGCGCAGACGATGCTTAACTCTCGCCGTGCGCCACTTCCGCCGGGAAATGGCGATGCCAGGCGTCGAAACCGCCGTCCACGCTGTAGACCTGGTCATAGCCCTGGTGAAGCAGATACTGCGCCGCTCCTTTGCTGCTATTGCCGTGATAGCACATCACCAGCACCGGCACGTCGAAATCGGTCTGCTGCATAAAGGCGGGCAGCGTGGCGTTGGTTAAATGAAACGCGCCAGGCGTGTGGCCCATCGCATAACTTTGCGGATCGCGAATATCCACCAGCACGGCGTTCCCCTGCTGCAGTTTCTGGTGCGCTTCTTCGACATTAATACATTCAAACTGATCCATGGTGCTCTCTTTCATCTTTAAAGGGGGCGTAAGGCTGGCCACCCGCGCGAGGCGCTATGCCGATAATAACGTAAGTGTAAGGCTTCCTCCGTCTGTAACGCCATAATGTTATTCACATCACACGGAAATGTTTTTTTGTTGTTATCAAAAGCGCGTTTGTTTGCTATTATGAGCGATAACGAACATTTATGAGCTTTAACGAAAGTGCGTGAGGGCAGCAGCATGGAAACCAAAGATCTGATTGTGATAGGTGGGGGCATCAACGGTGCCGGTATCGCGGCAGACGCCGCAGGGCGTGGACTCTCTGTGCTGATGCTGGAAGCGCAGGATCTGGCGTGCGCCACTTCTTCCGCCAGCTCCAAGTTGATCCACGGCGGGCTGCGCTATCTGGAACATTACGAGTTCCGTCTGGTCAGCGAAGCGCTGGCAGAACGTGAAGTGCTGCTGAAAATGGCGCCGCACATCGCGTTCCCGATGCGCTTTCGTCTGCCGCACCGCCCGCATCTTCGCCCGGCGTGGATGATCCGCACCGGTCTGTTTATGTACGATCACCTCGGCAAACGCACCAGTCTGCCGGGTTCCACCGGTTTGCGTTTTGGTTCGGATTCCGTGCTGAAGCCGGAAATCGTGCGCGGTTTCGAATATTCCGACTGCTGGGTGGATGACGCGCGTCTGGTGCTCGCAAATGCCCAGATGGTTGTTAAAAAAGGCGGCGAAGTGCTGACTCGCACCCGCGCCACCTCCGCGCGTCGCGAAAACGGCATGTGGATCGTGGAAGCGGAAGATATCGATACCGGCGAAACCTACACCTGGCAGGCGCGCGGCTTAGTGAACGCCACCGGCCCGTGGGTGAAAAACTTCTTCGATGACGGCCTGAAACTGAAATCGCCTTATGGTATCCGCCTGATCAAAGGCAGCCATATCGTCGTGCCGCGCGTGCATAACCAGAAACAGGCTTACATCCTGCAAAACGAAGATAAGCGTATCGTGTTTGTTATCCCGTGGATGGATGAGTTCTCGATAATCGGCACTACCGACGTCGAATATAAAGGCGACCCGAAAGAAGTGGCGATCGACGAATCCGAAATCAGCTATCTGCTCAAAGTCTATAACGCGCACTTCAAAAAACAGCTTGCCCGTGATGACGTGGTCTGGACTTACTCCGGCGTGCGTCCACTGTGCGATGACGAATCGGATTCGCCGCAGGCGATCACGCGTGATTACACGCTCGATATTCACGATGAGAACGGCAAAGCGCCGCTGCTGTCGGTCTTCGGCGGTAAACTCACGACGTACCGTAAGCTTGCCGAACACGCGATGGAAAAACTGTCGTCCTATTACAGCAATATCGGCCCGGCGTGGACCCGCAACGCCGTGCTGCCGGGTGGTGCTTTCCAGGGCGAGCGCGACGACTACGCCGCACAACTGCGTCGTCGTTACCCGTTCATCAGTGAAACGCTGGCGCGCCACTACGCGCGTACCTACGGCAGTAACAGCGAGCTGATTCTGGGCGATGCTGCAGATATCCACGCGCTTGGCGAACACTTCGGCCATGAGTTTTACGAAGCGGAACTGCGCTATCTGGTCGAGCACGAATGGGTGCGCCGTCTGGATGACGCCATCTGGCGTCGTACCAAACTCGGCATGTGGCTCAACGGTGAAGAACAGTCGCGCGTAGCGCAGTGGCTCACTGAAAACGTCGGCAAAAAAGCCAATGTGAAGCTGTCGCTGGCGTCGTAACCCCTTCCCCTTTCGCGGCCGTGTCTTCTCCTGCGCGGCCGCGTCTTTTTATCTGCTAACTCCCCGCATTAACGTGTATTTCTGTCGCTACAATTAATAACATCGTATTACTATGGGTTATTAAACCCCCTCTCAGGAGAGCGCCGCTTGCGCAAGGCAACATCCCGTTCGCCGGATGCCGTAATGCTGGCTTTTTTACTGCTGATTTCGCTGCTGGTGATGGCGGTCAGCGGCGGATCGCTGTGGCAATCGTGGCGACACAGTGTCGAGGAGACAGAGCGTCAGGCGCGTAACCAGGCAATTTCGCTGGCGCGGCAGGCAGAAGATACGTTTTTCCAGGTTCAGTTGACGCTGGATGATCTCTCGCGGCGTGCGGACGATATTTTCCTGCAGCCTGCCGAATGGAACGGCCCGCGCGGCCTGCTCGCCCAACAACAGCGCCAGCTGACGCAACTGCAGGGGTTGTTTGTCTACGACACCCGCGGCGACTGGCTCGCCACCTCGGCGAGCGGCTTTCCGGCGCAGGCGAACAGCGCCGACCGCGACTATTTCATCTGGCACAGCCAGCACAGCGACACCGGCATACGCATCGGCCATGTGATCCGCAGCCGTGCTACGGGGGAACTGGTGGTGCCCGTTTCGATGCGGCTGAATACCCCGGAAGGCCGCTTTCGCGGCGTGTTACTGGCAACGGTGAAACTCGACTATTTCCGCCAGTTTTATGGCTATTACGAAATGGGGCCAGGCGACACGTTGGGGATCACCTTCACCGACAGCACAGTGCTGTATGTGCGCCCTTTCCCCGATTCCTATATTAACCGCACCCTCTCCTCCAGCCCGCTGTTTACGCGGATGCTGAAAATCGCCCCGACCGGTGGCGGTGCCTGGAAATCGGCTATCGACGGCGTGCCGCGCATTTTCGGTTACGCCACGCTTGCGCGTTATCCGCTGGTGGTGTCGGCCGGTTATGACGTCGATGAGCTTCGCGCCGCCTGGTGGCGTAACAATATTCCGACACTGGCGCTTAACGCCGTGCTGCTTGGTGTGGTGTTGGTATTCGGCGTGCTGGTTTTGCGCCAGATCCGCGCCAGCCTGCGCTATCAACGCGAGCTTATTGTGCTGCGTGACGATCTCACGCGCTCTAATCATATTCTTCAGGATCTGGCGCTGCTGGATGGCTTAACCGGGCTGCCTAATCGTCGCCAGTTCGATATCTATCTGGAACAATGTATGACGCGCGCGCAGGCAACCGGCGCGCCGGTGTCACTGGTGATGTGCGATATCGACTATTTTAAAAGCTACAACGACACGCTGGGCCATGTGGCGGGCGATGAGTGCCTGAAAGCGGTGGGTGAAATTCTGCATCATCTGCCGCTGCACAAATCTGACAGAGTGGCGCGCTACGGCGGCGAAGAGTTTGCCATTATTCTGCCGGGTGCGAACGCACATGCTGCTGAACAGGTGGCGATGCGCGCGCTTCAGGCGATTCAGCAGGCCCGGCTGGCGCATCCGGCGACGCCGATGGTGGAGAAAGTACTGACGATTAGCGCTGGCACCGCCACGATGACAGGTGACGACGCCAACGCCGAGACGCTGAAAAACCAGGCCGACGAGGCGCTTTATCAGGCCAAACGCGCGGGCCGCAACTGCGTGGTGGGTGCCACAGGCGTAAGCCACACGCCGCTGGCCACACCCTATCACGCGTGACGGGCGCGGCGGCGTCCGTAATAAAATCCGGCAAGTAAGGATGCCTGTGCGGCGGCGGGCAGCCACAGCGGCCATACAAAGAAAACGTCCTTCGCGAGCAGCCAGACGTATGCGCTCGGGAGCCAACCGGCAAAGAATAGCGCCCCCCGCGGCGCGTCTGGCAAAAACGCCGCCCTGGTACTGAACACGGCGGCACACAGCAGATACCAGACAAGCACCGCCCAGAACACCCGCGCGCTGTCGGGGCGTCGTGTCGCCTGGTGTTTGCCAAGCAGCGCCAGCGACACGCCTTGCAGCACCAGCAGTACGGCGATACCGATGTTCGCTGAGGCATATGTGCGCATCACGCCTGAAAGCGCGAAATCCGCCACCGCGCCGTATACCTGAGCCAGTAGTGGCGCGCCTGCCAGCGAGACGAGCAGCGCGCCCGCCCATGTTGTTTTCTTCGTCATCCTTGCCTTTCGCACCCATAAAAAAACCAGAGCGTCGCCACTCTGGTTGTGTTGATAACGCGTCGATCTTACAGGCGTACAGGCGTGATGTGCCAGATATTTTCCGCGTACTCCTGAATGGTGCGGTCTGAGGAGAAGTAGCCCATGTTCGCGATGTTATGCATCGCGCGGGTTGTCCATACTTCCGGCTGCAGATAAAGCTCGTCCACCTTCTCCTGACAATCCACGTAGCTGCGGTAATCCGCCAGCACCTGATAGTGATCGCCAAAGTTAATCAGCGAATCCACCAGATCGCGGTAGCGGCCCGGCTCTTCAGGGCTGAACACGCCGGTCGCTATCTGGGTCAGTACCTGGCGTAACTCTTCATCCTTCTCGTAGTAATCGCGCGGGTTATAGCCTGCGCGACGCAGCGCTTCCACTTCATCCGCCGTGTTACCAAAGATGAAAATGTTCTCTTCGCCGACATGCTCCTGCATCTCTACGTTCGCGCCATCGAGCGTGCCGATGGTCAGCGCGCCGTTGAGCGCAAACTTCATGTTACTGGTGCCGGACGCCTCAGTACCCGCGAGAGAAATCTGCTCCGAGAGATCGGCTGCCGGAATGATGAGCTGCGCAAGGCTGACGCTGTAGTTCGGGATAAACACCACTTTCAGGCGATCCTTCACGTCCGCGTCGTTGTTGATGACTTTTGCCACATCGTTGATCAGGTGAATAATATGCTTCGCCATGTAATACGCCGAGGCGGCTTTACCGGCGAAAATATTCACCCGCGGCACCCACTCCAGATCCGGATCGGCTTTGATGCGGTTATAGCGCGTAATGACGTGCAGCACGTTCATGAGCTGACGCTTGTACTCGTGAATACGCTTGATCTGCACGTCAAAGAGCGCTTTCGGGTTGACCACGACATTGAGATGCTGCGCGATGTAAATCGCCAGACGCTTTTTGTTCTCAAGCTTGGCTTCGCGCACCTGCTGGTTCACCGTCGGGTAGTCGATGTGCTGTTCCAGTTCGCTCAGCTGGCTGAGATCGGTGCGCCAAGTGCGCCCGATATTCTCATCCAGCACGTCGGAGAGCGACGGGTTCGCCAGCGCCAGCCAGCGGCGCGGCGTCACGCCGTTGGTGACGTTCAAAAAGCGCATCGGGAAGATGTTGGCGAAATCGGCAAACAGCGACTGGACCATCAGGTTCGAGTGCAGTTCAGACACGCCATTCACCTTGTGGCTGATAATGACCGCAAGCCAGGCCATACGCACGCGACGCCCGCCCGACTCGTCGATAATCGACACGCGGCTTAAGAGCCCGGTATCGTTCGGGTATTGCTCCTGAATGGTACGCAGGAAGTAATCATTAATTTCAAAAATGATCTGCAGATGGCGCGGCAGGATCTTGCCGAGCATATCCACAGGCCAGGTCTCCAGCGCCTCGCTCATCAGCGTATGGTTGGTGTAGGAGAATACCTGACAGGTTACTTCGAACGCTTCATCCCAGCTGAACTTATGCTCGTCGATAAGCAGGCGCATCAGCTCCGGAATCGACAATACCGGGTGGGTGTCGTTCAGGTGAATCGCCACTTTCTGCGCCAGGTTGGCGTAGGTTTTATGCAGCATATAGTGGCGGTTTAAGATGTCCTGCACCGTCGCGGAGACCAGGAAATACTCCTGCCGCAGACGCAGCTCGCGCCCGGAATAGGTGGAGTCATCCGGGTAAAGGACGCGCGACACGTTCTCGGAGTGGTTTTTATCTTCCACCGCCGCAAAGTAGTCGCCCTGGTTGAACTTACCGAGGTTAATCGCGCTACTGGCCTGCGCGCTCCAGAGCCGCAGCGTGTTGGTGGCGTCGGTGTCGTAGCCGGGAACGATCTGGTCAGAGGCGACCGCGATAATCTCTTCGGTTTCAACCCAGCGGGTCTTTTTGCCTTCCTGCTGAATACGCCCGCCGAAACGCACTTTATAACGCGTGTTGTGGCGCTGGAACTCCCACGGGTTGCCATATTCCAGCCAGTAGTCCGGCGATTCTTTCTGACGCCCGTCAACGATGTTCTGCTTAAACATGCCGTAGTCGTAGCGAATGCCGTAGCCGCGGCCCGGCAGGCCGAGCGTCGCCAGCGAATCCAGGAAACAGGCCGCAAGACGCCCCAGGCCGCCGTTGCCAAGGCCGGGGTCGTTTTCTTCGTCGATGAGTTCTTCCAGGCTCAGGCCCATCCCCTCCAGCGCGTCCCGTACATCTTCATAGATGCCAAGCGACAACAGGGCGTTTGAGAGCGTGCGGCCAATCAGAAACTCCATCGACAGATAGTAAACCTGTCGCACTTCCTGCGAGAGTTGGGCGCGAGTGGAGCGCAGCCAGCGCTCCACCATGCGATCGCGCACCGCAAACAGCGTGGCGTTCAGCCACTCATGTTTGTTAGCGATGGCCGGATCTTTACCGATGGTGAACATCAGCTTGTAAGCGATAGAGTGTTTTAACGCCTCCACGCTCAGGGTTGGCGACGCATAGCTAAAGGGTTCATTCATCGACGTGTTCCTTTACAACAAGCGTTGATAAAGTTCGCGGTAGGATTTCGCCGCGACCTGCCAGCTAAAGTCCATCCCCATCGCCTGACGCTGCACAAAGCGCCAGAGGGACGGACGGGACCACAATACGAAAGCGCGCCGGATAGCCCGCAGCAGCGACCAGGCGTTGCTGTCTTCAAAGACAAAACCGCTGGCGATGCCGTCCGCCAGGTTCTCCAGCGAGCTGTCGGAAACGGTATCCGCAAGCCCACCGGTGCGGCGCACCAGCGGCAGCGTGCCATATTTCAGGCCGTAGAGCTGCGTTAACCCACACGGCTCAAAGCGGCTCGGCACTAAAATCACATCCGCGCCGCCCATAATGCGGTGCGAGAACGCCTCATGATAGCCAATCTGCACGCCGACCTGGCCCGGGTGTTCCGCCGCGGCGGCGAGGAACCCTTCCTGAAGCACCGGATCGCCTGCGCCCAGCAGCGCCAGTTGTCCGCCCTGCTCCAGCAGGCCCGGCAGCGCCTCCAGCACCAGATCCAGCCCTTTCTGGCTGGTGAGGCGGCTGACCACCGCGAACAGCGGCACTTTGTCATTCACCTTCAGGCCCATCGCAATCTGCAACTGCCGCTTGTTCTCCGCTTTCTCTTCCAGCGTATCGCGGGTGTAGCGCGAGGCCAGCAGCAGATCGTGCGCCGGGTTCCAGATGTTCTCATCGACGCCGTTCAGAATCCCTGACAGCCGCCCTTCGCTGTGGCGCTGTTTCAGCAGCCCTTCCAGGCCATAGGCAAACTGCGGCTCGGTGATTTCGCGCGCGTAGGTCGGGCTGACCGCCGTAATATGATCGGCATAATAGAGGCCCGCCTTGAGGAACGAAATCTCGCCGTTGAACTCCAGCCCATTCATATTAAACATCGACCATGGCAATCCGATTTCATCCATGTGATGCGCATAAAACATGCCTTTATAGGCGAGGTTATGCACGGTAAACACGGATTTCGCCGGACGCCCGCGCGCTGCCAGATACGCAGGCGTCAGGCCCGCATGCCAGTCATGCGCGTGAACGATATCAGGCCGCCAGAACGGATCGAGCCCGGCCGCCATCTCGCTGCCCACCCAACCCAGCAGGGCGAAGCGAATCACGTTGTCGGCGTAGGCGTAAAGGTTAGTGTCGTGATAAGGGCTACCCGGACGATCATAGAGATGCGGCGCATCGATAAGATAGATGCCGACGCCGTTGAAGTGTCCGTATAACAAAGAGATACGCCCGGCGAAGGTGTCACGACGCGTAATCACTTTGGCATCCGCGACCCCGCGACGGAGATCGGGGAAGCCTGGCAGTAGCACGCGCGTATCCACCCCTTCGGCAATCTGCGCAGCAGGCAACGCGCCAAGGACATCCGCCAGACCACCCGTTTTCAGTAGCGGAAAAAGTTCAGAACATACATGTAAGACCTGCATTATCTCTCCCGTTGAAAGTCACAGCGCAACAGGCGCGCCGAACGCGAAACCATCGCGCGCGGAAATTCTCGTCCGTGCGCACATAATCCTTGTGCGACTCAGGCTGACAAACGCGCCAGCATGTCGCGGGTCACCAAAACAATTCCCTCTTCGGAGCGGTAGAAACGGCGAGCATCCTCTTCGGCGTTTTCGCCAATCACCATTCCTTCAGGGATAACACAGGCCCGGTCGATGATGCAGCGACGCAGGCGGCAGGAGCGGCCAACCCAGACATCAGGCAGCAGCACCGCAGAATCAATATTGCAAAACGAGTTCACGCGCACGCGCGGGAACAGCACCGACTGCACCACCACCGATCCGGAAATTATGCAGCCGCCGGAGACCAGCGAGTTCAGCGTCATGCCGTGGCTGCCGGAGCGGTCCTGCACGAACTTGGCAGGCGGCAACGACTCCATGTGCGTACGAATCGGCCAGTCCTGGTCATACATATCCAGCTCCGGCGTCACCGAGGCGAGATCGAGATTCGCCTTCCAGTACGCCTCAAGCGTCCCCACGTCGCGCCAGTACGGCTCGGCGTTCGGATCGGACTGCACGCATGAAAGCGGGAACGGATGCGCGTAGGCTTCGCCGCTGTACGTCACTTTCGGGATAATGTCTTTCCCGAAGTCATGGCTGGAGGATTCGTTTTTGTCATCCTCTTCCAGCAACTCATAAAGATAGTCGGCATCAAAAATATAGATGCCCATACTGGCGAGCGCTTTAGTATCGTCGCCTGGCATTGAAGGCGGGTTGGCGGGTTTTTCCACGAAGTCGATGACTTTGCTGTTCTCATCGACCGCCATGACCCCAAATGCACGTGCTTCCGCCACCGGTACCGGCAGACAGGCCACGGTGCAGCGCGCGCCTTTTTCGACATGGTCGATAAGCATGCGCGAGTAGTCCTGCTTGTAGATGTGATCGCCCGCGAGGATGACCACATACTCCGCTTTGTAGCGGCGAATGATGTCGAGGTTCTGAGTCACGGCATCCGCGGTGCCGCGATACCAGGTTTCGCCGTGTACGCGCTGCTGGGCGGGCAGAAGGTCGACGAATTCATTCATCTCTTCACTGAAGAACGACCAGCCGCGCTGGATGTGCTGCACCAGCGTGTGCGACTGATACTGCGTGATAACCCCGATGCGCCGAATGCCCGAGTTAATGCAGTTCGACAGCGCGAAGTCGATAATGCGGAATTTACCGCCGAAATGAACGGCGGGCTTGGCGCGGGTCGCGGTCAAGTCTTTCAACCGCGTGCCGCGGCCCCCAGCCAGAATCAGCGCCACGGATTTCAACGGCAACTGCCTTGCCAGCATCAACGGATCTTTCTTTTCAAGCCTGACCATGACGAACTCCTGTTTATGACTTCCGGAAGACGCACACACCGTGCGCAGGCCCATGCCATACAGCCATGACAACCGGATTATCCTCTCCGGCAAATGGAGGAACGGCGCGCCATTCCCCTTCAGGTAATACGATCTCGCTTACTTCATCGCGGCCGTTAAGGGTAACAAGCCAGCGATCGGACAAGAGGATTTGCAGCTGGCGTGCGCCGCTGTGCCACTCCTCGGGTCGCATCGGCGCGCCTGCGGCGTTCAGCCAGCGGACGTTGCCGTCGTTCTCTTCCCACCACCGTGAAGCGGTGAGCGCCGGGATCTGTCTGCGCAGGCGAATCAGCGCCGCGGTATACGCGACAAGCCCTTCGTCCGCCTGCGACCAGTCAAACCAGGTCAGTTCGTTATCCTGGCAATACGCATTGTTATTGCCATGCTGGCTGTGGCCCTGTTCATCGCCCGCCAGCAGCATCGGCGTGCCCTGCGACAGCAGCAGCGACGCCAGCAGCGCATGCGTGCTCGCACGCCGCGCGTCCTGAACGCTCTGCCCGCCGCCCAGGCCCTCATAACCGTGATTATTGCTGTGGTTTTCCCACGCGCCGTCGCGGTTATCCTCGCCGTTCGCTTCGTTATGCTTGCCGTTAAACGACACGCAGTCGCGCAGCGTAAAACCGTCATGCGCCGTCACCAGATTGACGCACGCCCACGGCTCACGGCCGTTTCTGCGGTATACATCCGCCGATGCGGCGACACGTGTGGCGACTTCGCCCACATCCAGCTCGCTTCGCAGCCAGAAGCGGCGCATATCGTCGCGAAAGCGGTCGTTCCACTCGGCGAACGGCGGCGGATAGTTGCCCACCTGATAGCCGCCGGGGCCGATATCCCACGGCTCAACGATAAGCTTCGCCGCGGACAGCGACCGGTCGCGGCGCATCGCCTCAAAAAGCGGCGCATCCTGACGAAATTCCGGCGTGCGGCCCATGACCGTCGCCAGATCGAACCGGAAACCGTCAACGTGGCACTGCTCCACCCAGAATTTCAGGCAGCCGATGGCATAATCCACCACCGCCGGATGGCTCAGGTTCAGCGTGTTACCGCAGCCGGTCCAGTTGTGATAATCGCCGTCGTCCTGTATCCAATAATAGCTACGGTTATCAATTCCGCGCAGGGAGAAGGTCGGTCCTTCGAGATCCAGTTCGGCGCTGTGGTTAAGCACCACATCGAGAATGACCTCGATGCCCGCTTTATGCAGCGCTTTGACGGCGTCGCGAAATTCATTGAGCGCCGCCTGCGGCGCGGGCTGCGAGGCGTAACGCGTCTCGATGGCCCACAGCGCCAGCGGGTTGTAGCCCCAGTAGTTCGCGAGGCCGAGACGTTGCAGCCGCGGCTCGCTACAGAATTTCGCAACAGGTTGTAACTCCAGCGCCGTAATGCCGAGCCGCTGGAACCAGGCGATCATCGCCGGGTGGCCGAGCGCCGCGTAGGTGCCGCGCAGCGCAGGCGGAATTTCCGGGTGCAGGCGCGTCAAACCGCGCACGTGCGCCTCGTAAATCACCGTCTCGCCCCAGGCGATGTTGGGCGGCGCATCGTCTTCCCAGTCGTAGCGGTCGTCCATCACGACCGATTTCGGCATCGCGTCGCGGTTGTCACGCGGGTCCGGCGTGTCGATGCCGCCGTACAGGCGCGGATCGTCGATAACATCGCCCTCCACGCCGCGAGCGCACGGATCGAGCAGCAGTTTCGCCGGGTTGAAGCGGTGGCCCTGCGCCGGGTTCCATGGGCCATGCACGCGGTAGCCATAGCGCAGGCCAGGACGCGCGCCCGGCAGATAACCGTGCCAGACGTCGCCGCTACGCGCAGGCAGCGCGTAACGCGTTTCGTTGCCGCTTGCATCAAACAGGCACAGCTCCACCTTTTCCGCATGCGCGGAAAACAGCGTGAAATTCACGCCCGCGCCGTCAAACCAGGCGCCAGGCGGAGCGGAATGGCCTGCGTTAAGCTGCATCATCTGCCTCTCTGACCAGCCAGATAGTGGCAAGCGGCGGCAGCGTCAGGGAGAGCGAGTTGTCGCGCCCATGGCTGGCGATGGCCTCGCTGCGCACCTTGCCGCCGTTCCCGGCGTTGCTGCCATGATAGTGCTGCGAATCCGTATTCAGGATTTCGCGCCACTCGCCCGGCTGGTTAATGCCAAAGCGATAGTTATGGCGCACCACCGGCGTGAAGTTACTGGCGACAATGATTTCATTGCCCTGCGAATCGCGACGCACGAAGATAAATACCGAGTTCTGGTTATCCTCTACCACTAACCATTCGAAGCCATAAGGATCGAAATCAAGTTCATGCAGCGCTTTGTGGTGGCGATATGTGGAATTGAGATCGCGCACCAGTCTTTGCACGCCGTGGTGCCAGTTGTCGTCGCCTTCCAGCAGATGCCAGTCGAGGCTGGCGTCGTGGTTCCACTCACGCCCCTGCGCAAACTCGTTGCCCATGAACAGCAGTTTTTTACCCGGGAAGCCCCACATCCACGCGTAGTAGGCGCGCAGGTTGGCGAATTTCTGCCAGGCGTCGCCAGGCATACGATCGAGAATCGATTTTTTGCCATGCACCACTTCGTCATGCGACAGCGGCAGGACAAAGTTTTCGGTGTAGTTGTAAATCATCCCGAAGGTCATTTTGTGGTGATGGTACTGGCGATAGACCGGATCGAGCTTCATGTAGTCGAGCGTGTCGTGCATCCAGCCCAGGTTCCACTTGTACCAGAAGCCAAGCCCGCCCGATTCCGGCGGCCGTGAGACGCCAGGGAAATCGGTGGACTCTTCCGCCATCGTAACCGCGCCGTTGACCTGCTCGCCGATAATGCGGTTGGTGTTGCGCAGAAACTCCATCGCCTCCAGGTTTTCGCGCCCGCCGTACTGGTTCGGGATCCACTCGCCTTCTTTGCGGCTGTAGTCGCGATAAATCATTGAGGCGACGGCGTCCACACGCAGCGCGTCGATACCGAAACGCTCCGTCCAGTAGAGCGCGTTGCCCACCAGGAAGTTGCTCACTTCGCGGCGGCCATAGTTGTAGATAAGCGTGTTCCAGTCCTGGTGATAGCCTTCGCGCGGGTCGCTGTGCTCATAGAGCGCGGTGCCGTCGAAATTCGCCAGCGCGAAATCATCGGACGGGAAGTGGCCCGGCACCCAGTCGAGAATAACGTTCAGCCCCGCGGCGTGCGCGGCGTTGATGAAATAGCGGAACTCTTCGCGCGTGCCGAAACGGCGCGTCGGCGCGTACAGCCCGGTCGGCTGATAGCCCCAGCTGCCGTCGAACGGGTGTTCGTTAACCGGCAACAGTTCGATATGGGTAAAGCCCATCCACTTAACATACGGGATCAGTTGGTCAGCCAGCTCGCGGTAGCTCAGCCAGAAATTGTTGTCGGTATGGCGACGCCATGAACCCAGATGCACTTCGTAAATCGAGATCGGCGCATCGAAGCGGTTAGCGTCCTGACGCGCCGTGTTCGGCTCGACTTTTTCCGGCAGGCCGCAGATAAGCGACGCGGTATCCGGGCGCATCTGCGCCTCAAACGCATACGGGTCGGATTTCATGCGCAAATGGCCGTTCGCGTCGATCATTTCATATTTATAGAGCTGGCCGTTGTGCGCGCCGGGGATGAAGAGTTCCCAGATGCCGCTCTCTTTACGCAGACGCATCGGGTGGCGGCGGCCATCCCAGTAGTTGAACTGCCCCACCACGGAGACGCGCTGCGCGTTCGGTGCCCAGACGGAAAAGCGCGTGCCGGTGACGCCGTCCATCGTATCCGGGTGCGCGCCGAGCGTTTCATAAGGACGTAAATGTGTGCCTTCGGAAAGCAGCCAGACATCCAGCTCCTGAAGCAGCGGCCCGAAGCGATACGGGTCATCAATCAGATTTTGCTGTCCGTGCCAGACCACGGCCAGTTGATAGCGAAAAGGATTTTTACGACGCGGCATCACGCCGCTGAAAAAACCGCGAGAATCCAGACACTCAAGCTTGCCCACTTTACGCCCGGTCTTGGGTTCGATGACCCAGACTTCAGTAGCGTCGGGAAGCAGCGCACGGACTTCGATCCCGGCGTCGGTGGTGTGCATGCCCAGAACGGAGAAAGGATCCGAAAAATGGCCCGCAATCAGCGCATTAATCACGTCTCTTGAGACACGATCAGACATGGTTATCATCCTGTTTATTTGGTGTCGCCCCATTCCAGCCTTACGCCTTCGCGTCCGGTAGCGACACTCTTAATGACCTGAACGGGCAGAGCCTGAAGCATTCCTGCGGCTGTGCCGTTCCACCTGGAAGTATGACGAGTAGGACTCGTCTTATGCTAAGCATAGCCAGGGGATTCTGTTCCCCCTCAGAAAATATGAAACATTCGTCTTTTCTTTAGTGACGGACGTAAAAAAAGAGCGCCGAAGCGCTCTTTTTTAATGTTGTTTATGCCAGCTGACGCAGCATACGCCGCAGCGGCTCGGCAGCGCCCCAGAGAAGCTGGTCGCCGACGGTAAACGCCGAGAGATACTCCGGCCCCATGTTGAGCTTGCGCAGGCGTCCGACCGGCGTGCTGAGCGTGCCGGTGACCGCCGCAGGCGTTAATTCACGTACGGTGATGTCGCGGTCGTTCGGCACCACTTTCACCCAGTCGTTATGGCCCGCCAGCAGCGATTCGATGGTGGCAATCGAGACATCTTTTTTCAGCTTCAGCGTAAACGCCTGGCTGTGGCAGCGCAGCGCGCCAATGCGCACGCACAGGCCATCTACAGGAATGGTTGATGACGTGCCGAGAATTTTGTTGGTCTCCGCCTGGCCTTTCCACTCTTCACGGCTCTGGCCATTATCGAGCTGTTTGTCGATCCACGGGATAAGCCCGCCCGCCAGCGGTACGCCGAAATTATCCACCGGCAGTTCGCCGCTGCGGGTGAGCTGCGTGACTTTGCGTTCGATATCGAGAATGGCGGAAGCCGGGTCGGCGAGTTCCGCCGCCACGTGCTGTTGCAGCAGGCCCATCTGGGTCAGCAGTTCGCGCATATGGCGCGCGCCGCCGCCGGACGCCGCCTGGTATGTGGCGACAGACGCCCACTCCACCAGGTTTTCCGCAAACAGGCCGCCCAGCGACATCAGCATCAGGCTAACGGTGCAGTTGCCGCCGACAAAGGTTTTCACGCCTTTATTCAGCCCGTCGGTGATCACATGCTGGTTAACCGGGTCGAGAATGATAATGGCGTCATCTTTCATACGCAGCGAGGACGCCGCGTCAATCCAGTAGCCCTGCCAGCCGCTTTCACGGAGCTTTGGATAGATTTCGTTGGTATAATCGCCGCCCTGGCAGGTCACGATAATGTCCAGCGCCTTCAGCGCTTCCAGATTGTAAGCATCCTGAAGCGTGCCGCCGCCCTGTGCGCCAAAGGTGGGCGCGGGCTGGCCAAGCTGGGAAGTAGAGAAAAAGACAGGACGAATGGCGTCAAAATCGCGCTCTTCCACCATGCGTTGCATGAGTACAGAGCCGACCATACCGCGCCAGCCGATAAAACCAACATTTTTCATAACCCGTGTTCCTGCGAGATGTGCTTTATGTGCGTGTCGGGAGAGCCCCGGAGATACTTTCACCATACAAAATGCAGCTAAAGTGGCAAGTGAAATTAATCAATGATCGCCTGAACATCAGAAACAGAGCTAATCAGGCGTCACGTTTACCGTTATCAGGACGCTTTTATGAATGACATTCTCTCCGCCGCCGTCCTGCTGATCCTGATTATGGATCCGCTGGGCAACCTGCCGATTTTCATGTCGGTGCTCAAGCATACCGAGCCGAAACGCCGTCGGGCGATTATGGTGCGCGAGCTGTTTATCGCGCTGCTGCTGATGCTTATCTTCCTGTTCGCGGGCGAGAAGATTCTGGCGTTCCTGAATCTGCGCGCCGAAACCGTCTCTATCTCCGGCGGCATTATTCTGTTCCTTATCGCCATCAAGATGATTTTCCCGAGCCACGAAGGCAACAGCACTGGCCTTCCTGCCGGTGAGGAGCCGTTTATCGTGCCGCTGGCGATCCCGCTGGTCGCAGGCCCGACGCTGCTCGCGACGCTGATGCTGCTGTCGCACCAGTACCCGAACCAGATGGGGCATTTAGTCATCGCGCTGCTGCTCGCCTGGGGCGGCACGTTTGTTATCTTGCTGCAGTCTTCGCTCTTTTTACGGCTGCTCGGCGAGAAAGGCGTCAACGCGCTGGAGCGCCTGATGGGGCTGGTGCTGGTGATGCTCGCCACCCAGATGTTCCTCGACGGCATCCGGGCATGGATGAAGGGATAAGAAAAAAGGCTTCCGACGGGAAGCCTTTTTTGTTGATGATTCAGGAAAGCAGCGTAAACGCAATCATTCCGACAATCGCGCCGGTGGTGCCGAGCAGCGTTTCCATCATCGTCCAGGTTTTCAGCGTTTGCGCTTCGGTGGCGCCGGTGAACTTACCGAACAGCCAGAAACCGGCGTCGTTGACGTGGCTTACCACAATCGAGCCGCCTGCGATGCAGATAGACAGCGCGGCAAGCTGCGCGCCGGAGAAGTGCAGTTGTTCGATAACCGGCATCACCAGGCCTACCGCCGTCAGGCAAGCGACGGTCGCGGAGCCCTGAATAATGCGCACCGCAGCAGCCAGCACAAAGCAAGTCAGCGCAATCGGCAGGCCCATACCAGTCAGTGCGCCGCCGAGCGCCGGGCCAACGCCAGAATCCACCAGCACCTGTTTGAACACGCCGCCTGCGCCAATCACCAGCAGAATAATGCCCGCCGGTTGCAGCGCCTGGCCGCAGATCGCCATGACTTTCTCTTTTTCCATGCCCTGACGACGCGCCAGGCCGTAAATCGCCACCAGGCAGGCGACGAGAATCGCGGTAAACGGATGGCCGATAAACTGCAGCCATTCGTAGAGCGTCGAACCTTGCTCGGTAAAACGCGCGGCGATGGTTTTCAGGCCCACCAGCACCAGCGGCAGCAGAATGAGCGAGAGGCTGAAGCCGAAAGACGGCAGCTTGCCTTCGCCGAGATGCGGCTCGCTGATGTCGTCAGGCGTATAGAGCTCGACATAACGGCTGATGAAATTACCGAAAAGCGGCCCGGCGATCAGCATGCCGGGGATGGCCGCGCACAGACCAATTAAAATCATCCAGCCGAAATCGGCATGCATCTGCGAGGCGAGCAGCATTGGCGCAGGCCCCGGCAGCAGAAACGCCGCGGCGGCCGCGACGCCCGCAAACAGCGGGATCACAAGCTTCACAAGGTTGGTGCCGGTGTGGCGCGCCATGGAGAACGCGACGCTAATCAACAGCACAATCGCCACTTCGAAAAACAGCGGCAGCGCGCAAATCAGGCCCGCGAGCCCAATCGCGTAATGCGCGCGGCTGTGGCCGAAGGATTTCAGCATTTTGACGGCAATCTGATCGACCGCGCCGGTTTCATGCAGGATTTTGCCGAACATCGCGCCCAGCGCCACCACCACCGCCAGAAAGCCGAGCGTGCCGCCCATGCCTTTTTCCATCGTGGCGGCGATTTTATCGAGCGGCATGCCGGAGAAAAGCCCGGCCCCAATGGAAACCACCATCAGCGCGACAAAGGCGTGCATGCGCGCCTTCATCACCAGGAACAGCAGAAGCAAAACAGACCCTACTGCCGTTAAAACGAGGGTTAATGTATTCACGGCTTACTCGCCTTTGTTGATAAGCGCGATCGTGCTGTCGATAACGTCGTCGAGCGACGGGTTGATATCCACAATCAGCACATCTTTTTCGTCTTCCTGCGGGGCTTCCAGCGCCTCGAACTGCGTCACCAGCATTTGCGGCTTAAAGAAGTGCCCTTTGCGCGCGCGCAGGCGGCTTTCGATCACTTCAAAATCGCCTTTCAGCCAGATGAAAGAGAGGTTCGGGTTGCCGCTGCGCAGAATATCGCGATAGCGTTTTTTCAGCGCCGAGCAGACGATGAGCGACACTTTGTTGGTGCGCTGCATGGCGAAAGCGGCGTCGTTGAGCGCCTGCAACCACGGCGTGCGGTCGTCATCGTTAAGCGGATCGCCCGCCGCCATTTTCATAATATTGCGGCGCGGATGCAGAAAGTCGCCATCGAGAAACGCGGCTTTCAGACGATGCGCAACTTCGCTGGCGACAACGGATTTCCCGCTGCCGGAAACGCCCATCAGGATATAAATATGGTGATCATGATTGGTCGTGCTCATTGCAGTACTCCCCTGGCAAAGGCATTACGGATAATGTTACGGGTAACTGTTAACGGTAACATTGTCTGGCTCACACTGAAAATTAGCAATTTCCGCAGGTGCTCAGCATGAATAAGTGTGAGCCAGTTCAAATTTGTGGGATTAAATCGAGCCGCCTGGCGAAAGGGTAAAACCGAGATCGAGCATTTGCGGCGTAACGGTTTCGCCACGAATGCGCGCCAGCAAACGCTCCGCGCCGATGCGTCCCATACGCTCGCGCGGCGTGAGCACGCTGGCGAGCTGCGGCTCCATCACCTGGCCGATATCGTGGCCGTGAAAACCGGCAATCGCCATATCGTCAGGAATGCGCAACCCCAGACGCTGGCACTCGAACGCGGCGCCAATCGCGAGATCGTCATTCGTGCAGAAGATACTGTCGAGCTGCGGATACTCACGGCGCGCCTGGCGCAGCAGTTCGCTGCCGGTCGAGAAAGACGAAGAGTGTTCCACCATCACGCTGTAGGGCGTGAGACCCGCGTCGAGCATCGCCTGCTCGTAGCCCTTCTGTTTCATGATGGTGCGCTCGTCGAGACGCGCGCCGAGATACGCCACGTGGCGATGGCCGCGCGCGATGATGGTCGCCGTCATCTGGCGGGCGGCGTCGAAGTTATCAAACCCCACGGCGATATCCAGACACGGCGAGACGCTATCCATCAGCTCTACCACCGGAATGCCCGCCACTTCAATCATCTTGAGGGTGCGCGGCGTGTGGTTGCGCTCGGTTAAAATCAGGCCGTCGATATTCCAGGAGAGCATCGACTCCAGGCGCTCCTCTTCCAGCTCCGGCTTGTAGCCGTAGTGGGCGAGCATGGTCTGGTAGCCGTGCGCGTCAATGACGCTTTCGATACCGCGTAAGACTTCGGCGAACACCTGGTTGGTCAGAGAAGGCAGCAGCACGCCAATGGCGCGGCTGGTCGCGTTAGAGAGAATATCCGGCGCGCGGTTGGGAATGTAGCCAAGCTCATCCAGCGCCGCCGCGATTTTACTGCGCAGCGCCAGAGAGACTTGCTCGGGGTTGCGCAGGTAGCGGCTGATGGTCATTTTGGTCACGCCGACGCGATCGGCCACATCCTGAAGTACCGGTCTTCTCTTTTTCATCGTCCTGAAGGGGGGATAAGGTCATGGGTAATAACCAGTTTATCACGGACGCGCAACAACCTTCCCCTGTTTAGAGGAAGGTTGCGAGAGAGGTTCAGGATTTATCAGACCGGCGGCAGATCGAACAGCAGGATTTCGCTGTCGCTGTCGGCGTGGATTGCAAGCGTCGCTTCATCCCAGATGGCCAGACCGTCGCTGGTGGTCGCGCGGGTGCCGTTGATGGTCACATCGCCCTTCACGACCTGGATCCAGACACGGCGGCCAGCGGCGGGTGCATACTCACCGTCTTCGCCATTCAGCAATGCCCAGCGCGACAGTTCCATATCCTGATGCACTTTCAGCGAGCCGTCGCGGGCATCCGGCGACAGGACCAGCTGGCGGCCCTGGGCGGCGTCGAAGCGGCGCTGCTCGTAGCGCGGCTCAATGCCGTTTTCAGACGGAATAATCCAGATCTGGTACAGGCGCAGACGTTCGGTGGCGCTCGGGTTGTACTCCGAGTGGCGCACGCCGGTCCCGGCGCTCATTATCTGGAACTCACCGGCAGGCACCTGCTCTTTGTTGCCCATGCTGTCCTGATGCTCCACCGCGCCTTCCAGCACGTAGGTCAGGATTTCCATGTCTTTATGCGGATGCGTACCGAACCCCTGGCCTGCGTCGATCACGTCGTCGTTAATGACACGCAGGGCGGAAAAGCCCATGAAATTCGGGTCGTAATAGTTAGCGAACGAGAAGGTGTGCCAGGAATCCAGCCAGCCGTGGTTGGCGTGGCCGCGGTCTTGTGCTTTGCGTAAATAGATCATCGTGTACCCCCTTAGCGATTTGATGGGGTAAGTGTGGACCTGTTACGTCCGCGATCATAGAGGGTGAAAATTGACTCCTCTGTTCAAATTTTGTGAACAAGAACAGAGGAGCCGACAGGCCTTATTTCGCAAGGGTTACGGTAGCGGGAGACGCCTGCTCGAAACCGCGTTCGAGGATCTCAAGGTTCGTGAGCACATCAGATTCTCTGACGTAATTTGGCGCGCCGTTGACGAGCGTGTCATAGAGCGCGTCATAGACGCGGCCATAGTCGCCCACCTCCGGTTTAATCTCTTCGCGCACCGTTTCGCCCTGCGCGTTGACATACTCCAGATGCCCGATGCTCTCATCCGCCGCAAAGCCGGGTTCGCCCGGCATAATCCCGGCTTTCAGGCTGGTCTCCTGCTGGTCGATGCCATATTTGATAAACGAGCCCTTTTTGCCGTGAACGGTAAATTTCGGGTAGTCGATTTTGACGTAGTGGCTGGTTTTGACGATGGCTTTCAGATCGCCATAAAACAGCTGCGCCTCGAAGGTATCGTCCGGGTTCGCTTTGTTGCGCAGGCTGCGGATGTCATAGCTGACGTGATCGGGGCGGCCAAACAGCGAGATAATCTGATCCATCGTATGCACGCCGAGCCCGAAAAACATGCCGTCTTCCGGCAGTCCCGGTTTGGTTTCCGCTTCAGGCCGGTAGTAGTCGAAATGGCTTTCAATTTCGACAATCTCGCCCAGCTTGCCGCTCTCAATCACTTTACGCGTGGTCAGAAAACACGAATCAAAGCGGCGGTTCTGATACGGCGTGACCACAAGCCCTTTGCTTTTTGCCAGATCCAGCAGCAGACGCGCATCCGCGACGCTTGTCGTGAATGGTTTCTCCACCAGCACGTTTTTCCCGGCTTCCAGCGCACGCTTCGCATAGTCAAAGTGGCTGTCGGCATGCGTGCAGATCACCACCAGTTTTACCGAGTCGTCGTTCAGGATGTCATCCAGATCGCTCGTAAAGTGAATATGCTGATAACGCGGGTGGCTTTCCAGCTCCGGTTTAGGGTGACGTCGGAAGATATGCGCGACGTGAAAAGTCGCTTTGCGGTGTAAAACGTAGGGAAGATGGTAGCGGGTGGTGCTTTTGCCAAAACCAATAAAAGCGCAATTTATCGTCATTGCCCGGTCCTTTTTAAGAGTAACAGATGGCATTAACCATAGATTACCAGGCAAAAAAAAAGCCAGCACCCGGCTGGCTAAGAAATACTGGAAGCAATGTGAGCAATGTCGTGCTTTCAGGATGATCCGTTGGGGTTCCCCCTGAACGCATGACAATAATAATCATTATCATTCGCATGTGTCCAGCCTTTTTTGAAAAAAATTTGGGAATTGACCGCCAGGAAAAAACCCTTGATGTTGAAGCGTATTTACCAGGGCGGGTAAGCCGTGCGCCCTCGCCTTCCACCCATCGACCACAGGGAGCACGTCATGAATGAAATCGTCGTAAGACATGCGGAAGCAGAAGATGCACAGGCGTTGCAGCAGATCCACACGATGTCGGAAGTCATCTACAACACGCTGCAAATCCCGCATCCGTCGCTCGCGATGTGGCGTGAGCGGCTCGGCGCACCGCAACCAGGGCGTCGTCAGTTGGTGGCGTGTATGGATGGCGAGGTCGTCGGGCATCTGGCCTTAACGGTGGAGCAAAACCCGCGCCGCAGCCATGTGGCGACCTTCGGGATGAGTGTTCACCCTGGCTGGCGTAACCGCGGCGTGGCGTCGGCGCTGATGCGCGAAATGGTTAACCTGTGCGATAACTGGCTGCGTATCGAGCGAATCGAACTGACGGTGTTTGTCGATAACGCGCCTGCGCTGGCGGTGTACCGTAAATTCGGGTTTGAGACGGAAGGCACCGGCAAGCGTTACGGCCTGCGCAACGGCGAGTATGTGGACGCGTATTTTATGGCGCGGATGAAGGCGGGTTAACGGTTCCAGCGCCGTTTACAGAACGCGGCACGGCGGGTGCGCATGGCTTACCCGCCCTACACCGGGATATGCAAATTTGTAGGGTGGGTAAGCGCAGCGCACCCACCGTTTACATGACGCCCTCACCATTTACAGGACGCGACACGGCGCTACCTTAATACCCCGCCGTTAAATCATCGACGCTGCGCGGGTCGGACGCGCCGTAAAGCGCCCCGTCCGGGCCAATCATAATGCTCTGGGTGCTGCCCATCGCCTCTTTCACCGCCACGTTCTGTCCTTTCTCACGCAGCAGTTTCAGCGTATCCGGGCTAAAGCCCTTCTCCACCCGCAGCTCATCCGGTAGCCACTGGTGATGGAATCGCGGCGCGTTGGTGGCTTCCGCCACGTTCATGCCGTAATCAATCGTGTTCACCACCATCTGCAACACGGTGGTGATAATACGGCTGCCGCCAGGGCTGCCGGTCACCAGCCATGTCTTACCGTCTTTGACGACAATCGTCGGCGACATCGACGACAGCGGGCGTTTTTTCGGCCCCACCGCGTTGGCATCGCCGCCCACCAGGCCATAGACGTTCGGCGTGCCCGGTTTGGCGGAGAAATCGTCCATCTGGTTATTCATCAGAATGCCGGTGTCGCCCGCCACAATGCCGCTGCCGAAGGTCGTGTTAAGCGTATAAGTCACCGCCACCGCATTGCCGTCTTTGTCGACGACCGAAAAATGCGTGGTCTGGTTGCTCTCATAAGGCGCGAGGTTGCCCGGTTTAATCTCCTTCGACGGGCGCGCTTTGTTGATATCGATCTGCTGCGCCAGCGATTTCGCGTAGGCCTTGCTGGTCAGCGCCTGCCACGGCACCTTCACGAAATCCGGATCGCCCAGATACTCGGAGCGGTCGGCGTAGGCGTATTTTTCCGCCTCGGCCATAATCTGCATCGCGTCGGCGCTGCCGAAGCCATATTTATGCAGGTCGAAATTCTCAAGAATATTGAGGATCTGCACGATGTGGATCCCGCCCGACGACGGCGCCGGCATAGAATAGACCTGATAACCGCGGTAGTCGCCGCTCACGGGCGTGCGCTCCACCGCTTTGTAATTCGCCAGATCGGCTTTGGTGATAAGCCCGCCGTTTTTGGCCATCTCATCGGCTATCTGGTCGGCAATCGGGCCTTTATAGAAGGCGTCCGGGCCATCTTTAGCGATAAGCTCCAGGCTCTTTGCAAGATTCGCCTGCACCAGTTTGTCGCCCTTCTGGTACGGATTGCCGTCCTGCTTCCAGAAAATCGCCTTGCTGGTCGGGTGGTTCGGGAGCGTCTCCACGCCGTAAGTTTTTAAATCGATAGCGAGCGCGTCGTTGACCGTAAAGCCGTCGCGCGCAAGTGCAATGGCGGGCTGGATGACTTTATCGAGCGGCATCGTGCCATATTTTTGCAGCGCCAGGGCAAAACCCGCGACGCTGCCCGGCGTGCCGGAAGCGAGATGCGACGTGAGCGATTTTTTGCTGTCGGCGTTGCCCTGCGCGTCGAGGAACATATCGCGCGTGGCTTTCTCCGGTGCCATTTCGCGAAAATCGATCGCCGTCACTTTGCCGTCTTTGGTGCGCAGCATCATAAAGCCGCCGCCGCCGAGGTTACCGGCCTGCGGATGCGTCACCGCCAGCGCGAACCCCACCGCGACCGCCGCATCCACCGCGTTACCGCCCTGCTTTAGCACATCGACGCCCACCTGCGTCGCCGCCGCGTCCACCGAGGCGACCATGCCGTGTTCGGCCCGCACCGGATGGAAGACATCTTCTTCCACGCCATAAGAGACCGGCGCAGGCGCTGGTGCCGCGACAGGCGGCGGCGCGGCTCCCGCCGTTAAACAAAAAGTGACCGCCAGCGCCGCTATCATGCTCTGGCGTACGGTTTTCCACTGCATCATCATTATTGTTCTCCGCTTATTATCCGGGACGCTCCCCGCAATAAGTCTGGTTCACAACTCTTAAAAGATCATCGTGCCGGCACAGAGGAGGTAAACTGAAAAGATCTTCCACAGGGGAGGGAAACACCATGAAACGCTATTTACTGATTGCCGCAGCGCTTCCGCTGGCGGCGCTTGCCCAACCGATCAACGTCATCAACAACCCAAACCAGCCGGGGTATGTGAACCCCAGCCAGCAGCGTTTGCAGACGCAGATGCAAAGCCAGCAGCTTCAGCAGAAGGGGATGCTCAATCAGCAGATCCAGACGCAGAGCCGCCTGCAACAGCAGCAGTTGCAGACCCAGATGAACAACAACGTCGAGCGTATTCAGCAGAACCAGCCGGGAATGCTGAACCCGCAGAGAGAACAGGTGCTGCCGAACACCAATGGCGGGATGCTCAACAGCAGCAGCGGAAGTTCGCAGCACATGCTCAACAGCAACGGCGCGACGCTGAACAGCACACAGCAGACGCACATGATTGAGCCGCGCCAGAATGGCGATATGCTGCGCCAGAACGGCACCACGCTCAATACGCAGGGTAGCGTCGCGCCTTAAGCGCGAAAATCCGGCCCGATCTCATCAATCGCATCGGTACAGATGCAGTCCACGCCCCAGGCGAGCAACTCCAGCGCGCGCCGGGGCGAATTCACGGTATAAACCAGAATACGCAGCCCAGCGTCTTTCAGTTGCATGACGCGCGCCTGATCCAAAAGCTTATGGTTCAGGTGAATGGAGACGCAGCCAAGACGCGTGGTCAGCGCCTGCCAGTCATCGCGCCACTCATCCAGCAGCAGCCCGCGCGGCAGTTCCGGCGCGGCCTGTTGCGCCGCCTCCAGCGCCTCGATGGAAAACGACGAGAGCAGCGGCGCGGTCATGTCGCGCCAGAGCGCGCGCGCGGCCAGCGCCACCACGCGCCCGGTGTCGGCATCGGTGCCGGTCGTCGGTTTGATTTCGATATTCGCCATCATGCGGTGCTCGCGGCAGCGCTGCGCCACGTCGCTCAGCAGCGCCAGTTTCTCGCCTTTAAACGCGCCGCTAAACCAGCTACCGGCGTCCACTTTCAGCAGCTCATCCCAGTTAAGTTCGCCCGCCACACCCCAGCCGTTGCTGGTGCGCTCCAGCGTGTCGTCATGCAGCAGGAAAATCTGGCCGTCTTTCGTGAGTTTGACGTCAAATTCAATCATGGCGTGGCCCAGGCGCGCGCCGGTTTCAATCGCCGCCAGCGTGTTTTCCGGCGCCAGTCGGCCGCCGCCGCGGTGGGCGACGATGGGAGGATATGGCCAGTTGCTCATAAACGTTGTCCTGTTTCACCGTCAAAAAAGTGCAGATGATTTTCCGGCAGGTGCAGCCACAGCTGGCTGCCCGGCTGCGGACGCTCCTGATGCGCCAGGCGCGCCACCACTTTCTGGCTGCCCCAGCGGCCATGCGCGAGGTTATCCGCGCCCAGCATCTCCAGCGTATCGAGCGGCAGCGGCACGCCGCCTGCGGCCTGTGAGCTTAGCGCAATATGTTCCGGGCGGATACCCAGCGTCACCTTGCGCCCGGCGAGCGTTTTATGCAGCCGCCCGAGCGGCAGGGAAAGCCCGCCGTCAACGTCAAAATGGGTGCCTTCGGCATTCACGCGCCCTTCCAGCAGGTTCATCGCGGGGCTGCCGATAAAGCTCGCCACAAAGCGGCTGGCGGGTTTTTCGTAGACTTCCACCGGCGTGCCTATCTGCTCCGCCACGCCTTTGTTCATCACCATCACGCGCTGGGCGAGCGTCATCGCTTCGACCTGATCGTGCGTCACATACAGCGAGGTGGTGCGCAGGCGGCGATGAAGCTGTTGCAGCTCAAGGCGCATCTGCACGCGCAGTTTGGCGTCGAGGTTTGAGAGCGGCTCATCGAAGAGGAACACCGCCGGATCGCGCACAATCGCGCGGCCCATCGCCACGCGCTGGCGCTGGCCGCCGGAGAGCTCACGCGGACGGCGTTTTAACAGCCCATCCAGCTCCAGAATGCGCGCCGCTTCTTTGACGCGCTCGGCGATGTGCGCTTTGCCCATGCCGCGAATTTTCAGGCCCCAGGCCATGTTCTCTTCGACATTCATATGCGGGTAGAGCGCGTAGTTCTGGAACACCATCGCGATGCCGCGCTCTTTCGGCTCCATTTCGGTGACGCGCTGGCGGTCTATCCAGATATCGCCGCTACTCACGCGCTCAAGCCCGGCCACCATACGCAACAGCGTCGATTTGCCGCAGCCGGACGGGCCGACCATCACGATAAATTCGCCATCCGCGACATCCACCGTCAGCGGCTGAATAACCTGCGTTTTGCCGTTGTCCCAGCTTTTGGTGACTGCCTGTAATTTGAGTCCTGCCATCTTATTTCTCGCTATCCACCAGCCCGCGAACAAACGCGCGCTGCATCACTAAAACAATCACCACCGGCGGGATAAGCGTCAGCAGCATCGCCGCCATCACCTGATTCCACTGCGTGCTGCCCTCGCCCACCGAAATCATGCCTTTAATGCCCGCCACCGCCGTGCCGAGCGACGGATCGCTGATAATCAGCAGCGGCCAGAGATACTGGTTCCAGCCGTAGATAAACGTAATGACGAACAGCGCCGCGAGGTTGGTTTTCGAGAGCGGCAGCACGATGTCGCGGAAAAACCGCATCGGCGACGCGCCGTCGATACGCGCCGCTTCCATCAGCTCCTCAGGCAGCGTCATAAAGAACTGGCGGAACAGAAAGGTGGCGGTCGCGGACGCCATCAGCGGTAGCGTCAGGCCGGTATAGCTGTCCATCATCTTCAGGTTGGCTATCACTTCCACCGTCGGGAAAATGCGCACTTCCACCGGCAGCATTAGCGTAATAAAAATCATCCAGAAGAAGAGGTTACGCAGCGGAAAGCGAAACCAGACGATGGCGAACGCCGAGAGCATCGACACCGCGATTTTCCCGACGGTAATGCTGAACGCCATGATGAAACTGTTCAGCAGCATCAGCCAGAACGGCGCGCTGTTGGCCCCGACGCCGTTAATCCAAATATCTTTCAGGTTTTCCCACAGGTGCGTGCCGGGGATAAGCGTCATTGGCGTGGCGAACACGGCCTGGTTATCGAGCGTCGCCGCGACAAACGCCACATAGAGCGGAAAGAGAATGGCGGCGATGCCGAGGATCAAAAGGGTATGGCTGAAAATCGTCAGCCCCGGGCGGTTTTCAATCATTGGTAGCGCACCTTACTTTCCACATAGCGGAACTGCACCACGGTGAGAATGATCACCAGCACCATCAGCACCACCGACTGCGCGGCGGAGGTGGAGAGATCGAGCCCGGCGAACCCTTCGCGGTAAATCTTGTAAATCAGCGTGGTAGTGGCCTGCACCGGCCCGCCCGCGGTGGCGGCGTCGATAACCGGGAAGGTGTCGAAAAAGGCATAGACCAGATTCACCACCAGCAGGAAAAAGCTCACCGGCGCGATAAGCGGCAGCGACAGCTTAAAGAAACGGCGCACCGGGCCTGCGCCGTCGATGGCGGCGGCCTCCACCAGCGAGCGCGGGATCGACTGCAACGCGGCGAAGAAAAACAGAAAGTTGTAGCTGATTTGCTTCCAGACTGAGGCGAAGACCACCAGGAACATTGCCTGGCCGCTGTTTTGCGAGTGGTTCCAGTAGTAACCCATCTGCTCAAGCACATGGGTAATAAGCCCGCGTCCGGGGTTAAAGAGGAAAATCCACAGCACGGCGGCGATGGCGGGCGCGACGGCGTACGGCAGCAGCATCAGCGTCTGGTAAAAACGGCTGCCGCGCACCACGTAATCCACAAGAGCCGCGAAAAACAGCGATATCAGCAGGCCGCTGATGGTCACCAGCGCGCTGAATTTTATGGTGGTCCAGAAGGAATCCAGGTAGTAGCTGTCGTGAAACAGCTGGGTAAAATTCGCGAGCCCGACAAACTGGCTGGAAAGCCCGAACGGATCGATGCTCTGTACGGAGTACCAGAGCGCCTCGCCCGCAGGCCAGATGAAAAAGATGACGGTGATAATCAGCTGCGGCGCCAGTAATGCATACGGCAGCCAGCCTGAACGAAACACCGGACGGGATGATGACATAGAGAAACGCTTTCCTGAAAAATGCCGGGTGCGGCTGCGCCTTACCCGGCCTACTAATCTGGTGCTGTGTAGGGCGGGTAAGCGAAGCGCACCCGTCGTTCGAAACAGCACCCGCCGCGCCAGCCCGCTACAGGCGGTACGATTTCTGGTGCTGTGTAGGGCGGGTAAGCGAAGCGCACCCGCCGTTAGCAACGACACCCACCGCGCCAACCCGCGACCAGCGGTACGATTTCTGGTGCTGTGTAGGGCGGGTAAGCGAAGCGCACCCGCCGTTCGAAACAACACCCGCCGCGCCAGCCCGCTACCAGCGGTACGATTTCTGGTCCCGTGTAGGGCGGGTAAGCGAAGCGCACCCGCCGTTCGAAACGACACCCACCGCGCCAGCGCGCTTACAGCGTTACGATTTCGTTGACTGCTCGAAACGGCGCAACAGCTGATTACCACGCTCAACGGCGGAATCCAGCGCCTGCTGCGGGGTTTTCTTGCCGGTCCAGACGCTTTCCAGCTCTTCGTCAACCACGGTGCGGATCTGCGGCATATTGCCCAGACGCAGACCTTTGGTGAACGGCAACGGCGGCTTGTTCAGCATCTGACGCGTCGCGATATCTGCGCCCGGGTTCTTCTCATAGAAGTCCTGCTGGCGGGTCAGGTCGTAAGCAGCTTTGGTGATAGGCAGATAACCGGTTTTCTGATGCCATTCGGCCGCGATTTCCGGCTGCGCGAGGAAGCTCAGGAACTCCGCCACGCCTTTGTACATCTCCTTGTCTTTGCCCTGCATCACCCACAGGCTCGCCCCGCCGATAATGGCGTTCTGCGGCGCGCCTTTCACGTCGGCGTCGTAGGGCATCATGCCCACGCCGTAGTTGAATTTGGCGTAGTGGCGGATATCCGCGAGCGAACCGGAAGAGGCCGTGGTGATAGCGCAATCGCCGTTATAGAACTTCTCGGTGGACTCATCCTTGCGCCCGAAATAGCTGAAATCGCCCTTCTTGTTCAGTTCTTCAAGCAGGGCGATATGTTTCACCTGCTCCGGCTTGTTGAATTCCAGCACCGCATCAGCGCCGTCAAAGCCGTTGTTTTTGGTGGCGACCGGCAGGCCATGCCAGGCGCTGAAGTTTTCAATCTGGATCCAGCCCTGCCAGCCGCTGGCGTAGCCGCACTTCATCCCGGCGGCTTTCAGCTTCGCGGTATAGGCCGCGAGATCCTGCCAGGTTTTCGGCGGCTGCTCAGGGTCTAAGCCCGCTTTTTTGAACGCGTCTTTGTTGTAATAGAGCACAGGCGTGGAGCTGTTAAACGGCTGGGAGAGCAGATGGCCGCTTTTCGCGTCGGTGTAGTAACCGGCAACCGTCGGCACAAACTGCGACTCATCGAATTTAATGCCAGCATCGTTGAACACTTCGTACACAGGCTTAATGGCTTTGGACGCCATCATGGTGGCGGTACCTACTTCGTAAACCTGCAAAATCGCGGGCGCGTTGCCGGTACGGAAAGCGGCGATCCCGGCCGCGAGGCTCTGCTCGTAGTTACCTTTGTAGACCGGCTCGATTTTGTACTCCGGGTGCGCCTCGTTAAACCGCTGCGCCAGTGAATTCACCTCTTTACCCAGTTCGCCTTCCATCGAATGCCAGAACGGAATGGTGGTGGCGGCCATCGCCTGGCTGCTCAGCGCCCATCCCAGAGCCACACAAATTGCTGTACGTCGTAACGAAGCTGTCATGTCTGTTATCTCTCTGATTATGCGTCGTTTGAGATGCGCGAAATCACGCGTTTTATGCTCGCGAGCTAACATGACATGCGCGTATGACAGAAAAATAACTGGATAATGACAAGATGGTGACGCAAGAGCGGCAGAGAAATGACGCGCCGGTGATGATCTGATGACGTGAGTTAAGCGCGAAGCCGAAAGTGTACGCGGCTTACGACAGAAGCATTAAAAGGCCCGGCATGCATTACGCCGCCGGGCCGTACAGGTGAATCAACCGCCCAGATACGCGCTGCGCACCGCTTCGTTGGCGAGCAGCGCCTCGCCGGTGTCTTCCAGCACTACGTGACCGTTCTCCAGCACATAGCCGCGATCGGCGAGCTTCAGCGCCTGGTTGGCGTTCTGCTCGACCAGGAAAATCGTCATCCCTTCTTTGCGCAGCTGTTCGATGGTGTCGAAAATCTGCTGGATGATAATGGGTGCCAGGCCAAGCGACGGTTCGTCAAGCAGCAGCAGACGCGGCTGGCTCATCAGCGCGCGACCAATCGCCAGCATCTGCTGTTCGCCGCCGGACATCGTACCGGCGCGCTGGATGCGGCGCTCGTGCAGGCGCGGAAAGAGATCGTACACGCGCTGAATGCGCTCCTGATACTGCGCGCGATCGGCAAAAAAGCCGCCCATCGCCAGGTTCTCCTCCACCGTCATGCGGGAGAAGACGCGGCGGCCTTCCGGCACAATCGCCACCGCCTCGCGCATGATTTTCGCGGTCTGCCAGTCGGTAATGTCTTTACCATCAAAGACGATTTTCCCGGTGCTCGCGCGCGGATCGCCGCACAGCGTGCCGAGCAGCGTGGTTTTTCCGGCGCCGTTCGCGCCGATCAGGGTGACGATTTCGCCCTGGCGGATATGCAGACTGACCTCATGCAGCGCCTGGATTTTGCCGTAGTGCGCGCTCACCCTGTCAAAAGATAACATCACGTTTTCCATCTTATGCCTCACCCAGGTATGCGCGAATCACGTCAGGGTTATTGCGGATCTGCTCCGGCGTGCCGTTGGCAAGCGGCGTCCCCTGGTTTACCACGTAAATACGGTCCGAAATGCCCATCACCAGTTTCATGTCGTGCTCAATCAGCAGAATGGTCGTGTTGTGATGGTTGCGCAGCTCGACAATCAGCTCGTCCAGCTCTTTGGTCTCTTTCGGGTTCAGGCCCGCCGCCGGTTCGTCGAGCATCAGGATCGCAGGCTGCGTCACCATGCAGCGGGCGATCTCCAGACGGCGCTGGTCGCCATACGCCAGGTTGCCCGCCTGGCGGTTGGCGTGCTGCAACAGGTTGATACGCTCAAGCCAGGTGGCGGCGCGATCGAGCGCTTCGCTGTGCGCGCGGCGAAACGCCGGGGTTTTGAGCAGGCCCGAAAACAGCCCGGATTTTAGCTGCTGATGTTGCGCCACCAGCAGGTTTTCAATCACCGTCATTTCACGGAACAGACGCACGTGCTGGAAGGTGCGCACCACGCCCAGACGAGCGATCTGCTGGCCCGGCAGGCCTTCGAGATGCTGGTCGCGCAGCATAATGGTGCCGCCCGTCGGTTTATAAAAACCGGTCAGGCAGTTGAACACCGTGGTTTTACCGGCCCCGTTCGGGCCAATCAGCGAGACGATTTCACGCTCGCGCAGCTCAAGAGAGACATTGTTGACGGCAAGCAGGCCGCCAAAGCGCATCATCAGGCCACTGACGGATAATAAAGGCTGACTCATGCCTGCTCTCCTTTACTGCTCACACCATTTTTCAGTTTCAACTGCGGGCGCGTCATCGGCAGCAACCCTTGCGGACGCCAGATCATCATCAGCACCATCAGGCCGCCCAGCACCAGCATGCTGTATTCGTTCAAATCACGCATCAGCTCGCGCGAGACCACCAGCAGGATAGCCGCCAGGATCACCGCGAACTGCGAGCCCATGCCGCCCAGCACCACAATCGCCAGCACGAATGCCGATTCCGCGAAGGTGAACGATTCCGGGCTGACAAAGCCCTGGCGCGCCGCGAACAGCGTTCCGGCGAAACCCGCGAACGCGGCGCTGATGGTAAACGCGGTCAGCTTGATGCGCGTCGGGTTCAGGCCGAGCGAACGGCAGGCGATCTCATCCTCGCGCAGCGCTTCCCAGGCGCGGCCCAGCGGCATACGCAGCAGGCGGTTAATCACAAACAGCGAGAACACCACCAGCAGCAACGCCACCAGATAGAGCCAAATCACGCGGTCGCTCGGGTCATATTTCACGCCAAAGAAGTTACTGAAGGTATCCCAGCCGCCTTCGCGCGCGGTGCGGCTGAATTCCAGGCCGAAGAAGGTCGGTTTCGGGATCTGGCTGATGCCGTTCGGGCCGCCGGTAATCTCCGTGTTATTCAGCAGCAGAATACGCACGATTTCGCCAAAGCCTAAGGTCACGATCGCCAGATAGTCACCGCGCAGGCGCAGCACCGGGAAGCCGAGCAGGAAACCGGCGGCGGCAGCCACCAGGCCCGCCAGCGGCAGACAGGTCCAGAAGCCCAGCCCGTAGTAGTGGTTCAGCAGTGCGAAGGTATAAGCGCCGATGGCGTAGAAACCGCCGTAGCCGAGCACCAGCAGGCCGGAAAGCCCCACCACCACATTCAGGCCGAGGCCCAGAATCACGTAAATCATGGTCAGCGTGGCGATATCCACCGTTCCGCGCGACACCATAAACGGCCACGCCACGGCAACAACGAGCAGCGCCAGCAGGAACAGCTTCTGTTTCACCGTCGAGCCGTCAATCGCCGGCAGAATAAATTTCGGCCCGGAGACGTTTTTCAGGCCCTTCTGGAACAGCGGACGTAAAAGCTGGAATAAAAAGACCACGCCGGTGCCGATGGCAATCCACTCCCAGCGAATGCTGTCGGCGGTATCGACCACAAGACGCGTACCGTCCAGCTCCAGCTGAACGCCCATAAAAATCCCGGCCAGCAGGAAGAACATGGCGGCGGCCAGCAGCGCCGCCACAAAATGCATCGGTTTCATACTTTTTCTACCTCCGGGCGACCCAGAATACCGGTCGGCATCACCAGCAAGACGCCGATCAACAGGGCAAACGACACCACATCTTTATATTCCGTGCTCAGATACGCCGAGCAGAGCGATTCGGTGACGCCCAGAATCAGGCCGCCAATCATCGCGCCCGGAATACTGCCGATGCCGCCCAGCACCGCCGCGGTGAAGGCTTTCATCCCGGCCATAAAGCCGATGTAGGGGTTAATCACGCCATAGAACTGGCCGAGCAGCACGCCCGCCACCGCCGCCATCGCCGCGCCAATCACAAAGGTCAGCGCGATAACGCGGTCGGTGTTGATGCCAAGCAGGCTCGCCATTTTCAGATCTTCAGCGCAGGCGCGGCAGGCGCGGCCCATGCGGGAGTAACGGATAAACAGCGTGAGCGCGAGCATCGCGATAAAGGTCACGACCCAGATAACCAGCTGCATGGTGGTGATGCTGGCCGCGAAGTTTTCGCTGCTGCCGATGGTCCACTGGCCGTTAAAGAGGCTCGGGAGCGCGACGTCGCGCGAGCCCTGCGTCAGGCTGACGTAGTTTTGCAGGAAGATAGACATCCCGATGGCGGAGATCAGCGCAATCAGGCGTTTGGAGCTGCGCACGGGGCGATACGCCACACGCTCAATGCTCCAGCCGTAGGCGCTGGAGACGACAATCGCGCCGATAAATGCGGCACCAACCAGCAGCCAGCTGGCGTCAATGCCCATCATCATCAGCGCGGCGATGATCATGAATGACACGTAGCTGCCAATCATATACACCTCGCCGTGGGCGAAGTTGATCATGCCGATAATGCCGTAAACCATGGTGTAACCGATGGCGATCAGCGCGTAAGTACTGCCCAGCGTGACGCCGTTAAACATCTGCTGCAGAAAATAGAGAAACTGCTCGGACATAACGTAACCTTATTAAATCCTGCCGGACAACTCGCCAGCAGGCGGGATGAACATCGGGTGTGCTTTACTACGACTCGTTATGCAGAACGGTTAACGACCCGTTGGTATGCCGCTCAAAAACCTCAGAGACAAATCCTTTCAGATCGCTTTTTTCATCCCAGTTCAGCGGCCCGTTTATGACATTCGCGCTGAAAGCGTGTCGGTTACCTGTTAGCGCGGCAGGCGCGGCACTGTTAACGCCACTTCCCACCGCCGTATTGACGGTCATCGCATTGACTGCCTGAGATAGCGCCAGCGCAACCATCCCCGCAAGCCAGCGCTTTGCGTTGCTGTTCATTCTCAGAATCCCCGTTCGTGATGTGTGTGTTGCTGATTAGTTTTATTATGGTTAAAAAATATTCTGTCGTTTTAATAGACAACGCTACTTTTACCTGTCTCTTTAATGAGTTAGCGTGGTTTTTAGCGAAACTATAATTAAAACATCTATTTTTCAGTCTATTAAGCAAAGATAATATTCTGAAATATACCCGAGATAAACAAAAAAAAGAGCAGCAGTCAGCATAAAATATCGGCATTATTAGCCAGATAAAACGCTGCCATTCAGCGTTATCTGCTGGTTAAATTTCATTCCCCGCGCTTTCACGCTACCTAATGAATAAGACAAAAACTAATCAGCTACCGAATAGATCTCACCGGAGCGTCCAGCGGCCCTAAAAAATCGGGTAAACTCAGAGATTCATCCCTGGCGGAAAGGCTATTATGAAACTCACCATTCTTCGTCTGCATACCCTGAGCGAACAGGACAAAATCGACCTCGCGAAAATCTGGCCGGAATATCCTTCTGAATCGTTACGTCTTGATGAGAACCACCGAATTTACGCCGCGCGTTTTAACGACCGGCTGCTGGGCGCGGTGCGCGTGACGCTGCGAGGCACCGAAGGCGCGATGGACTCCCTGCGGGTGCGCGAAGTGACGCGCCGGCGCGGCGTTGGGCATTACCTGATTGAAGAGACGATCCGCGATAACCCGTCGATGACGGAGTGGTGGGTGATGGATATTGGCGTGGAAGATTACAACGTGATGAACGCGTTTATGCAGACGCTGGGATTTGCGGCGCAGCAGGATGGCTGGGTGAAGCGGCTGGAGCCGTGAGGCCGGGTTGCTGTTGTTAGAAGGTGTGGCGTAATAAGGTGGGTGCGCTTCGCTTACCTGCCCTACATTTCCTTCAGGCCCCAGCTGTAGGGCGGGTAAGCCCGCGCACCCGCCGGGTTTACCTGTAAGGTGGGTGCGCTTCGCTTACCCACCCTACAAAACTGTAGTGCGAAAGAGGCCGGGGAAATTATTTGGCGTCGGTCGCGGTACCGTTCGCATGCCAGGTAAACACGCCGAACTCAAACCCTTTCAGATCGCCTTTTGAATCCCAGGAGAGCGGGCCCATCACGGTATCGACGGAGTTCGCTTTCAGGTATTTGGCGATGGCCGCCGGATCGTCGCTCTGGTTCAGGCCTGCGGCCAGCGACTGCAGCGCGGCGTAGGTGGTCCACACAAACGCGCCGCTCGGATCCTGTTTCTTCGCCTTGATAGCGTCCACGATCGGTTTGTTCGCCGGCACCTGATCGTAGTTCTTCGGCTTGGTGACTAACATGCCTTCGGCGGAATCGCCAGCGATATTAGACAGCGACACGTTCGCCACGCCTTCCGGCCCCATAAACTGGGTTTTCAGGCCAGCGGAACGCGCCTGGCGCAGGATCTGGCCCATTTCCGGGTGATAACCGCCGTAGTAAACGAAATCGATGTTTTCTTTCTTCAGACGCGCCACCAGCGTGGAGAAATCTTTTTCGCCCGCAGTGATACCGTCAAAGAAGACCACGTTCGCGCCGCCTTTCTTCAGGCCGTCCTGCACCGCGCGCGCCAGGCCTTCGCCGTACTGCTGTTTGTCATGAATGATAGCGATGCGCTTCGGCTTCACCTTATCAAGAATGTATTTCGCTGCGGTCGGGCCCTGGTCGGAATCGAGACCGGTGGTGCGCAGGATCAGCTGATAGCCGCGCGCGGTCAGCTCCGGTGCCGTCGCCGCTGGCGTGATCATCAGAATGCCTTCGTCTTCATAAATATCAGACGCCGGCTGGGTGGAAGAGGAGCACAGGTGGCCGATGACATATTTCACGCCGTCATTCACCACTTTGTTCGCGACCGCCACCGCTTGTTTCGGGTCGCAGGCGTCGTCATATTTGGTGATAACCAGCTTGTTGCCTTTGATGCCGCCTTTGGCGTTGATATCCGCCACCGCCTGCTCGGCGCCGGTAAACTCCTGGTCGCCATACTGCGCTACCGGGCCAGACATGGCGCCCACAACGGCAATTTTAATGTCTTCCGCCATCGCCATGCTGCTCATCGCCAGCGCAATTGCGCCTGCCAGTAACGCTTTGCCCTTCATTTTCATCCTGAGGTTCCCCATTCTTGTGGTTATTGCAGTTGTGATGTTGTTGTTTTTCGCTACTTTATTTCCGCTTCGCTTATCAGCGCAGCATTTAATATTAGTTTTAAGCCCTGCCGCCCGGCAAAAAGCAGCATACTCTGCTAAAAACATACCCCATTTTTATGAATTTGGAATCACTATTTTTAACGTCAATTATGGTGGGAAGTGGCGAAAAAACGTCCGCCGCGCCTGTCACGCGGCGGGTTATCGGGTTTTACCAGCCCGCGGGCAGATAACCGAAGGCGGAGAGCACCGCGTAAACCGCGCTGGCGACATAGAGCAACACAATCAGCCCCTGGATGAGCGGATGCGTGCTCCAGCTACACTGCCAGCGGGGCGTTATCTCCCCGCGACGGCGCGCGCCGCGCAAAATAAGAATAGGCATAATGGAGAGGATCACGCCGCTGAAGACGCCTGCAAAGTAGAGCGCGTTCACAAAAGAGACCAGCCCGCTGTAGGCCAGCGCGAACGGCGGCAGCGCCACGACCGCCAGCACGCCGAGGCGTTTAAGCGGCTGCGCGTCGTCACCGAGACGGAATTTGTCGAAGATATTGGTCAGGAAACTGCCGCCAAGCCCCCAGTAAGAAGTGAGCATCGCGCATAGTGCGAAAATATTGGCGGAAAAGAACGCCCACTCGCCGAGCGCCCGGCCCCAGGAGATGGTCGCCACTTCAGAGATGTTATCAAGCCCGCTCAGCGCGATAACCGACAGCGGCACCAGCGCCAGCAGCGTAAAGGTAATCACCATCCCGACGATAATCGCTTTCGGCAGCTTTTCGGGTTTATCAGCAAACCCGCGCGCCATCTCCGGCACAATGTACTGCGCCGCGAAGCAGAAGGCGGTGACGTTAAACACCGGCACCATGTAGCGCCAGTCGCCATCCAGCAGCCATTGCATCTGTGTCGATTCATGCAAAAGCGTGGCGACAACCAGCACCGCAATCATCACCACCATGCCGATACTGATAAATTTCTCGCCGCGCCCGATAGCCTTCAGCCCGAGCCAGAGAATGCCTGCCGCCGGAATAAAGAAAATCAGGCTGCCGATGGCGGGCGAGACGCCGATAAGCGAGCTAAGCAGTTTGCCGCTGCCGGTCATGTAGGCGGTGAGTGCGCCGACGCTGTTAACGCACACCGACGCGAACATCAGCCAGGCGCCGATGCGCCCGACATAGCGCCCGGCGAGGCCGCTTAACTGTAAATGCGCGCGGGTGCGTAGCGTTGCTTCCGCGACATACAGCATGGTGATGGTGGTCAATACGCCGACAAGGGCGAGCCAGAAGAGAAGCGGCATAAAGCCCGCCTTACTGGAGGCATAGGCGATGGAGAGTACGCCCGCGCCGATGTTGGTGCCGACGATCATCGCGACGCCTTCAACGAAGCTCAGGGATTTAGGGGATGACGCTGCCCGCTCTCGGGACGCCCACAGTGAGGCGGAAGTGGTGTTTTCAGACATAGTTCTTCCTTAAATATCCGGCGGCTATCACCACCGGAAGCGGTTGTGTTCACGGTGTGTTGTTGTGTTAGCAAGTGAGATATTTAAGCTTCGGGCCTGTCAGCCTCCCGAAGCGCGCTCCTTCGCAGGTCATCCCAAAGACGCGCCGTTATGGCCCGCTGCTGCGCGGCGGCCAGGCCATAAAGCGGGCGCCCTCGGGGTAATTCCTGTTCGTTTTGTGGCAGGGTTTGGTCTGCCTTACATGGCGGGTGCGCTGCGCTTACCCACCCTACGGACTGTTTTTTGCCTCACATGGCGGTTGCGCTGCGCTTACCCGCCCTACGGGCCAGGGGCTGTGCTTTTATGTAGGGCGGGTAAGCCGTGCGCACCCGCCGTTTAAGCCCCAGGTTTAGCGCCCCAGCGCGCGGGAGAGGATCTCCAGCGCCTTGCTGAACTGCGCATCCGGGATGGTCAGCGGGTAAAGGAAGCGGATAACGTTGCCGTAAACGCCGCAGCTCAGCAGCAGCAGCCCCTCTTCTCGGGCGCGCGTCAGCACCTCCTGCGTAAATTCAGGCGACGGCTTGCCGGTCTGCGGATCGTTAAACTCTACCGCCACCATCGAACCCTGCCCGCGGACTTCGGCAATCGCCGGGCAGTAGGTGCGTGCCTGGTTGAGCACTTCCTGTAAATGCTGGCCCAGCTCGTTCGCGCGCTGGCAGAGATTTTCCTGCTCAATCACATCCAGCACCGCGTGCGCCGCCGCGACCGCCAGCGGGTTACCGGCGTAGGTGCCGCCAAGGCCGCCCGGCGCAGGCGCGTCCATCACTTCCGCGCGCCCGACCACGCCCGAGAGCGGCATCCCGCCCGCAAGGCTTTTCGCCATCGTCAGCAGATCCGGCTTCACGCCGTAATGCTCCATCGCGAACAGTTTGCCGGTGCGCGCAAAGCCGCTCTGCACTTCATCGGCAATCAGCAGAATGCCGTGCTCGTCGCACAGCGCGCGCAGGGCCTCCATAAACGCCGGCGGCGCAACGTTGAAACCGCCTTCGCCCTGTACTGGCTCCAGCACAATGGCCGCGACCTGATCCGGCGCGATATCGGCTTTGAAAATACGCTCAAGGCTTGCCATCGCGTCATCCACCGACACGCCGTGCAGGGCGTTCGGGTATTGCGCGTGGAACACCGAGCCCGGGAACGGGCCGAAGCCGATTTTGTACGGTGCCACTTTGCCGGTGAGCGCCATCGTCATAAACGTGCGCCCGTGAAAGCCGCCGCCGAAGGTAATTAAGCCAGGGCGACGGGTATACGCGCGCGCGATTTTCACGGCGTTTTCCACCGCTTCCGCGCCGGTGGTGAAGAACGCGGTTTTCGCCGGGCCGTCAATCGGCGCGCAGGCGTTGATGCGCTCCGCGAGCGCCACATAGCTTTCGTAAGGGACTATCTGGTACGCCGTGTGCGTAAAGGCGCGCAGCTGGTTTTCGATGGCCTCCACCACGCGCGGATGGCGATGGCCGGTGTTCAGCACCGCAATCCCCGCTGCGAAGTCGATAATCTCGTTGCCTTCCACGTCCCACAGGGTGGCGTTGTCGGCTTTTTCGGCATAGAAGCCGCACATGACGCCGACGCCACGTGGGGTGGCGCTCTGACGACGTTGGTTCAATTCTGAATTTTTCACCCGCATTCTCCTGCTGATAAACGTCACTTTTTAGCAACAAACCTGAAACAGTGACGTTTATTTACCCAGGCTATGGCCCTATAATCGAGTACCAGTTTCGAATAAATGAGGGATCCAATTGCATTCTTTAGTGTCCGATCTCTTATTGCTTCGCCTCGGCGAACAGCGCGATGAACGCCTGCATAAGCGGCTTTATAACGCGCTGCGCCTGACTATTCTTGACGGCAGCCTGCCTGCGCAAAGCCGCCTGCCCGCCTCGCGGGATCTCGCCCAGCAGCTCGGCCTTTCTCGCAACACTGTGTTAACAGTTTATGAACAATTGCTCGCAGAAGGATATGTGACCTCTCGCGCCGGTAGCGGCACGTTCGTCGCCGGAATGCTGCCGGACAGCCTGTTATCTGCGCCGCCGGTGGCCCAGGGGCAGCACGATCGCGTTGCGCATGCGGGGTTCTCCTCACGCGGGAAAACGCTGCTTGGGCAGGTCAGCGCCAGCCCGAAACAGTGGGGCGCGTTTATCCCCGGCGTGCCGGACGTACACGCCTTTCCGCATCAGCTCTTTAGCAAAATTCAGGCGCGGATCAGCCGCCGTCCCAGCCCGCAGCGCCTCACCTATAGCTGTCAGGGCGGCACGCCGGAGCTACAGCGCGCGCTGGTGGATTATCTTCGGGTATCGCGATCGGTTCACTGCACGGCGGATCAGGTGTTGATCACCGAAGGCATTCATCAGGCTATCGACCTGGTGGCGCGTATGCTGTGCGACGGCGGTGATACGGCGTGGGTGGAAGAGCCCTCGTACTGGGGCATCCGCCATGTGTTGCAGATGAATGAGGTAAACATTACGCCGGTGACGGTCGACCGCGCGGGCATGGTGCCACCGGAGAGCGCCGGGACACCGCCGCGGCTGATTTTTGTCACGCCGTCGCACCAGTATCCGCTGGGCGCGGTCATGAGCCTTGAGCGGCGTCAGCGCCTGTTAACACTGGCGCGCCAGACCGGCAGCTGGATCGTGGAAGACGACTACGACAGCGAATTTCGCTTTTCCGGCCAGCCGATCCCGGCATTGCAGGGGCTGGTGGCGGACCCGCCGGTGATTTACATTGGCACCTTCAGCAAAACGCTCTATCCGGGCCTGCGCATCGGCTATGTAGTGCTGCCGCGCGCGCTGGCACACGAGATGAAAACCGCGCATGCCGAGCTTTATCGCGGCGGCCATTCGATTATCCAGGCGGCGCTGGCGGAGTTTATCGAGGCCGGGCATTACAGTGCCCACATCCGGCGGATGCGCCTGCTGTATGGCCGCCGCAGGGCGTGTCTGACAGCGCTGATAACGCGCTATCTGGGGCCGGAGGCGCTGTCGGATTTCAGCGATAACGCCGGGCTGCATCTGGTGCTGAATCTGCCGGATGACGCGGACGATGTGGAGATAGCCCGTCTTGCCAACGCGCGCGATATTCTGGTGCGCCCGCTGTCGCGCTATTACCTGACGGAAAACCGGCGTCGCGGCCTGCTGATGGGATTCGCCTGCGTGGCGGAGGAGAAAATGGAGGGCGCGTTTAAAGCCCTGCTGGCATGTATTGAAGCGGCTTACCCGGCGCTTTTACGCCGCGCATAAAACAAAACACCCCGCTTAAGGCGGGGTGTGTCATCAGGCTGACGCGGCTTACGCTTCTATCGCGGCACGCAGCTTTTTCATCGCATTTTTTTCAAGCTGACGCACGCGTTCGGCTGAGACGCCGTAGCGGTTGGCCAGTTCCTGCAACGTGCTTTTGTTGTCTTCATCCAGCCAGCGCGCGCGAATGATCTGCTGGCTGCGCTCGTCGAGACCCTGCATGGCATCGGTCAGTTTGTCGGCGGCGTGTTCTTCCCAGTTGTCATCCTCAATGCCGTCGGCAAAGTTAGAAGACTTATCCTGAAGGAACAGCACCGGAGCCATCGGCTGGCTGTCACCCGCGTCATCGTCCGGGGACATGTCAAAAGTCATGTCCTGCGCGGCCATACGCGATTCCATTTCACGCACGTCTTTGCTGGAAACGCCCAGCTCGCGGGCCACCATTTCCACTTCGTCCTGGTTAAACCAGCCCAGACGCTGCTTGGTTTTACGCAGGTTAAAGAACAGCTTACGCTGCGCTTTGGTGGTGGCGACTTTCACGATGCGCCAGTTACGCAGCACATATTCGTGAATTTCAGCTTTGATCCAGTGCACGGCGAAAGAGACCAGACGCACGCCCACTTCCGGATTGAAGCGACGCACCGCTTTCATCAGGCCGATGTTGCCTTCCTGGATCAGGTCCGCCTGCGGCAGGCCATAGCCCGCGTAGTTACGAGCGATATGAACAACAAAACGCAGGTGAGACAGGATCAGCTTTTTCGCTGCTTCCAGATCGCCCTGGTAATGCAGCTTTTCAGCCAGTGCCCGCTCTTCGTCTGCCGACAACATCGGCCAGGCGTTGGCCGCCCGGATATAGGAATCCAGGTTACCGACCGGGGCTAAAGCTAAAGTTTGCATTTCTTTGGTCATTCAAATCCTCTCAATCGACATCGGACTGGCGTTCGTCCCCATCAGGCAACAAACGGGCCAGCATGTTTGAGCAACGAGAATATCAGCCACTCTTTTATCAGACCGTGAATTTATCCACAAGTTCACGTAAGGCTTGTGAATAAATTACGCACAAAATGTGACATTGCTATGAAAAAGCGTGGGCAGGAGAAGCGGAAGTTCACGGTACGCATCCCCTGCTGACGGGAACTCGTAGCAGGGGATGATTATAACAAATATTTTTTACTCGGGGGTAAAGTGACGTAAATGTTGCACGGTGGCAAGCCAGGCGGCCGCCCAGCCGATCATCGAACAGACCAGCAGCAGCAGCAGACACTCATCGAAGGATAACCCGCTGATTTCAAAGGTTGTGCCGAAAACTTTCGCCACATCCGTCACGGCGGCGGATAACCGCATCACCAGGATTTCTGACAGAATCAGTGAAAGCAATGCGCCGGTAAACCCGAGCAGCGCGCCGCCGTACAGGAATGGACGCAGGATAAAACCATCCGTCGCGCCAATGAGTTTCTGCACGTTGATGGTGTCACGGCGCGCGAAAATGCTCAGGCGCACGCTGTTGCCGATAACCAGGAACACGGCCGCGACCATCAGTACGCCTATCATCGCCGCGACGCGCCCGACCAGCCCGGTGAGCGCCGACAGCCGCGCAAACCAGCTGTCATCCATGCGCACTTCGTCTACGCCCTGAAGCTTCGCCACGCGGTCACGCAGCGTGTTGAGCGCTTCGCTGCTCTGGAAATCGAGCTTCGGCTCGACCACCACCACGGCGGGCAGCGGGTTTTCTTCCAGCATATCCAGCGCGCCGCCAAAGCCCGACCAGTTGCGGAATTCGCCAAGCGCCTCGTCACGCGAGAGGTAATTGACCTTCGCCACGCCCGGCTCGGCCTGGAGCTGCCCCACTACCTGCTGCGCGGCGTTATCGTCGAGCGTTTTATCGAGATAGACCGTAATCTGCGGCGACGGGTAATACTGCGTCGCCGCCTCGCTGACGTTCTTATAAACCATGTAGCAGACGCTCGGCAGCGTCAGCGAAATAGCAATTACCATCACCGTTAAAAACGTGGCGAGCGGTTTGCTTTTCAGATCGGCAAGCGCGCCCTGCCAGGCGTAACGCACCTGTTCATTGATGCCGCCCTGACGCGATTTGCCTTTGGTGTTGGAGCCTTTATTTCGCTTCTGCACAGGCCGTCCTGTTTCACCGGAAGAACGCTGTTTACGGAAATTATCCAGTTTGTTGCTAAAGCGCCGGATTTCATTCAGCGCGTCACGTTTATTCACCAACACGGCCTCCATGCAAATGCCCTTCGCTCAGGGTGAGCACCGGGTAGCTGCGCCGTGAGATAAGCCCGGTGTCGTGCGTCGCCATTAATACCGTCACCCCGACGCGGTTAAATTCTTCGAAAAGACGCAGAATGCCTTCCGAGAGGGCATCATCCAGGTTGCCCGTCGGTTCATCCGCCAGCAGCACAGCAGGTTTATTAACCACGGCGCGGGCGATGCCCACGCGCTGCTGTTCACCGCCAGAAAGCTGAATCGGGAAGTTTTTCGCTTTGTCCAACAGACCGACCTTATCCAGCGCCGCCGATACGCGACGGCGAATATCTTCGCCGCTGGCGCCTGCGATAATCAGCGGGATCGCCACATTATCGTAGACCGTTCTGTCCATCAGCAGATGGTGATCCTGGAAAATCATGCCGATCTGACGACGCAGGAACGGCACTTCACGGTTTTTCAGGCGGCTTATCTCATGGCCGCCAAACCAGATTTTCCCGGCGCTCGGCCGTTCGATACCGCAAATCAGCTTCAGCAGCGTACTCTTACCGGCGCCGGAGTGGCCGGTAAGAAATGACATCTCGCCTGGCCGCAGGTGGAACGTCACCCCCTGCAGCGCTTGTCTCCCACCGAGATAGGCTTTGCTGACATGTTCAAAGCGAATCATGGTTAATCCTCTCGGGCAAAAAGTGCCTCAATAAAGTCGCCCGCGTTAAACGGACGCAAATCTTCAATACGTTCGCCCACACCAATGTAGCGAATCGGAATACCAAACTGATCGGCCACCGAGAAGATCACGCCGCCTTTGGCGGTGCCGTCAAGCTTAGTGAGCGTAATGCCGGTCAGCCCTACCGCCTCGTGGAACAGCTTCGCCTGGCTGACGGCGTTCTGCCCGGTGCTGGCATCGATAGTGAGCATCACTTCATGCGGCGCGTTCTCGTCGAGCTTTTTCATCACGCGGACGATTTTTTTCAGCTCTTCCATCAGGTGCAATTTATTCTGCAAACGCCCGGCGGTATCGGCAATCAGCACATCTACGCCGCGCGCTTTCGCCGCCTGGATGGCGTCGAAAATCACGGAGGCGGAATCCGCGCCGGTGTGCTGCGCGATAACCGGAATGTTATTGCGCTGCCCCCAGACCTGGAGCTGCTCCACCGCGGCGGCGCGGAAGGTATCACCCGCCGCCAGCATCACCGATTTACCCTGCTGTTCAAACTGACGCGCCAGTTTACCGATGGTGGTGGTTTTACCCACGCCGTTGACGCCAACCATCAGGATAACAAACGGCGTTTTGCCTTCGACATTCAGCGGCTCGTCCACTTTCGCCAGGATCTCGCCCATCTCTTCTTTCAGCAGGCCGTAGAGCGCCTCGGCATCGCGCAACTGCTTGCGGCTCGCGCCTTCGGTGAGGTTGGCGATGATTTTACGGGTGGTATCCACGCCCACATCGGCAATCAGCAACTGCTCTTCGAGCTCCTCGAACAGATCGTCGTCGATTTTTTTGCCGCGGAACAGACTGATAAATCCGGAACCGAGATTTTCTTTAGTTTTCAGCAGGCTGCGTTTAAGGCGCGCGAAGAAACCCTCTTTGGTGGGTTTTTCCTGCTCTGCAACCGGCACGGTTTCTTCCTCTTCCGGCTCGGTTTCCAGCGCCGCTTCCGGGTCAGCCGCCAGCGCGACTAATTCTTCTTCGCTAATTGGCGCGTCTTCAGCAATCTCGTCTGCATCGTGCGGCGTTTCCACCGCAGGCTCGACGGCTTTTTCTTCAACAGCCGCATCTTCAATGACGTCTTCTTCAACAATCGTTTCCGGGGCCGCCTCTGGCTGTGGTTCAGCGACAACTTCAGGCGCAAGCGCTACCGGCGTGAGGTTTTCTTCCTGTTCCGGCAGCCACTCTTCCGCTTGCGCAGCCGTTGGTTTTACGGCTTCCGGCTCTGCCTCAACCGACGTCTCGACAGTTTCCGGCTGTGCGCTCTCTTTTTCTTCATGAATCACGCTTTCGCTGACGGCCACGACGTCATCGGCGAATTTTTCAGACTCGGCCAGGGAGTGCGTGGTCTCCTGCGCGGTCGTTTGCGTCTGCGAGTCAGGCTCAACGCGCGCTTCTGTCGCCGCGGGTTGTTCTGTTACGTGTTGTTCTTGTTGTTCGGCTTCCGTTTCTGCCTGCTCTTTCTGGCCAAAACCCAGCCAGGAAAAAAAGCCACGTTTCTTCTCTTTTGCCATTGGCGAATGCACTCCTCGCGGTTAATACATGGCGCAGTCCCGTCGTCTGGCTCAGGGTACTGAAAAAATTGCGAATGAATAAGTGAGTCTACCACTTTCCCGCCGGGGCGGCATACCGCCGCACGGAGGTTTCGCCCGCCCGTTTGCGCCGCTAGAATAGCAGCCTGAACAGAAAAGCGTGTGAGCATAATGAAGAAACCAACCTCCTCGGGTAGCGGCCAGATCCGCATTATTGGCGGACAGTGGCGCGGCAGAAAACTGCCGGTGCCTGACAGCCCCGGTCTGCGCCCCACCACCGACCGCGTGCGCGAAACCTTATTTAACTGGCTGGCGCCGTATCTGGTGGGCGCGCGCTGTCTGGACTGCTTCGCCGGCAGCGGCGCGCTGGGTCTGGAGGCGCTCTCCCGCTACGCCGCCGACGCCACGCTTTTAGAGATGGAACGCAGCGTCGCGCAGCAGCTTCAGAAAAACCTTGCTACGCTCAAATCCAGCGCAGCAAAGGTAGTGAACACTAACACACTTAATTTTCTGAACCAGAACGGCGAGCCGCACGACATCGTGTTTGTCGATCCGCCGTTTCGTAAAGGGCTGCTGGAAGAGACGCTGAACCTGCTGGAGACGCGCGGCTGGCTGGCGCCGCAGGCGCTGATTTACGTTGAAAGCGAAGTGGAAAACGGCCTGCCGCCGGTGCCTGCAAACTGGCAACTGCATCGCGAGAAAGTGGCGGGTCAGGTGGCGTACCGGCTTTATCTGCGCGAATCACAAGGAGAGCAAAATGCTGATTAATCTGGGACGCCTGCTGATGCTGGGCGTGTGGGGCTTTCTGCTGCTGAACGTGATCCAGCCGTTCCCGCGCCCGCTGAATATTTTCGTCAATGTGGCGCTCTTTTTCATGATAATCATGCATATTCTGCAATTATCGCTGCTGCGCGCCACGCAGCCGAAAGACGCCCCGCCGTTAAGCCGTTTCCAGCAGGCGCGTATTTTTATCTTCGGTGTGTTTGAGCTGATCGCCTGGCAGAAAAATCAGAAGAAGCCGCGCTAACAAACGCGGCAGGTAATTTCCCAGGGCGGGTAAGTGACGCGCACCCGCCATGCCAGGTTAACGCACAGGCGCATCATTTCCCCAGGGCGGGTAAGCGAAGCGCACCCGCCATGCCACGTTAACGCGCAGGCGCATCATTTCCCCAGGGCGGGTAAGCGAAGCACACCCGCCGTGCCAGGTTAACGCGCGGGCGCAGGAACAAACTCCAGAAAACGCGTTCCCTGATACACCAGCTGGCCCTCATCGCCCACCGTCAACTGGTGGTAATGGGCCTCATCCAGCCGAAACCGCATCTCCGCCCCGCCTTCCTGCGGGCGAAACGTCGCCTCATACCGCACGGTTTGCGCAGGCGGCGCGACCTGCTGTTCGCGCGAACGCCGCCCGTTTACGGGTTTTTCCCGCTTGCTGGCCACCACCACGTCCTGCTGCGTGACCGGGGCCGCGTCATTTTCTGTTTTCTCGCGCCGCTGCTGCACATAGCGAAATGAAGCGGCCGCGACGATTAACGCGATGATAATAATGAAAAAAAGCGGTGGCTTACTCATGACAGATCCCGGCGGCTCAACTCTTTTTAAGAATACCCCGCAGCGCCAGGCGTTGTCATCTCGACCGTCTGACCACTAGACTCAAATCAAGGGCCGTGCGCGGTATGCGCACGTTACAATAACTGAATCAGGGACTTATCATGCTTTGGTCGTTTATTGCTGTCTTTTTATCCGGTTGGCTGTATGTCGATGCATCTTACCGCGGTGCCACCTGGCAACGCTGGATCTTTAAACCTTTAACGCTGCTGCTGTTACTGCTGCTCGGCTGGCAGGCGCCGCTCGCCAGCCCGACAGGCTATCTGGTGCTGGCAGGCCTGGTGGCGACGCTCGCGGGTGATGCGTTGACGCTGCTGCCGCGCCAGCAGTTGCTGTACGCCTTCGGGGCGTTTTTCCTGTCGCACCTGCTTTATACCGTCTGGTTCGCGAGCCAGATGACGCTCTCCTTTTTCTGGCCGTTGCCGCTGGCGCTGCTGGTGATTGGCGCGGCGCTGATCGCGACTATCTGGACGCGCCTTGGCGATCTCCGCTGGCCGATTTGTACCTATATCGGCATGACGCTGGTAATGGTGTGGCTTGCGGGCGAGCTCTATTTCTTCCGCCCGACCGACACCAGCTTTTCCGGTTTTGTCGGCGCAGTGCTGCTGCTGCTGAACGCGGTCGTCTGGCTCGGCAGCCACTACCGTAAGCGCTTTACTGCCGACAGCGCCATTGCCGCCGCCTGCTATTTCGCGGGCCACTTTATGATTGTCCGCTCGCTGTACCTGTAAACAACCACGACGGGCGGTGAAATTCCGCCCACAATCTCCTTGACTCTGGAGTCGACTCCAGAGTGTAAGCTCTGGTAATGAGAAAATTATCATTACCGGAGGACGCCATGCGCACCCCTTCTGAAAAGCCTCGCGCGATGCCGCAGTTCGCGAAAATGACGCCGATTTCAGCACCGCAAAAACCGGCCATCAGCAAAGCAGCCTGCTGTGAAAGCGACTCTTGCGAAAACCCGCAACCGGTGCAGGAAGCCGCAGGCGCGCTACGCTGGCAGGTCGCCGGTATGGACTGCGCCGCCTGCGCCCGTAAAGTGGAAAACGCCGTGCGTCAGGTGCCGGAGGTGCGTCAGGTTCAGGTATTATTCGCGACCGAAAAACTGGTGGTGGACGCCCCCGCTTCACAGCGTGATGCGATTGAACAGGCGGTGCGCGCCGCCGGTTATACACTGCGCGAGGCAAATGCCGCCGCGCCCGCGACGCCTTCCGGCTTACGTGAAAACCTGCCGATTATCGTTATCGCCGTCTTTATGGCGCTGAGCTGGGCGCTGGAGCAGGTGCATCCGCTGGCGGGACGCATCGCGTTCACCGTCACCACGCTGGTCGGGCTGTTCCCGGTCGCGCGTCAGGCATGGCGGCTCATCCGCAGCGGCAACCCGTTCGCCATCGAAACGCTGATGAGCGTGGCCGCCACCGGCGCGCTGATTATCGGGGCCAGTGAAGAAGCGGCAATGGTGCTGCTGCTCTTTTTAGTCGGCGAGCGGCTGGAAGGATGGGCGGCGAACCGTGCGCGCAGCGGCGTCAGCGCGCTGGTGGCGTTACGCCCGGAAACGGCGGTGCGTTTGCGCGGCGAGGCGCGCGAAACCGTGGCGATAAGCGACCTCCAGCCCGGCGATGTGATTGAAGTGGCCGCAGGCGGCAGGCTTCCGGCAGACGGCAAACTGCTCGCCGCGGCGGCGAGTTTCGATGAGAGCGCGCTGACCGGCGAATCGCTGCCGGTTGAGCGCCAGCCAGGCGAAAAAGTCCCTGCTGGCGCGACCAGCGTCGATCGTCTGGTGTCGCTCGAAGTCACGTCGCGCCCCGGCGACAGCGCTATTGACCGCATTCTGCATCTGATTGAAGAGGCGGAATCGAAACGCGCGCCGATTGAGCGCTTTATCGATCGCTTCAGCCGCATCTATACCCCGGTCATTATGGCGGCGGCGCTGTTGACGGCGCTTATTCCGCCACTGCTGTTTGCCGCGCCCTGGCTGCCGTGGATTTACAAAGCGCTGGCGCTGCTGCTGATTGGTTGCCCGTGCGCGCTGGTGATCTCGACGCCTGCGGCTATCACGTCTGGCCTTGCAGCCGCCACGCGCTTTGGGGCGCTGATTAAAGGCGGTGCCGCGCTGGAAGCGCTGGGGCGCGTTGAGCAAATCGCTTTTGATAAAACCGGCACGCTGACGGCGGGCACGCCGCAAGTCACGGCAATCGATCCGGTCGACGGACTGGAAGCGGAAGCGCTGCTGGCTTACGCCGCAGCCGTTGAGCAGGGCAGCACGCATCCGCTGGCGCAGGCGGTGGTGCGCGAGGCGACCACGCGCGGCGTGGCGACGCTTCGCGCCGGTGCGCAGCGCACGCTGGCGGGAGCGGGCGTTGAAGCGCAGGTGGAGGGCCGCCTGCTTCGCATCAGCGCGCCGGATAAGGTGAGCATTGCGCTTCCGGCGGACTGGCAGGCGCGTATCCGAGCGCAGGAGGCGCAGGGCCAGACGGTGATCGTGGTGACCGCAAGCGATCGGCTTCTCGGCACGCTGGCGCTTCGCGATACGCAGCGCGCCGACGCACGCGACGCGGTGGAGAAACTCCGGGCGCTCGGCGTGGGGAGTGTGATGCTGACCGGCGATAACCCGCGCGCGGCGGCGGCAATTGCCGCAGAGTTAGGTATGGAATATCGCGCCGGGCTGCTGCCTGCGGATAAGGTGACAGCGGTCAATGCGCTTAACGCCCGCGCGCCGCTGGCGGTGGTCGGCGACGGTATTAACGACGCGCCTGCGATGAAAGCCGCGACCATCGGCATTGCGATGGGCAGCGGCACCGATGTGGCGCTGGAGGCCGCCGACGCGGCGCTGACGCACAACCGGCTGGCGGCGCTGCCGGAGATGATCGCGCTTGCCCGCGCCACGCACCGTAATATTCGTCAGAACATCGCGATTGCGCTGGGGTTAAAGGCCGTTTTCCTGGTGACGACGCTGCTCGGGTTGACCGGCCTGTGGCTGGCCGTGCTGGCCGATACGGGTGCGACGGTGCTGGTGACCGCCAATGCGTTAAGGCTGTTGCATAAACGCGGCTGACGGGGAATATGAAACAGGGTGGGTGCGCTTCGCTTACCCACCCTACGTTCAGGGCGGAGGGTTGATACGGTGGGTGCGCTTCGCTTACCCACCCTACATTACAGCGGCCGGAATACTCGTAGGGCGGGTAAACGAAGTACACCCGCCACCTCAACCTGAACACCCGCCATCACAAAAAGCTCACCCGCCGCCCTTACATCATCCCTAACACCCGCGGCAGCCAGAGCGAAATGGCCGGAATGTAAGTCACCATCGCCAGCACAATAAGCAGCACCCCATAAAACGGCAGCATGGCGCGCACCACGGTTTCGATATTCTTCTTACTCACGGCGCTCGCCACAAACAGCACCGAACCCACCGGCGGCGTAATCAGCCCGATCCCAAGATTCACCATCATGATCATCCCGAAATGCACCGGATCAATACCGAGCTGGTTAGCGACCGGCAACAGCACCGGCGTCAGGATCAAAATGATCGGCGCCATGTCCATCAGCGTGCCAATCAACAACAGCATAATGTTGAGGTACATCAGGATGACATATTTGTTATCCGACAGCGTCGTGAAGAATTCTGTAATGCGCATCGGCAGTTGCATATACGTCATCACCGCGCCGAACGCCGCCGCAAAGCCGATTAAGATCATCACGATCGTCACCGTTTTCACGGTACGGAACATCAGCTTCGGCAGCTCGCTCCATTGGTAATCGCGATAGATAAACATCGTCACGAAAAACGCCCACAGGCACGCCACCGCTGCCGATTCCGTCGCGGTAAACACGCCGGTCAGAATGCCGCCCAGGATAATCACGACCGTCATCAGCCCCCACAGCGCATCGATGAAAATTTTCAGCGCCTGCCTGAGCGGGATCCGCTCGCCTTTCGGGTAGCCGCGCCGCCGCGCGAAGGCGATGCAGAGCACCATCAGACTCAGCCCCAGCAGCAGCCCCGGCAACACGCCCGCGATAAACAGCGTCGCGATAGATACGGTGCCGCCCGCCGCCAGCGAATAGATAACCGAGTTATGGCTGGGCGGAATAAGAATCGCCTGCACCGAGCCACTCGCCGTGACCGCTGCGGCGTATTCGCGCGGGTAGCCTTTCTTTTCCATCTCCGGGATCATCACGCTGCCGATAGACGCGGTATCCGCCACCGACGAGCCGGAAATCGCGCCGAAAAACGTCGAGGCGACAATATTTACCAGCGACAGCCCGCCGCGGATAAAGCCCACGAACAGATAGGCGAAGTTCACCAGCCGTCGGGCGATGCCGCCTTCGGCCATAATCGCGCCCGCCAGGATAAAAAACGGGATCGCCAGCAGCGTGAATTTGTTAACACCGCTGGTAATCTGGATCATCAACGCCTCCAGCGGCAGATCTATCCAGAGCGCGCCCACGATGGCGCTCAGGCCCACCGCGAAAGCGACCGGCATCCCGAGCGCCAGCAGCACCGCCAGCGTGGCCAGTAAGATAAATGCGTCCATAACGTTCCCCGCTAGCTATGGTTGCCAATGAGCACGACCGGGCGGTTCTCCTGAGAACCCCACAGCAGCCGCTCGATGACGAACAGAATCATCACCGCCGAGCCGATGGGCAGCGGCAGATAACTTTCTCCTGATGTAAGCACCGGAAACTCCGCGACGGGCTGTTCCCACAGCTCCATGCACAACAGGGCGCTGTAGTAAAACATCACCAGGGAAATGATGAGCATCAGCAGATCGACCACGCGCGCGCAGACCCGCTGCGCAAACGGCGGCAGGCGATCGGTCAGCATGTTCACCGCAATATGCGAGCCTGCGCGGTAGCCCACCGCCGCGCCGATAAAGGTAAACGTCACCATACAGATAATGGCGACCGGCTCAGGCCAGGACTCACCCCGGTTGAGCACGTAACGCGAGAAAATCCCTATCGGGATCACGGCCGTCATGATCAACAGCGCGAACCCAGCCACCATCATGGCGAGCAGGTACAGGCGATCCATCCAGACCAGAAAGAATCGGGACATAAATACTCTGCAGCGGATGAGGTGCCGGGGCCAGCCCGGCGTTAGACGTTATTTGACGTCGGCGATGGCTTTCATCAGATCCTGATGCTTCGCGCCATACTGGTCGCGCACCGGCGCGGTCGCGTTAACGAAAAACGCTTTATCGATGTCGTGGAACTGCACGCCGCCCGCTTTCATTTTGTCGAGCGCCTGTTTGTTATAGGCATTCCACAGCTCACGCTGTTCCATTTGCGCCTCGCGGGCGAGCGTCAGGATTTTCTGTTGCTGCTCAGGTTTTAGCTTGTTCCATTTCACTTTCGAGTAGAGCAGCATTTCGGGGATGATGAAGTGACCGCTCAGGGTGTAGTGCTTCGCGACCGGCAGGTAGTTGTGCGCGATGTAAGTCGGCGGGTTGTTTTCCGCGCCGTCGATAACGCCGGTTTGCAGGCCGCTGTAGACTTCGCTTACGCCCATCGCCACGGCGTTCGCACCCATCGCTTTCAGCGTGCCGATAGCGACCGGGCTACCCTGTACGCGAATTTTCATGCCCTTGAGATCGTCCGGCTTCACGACCGGATTTTTGGTGATCAAATTGCGGGTGCCGGAGTCCATCCAGCCTAAAAAGACCAGCCGCGATTTCGGGTTGCTGGTGAGTTTATCGCCGATTTGTTTGCCGATATCGCCATCGATGACCTTGTGCATATGGTCTTCGTCACGAAACACGTAAGGCAGTGTAAAAACTTCGATCTCCGGCAAAATCGCGGCAACCGGTGCCATTGAAACGCGGATCATGTCGATTGCGCCCATCTGCGCCTGCTCTATCATCTGCTTTTCATCGCCCAGCACGCCGCCCGGAAACGTTTTAATTTCCAGATCGCCGTTGGTTTGTTGTTTTAACTTTTCACCCATGTTTTGCACGGCGACAACGTTCGGGTAGCCCTGCGGGTGAACATCGGCCGCTTTAATCACTTGCGCATGGAGAGCGGGCGCAAACAGCAGTGACGCGGTGGAGAGGCAAAGACCGGCCAGCGCCGGGATAAATCGCTTTTTCATCGGGTCGCTCCAGAGGATAAGGACAGGCTAGTTATAAAACGGTGTTTTGATTTGTCGGTTATAAACTAGACGACGTCCTGTAAAGGCAGGGTGAAGCGCCTCACAAAAGCAACAACTTTGAAACAAAGGTTTAAAAAGAATGTGACGTGAGTTCAGAAAGCCGCATGCGCGCGGCTTACGGCAGGAATTATTGATTTTTACGCAGCAGATAACGATACGGCAGCGTTTCAGTTTGCGAGGCTACCAGCTCGTGTTCCATAAAGCGGCAGAATCCAGGAATATCGCGCGTCGTCGCCGGATCATCGGCCACGATCAGCAGCGTTTCGCCGGGCTGCATATTACGCACGGTTTTACGCACCATCATTACCGGCTCAGGGCAGCGCAGCCCGAGGGCGTCCAGGGTGTGGTCAGGGTTGGCGAACAGATCGGTCATGCTTGTCTCGGCGTTGTCAAAAACCGCCTTAGTTTACCCCCCGTTTTTTGTGACGCAACTCATGTGAACGATTGCGTTAAAATTAACCATTGCATTGGCGAGACAAAGCAGTATTATGCGGCGGCTTTTGCGCAAACGCGCTGCGTCTGCCTTAGCATGAAGATGAACTGGGTTCCCTCACCCCAACTAACAAAAAGGTCACAATATGATGCCCTTTACTCCTGGTCAGCGCCGCAACGCGCTCGTCTGGCTTTCGTTGTTTCATTTGCTGGTGATCACCTCCAGCAACTATCTGGTGCAGCTGCCCGTCTCCATTTTTGGTTTTCATACCACCTGGGGCGCGTTTAGCTTTCCGTTTATTTTCCTTGCCACCGATCTGACCGTGCGCATTTTTGGCGCGCCGCTGGCTCGTCGCATTATTTTCGCCGTGATGGTGCCTGCGCTGCTGGTCTCCTACGTGATCTCCTCGCTGTTTTATATGGGGAGCTGGCAAGGGTTTGGCGCGCTGTCGCACTTCAATCTGTTCGTCGCGCGCATCGCGACCGCGAGCTTTATGGCCTATGCGCTCGGACAGATCCTCGACGTGCATGTGTTTAACCGCCTGCGCCAAAGTCCGCGCTGGTGGCTGGCGCCGGGCGCGTCGCTGCTGCTCGGCAACGTCAGCGATACGCTGTCATTTTTCTTTATCGCCTTCTGGCGCAGCCCGGACCCGTTTATGGCCGAACACTGGATGGAAATCGCGCTGGTGGACTACACCTTCAAGGTGCTTATCAGCCTGGTGTTCTTCCTGCCGATGTATGGCGTGCTGCTGAATATGCTGTTGAAAAAGCTGGCGGATAAATCCGATTTCCACGTGCTGCAGCGCGGTTAAAGGTTCACGGAATTTCTTGTGTTAAGATGCAGGGATGGGTCGTGTTGACCGTCTCTTGTAAAGGAATAAGTGAATGCGCAATCTGGTGAAATATGTCGGTATTGGCCTGCTGGTGATGGGGCTTGCCGCCTGCGATAACAAAGACAGCAACGCGCCGGCCAGCGCCGGTGCCTCACAGAGCGAAGCTTCCGGCCAGCCGGTCAGCCTGCTGGACGGTAAACTCAGCTTCTCCCTGCCGTCGGATATGACCGATCAGAGCGGTAAAGTGGGCACCCAGGCGAACAACATGCATGTCTACTCTGACCAGACCGGCCAGAAAGCCGTGATCGTTATCGTTGGCGAGAAAAGCCAGGAATCGCTGGAAGTGCTGGCAAAGCGTCTGGAAGATCAGCAGCGCGCCCGCGACCCGCAACTGCAGGTCGTGACCAATAAAGCGATTGAAATCAAAGGCCAGAAGATGCAGCAGCTCGACACCGTCATCTCTGCCAAAGGCCAGACCGCTTACTCCTCCGTGGTGCTGGGCAATGTCGATGACAAACTGCTGACCCTGCAAATCACGCTGCCTGCCGATAACCAGCAGCAGGCGCAGAGCACCGCAGAGAACATCATCAACACCATCGTGGTGAAGTGATCCGCAGTAAAAATGACGCTTAAAACCGCGGCCTGCCCTTTACGGGGCGGGCCGTTTTTTTAGCTGTACGCTTAAGAGAATAGCGAGCAGCACCAGCCCCGCCGCCGCCAGATAAATCGCCGGTACGCCCGCCCAGGCCATCAGCACACCCGCCGCCGGGCCGGTTATCCCAAGAGACAGATCCATAAACAGCGTATAAGTGGCGAGCGCCGCGCCCTGATTACTCTGGGGCACCGCTTTCACCGCCACGACGCCAAGCGCCGGGAAAACCAGCGAGAACCCTGCGCCTGCGAGAAACGTCCCCGCTTTCGCCATCCACGGCTCCACCGCCAGCCCAACCATCAGCAACCCGACCGTTTCCACCACGCCGCAGATAAGCGTCACGTTAATGCCGCCCAGCCGGTTAATCGCGTTAGGGAATAACAAGCGTGTGCCGACAAACGCGCCGCTAAAAAGCGTCAGGGCGAACGCCGCGCCGTCCCAGCCTTTCGCCTGATAGAACAGCGTAATAAACGTGGCGATCACCCCAAAGCCGGAAGTGGTGAGCGCCAGCGCCATGCCGAACGGCCAGACCTTGCCGAGCACCGCGCGAAACGGCAGCGGTTTTCCCTTACTCGCCTTCACGGCCGGGCGCGGCAGCGCTAACACAATGCCAAGCAGCGCAACACCCATAATGACGCCCGCCACCAGCGGCAGGCCGCCCTGGCGGTACAGCAGCGCGCCGAGCGGCGCGCCCACGGCCATCGCGCCGTAGGTGACCACGCCGTTCCAGGAGATCACTTTGCCGATGTGCGTCGAGCCGACCACGCCGACGCCCCAGAGCGTCGAGCCGGTTCCCGCACAGCTTTGCCCAAAGCCCAGCACCACGCGCCCGAGACACAACAGCGCCAGCGACACCAGCGGCGCGCCGGCCCCCCACCACGCCAGAAAATAGCTCGCGCCGCTCAGCAGACAGCCGGACATCCCGACGATCACCACGGTTTTCGGCCCCCAGAGATCGGCATAGCGCCCCGCATGAGGACGGCTTATCAGCGTGGCGATATACTGAAGGCTGATAACCAGCCCCGCCCAGAACGGGCTAAACCCCATCACATCATGGACATAGCCCGGCAGTACCGCGAGCGGCAGGCCGATGGTCAGAAAGGTAGCGAAATTGAAGATAACGATGGAGACGATTTTCAGGTTCAGCCGTAAGCCGCTTAATGCGGGTTCGGCGCTTACATCCGGCATGACATTTCACTTTTTTGGCAACAGCGGTAGCGTCAGTATAAACCTGAAATTTCCTTCAACGGAAACGCCCGCGTTTCAGACTTCCTCCCTGCGGCGCAATGCCCATTGCACACTACACTAAGAAAGCCCTCATCAAAGGAATTGGTTATGATTGGTCCACAACGACCCCAACCCCAACAAGATAAAGTCGGCCTGCATATGCTGCAAAAGCTGGCGGCGCTGGTGATTATTCTGGCCGGTATTCACGCCGCCGCGGATATGATTGTCCCGCTACTGCTGGCGCTGTTTCTGGCGATTGTGCTCAACCCGCTGGTGACCTGGTTTATGCGCCGCGGTTTTCGCCGCCCTGTCGCGATTACTATCGTCGTGTTTGTGATGCTGATAGGCCTGACGCTGCTGCTGGGCGTGCTGGCGGCGTCGTTTAATGAATTTGTCGCGTTAATGCCGAAATATAATAAGGAACTGACGCGAAAACTGCTGCATCTTCAGGAAATGGTGCCGTTTATGCACCTGCATCTTTCGCCGGAGCGTATGCTGCAACGCATGGATTCCGACAAGATGATGACCTTCGCCACGACGCTGATGACGCAGCTTTCCGGCGCGATGGCAAGCGTCGTGCTGCTGGTGATGACCGTCGTTTTTATGCTGTTTGAAGTGCGCCACGTGCCTTATAAGCTGCGTTTCGCGCTCTCAAATCCGCAACTGCATATCGCCGGGCTGCACCGTGCGTTAAAAGGCGTCAGCCACTATCTGGCGCTGAAAACGCTCATCAGCCTGTGGACCGGCGTGATCATCTGGCTCGGCCTGACGCTGCTCGATATCCAGTTCGCGCTGATGTGGGGCGTGCTCGGGTTTCTGCTCAACTACATTCCCAATATCGGCGCGGTGCTCTCGGCAATCCCGCCCATGATCCAGGCGCTGCTGTTTAATGGCGTGTATGAAGTGGTGATGGTGGGGGTGCTGTTCTCGCTGGTGCATATGATTCTGGGCAATATCGTCGAGCCGCGCATGATGGGCCACCGCCTCGGGATGTCCACGATGGTGGTGTTCCTCTCGCTGCTGTTCTGGGGGTGGTTACTTGGGCCGGTCGGCATGCTGTTGTCGGTGCCGCTCACCAGCGTCTGTAAGATCTGGATGGAAACCACGCACGGCGGCAGTAAGCTCGCCGTGCTGCTTGGCCCAGGCCGTCCGAAAACCCGGCTGCCGGGTTAGGCCATTACACTACGCGGCGCGCGGCGAGATAACGCGCGCGCCAGTATTCGTTTGTGAGGCTGGAGATAGTCACGCCTTTCTCTTTTGAGGCGTGAATAAACTGATTATCGCCGATATACACTCCCACATGGCGCTGTTGCGGGCCGGTACTGAAAAATACCAGATCGCCCGGTTGCAGCGCCGTTTTTCTTACCGCTGTGCCCTTTTTAAGTTGCTGCGAGGTGGTGCGCGGCAGCGACACGCTCACCGATTCGGCAAACAGATGCTGCATCAGTGCCGAGCAATCAACGCCGTGGCGCGTCGTACCGCCAAAGTGATAGCGGGTGCCTTTCCAGCTGATATAGCGATTTAACAGCGCGCGTTTAAGCAGCGGGTGCGGCGGTGCCGTCTCTGTGAGGTGCCAGGAATAGTCATTATCATCATCGTGATAATGCCAGGACGCAGGCAGTACGGCGCTGAACGCCGGGGCTGCAAGCAGTGAGGTACAATAAAAAAGTATCATTAATAAAAAACGCATCGCGATCGTTACCGTCTCGTGTTGTTGCTCCTTACCCGGTCAGGAAGTGCGCTCCATATGTGCTTCCTCTGACAGGCCGCAACGTTAACGACTGGCGATAAAACAGACTATCGACTCTCACTACATTCGTTTGTTACTCCTCTTTCATTGACCGTCATAACCCCTTCATCCCACACCGAATAAACGCCATTTTTATACGCCAGCCCTTTCTTTTTACGGGATTTTTACGCCGCTGCACGCTGGAAAGCGCTAGCCTTTGACCATCGCCCGAGCGGCCCACAAGAAGCGTGACCTATGTTCTCCTTTGCACTCACTCCCTGGTTTAAAACCCCGAGCCCGACCGCAGCGCCTTCTGGTCAGGAACCGATTATGTTTTCTACATTGCTGAATACCTGGATGCTGGCGGGCACGCCGCAGGGCGCACTTATGTCCTTTCGCCAGGAAGCCGATGCTTACCTGCGGGAATATCCGCATACCCGCCATGTCGATATTTATCTGCACGATCTGAACGGCTGTCGGCGCGGCAAGCGCATCAGCGCTGAGAGCCTGCGCTCGCTCGCCCAGGGCTGCTATTTTCCGCTGTCGGTCTACGCCATGGATATGGAAGGGCACGTTGTTGAAAGCGCCCTCGCGCAGCGCGAGCCGGACAGGCTCTGTCTGCCGGTCAGCGGCACGCTGCGCCCTTGTGCAAGCGATCCAGCGCATCACGCCCAGTTGCTGCTTGCGATGCAGGAGCCGGACGGCGCAGGCTGCGCGATGGAGCCGCGCGTTGTACTGGAGCGCCTTCTGGCGCAGTTTCACGCGCGCGGTCTCTACCCGGTGATAGCCCCGGAAGTGGAGTTTTATTTGCAGGCGGCGGACGGCGCGCCGCCGTCATCACGCTGTTTTGATATCGACATGCCAGAGCGCGACAGCGCGCTGCTGGAGGCGATGGAAACCGAGGCGCGGCGTCAGGGATTACCGCTTTGCGGTATCGTGGCGGAAGCGCAAGCGGGCCAGTTCGAACTCAATTTTCCGCACACCCCGCGCGTGGTGGAGATGTGCGATCGGGTGCTGGCGGCGCGACGGCTGGTGCATCAGGTGGCGGAAAAACAGGGCTACCGGGCAAGCTTTATGGCCAAACCGCGAGCAGCACTGGCCGGCAGCGGCCTGCACATTCATATCAGCCTGAACGACGCGCAGGACAATAATCTGTTCGCCAGTGACGCGGAAAACCCGAACGTGATGATGCGCCGCAGTCTGAGCGGCCTGCTGGCGCTGATGCCCGCAAGCGTCGCGCTGGTCACGCCTGGCGCCAACGCCTTCCGGCGGCTGCGAAAGAGCCTGAACGAACCGCTGTTTTCATCGTGGGGTTACAACGATCGCTCGGCGGCTCTGCGCCTGCCCTGCGCGTCCCCGGCGTCTCAGCGCATCGAATACCGGCTCGCCAGCGCCGACGCCAACCCGTATCTCGTGGCGGCGGCGGCCCTCGCGGGCATTCTCTATGGCCTTGATCGTCCGTTAACGCTGCCCGAACCAGGCGCAAGCGCGGAGCTGCCCGCCCTGCCGCTCTTCTGGCCGGACGCGCTGGCGCGTTTTCAGGAGGCGAAGTGGTTACAGGAACAACTGGGCGCGCCGTTCAGCGACGCCTGGCTTGCCTGTAAACGCCAGGAGCTGGCCCGGTTTGAAAGCGAAGTCACCGACGCGGAAAAACGCGCCCATCCCCACTAGTCACGTGAAAAGAGGCGAATCCTGTCTCGCTTCGTCATGATATTCAGCCCCCGCGGCGTACCGCACGGTGCCGATGCGCAGGCGCAAGCCCTGCGCGACATCCGGGGTTTTCACGCCCCGGACTCTCTGCTGAGGCGTTATTCAGCGAGCGCCTGGGCGCAGGCCCAGGCGGAGCTCCACGCCCACTGGAAGTTATAACCGCCAAGCCAGCCGGTCACATCCACCACTTCGCCGATAAAATAGAGTCCTGGCACGTTGCGCGCTTCCATGGTGCGCGACGAAAGCTCGTGGGTATCGACGCCGCCGAGCGTCACCTCCGCGGTGCGGTAGCCTTCGGTGCCGTTGGGCTGGACGCGCCAGCCGTGGAGCGTCTCCAGCAATTCCTGCTGCTGGCGGCTGTTGAGCTGTTTCAGCGTGACGTCCGGGATTTGCCCGAGGCTTTGCAGGCACTCCACCAGCCGCTTCGGCAGCAGCATGGCGAGCGTGTTTTTCAGGCTCTGATTCGGGTGCGCGGCGCGCTGTTCATCGATAAACGCGGCAGCGTCCGTATCCGGCAGCAGGTTAACGGTGACCCACTCACCCGGCTGCCAGTAGCTGGAGATCTGCAAGATCGCCGGGCCGGAGAGCCCGCGATGGGTAAAGAGAATGCTTTCGCGAAAGACCGTGCCGTTATCGGCGGTGACGACCGCCGGCACCGAGACGCCGGAGAGCGTCTGGATCTGCTCAAGCAGCGGCTTATGCAGCGTGAACGGCACCAGGCCCGCGCGGGTTGGCAGCACTTTCAGGCCGAACTGCTCCGCCACTTTATAGCCAAACGGCGTGGCGCCGAGGCCCGGCATCGACAGGCCGCCGCTGGCGATAACCAGCTTCGGCGTCTGCACCGCGCCGCCATTAAGCGTCAGGGTATAACCGCTGTCTTCGCGCGCAATCGCCAGCACTTCGCTGCGTAGCCGCACGGTGACGCCGCCTTTGTCGCACTCCGCCATCAGCATCGTGACGATCTGCTCCGCCGAGTCATCGCAGAAGAGCTGGCCGAGGGTTTTCTCATGCCAGGCGATGCCGTGCTTGCCCACCAGATCGATAAAATCCCACTGGGTGTAGCGCGCCAGCGCCGATTTGCAGAAGTGCGGATTAGCGCTGAGGTAAGCGGCGGGTTCAACGTAGAGATTGGTAAAATTGCAGCGCCCGCCGCCGGACATCAGGATTTTGCGCCCCGGTTTTTTGCCGTTATCCAGCACTAATGTCCGGCGGCCCGCCTGCCCTGCCAGCGCCGCGCAGAATAATCCTGCCGCGCCCGCCCCTACGATGATGGCATCAAACTGTTCCACAACCCTTCCTCATTGCCGTTAAGGCCGCGAATTGTAAAGTTTCCTCTCTGGTCGCACCAGACAAAACCCTGTTACAAATTCTAATAAATTGAATTTAAAAGGTAATCTCTTTAGGGAAATTGACACTTCAGTGACGGCGATTAAAAAAAGTCTATATTTCACTTTGCCCACGCCGCCGTTGTCTTAGATAATGCGCCGCGTTCATGTCCTCAAAATGGCGTAACGTCCTATGCTACATTTGTTTGCCGGGCTGGATTTACACACTGGCCTGTTACTATTGCTTGCTCTGGGATTTGTACTGTTTTATGAAGCTATCAACGGCTTCCATGATACGGCAAACGCAGTCGCAACGGTTATCTACACACGCGCTATGCGATCGCAACTTGCGGTGGCTATGGCGGCTCTCTTTAACTTCCTCGGTGTTCTGCTTGGCGGCTTAAGCGTAGCCTATGCGATTGTGCATATGCTGCCGACTGATTTGCTGCTGAATGTGGGCTCCGCGCATGGCCTGGCGATGGTTTTCTCCATGCTGCTGGCCGCGATTGTCTGGAACCTTGGCACCTGGTATCTCGGTCTGCCGGCGTCCAGCTCCCATACGCTTATCGGCTCTATCATCGGGATTGGTCTCACCAACGCCCTGATGACCGGCACGTCCGTTGTGGATGCGCTGAATATCCCGAAAGTGCTGAACATTTTCGGCTCGCTGATTGTGTCGCCGATTGTCGGTCTGGTGTTCGCGGGCGGGCTGGTGTTCTTGCTGCGTCGTTACTGGAGCGGCACCAAAAAACGCGCCCGTATCCATCTGACGCCTGCCGAGCGTGAAAAGAAAGACGGCAAGAAAAAGCCGCCGTTCTGGACGCGTATTGCGCTGATCCTCTCCGCTATCGGCGTGAGTTTCTCGCACGGCGCGAACGACGGTCAGAAAGGCATTGGCCTGATTATGCTGGTGCTGATTGGCGTGGCACCGGCGGGTTTTGTGGTGAATATGAACGCCTCCGGCTATGACATCACCCGCACCCGCGATGCTATCAGCAACGTTGAAACGTACTTCCAGCAGCACCCGGCGGCGCTGCGTCAGGTGGCGGGCATAGACCCGGTGATCCCAACGCCGGAGCAGGTGAACCCGACGGATAATCCGAAAGAGTTCCACTGCGACGCCAGCCGCGCCATCGTGGCGCTGGATCGCGCTAAAGGGATGCTTAACAACATCGACAGCTACGACAAACTGACCGTTGAGCAGCGCAGCCACCTGCGCCGCATCATGCTGTGTATCTCTGACACCACCGATAAAGTGGCGAAGCTCAAAGACACCAGCGCGGACGATCAGCGTCTGTTGAAAAACCTGAAAGCCGATATGCTCAGCACCATCGAGTACGCGCCGGTATGGATAATCATGGCGGTCGCGCTGGCGCTTGGCGTCGGTACGATGATTGGCTGGCGCCGCGTGGCGACCACCATCGGTGAGAAAATCGGTAAGAAAGGCATGACCTACGCACAGGGCATGTCGGCGCAGATGACGGCGGCCGTGTCCATCGGTATCGCGAGCTACACCGGTATGCCGGTGTCCACGACGCACGTGCTGTCATCGTCGGTCGCGGGCACTATGATCGTCGACGGCGGCGGTCTGCAGCGCAAAACCGTCACCAGCATTCTGATGGCCTGGGTCTTCACTCTGCCGGCCTCCATCATGCTCTCAGGCGTGCTGTACTGGATTGCGTTGCGTTTCGTGTAAGCGAATTTGCGTGAACGTTAAGAAGCGGGTCAGGAAACTGGCCCGCTTTTTTAATGCCAAATCATCAGCCCGATAAGGCTGATAATCACCAGACCGCATAAAGCGCTGGTCAGAATAAACTGGCGGCGCACGCGTTCGCAGCGGCGAATAAATTCGTCGTCATGATGATCAAGATAACGTTGCCAGTAGATATACCAGACGAGGCGGATCTGCTTGCTGGGCTGACCATGCGCGGTAAAAAAACCGCCGCCATCCACATACTGATACAGCAGCGGATCGCATCCTCTGAGCACCACCAGCAGCGCGCGTAACGATGAGAAATAGCGCGCCATGTTAATAACGCAAACCAAGAATAAGGCCCAAAACAGCGCGACGGTGCTGATCATACCTTCCCCCCGACGACTCGCCTGGAAAGCAATGGCTCTCCAATACCTGAAAGACTGTTCTGTGAAGCGTGCATGCGTGAAAGTCGATCGGGTTCACATTTATTCACCCGAACGGCTTTTTTAATAGTGTAGGAGATCCGGTAATTTTTTTACCACATCGTTAATCCTTATCAACGCTTGCTGACCTATTTTCCGCTTCAATGTATGCGACCCCGGCGGATTGACGGATGTACCAGGGCGCTATAAGGTGAAATTAGCTTTAGCACTAAGTCTTTACGCCGGAATGAGTTCCCGCGATTGTGGTACGCAGGACGCGGGCACGGGGATGACGCCGCAGGTAGCCACGCGCCATCCAGTCCACTGGTCATCGACATCTTATGGAAGGAGTAACACTATGGCTTATAAACATATTCTTATCGCGGTCGATCTGTCCCCTGAGAGCAAGGTACTGGTAGATAAAGCGGTATCCATGGCGCGTCCCTACAACGCGAAAATTTCTCTGATTCATGTCGATGTGAATTATTCCGATCTTTACACCGGGTTGATTGACGTTAACCTGGGCGACATGCAGAAACGTATCTCGGAAGAGACGCACCACGCGCTGACCGAGCTTTCCACCAACGCGGGCTATCCGATTACCGAAACCCTGAGCGGCAGCGGCGATCTGGGCCAGGTGCTGGTCGACGCCATCAAGAAATACGATGTGGATCTGGTGGTATGCGGTCACCATCAGGATTTCTGGAGCAAGCTGATGTCTTCCGCACGCCAGCTTATCAACACGGTTCACATCGATATGCTGATCGTCCCGCTGCGCGACGACGAAGAGGCGTAAGTGGCGACGGCGGGTGCGCAACGCTTACCCGCCCTACAGGCGTTTTTACGATGCAAAAGGCGCTGCCTTCCGGCAGCGCCACACTGAAGCAAGGGGCTGTCAGGCTGGCGTGCCCGTGTAGATATCAAACCGGTGGCCTTTCGTCACCACGGCGTTTGGCGTCGCAACGTCGCCAAGCGGCGGTGCATAATCCGGGCGTTTGACAACCACGCGCTTGATGGCGAGCCTGCGGGCCGGTGCCAGCAGCCCGTCGGCGTCGAGATCCGGCCCCACCAGCGACTGAAACACCCGCATCTCTTTTTTCACCAGCGCGCTTTTCTGCTTGTGCGGAAACATCGGATCGAGATAGACCACATCCGGGCGCGGCATTATCGCCTCAAGCGCCGTCAGGCTTGAGGCGTGAATGAGCTGTAACCGCTCGCGCAGCCACGGCCCGATTTCCGCATCCTGATAGCCGCGCGCGAGACCGTCGTCCAGCAGCGCCGCGACAACCGGGTTGCGCTCCAGCATCCGCACGTGACACCCCACCGACGCCAGCACGAACGCGTCGCGCCCGAGCCCCGCCGTGGCGTCCACCACCTGCGGCAGATAACTACCCTTAATACCGACCGCTTTCGCCACCGCCTCGCCGCGACCGCCGCCGAATTTACGCCGGTGCGCCATCGCGCCCTCGACGAAATCGACAAAAATCCCGCCAAGCTTTGGCTCGTCGCGCTTGCGCAGCTCAAGATGCGCGGACGTCATCACCAGCGCCATCGGGTTATCGGCATCGTGCGTCAATCCCCAGCGGGCCGCCAGAACAGATAAGGCGCCGTCTCCGGCGCCTGTTTCATCAATCAGACAAATGTTCACGCGTGTCGTCAGCCCTGGATGCCGTAGTGTTCCAGCATCGCGTCAAGCTGCGGCTCGCGCCCGCGGAAGCGTTTGAACAGCTCCATCGGTTCTTCGGAGCCGCCGCGCGTCAGGATGTTATCAAGGAACGACTGGCCAGTTTCGCGGTTGAAAATCCCCTCTTCTTCGAAACGGGAATAGGCATCCGCCGCCAGCACGTCGGCCCACAGGTAGCTGTAGTAGCCCGCCGCGTAGCCGCCCGCGAAGATATGGCTGAACGCGTGCGGGAAGCGGCCCCAGCTTGGGCCTGGCACCACGGCGACCTGTTTTTTGATCTCGGCGAGCGTCTCCAGCACTTTCGCGCCCTGCTCCGGGCTGAACTGCGCATGCAGACGGAAATCAAACAGGCCGAACTCCAGCTGGCGCAGGATGAACATCGCCGCCTGGTAGTTTTTCGCGGCCAGCATTTTATCCAGCAGTTCCTGCGGCAGCGGCTCGCCGGTTTCATAGTGACCGGAGATAAACGCCAGCGCCTCCGGCTCCCAGCACCAGTTTTCCATAAACTGGCTCGGCAGCTCGACGGCATCCCACGGTACACCGCTGATACCCGCCACCCCTGGGGTTTCGATACGGGTCAGCATATGGTGCAGACCGTGACCAAATTCATGGAACAGCGTGATCACTTCGTCATGGGTGAACAGCGCCGGCTTGCCGCTCACCGGGCGGTTAAAGTTACAGGTGAGGTAGGCGACCGGTTTTTGCAGCGAGCCGTCCGCTTTGCGCATCTGTCCGACGCAGTCGTCCATCCACGCCCCACCGCGCTTGTTCTCACGCGCGTAGAGGTCAAGGTAGAAGCTGCCGCGCAGCTCGCCGCTCTCGTCATACAGCTCGAAGAAGCGCACGTCCGGATGCCAGACGTCGATATCTTTGCGCTCTTTGGCGCTGATGCCGTAAATGCGTTTTACCACTTCAAACAGGCCGTTAACCGCTTTGTTTTCCGGGAAATACGGGCGCAGTTGCTCATCGCTGATGCTGTAGAGATGCTGTTTCTGTTTTTCGCTGTAGTACGCGATGTCCCACGGTTGCAGCTCGTCAACGCTGAAGTGTTCTTTGGCGAAGGCGCGCAGCTGGGCGAGCTCTTTTTCACCCTGCGGGCGGGCGCGTTTGGCCAGATCGGTTAAGAAATCCAGCACCTGCTGCGGGTTTTCCGCCATTTTGGTGGCGAGCGATTTGTCGGCGTAGCTGTCAAAGCCGAGCAGTTGCGCCAGCTCGTGACGCAGCGCCAGGATCTCTTCCATCACCGGCGTGTTGTCCCATTTGCCCGCGTTCGGCCCCTGGTCAGAGGCACGTGTGCTGTAGGCGCGGTACATCTCTTCGCGAAGCGCCTGGTTGTCGCAGTAGGTCATCACCGGCAGGTAGCTTGGGATATCCAGCGTCAGCAGGAAGCCCTCTTGATCTTTGGCTTCGGCCATCGCTTTCGCGGCCGCCAGCGCGCTTTCCGGCATCCCGGAAAGCTCAGATTCATCGGTAATCAGCTTCGTCCAGCCCTGGGTCGCGTCCAGCACGTTGTTGCTGTAGAGCGAGCCCAGCTCAGAGAGGCGCGCGGCGATTTCGCCGTAGCGTTTTTGCTTCTCTTTCGGCAGGCCAATGCCGGAAAGCTCGAAATCGCGCAGCGCGTTATCAACCGCTTTCTTCTGGGCCGTGTCGAGCTTCGCGTAGTTCTCACCGTCGCGTAAATCGCGATAGGCCTGGTAAAGCCCTTCGTGCTGGCCCACCCAGGTGCTGTATTCAGAAAGCAGCGGCAGCGTTTGTTCATACGCTTCACGCAGTTCCGGGCTGTTTTTCACGGAGTTCAGGTGGCTTATCGGCGAGAAAATACGGCCCAGTCGGTCGTCGGTTTCCGCCAGCGGCTGACAGAGCGATTCCCAGCTGTAAGGCGCGCCGCGGCCGACTACCGCCTCCACCTGCGCGCGGCAATCTTCCAGCGCCTTCGTAACGGCAGGCACCACGTGCTCGGGTTTAATGGAGGAAAACGGCGGCAGTTCAAAAGGCGTCAGTAATGGATTGGTCATAAGCGCGTCCTGATTAGTGTTGTTAAGCGCATCTTGCAGCGACAATGTCTTGTAGGATGGGGTTTAGTGTAGTTAATTTCAATGGCTGGCGCTGGGCTTTAAGGGGCACGACAGCACATCCCGTAAGCGGTCACTTTCCGGTATACTGTTCAAAATCGATGTTCATTTACGCCTTTTGGAAACCCATCCTCCATGCTCAGTTACCGCCACAGCTTCCACGCCGGCAACCACGCCGATGTCCTCAAACACACCGTCCAGAGCCTGATCATTGAATCGCTCAAAGAGAAGGAAAAACCGTTTCTGTATCTGGATACCCACGCGGGCGCCGGGCGCTATCTGCTGAGCGGCGAACACGCCGAGCGCACGGGGGAATATCTGGAAGGCATCGCGCGCATCTGGCAGCGGGACGATTTGCCCGCCGAGCTTGCGCCTTACATCAGCGCCGTGTCGCACTTCAACCGCAGCGGCCAGCTGCGCTACTACCCCGGCTCGCCGCTCATCGCGCGCCAGCTGCTACGCCCGCAGGACAGCCTGCAACTGACCGAGCTGCACCCGAGCGATTTCCCGCTGCTGCGCGGCGAATTTCAGAAAGATGAACGCGCCCGCGTTGAGCGCGCCGACGGCTATCAGCAACTGAAATCGAAGCTGCCGCCCGCCTCGCGCCGCGGCCTGATCCTTATCGACCCGCCGTACGAAATCAAAACCGACTACCAGGCGGTGGTTCAGGGCATCAGCGAAGGCTACAAACGCTTTGCAACCGGCGTCTACGCACTCTGGTATCCGGTCGTTTTGCGCAATCAAATCAAGCGTATGATGAACGATCTGGAAGCCACTGGCATTCGCCGCATTCTGCAAATCGAGCTGGCGGTGCGCCCGGACAGCGATCAGCGCGGCATGACCGCCTCCGGCATGATTGTCATCAACCCGCCGTGGAAGCTGGAACAGCAAATGGCGACGCTGTTGCCATGGCTGCACAAGGCGCTGGTGCCGGCGGGCACCGGCCACACGACGCTGAAATGGGTCGTGCCGGAGTAATCGCAGCTATAGGTGGAACCCCTGTTCGTCAGGACTACAATCGCGTTAATTCGAATCATTAAAAGGTAACAGCCATGACCAGACACTACGACTACCTCGCCATCGGCGGCGGCAGTGGCGGTATCGCTTCTGTCAACCGTGCGGCCATGTACGGCCAGAAATGCGCCCTGATTGAAGCCAAAGCGCTGGGCGGCACCTGCGTCAACGTGGGCTGCGTACCGAAAAAAATCATGTGGCACGCCGCGCAAATCGCCGAGGCGATCCATCTGTATGGCCCGGATTACGGCTTTGACACCACCGTCAACCATTTCGACTGGCAGAGGCTGGTGGCGAGCCGTACCGCCTATATCGACCGCATTCATACGTCGTATGACAATGTGCTGGGCAAAAATAACGTCGATGTGATCCAGGGCTTCGCCCGTTTTGTGGACGCGCACACCGTTGAAGTCAACGGCGAGCGGATCACCGCCGATCACATCCTGATCGCGACCGGCGGGCGTCCGAGCCACCCGGACATTCCGGGCGCGGAATACGGTATCGATTCCGACGGTTTCTTCGCGCTGTCGGCGATGCCGCAACGCGTGGCGGTCGTCGGCGCGGGTTATATCGCCGTTGAACTGGCGGGTGTTATCAACGCACTGGGCGCAAAGACGCACCTGTTTGTGCGTAAACATGCGCCGCTGCGCACGTTCGATCCGATGCTTTCCGAAACGCTGGTGGAAGTGATGCAGGCCGAAGGCCCGCAGCTTCACACGCATGCGACGCCGAAAGCTGTGGAGAAAAACAGCGATGGCAGCCTGACGCTGCACCTGGAAGATGGCCGTTCAGAAACGGTCGATGCGCTGATCTGGGCGATTGGCCGCGAGCCGGAAACCGATAATTTCAACCTGGCGGCAACGGGCGTTAAAACCGACGAAAAAGGCTATATCGTCGTTGATAAATACCAGAATACCAACGTGCCGGGTATTTATGCGGTCGGCGATAATACCGGCGCGGTCGAGCTGACGCCGGTCGCGGTCGCCGCGGGCCGTCGCCTCTCCGAGCGCCTGTTTAACAACAAGCCGGATGAACATCTGGATTACAGCAATATTCCGACCGTGGTCTTCAGCCATCCGCCTATCGGCACCGTCGGGCTTACCGAGCCACAGGCGCGCGAGCAGTATGGCGATGCGAACGTGAAAATCTACAAATCGTCGTTTACCGCGATGTACACCGCTGTCACCACGCACCGCCAGCCGTGCCGCATGAAGCTGGTCTGCGTCGGGCCGGAGGAGAAAATCGTCGGCATTCACGGCATCGGCTTTGGGATGGACGAAATGTTGCAGGGCTTTGCGGTGGCGCTGAAAATGGGCGCGACCAAAAAAGACTTCGACAACACCGTCGCCATCCACCCGACCGCCGCGGAAGAGTTTGTGACGATGCGCTAAGCGCCCATCGCCGCGCCTAAAAACAAGGGGAAGCGTCTGCTTCCCCTTTTTGCTGCCGCGCTTTTACCGCCGCGAATTTACCGGATCGTCTGGTAAATCGCCTCGCGGATTTTCACCCATTTCTTCGTTTCATCATTCGGGTTCGCCTGCGCGCGCAGTTGCGCCTGCTCAAGCTCATGCTTCTGGCGCTCCACGACCGCGGGCACGGTGCAAAACGTCTGCAAATACTCTTTACGCATGGACGTCATTTTCTCGCCCTGCGACAGCGCGTGGCTTAACGTCGTGATCATCCGGCGGCACGGTTTTTTCTCATCCATCTGGAGGCGATAGCGCAGCAGCGTTTCCAGCGTCTCTTCATGATTTTTCGCGAGCGCCTGCTCGGTCCAGGCCACTTTCCAGTTCATTCCGGCCTCGAGAAAGAGGCGCGTAACCAGTTTGTCATCGCGATCGATAGCCGCGCGCAGGTTCTCTTCATCCCACGTGATGCCCATTTTGCTGAGCTTATGACGCGGGCTGTCGTCGTTGTTCTCAGGCTCTGCGGCCATGGCGGTCGCGACAGGCGCGGTCACTTCCTCTGCCGCTGGGGGTTTAAGCGCATCGCTTGCGACAAACAGCGCGCCGACCACCATCGCGATAGCGCCGAGGCCTACTGCGCCCCAGACCGCCCCCATCACCAGCTGGCGCGTCTCCTGCTTTTTGCCGTCCTGACGACGGCTCGGGCTTTCGATGGCATCGCGAACGTCAAAAATATCCCCGCCGACCACGCTGTTTTTCTTCGCGGCATGATCGATAAACGCTTTCAGCTGTGCGTCATCGGCTTTCATCAGCGCCGCCGGGTTCACGCGCGTGCGCCCTTCGCCACAGGCTTTATGCAGCGGAGCGCTGATGGCATTGAAATAGTTATCCAGCATCACTTCCTGCGCGCCGGAAAGCGGTTTGCCGAGCGCGGCGACGTTGCGGATTTCGCGGATATCATCCAGCAGGGTTTGCAGCGTTTTGCGTGGCTCGACAAACAGCGTCAGCGATGTCGCGCCCTGGAAGAGTTTGTCGTAGTGGCGGGCGAAGAGCTTTTTATCGACCACCAGCATCGCCAGCTCGCTGAATAACATGCCGCTCAGGATGTCGCCCTTGTCGCCCATCTTCAGCCAGCGGCGCACTTTATCGCCGCCGCACAACTGTTTAAGCTGATTGACGCGCTGCTGCTCGTCCGGCCAGGCTTCGCGCACCATGCCGCGCAGGGTGAAATCGAGCGCGCGCAACTGGCGCAGCGCGTCGGACTGCATCGCCGTTTTATCGACGTTCATCTCAGTGGAATAGCCCAGTTTTGGCTGCTGGTTACGCACTTTCTCAAGGCACGTCACAAAACGCAGCGCCGCGAGAAGCTGGTTCTCCGTCACGTCCTGGCCGCTCTCATACTGCGGCACCAGCTGTTGCAAGTGGCGCAGCTGCAACGTGAACTGCGACATATCGGCGTCGTTAAGGTTCAGCCGGCGGGCGACCGTCGCCCAGTTGCCGAGATTGAGACGCGCCTGGTCGAGCTGTTGTAAGAACCACTGCGGATCTTTGCCCTCCGCAACGTTAACGCCAAGCAAAACCAGAATTTCAACCGACGCCTGGCGGATCACCGTGAGCGCAGTTTCAAATGTTTCTCTTACCAGAGGCTGTGTGAAGCGGGCCATGTTGCATCCTTTTGCGCTCAACGCCCCGTCATAAAGGTGGGCGGAGCGGGCGAAATTTCACTTAAGTATCTTGTTATTTCTGAATTTTTTTATCTGCGCTGACGGGCAGTGAGACAACATAGCTGAAAATAGCCGGAAAAAAAGTGACACGTCGGTTTTTGCGTGAAAAATCGCCTTTTCCTGCCTGAATTAGCAGGTAAATGGCGGCGCGAATGACAGCGGCGCGTTTTTCAGGCAACACTGTTTGCTGTCCTTACCGCACGGAGATTGTATGCATCCCGACACGCCCTTTAACGACGCGTTGTTGACGTTTAATTCCACACGCCTCGATTACCGGCCCCTCACGCCCGACGACTGGCCGTTCTTTTTAAGCCTGCAACGTGACGATACGGTGATGCGTTTCGTGGCCGACCCGCGCTCTGACGCGCAGCGAATGCAGGATTTCGCGTCGCGCCTGCCGCCCTGGACGCCCGCAAGCACCCGCTGGCTCTGTTTACTGATTAGCGAAAAGCACAGCGGGCAGCCGGTCGGCGTGACGGGCTTTGTGATGCGCGGTGAAGGGATTGCTGAAGTCGGGTTTCTGCTGGCGAGCGCCTTTCAGGGCCAGGGCTACGGCTATGAATCGCTGCGCGCCATCTGCCGCCTCGCTTTTGAGGGTTGCGGCCTGCGGCGTCTGGTGGCGACCGTCACCGGCGGCAATATTGCCTCGAAAAAGACGCTGGAAAAAGCGGGATTTCTTCAGGAGGGCACGCTGCGGGAAAGTTACTTTATCGGCGGTCGCTGGCATGACGACTGGCTGTTTGGCCTGCTGGCAAGCGACTCTTCACCGGAGAGTTAATTCTGACGCACGGTGGGTGCGCTGGCGCTTACCCACCCTACGCACAAATATATACGCCGGTTTCAGCCCGCAGGGCGGGTAAGCGCAGCGCACCCGCCATGACGCAAAAATAGATACGCCGGTTTTAGCCCGTAGGGCGGGTAAGCGTAACGCACCCGCCATGACGCAAAAAAATATACGCCGATTTTAACCCGTAGGGCGGGTAAGCGCAGCGCACCCGCCGTCTGCCCCCACATGCGACTCCGCCGAAAGACGTTTTTGCTTCCTTGTGCCAGGCTTAAAGAACATAAACCTGCAACGACACAGGGAGACGTATGAAAAAAACAGTGATTATCGCCACGCTTTCCGCGTTACTGGCCCTGCCTGCACTGGCAGAAGAGAAAGGCGGCTTCAAGAACGATGAAGCCCCGCCACCGCCGCATCAGCTTAAAGAGGGCTACCGCGGCATTACCGATGCCCGCTCGATCGACGTGAAGCAGGCAAAAGAGATGCACGATGGCGCCTCCGTGACGCTGCGTGGCTATCTGATCAAGAAAAAAGGCGATGACGTTTATCAGTTCCGCGATAAAGGCGGCGATATCGACGTCATGATCCCGCATGCGGTTTTTCAGGGCAAAGAGGTCAGCCCGGATGAACTGGTGGGCATCAGCGGTACGCTTGATAAAAAACAGCAGCCGTACCGCATTCGCGTGACGCACTTCCAGAAAGAGTAACCTGCCAGAACGCCTTGCCCGGTTGCACCGGGCAAGGCAACGCTTTACAGGAACATCCCGCCGGAAACTTCAATCCGCTGCGCGTTCATCCAGCCCAGCTCGTCGCCGATAATAGCCGCTATCGCCGCGCCGATATCATCCGGCAGCCCCACGCGCCCTAGCGCCGTCTGCGAGGCGATAAAACGGTTCAGTTCGTCGTTATCACGCACCTGTCCGCCGCCGAAGTCCGTCTCAATCGCGCCTGGCGCGATGATATTCACCGCGATATTACGGCTGCCAAGCTCTTTGGCCTGATAGCGCGTCAGCACTTCCATCGCGCCTTTCATTGAGGCATACGCTGAATAGCCCGGCAGCGCAAAACGCGTCAGCCCGCTGGAGACGTTCAGGATGCGTCCGCCGTTATTAATCAGCGGCAGCAGTTGCTGCGTCAGAAAGAACGGCCCCTTGAAGTGAATGTTCACTAACTCGTCAAACTGCGCCTCGCTGAACTCGCCAAACGGCGCATAAATCCCGATACCCGCGTTGTTGATTAAATAATCAAAACTGTCACGCTGCCAGGTCTGTTGCAGTTGTGCCTTCACCTGCGCAACGAATGCCGGGAAGGACGCGCTATCGGCGACGTTCAGTGCCAGTGCTGCCGCTTTCACGCCTTTTTGTTCAATTTCACGCACAACAGCCTCGGCGTCTTCACGCTGACGCTGGTACGTCAGCAAAATGCCAATTCCGCGCTCTGCGAGCTTCAGCGCTGCGTTTTTACCAAGCCCGCGGCTGCCACCGGTGATGATTGCGATACGTTGCGTCATAAATACCTCGTCATGGTCTGGGTGATGATTAAAAAGAGCTTATTAGCTGACAACAGAACGATAAAGAGCGCAAAATACGCTTTACTGTTTCATATATAACAACAATGAGGGGCAGCGATGGATAAAATTCACGCAATGCGTTTATTCGTGCGAGTGGCGGAACTGGAGAGCTTTACCCGCGCCGCCGAGACGCTGAGCCTGCCGAAAGGCAGCGTGTCACGGCAGGTGCAGGCGCTGGAAAGCGCGCTCGGCACGCGCCTGCTGCACCGCACGACGCGACGGGTACATCTCACCCAGGACGGCCAGGTCTATTACGAGCGCGCGCGCGATCTGCTCGCGAATCTCGACGAACTCGACGGCCTGTTTCTGCACGATCCGGCGAGCGTCAGCGGGCGGCTGCGTGTCGATATGCCGGTCGCGGTGGCGCAAAACGTGGTGATCCCGCGTCTGCCGGAGTTTCTTCACCACTACCCCGGCATTGCGCTTGAGCTGAGCAGCAGCGACCGGCTGGTGGATGTGGTGCGCGAAGGCTTCGACTGCGTGGTACGCGTCGGCCAGTTGAAAGATTCCGGGCTGGTGGCGCGCCCGCTTGGCAAATTAAGCCAGGTCAACTGCGCCAGCCCGGATTATCTGGCACGTTTCGGCATTCCTGAAACGCTCGACGATCTCGCTTCGCACGCGCTGGTGCATTACACGCCAACGCTCGGCACGCGTCCGGCAGGCTTTGAAATCGGGCGTGACAGCGGTAGTGAGTGGATACCAACTGGCGGCGTATTGACGGTGAACAGCACCGAAACCTACCAGGCCGCCTGTTTCGCCGGGCTGGGGATTATTCAGGTGCCGCGCATCGGCGTTCGCGAGGCGCTGCGCAGCGGCAAACTCGTGGAAGTGCTGCCGCAATACCGCGCCGCGCCGATGCCGGTCTCGCTGATTTATCCGCACCGTCGGCACCTCTCACGGCGCGTTCACCTGTTTATGGAGTGGCTGGCGACCGTCATGAAAGGTTACGTTGACTAGCCGCGGGCTATACTTGGAAGCAAGTTGTAAAAAATAAAAGGAATCAACGCTAATGACCACGCCGGAGCAGCCTGCTAAACGCCCGACCGAAGATCTGAAATACCAGCCTGTCCCGCAGCTGGATACGCGCCCCGAGGAGAAGAAAGCCGACGATAAACCCGCCGAAGGCGTCATCGGTAACGTAAAACAGAAGGTCGAGAAAGTGGAGCGCCGTCCCGCAGTCGCGCATCTGCTTCGCGCCTTTGAGCGGTTTAACGAACGTATGGGCAACCAGTTTGGTGCCGCGATCACCTACTTTTCGTTTTTATCGATGATCCCGGTGCTGATGGTGTCGTTTGCGGTCGCAGGCTTTGTGCTCGCCTCGCACCCGACCCTGCTTCAGGACATTTTTAATAAAATTCTGCAAAGCGTCAGTGACCCGACGCTCGCCAAAACGCTCAGCAGCAGCATTAACGCCGCGGTGGAGCAGCGCACCACGGTCGGGATTGTGGGCTTTGCCGTAGCGCTCTACTCCGGTGTGAACTGGATGGGCTACCTGCGAGAGGCGATCCGCGCGCAGTTCCGTGACGACTGGGAGCGCGGCGCGGAAGACGACAAAGAGAAATTCTGGGTGAAATACCTGCGCGATTTTATCTCCCTGATTGGGCTGCTGGTGGCGCTGGTCATCACGATGTCGATTACGTCCGTCGCAGGTTCCGCCCAGGAGACGATTATCCGGCTGCTGCATCTGGACGCCATCGGCTGGCTGAAGCCGGTCTGGCATCTGATTGGCCTTGCCGTCTCTTTCTGTGCCAACTATCTGCTTTTCTTCTGGATCTTCTGGCGTCTGCCGCGCCACCGGCCGCGCCGCAAAGCGCTGCTGCGCGGCACCGTGATTGCGGCGATTGGCTTTGAGGTTATCAAAATCATTATGACCTATACGCTGCCGTCGCTCGTGAAATCGCCGTCCGGCGCGGCATTCGGCTCGGTGCTGGGGCTGATGGCGTTCTTCTATTTCTTCGCGCGCCTGACGCTGTTCTGCTCCGCCTGGATTGCAACAGCGCAGTACAAAGACGATCCGCAAATGCCGGGTAAAAACCCCGCGTAATCCCTCCGTGCGGGCTTGGAAAAACGCATTTTTTCAGCCCGCCGCCTCCCTTTCAGTATAAAAATCCAGGGTGTAACTTTTATTTAACCTAAAACCAGTTTTATCGACTGAATATGAAATTCTGTGAAGCATTTCATAGAAGAGAATAAGCTGGCGCTAAAACTATCCGCTTTTTGCCTGTTTTTTGCACACTTTCGCGGCACCCGCTGAATTGAAATGTCGTTTTTGCTGTGGCTAATATGGGGTTTCGACGTGACTACAATAAGAAAATTCTATGCAAGCAACCATCGCCACCAGCATCGACAACGAACACGACGCCGCGCCCGTCAACTCGCGTAGTAAGGTCGTCATCGCCTCGCTCATCGGCACCGCCATTGAGTTCTTCGATTTCTACATTTACGCCACCGCGGCGGTGATTGTGTTCCCGCACATTTTCTTCCCGCAGGGCGACCCGACCGCCGCCACGCTACAGTCGCTGGCGACGTTTGCCATCGCCTTTGTGGCGCGCCCGATAGGCTCGGCCGTGTTTGGCCATTTCGGCGACCGTGTGGGCCGTAAGGTGACGCTCGTGGCCTCGCTGCTGACCATGGGGATTTCCACGGTGCTGATTGGCCTGCTGCCGGGCTATGAATCTATCGGCATTATGGCTCCGCTGCTGCTGGCGCTGGCGCGCTTCGGCCAGGGTCTGGGCCTTGGCGGTGAATGGGGCGGCGCGGCGCTGCTCGCCACCGAGAACGCTCCGGCGCATAAACGCGCCCTGTATGGCTCCTTCCCGCAGCTCGGTGCGCCTATCGGCTTCTTCTTCGCTAACGGCACGTTCCTGCTGCTGTCGTGGCTGCTCACCGACGAACAGTTTATGAGCTGGGGCTGGCGCGTGCCGTTTATCTTCTCCGCCGTGCTGGTGTTGATTGGCCTGTATGTGCGCGTGTCGCTGCATGAAACGCCGGTATTCGCCAAAATCGCCAAAGCGAAGAAACAGGTGAAAGTGCCGCTCGGCACGCTGCTGACGAAACATGTGCGCGTCACCGTACTTGGCACGTTCATCATGCTCGCCACCTATACGCTGTTTTACATCATGACAGTCTATTCAATGACCTTCAGCACCACGCCAGCGGCGCAGGGCGGGCTGGGCTTCCCGCGTAACGATGTGCTGTGGATGCTGATGATGGCAGTAATTGGCTTTGGCCTGATGGTGCCGGTAGCGGGCCTGCTGGCGGATCGTTTCGGGCGTCGTAAGAGCATGATTGTTATCACCACGCTGATTCTGCTGTTCGCGCTGTTTCTGTTCCCACCGCTGCTGGGTTCCGGCAGTGAGGCGATGGTGATGGCGTATCTGTTGATCGGCCTGAGTCTGATGGGGCTGACGTTCGGCCCGATGGGCGCGCTGCTGCCGGAGCTGTTCCCGACCGAAGTGCGCTACACCGGTGCCTCGTTCTCCTACAACGTGTCGTCGATTCTCGGCGCGTCGGTGGCACCGTATATCGCCACCTGGCTGCAGGCGAATTACGGGCTGTTTTACGTGGGAATTTATCTGGCGGCGATGGCGGCGCTGACGCTTATCGCGCTGATTGCCACCAAAGAGACGCGTCACCAGTCGCTGTAACTGGGCGCGTTAACGAAAAGGCTGCCCGCGGGCGGCCTTTTTTGTTTTTGGATTTGAGAGCGAAAATGGCGGGTGATTTGACGGCCTCCGCCTGGCGGCGGGTGCGCTGCGCTTACCCGCCCTACGGATGATATGCAGGGTACGAGTCAGGTAGGGTGGGTAAGCGCCAGCGCACCCACCTTTACGTTATGGCGGGTGCGCTGCGCTTACCCGCCCTACAAACTGAGGCGTTTATCTTCTTGAGTAGGGTGGGTAAGCGCAGCGCACCCACCTTCCCCATGAAACCCTGTTACTTCTTCATCTGCCCCAGAATCGCGCTGCACTGGTTCTCGTTGCCTTCGGATGGCGAAATCAGCGCCAGCAGCGCCGCGGCGGGCGTCACCAGCGTTGCGAGCGCTGCCGCGACCGCGCCACGCGCAATCAACGGCCCCGGCTTCACGCCGTAATCCGGATCTTTAAAGGTGCCGCGCACGTACAGCGGCGAGCGCAGCGTCACGATACGCACCCCTTTGCTTTCCGGATTAATGGTGAGATCCAGCCGCTCGTCGGCGAAACTGGTGGTGCCGGTGATGTTAATCAGCGCGTTTTCAGTATCAAACGCGAAAATCTCCGGGCGCGCCACGCCGTTGGTCAGGTTCAGGTTCGCCGCCGCGCAGTTGACCCGCACTTCGTCGTCGCCAAAAATCTGCCCAACGATAAAGTTACCCACGTTCAGCCCCAGAATTTCCATCAGGTTACGGCTGATAACGCCGTCGTTCATCAACAGCTTCAGGTTGCCGTTACTGGTGCCAAGCAGCGACGCGACCGAGTTACCGGTGCCGCGCAGTTTCGCATCGCCGTTCAGCTCGCCAAGCGTGCGCTGCATCAGCTCGACGTCCGGCATAAGCTCTTTGAGCTTCAGCCGTCGCGCCTGAATTTCCGCCGCGCCCTGCATCGGTTGCTTGTCGCCGTCGAGATGGATATTGGCGTCGATAGTGCCGCCCGCCATGCCGAATTTCAGCGGCTTGAGATGCAAATCGCCGTTGTTGAGCACAATATGGGTGGTGAGATCGCTAATCGGCAGGCGCGTGCTGTGTTCGATACGACGGCCTTTAAAGCGCACATCGGCATCCATCACGTCCCATTTGTTGGTTTCAAAGGTGTCGTGCGGCAGCACTTTATCGCCCGGCTGCGCCGGTTTTTCGCCTTTTTTCTGCTCGGAATTTTTGCTCTTCTCCGCCCCGGCACCGGAATCGACGCCAATCAGCGGGCCGAGGTCGGCAAGCCGCAGCTGGCGCGATTCCAGATCCCCTTCCAGTTTCGGTCGCGGTTTGCGCTGGCTGTAGGTCAGCGAGCCGTGAATATCGCTCTCACCGATGCGCCCGTTAAAACCGCGATAATCATAGACCGAGCCTTTGTCGCTGTTGATTTTAGCGACCAGCCGGCCATCCGTTTCAAACGGTGGCGTATCGGGCAGCAGCACACCGGTCAGCTCATAGAGATCGCCCAGTGAATTACCCGCGAATTTCAGCTGTAAATCGACGCCGCCCATGTTCATCGGATCGTTAACCGTCCCGACAAACGCCACGCGGGTGTCGCCGGAGCGCAAATCGGCCTGCACCGGGAACGGCGTGCCTTCACTTTTCAGCGCCAGCATGCCGCCGATTTTCCCGCTGCCGCGCAGCGGCTGGTCGTTATAGGTGCCGCGCGCCTTCAGGCCAAAGACATAATCGCCAACCTTATCGTTCCCTTTTTTGTCTTTGTCACCGGTCACTTCGTTAAACGGCAGCGGTTTGCCAAGTGGATCGATGAGGATCTCCACATCGGCGCGGCTGACGTTATCGTCCACCCGCACGCGGCCCTGATCGAAGAGAATATTGTCGAGCCGGAAAGACCAGGAAGATGGCTGCTGCGCCGCTTCGCCTTCGCTCTGCTTCATGTCGAACGTCCAGTTATTGGTCTTTTCCGACAAGCGAATCAGCTGTGCGTCCGGCTTCTGGAATTTAATCCACGGTAGGTAAACCGTTTTGGTGAGCAGCGCCAGCGGGGCGAGCGTCGCCTCAACGCGAGGCAGGTGGATCATGGTGACTTGCGGAATATCCGGCGGGTTGCCGAGCACAACATCTTCAGCGTGTACGTGCGGCCAGGGCACCCAGCTTCGCCAGCCGGGTTCGTCTTTATTACGCTCCCACACCACGCCCAGATCGCCACGTATGGCAAAGGGGCGGTTAAGCTCCGTGGAGACCTTCTGGTTGATGGTCGGCTTAAGCCGATTCCAGTCAAACGTCGCGATAATGATGATGGCGACCACGACCAGCAACAAGAAAACCCCTGCTACCACGCTGATAATTTTGGTTGTTTTTGTCATCCTCACACCTCGTCCTGATGATGCCTGCCTCAACTAAAGATAGTTGACGAAAGCGCAAAGCTCATCAGGAGAGTCTGAGTATTACCGTTTCCAGCGTTTCGAAAGGCACCGGGCGCGAGAGAAAATAGCCTTGCGCGGCCAGCGCAGGCGACTGTTGCACATCCTGCCACTCTTCCAGCGTTTCCACGCCTTCAACAATCACGCCTTCGCAGTAGTGATTCATCAGTTGCAGCAGCATGGTGAACAGATTGCGGCCTTCGCTGCTCTGACGCAGCATGATGAACAGATCGCGCGCCACTTTGATGTAGTCATAACGGACTTCGTTGAGCGCTGAAAAATTCGCCATGCCGGTGCCGAAATCGTCCAGCCACAGCGGGCCAAATTCGCAGAAACTCGCGAACGTCGAGTCTTGCGGCAGGCTGATGTGCTCTACCAGTTCAAAGCGCACCCACGGCAACGCTTCCGTTAACGCGCGGATTTTCGGCATGTCGCGCATCGCCATGAGCGTCGGGCCATCAACGTTCACGGAGGCGAGAATGTTATTTTCTGTGAAAAACGGCGCGCGCGATGACAGCACCTGTAGCTGCTCTTCAATGACGTCCACGCGATAGCGTACCGGCAGCCCCGCGAAATAGCGGTCGGGCGCGATGCGGCGCGAGGGATCGCTCGGGTGCGTGACGATAGTCAGCAACTCAACCGCCAGCAGACGCCCGTCGGTGCGGTAAATCGGCTGATAGGTGTAGGTGCGCTCGCATTGCAGCCAGTAACGCCGCTCTTGCAGGCTTTCGACACTCGCCGACGGCAGCGCCAGCCGGTGAGTGACCTGTTTTAAATTCATGGTAAAGGGTCCTGTGATGTGAGGGTTTACCGGACTCGTCCTGGAATTATCGGCGCTGCGGTTGAGAACTTTATGCACAGTTGTCCGACCCGTAGGGTTATAAAGAATAATGCTTTTCTTCAGAAACAGGGGCACAGCTCAAAAAATAATGGAACAGCGTTTTAAAAGGTTTGACTGCGCGATCGCGGCGGCACACACTAATGCCCATCTTCTCGTTTTCAAGTGAGTCACTATGTCAGAGCACAAGATTGCCGTGATTGGCGAATGCATGATTGAACTGTCGGAAAAAGGCGCGCAGATGAACCGCGGCTTTGGCGGGGATACGCTCAACACCGCGGTCTATATCGCCCGTCAGGTGAGCCCGCAGGCGCTGTCGGTGCATTATGTCACCGCGCTTGGCAAAGACCCGTTCAGCCAGCAGATGCTTGATGCCTGGCAGGCCGAAAACGTGCACACCGAACTCACGCAGCGTATGGATAACCGTCTGCCGGGGCTCTATTACATCGAAACCGACGAACGCGGCGAGCGCACCTTCTGGTACTGGCGCAACGAAGCCGCCGCGAAATTCTGGCTGGAGAGCGACGAGGCCGACGCCATCTGCGCGCAGCTGGCGCACTTTGATTATCTTTACCTGAGCGGCATTAGCCTGGCGATTTTAAGCCCGCAAAGCCGTGAAAAACTGCTCGGCCTGCTGAAAGCCTGCCGCGCGAACGGCGGTAAAGTGATTTTTGATAATAACTACCGCCCGCGCCTGTGGGCGAGCCGCGAAGAGACGCAGCAGGTTTACCAGCAGATGCTGAGCTACACCGATATCGCCTTCCTGACGCTGGATGATGAAGACGCGCTGTGGGGCGAGAAGCCGGTTGATGAGGTCATTGCGCGCACCCAGGCGGCAGGCGTGCGTGAAGTGGTGATAAAGCGTGGTGCCGAATCGTGCCTGGTGGCGGTGGCGGGTGAAGCGCTCTGCGAGGTCCCCGCGGTGAAATTGCCGAAAGAGAACGTGATCGACACCACCGCCGCAGGCGACTCGTTCAGCGCCGGTTATCTGGCGGTGCGCCTTACGGGCGGCAGCGCCGAAGCGGCGGCAAAACGCGGCCATCTGACCGCCAGCACCGTGATTCAGTATCGCGGCGCGATAATCCCGCGCGAGGCGATGCCGCGCTATACCTGACGTCTTCGATGAGCCCGGCCTGCGCGCCGGGCTTTTTATTTCCGCCGCGCATAAAAAACCCGGCCGGAGCCGGGTGGTCATTAATTGCTTTTGTCAGCGGGCGGCGGAATGTCGGTGACATCCGGGCGCGCGTCATCCGGCGCGGCGGCGACAGGCGTCATAATGCGGTTCCAGGTCTCCTGAAGCGCTTTCACGCTGTACTCTTCCTCACCCTTCGGTTGCAGCAGAATAAGCGCCATCTCCTGAGAGAGCTGCTGGCGTAAATCCTGGTTCAGCTCCGCGGCGGTCAGGTTATTAAGAAAGCTCTGGCGCAGGTTCTGGTACTGCTCCGGCGCGATATCCACTACCTGATTTTGCAGCGAACGCATCCGCTGGTTGATAAGCACATCGGTATCGGTGCGCGCATAGGTGGCGAACAGCTTCTGTAGCTCCAGCTTTTTCTGGGCAATCAGCGCGTTGAACTCATCCACCGACAGGCCGTTTTCGCGCACGTTCGCCAGCTCGCGAGCAATAAGCGCCAGGTTGCTGTCGAGTTTATCATTCGGCGATTCAACGTTAATGGCGCACTGGGCGCGCTGGAACAGCACGCGGCAGTCAAAGCCGATGCCGATATCTTTGATGTTGTTTTTGCTCAGGTTCTGCTGAACGTGCCAGAACAGCGCCTCGCGCGCCAGATCCGCACGCCAGTAGCGCTGCAGCGCAGAAGATTCGCGGATCGGCTGCCACGGGTTATCCCACATAATGGAGAGACGATCCTGGCGCACGCTGTCGGTCATGATAGCGACCGGCTCGCGACGCAGCGGCGAGAGCGTTGGCACCGGGGCCGGAGTTTCACGTTTGCCTTTTAGCTCGCCAAAGGCTTTGTTGATCTGCTCCGCCACCGCGCGGCTGTCAACGTTGCCGACCACAATAAGCGTCATGGCGTCCGGGGTGTACCACTTCTTGTAGTAGGCTTCGAGCTGTTTCGCATCGACCGGCTGTTTCAGGTCGACGGACGGATCGTGGCCCAGCAGCGTGGAGCCTTTCAGGCGCTGACGCCACCAGCCATCCTGCGTGTCCGGCCAGGTGGCGACCATATCCTGGGTTTGCAGGGCTTTGGTGATGCTTTCCGGCGTAATGGCGACCCGCCCGGCGGTATCGGAGAGATATGTCAGCGCTTCTTTCAGCAGGTCGTTGCGGTTATTCGGCAGGCTCAGGTTAAACAGCGTGTAATCGTAAGAAACCACGACCGGGGGCATCGGGCGCTTCGGATCGATACTCTGCTGCCAGAGAGAACGCGCCTGCACCGCCTGTAGGCTGCCGCTCTGGGTGAGCGCCAGACGCGGCAGAAAACGGGTATAGCCGCTCTGCTGGGTGTTTTCAGCCAGCGACCCGGTGTTAACGGTCAGGCGAATTTCAATGCGGTCGCTCGGGCGCTGCGGCGTGGAGAGAATTTGCCACTGAAACCCATTGCTCAGCGTGCCCTGTTGCCAGGCCGGGTCGGGCTGGAGCGGTTCTGCCTGCACGAGGCTGGCGGCGGCCATCAGTAAACCGCCAGCGATAAGTCGAATTCTTGTGCCCTGCATGTGTACCCCTGATCAACATTCCTGGTTAAAAACAGTCAAATGGCGACAAAAGGCTGCTGTGGCCCGTCGCCAAAGATAGCGCTTAAACTTTTCGTTAGACCGCAAAAAAGCGGAAATGTCGCGCAATAGAGTGAAATAAACGTTAATTATGCGCAGGCACCCGCCGCCAGAGCAAGCAGCGGCGGGCTAAAGAGTGAGATCAGGAGGAGATTTGCTGCGTTTTAGCGGCAGAATTCTTGTTATTCAGCGTGTCATTAAGCTGTTTTTCATCGAGCTCTTTCACCCACTTCGCAACCACAATCGTCGCCACGCCGTTACCGACCAGGTTGGTTAACGCGCGCGCTTCCGACATAAAGCGGTCGATACCAAGAATGAGCGCAAGCCCGGCCACCGGCAGATGGCCCACGGCGGAAATGGTCGCCGCCAGCACGATAAATCCGCTTCCTGTCACGCCTGCCGCGCCTTTTGAGGACAGCAACAGCACTACCAGCAGCGTTATCTGATGGAAAATATCCATATGGCTGTTGGTCGCCTGGGCGATAAACACCGCCGCCATCGTCAGGTAAATGGAAGTGCCGTCGAGGTTAAACGAGTAGCCGGTCGGGATAACCAGCCCCACCACCGATTTGCGACAGCCCAGTTTTTCCATTTTATCGAGCATACGCGGCAGCGCGGATTCTGATGACGACGTGCCAAGCACGATCAGCAGCTCTTCACGGATATAGCGAATGAATTTGAAAATGTTAAAGCCGGTGGCGCGAGCGATGCTGCCCAGCACGACCACCACGAACAGAATACAGGTGATGTAGAAGCAGACGATCAGCTGGCCGAGCTGTACCAGCGTGCCGACGCCATATTTACCGATGGTGAACGCCATCGCGCCGAACGCGCCGATGGGCGCGAGACGCATGATCATGTTGATGATGCCGAAAATGACCTGCGAGAAGCTTTCAATGACGTTGAAAATCAGTTGACCGTTGCGGCCCAGACGGTGCAGCGCAAACCCAAACAGTACCGCGAACAGCAATACCTGCAGAATGTTGCCGCTGGCGAACGCGCCGATCACGCTTGAAGGGATAACATCCATCAGGAAGGCGACGATGCCCTGCTGCTGCGCCTGCTCGGCGTATACCGCGACGGCTTTAGCGTCGAGTGTCGCCGGGTCAACGTTCATGCCCGCGCCCGGCTGGACAAGGTTCACAATCATCAGACCGATAATCAGCGCAATGGTACTGACGATTTCGAAATAGAGCAGCGCGACCGCGCCCGTACGCCCTACCGCCTTCATGCTTTCCATACCCGCGATGCCGGTCACGACGGTACAGAAAATCACCGGCGCGATAATCATTTTAATCAGCTTCACGAAGGCGTCGCCCAGCGGCTTCATCTGTGCGCCAAGCTCCGGGTAGAAGTGACCGAGCAATATCCCGATGGCTATTGCAGTCAAGACCTGAAAATAGAGGCTTTTGAAAAGAGAGCGTTTCATAGGGGTGTCCTTGAAGGTAATAACCACAGGAATTGTGTGTTAAAATCCCGCCTGCAGCGCTAAAAGTAACACCCGTAAAACATGTCAGATATATCAGAGCATCAAATTGGAAACATAAATGTTAAGATTTATGAGCTGAAACGCGTCAGCCCATAATGCCTTACACCTTTTGCAGCGATGTCACGGCGCTGTCAGCCACGCGTCTTCAAACGCCGCAGGCGTCGCCGCCTTGCCGAAAAGATACCCCTGGCCCACCGTCACGCCCGCGTTTAACAGCCAGTCACGCTGTGCCTCGTTCTGAATGCCTTCCGCCACCAGTTCAAGATTAAGCTTTTTCGCCATGCTGATGATGGCCGCGACCACGCTGTCATCGTCCGGCAGGTTATCAATAAAGCTCTTATCGATTTTAAGGCTGTCCACTGGCAGCGCTTTCATTTTCTGTAGCTGGCTCAGGCTCGAATACCCCATGCCAAAATCGTCCAGCGCGATGCGCACGCCCGCCTCGCGCAGGGGGCGCAGAATGGCTATGGCGGCTTCGGTATCGTCAATACGCTGGCTTTCCGTCATCTCCAGAATCAGCGTGCCGGGCGCAATGGCGTAGCGTTCCAGTCGTTGCAGCATCGTTTGTACCAGATCGCGTTTTAACAACTGCAATGACGACACATTCACCGACAGCGGCAGCATAATGCCGTGCGCCTGCCAGCGCGCCAGTAACTGACACGCCTCGTCCAGCACCCAGTCGCCCACGGTAACGATAAGCCCGCTCGACTCAATGTTATCAATAAGCCCTACCGGTAACGTCCACTCGCCATCTGGCTGGCGCTCGCGCAGCAGCGCTTCGGCACCCACAATGTTGCCGTTGCGCATATCCACCTGCGGCTGCAGCCAGACGGCGTACTGGCGGCGCGCCAGCGCATTTTGCATCGCGCTTTCCTGCGCGCTCACCGGGGATTCGCCGAAAAACGCCGCCTGATTGACGCCGCTGCGCCGGGCGTCCAGCGCGGCGGAAATCGCGCTCTGGTAAAGCGTCGAGGCGCTCTGGCGGCCATCGAACATCGCCACGCCAATGCTTGCCGCGCACGCTGGCGCGCCGCTGTCCGACTCCGGCGGTTCGTTAAGGGCCGCCAGCAGCTGTTGCGTCAGCGTCACCGCGTGTTCCGGCGTTTTCACGCCGTGCGCGATAATCGCGAAATCGTCCTGGCTTATCTGCGCCAGCACCATCCGCGGCGTCAGCACCGAGCGCAGCTTCTCAACGCGCGCGCGCAGGAGCGCCTCGCGCTGCGATTCGTCAATATCACGCAGCGGCTCACAAGCCACATACAGCAACGCGGTCGCACCGCCGCCCGCGACGGCCTGCTCAAGCAGTGCGACGAGCAACGCCTGGTTCGGCAAACCGGTGAGCGGGAAACGGGTGCCGCTGGTGCGCGCCTCGTCGAGCTGTTGCGCAAGCGCCTGCTGGTTACGGTTATAAGTGCGCACCAGCATACCGATCTCATCATCCTTATGCAGACGCGGAATAGTGAGCTGATGATGCGCCAGCTCATGCGCGTCCAGCGCGTTCAGCGTGCGTGTGATATCACGCAGCGGGTGCAGGATCAGGCGGTTGATGCACCAGGTGATCGCCACCGAGAGGATCAGCGCCAGCAGCAGGAAGGTGGTCAGCAGGGTCGAAATCGCATTGATGATAAAGCGGTACATCCGCCAGGAGTCCGCCTGCAACACCAGATAGGCGAGCGGCTGCGGGTTGGCGGGCCGCTCCAGCGAATAGAGCGGCAGGGAGATCTGCACCGGCAGCTCAAAGACGCGGGCGAGCGTCACCGGAATCGGGCGCTCCGGCGTAAAGCGCATGCGCAACGCCTGGAACTGATTAGGCAACACGACATCAGCACGGCTAATCACGCCGGCGGGTTTAATTTCGCGAAGGATCGCCTCCGCTTCCGGAATATTGGCTTTCAGAATGGCCGCAGAGAGCGGCTGGCGCACCGAGCGGGCGATGCTCTCCATCTGCATGGCGGTGTGGTAGCGATGCGACTGCACGAAATGAAACAGCAAAACGACGCTGAAAATAAAAAGAAAAAAGACGGAAACGGCCGAAACCATCGCCATCTGTTTTATCGTGAGGGAACGACTGACTCGCAACTTGATTCTCCACTGATGCCACTGCCCGCATGATAATCACACATAATTATCATTGCGGGCGGGAGTATACTGCATTGTTGTGGAATTTAACCGCGCGGGCGGGCCGAACGCGCATTAATCTTATTACCGGTCGGCGTACGGTGTCAGCGTCTGCGGCGGCATATCCATATCGCCCTGCCAGCCGCCCTGCGAGTAGCGGATAAACAGCGAGAAATTGCTCGGCGTATAATCCTTCGCCTGCTGAATATCAATGGCGGCACCCACCGACCAGTTTGAAGTAATGCGTCTTTCAATCAGCGCGTTGGCGGTATAACCCCAGCCGCTGCTGCTGCTGCCTTCTTCCAGCGCGTCCTTGTCGGCGTAACGGCTTAACGCCGGATTTTGCGCGTTTATCACAGGCGTCGGGATAAGCCCCGACAGCGGATAGCGGCGCTCGGTCTTCGTGCGGGAGTGCGACCACGAGCCTGACGCGCCAAGCTCCCACGACCAGTTTTCCGTTCTCATCCGCCAGGCGACCGGCACCGCGAAAGAGACGTACTCCTGCGGGCTGTAGTAGCCGCCCTGGCCTAAAGAATAACCGCTCAAATCTTTCTCATAGTGCCACACCATGTTGTTGAGCCCAATGGTGAGGCGCTGATTATTTTCGTTAATCAGCTTGTAGTAATAGCCGCTCATCCAGCGCACCCGCCAGTTATCAGCGACATTTTTACCGGTGAGCTGATCGGCGTTAAGACTGGCCCAGACGCCGTGCGCCTCGCCGCGATCGTAGCTGAGGCTCGCGCCGCCGCCGGTGGCGCGCACGCCGCCCCACGTCGTGCCGGTATTAGAAGGCGCGTCGCGCTGCCCGCCAAAAGCCAGCATGGAGCTCGAAATCGGACGTCGATGCGCATTCAGCGTATAGCCAATCGGCCCCAGATCGCTGCTGTAGCTTAAGCCGCCCACCACATCGACAACATCAAAGCCTATCGGCGTGGTGCCGATATCCATATCCCAGGTGTCGTTGCGCCAGCCCGCCGCCACGCTCACGCCGGAGGCGCGCTGTTTCGCGTTGCCGGAGCAGGGCGTTTCGGCGCAGGTGCCCCAGGTTTCGCTATAACTGTTGCCGCTAAAGCTGCCCGGATTCATGTTCACCGCGTCGGTACGCAGGAACAGCCGCCCGTCGCGCAGCGGCGCATCCACCTGCAACATCGTGGTATTCGCTTTCAGATCCGAATACCCCGGCGTACCGCTGGAGCCCCAGTAGTCGTGCTGGAGCGTGACGTTTAAATCCTGCTGGCGATAGAGATCCGCCGCATCGCCGCGCACGCTGCGCTTCAGCCAGTCGTCGCTGGCGTCGTTGCGGGTAAGCCGCGTGAAGGCGTCGTTATCGCCAGGGCGCGTCGGGGTGATGCCGGAGGCGACCATCGCGTCACGATACGTCTGCAACGCCTGCTGCGGCTGCCCGTTCTGACGCTGAAAGCGCGCCGCGTCGCGCAATACCAGCGCGCTTTCCTGCGAAGGCGGCTGCGTTTTCGCGGTAGCGGCAAGCACCGCGAAAGCCTGCTGTGCACGCGCGGTGTCGCCAAGCGCCGCTTCGGCATTGGCAATGCGCCGCTGCGTGCCCGGCGAGCGCGGTTCGCCGCCTGCGGCAGGCGTTTGCAGCGCCGCGAGCTGCTCGCGTGCCGCCGCGTTATCACCCTGCGCGATCAGCACTTCCGCAAGCCCCAGCCGCGCCTCTTCACTGGCAGGCGAGCGTGTTAATACCGTCTGGTACTGCGCGCGCGCCGTGGCGTTATCGCCGCGCTGCTGCGCCCAGTCAGCCAGCGTTAAATCGATGCGATCGGAGACCGGCTGCTGGCGTAACAGCGCGATGGCCTGCGCCTCCTGGCCGCTGTCGCGCAGGCGGTTGGCCGTCTCCATCAGTTCATTGGTCTGTAAACGCTGCGACAGCTCAAGAATATTCGGCGTCCATTTGTCGCGCGCCAGCGTATTGAGGTGGCTTAGCGCGGCGCGCTGACGATCGCTGCCGGAGAGATAAAGCCCGTAGGCATACACTTGCTCCGGATCGCCCGATTTACGCTGCGCCAGTTGGCCCATCACGGCATCAGCGTCGCGGCGCTGACCGGCGGAAGCCAGATCGTTTGCCAGCCGGTAGGTTATCCAGACGCTGTCCGGGTCGAGCGCCAGACGCTGGCGCTGCACCGCGGCGGCGGCGGCGAAGCGCCCTTCGGCCTCCAGCGCGGCGGCCTGCTGCTCAAGGCGATCGTTCGTCATGCTGCGTTCGATATCGTCAATGCTGCGCCGCTGGCTGGCGGAGAGCGTGGCGATAAACGCCTCGGCGCGTTCCGGCGACTGGCGACGGTAAAGATTCGCAAGCCCCCGCACCGCGTTGCTGTTGGTGTTATCCATGCGCAGTGCCTGCCGGTAATAACGCTCGGCCGCCGCGTCGTCTTTCTTCGCCACGGCGACGTCGCCCAGGCCAAGCACCGCGTAGCTGTCGGTGTTATCCACCGTCGCGGCCTGCTGATATTTCTGCTGCGCCTGCGCCAGATTGTTGGCTTTCAGCGCCGCGTCGCCCTGCTGTATCAACAGCCAGTAGCGGTTCACCTGTAACAGGCTCTGCCAGCGACCGCTGTTAGGGCTGTTCGGATCCTGTTTGAGCGCCTGCTCCAGCAGCGGCACGGCGCGCGCGCGGTTGCCCTGCTGAGAATACGCCTGCGCCAGCGCGCCCAGCGCTTCGCTGTCATTCGGGTTCGCTTTTACGGCGCTGGTCAGTTCCGAAACGGCTTTGGCGCCCTGGCCCTCTTCCACCCGCGCGATGCCCTGCATTCTGGCGCGATAAGCCGGATCGGCGAGTTTAGTTTGCTGTTCAGCGAGCAGCCCTTTGGCTTTATCGGCGGTATCACCGCTGCTGAACACCTGTAAGAAACGCTCCAGCGCGGCGACACTGTCGTCGCTTGCGGGCATCCCCTGAATCTGCTGATACCAGAGGTCTGCCGCCGTTTCACGCCCGCCGCCCGATTTCGCCATCTGCTCCAGCACGCTGAAACCCTCCTGCTGGCGGTTGGCGGAAAAGAGCTGTAGCGCAAGCTGCGTGCGTAGCTGGTCATTGCCCGGCGCGCGGGCGTCCAGCGCCTGCATCTGGCGAATGGCCTCGTCACGCCGCGCCGGATCTTTTGCGACCAGCGCCCAGTATTCAACGGCCAGATCGCCATCCGGCGGCGCGCCGTTAAACAGTTTTTGATACGCCGCCAGCGCCTCCTGCGTATGCCCCGTCGTGCCGAGCAGACGCGCCTGTTGCAGTTGCTGACGCCCTTCCGGCGAGGCCAGCGCAAGCGTGATACGCGCCTGTTGGTACGCTGAGGATTGCGGAGCGAGCTTGCCCAAGCGCGCAAACTGCTGCTGCGCGCCCGCGTTATCGCCCTGACGCAGCAGATAACGCATTTTAGCGGCGATAAAATCGGGATCGTCCGGGTTCATCAGCTCAAGACGGTAGAGCGACTGGTGCACCAGATCGTCCCGTTTGGCCGTTTCGCCAAGCCGCACCTGTTCGAGCAACTGCTGTCGGATATCCGTCTGCGCCTGCGCCGGCCCGCTGAGGGCGACGCCGAGCGCCAGCGCGGTGATACTTAACGCGAACTTGTGCATGACTCTCCCCAGGCGGGTTGCAGCTCACCGTCAACGGTGAAGCGGAAACGGTGTTCATCCCATCCCTGGCCAAACAGGGTTAATACATAGCTAAAGTAGGCGTCCTGCTGCGGATAGTTATCCGCCACGCGCTGGCGTTGCAGCGCCTGGATATCACGGTTTTGCAGGAACGGCAGCAGCGCGGCGGAAAAGCCCACCGGCCCGTTGCCCTGGGTTTTACCGTCGATAACACGGACTTTTTCCGGCGGCACGCCCGCTTTGATTGTGGCGGTTTCCATCGGGCTGAGTTTTTTGAGCAGTGGCGCCTGCTGTTCATCCGCCGGGTTCATCATGCCGACCCACAGATAAACGCGAATGGCGTCGTAGCTGCCAATCAGCGGTTTTTGCGGTGCCGCAGGTTTCATCACCCAGCCTTTCTTCGCCTCATAGCTCACCCAGTCCGGCGAAAAGCCCTGCGGGGCCGTTTCCAGCAGCAGGCGCAGGTTGGTATCGCGGATGGTCGTCCAGGGTTTGCCGTAACGGGTGAAATAGCGCGCCAGCTGCGGCGGCATATAGCTCGGGTTAAAGCGCCAGAGCGTCGGCTCGGCAAAGCTCACTTTACCCGGCAGCAGCATGTCGCCAAGCGCGGGCACGTTCACCACTTCTTCTTTGGCGATGCGGTCCAGCAGCGCTTTGCCGGTGTCGCTGTAGCGCGGCTCTTTCCACAAGCGTCCCGCTTCAAGCAGGCTCCAGGCTATCCACAGATCGGCGTCGGAAGCGGAATTGGTGTCGAGCACCGTCCATTCGTCCGGCCCTTTCATACCCCACAGCCAGGCGGGCAGCGTGTTTTTCAGCGAGCCTTGCGCAAGGTTATTTTCCGTCCACTGAAGAATGTTATCGAACGCCTCGCGGTCATTGGCCGCAAGGGCGAAGAACAGCGCGTAGCTCTGCCCTTCGGACGTCGTGATTTTGCGCGGATCGCTTGGGTCAATCACGCGTCCTTCTTCGCTGATGTAGCCGCCTTTAAAGCGGTCCCAGTCAGCCCAGCCACAGGCGGCATGGGCTGAAACGGTCGCCAGCAGCAGCCCCGCCGCAAGCCATCTGCACAGATTCTTCATGACGCGTTACTCATGGTTGCCCGGATCAAGACGGCGGCGGCTCAGGATACGCAGCAGACGCCACAGCACCCACGCCAGCAGCACGACGCTGATGGCCGCGAAAATCGCCAGCAGGATCGGATGGTTCGCCAGCGCATACCAGATACGATCGAACCACGGCAGGTGACCCACGTAGTAAACATCACCCACGCGCAGGCTGTTCACGCCCGATTCACGAATAATCGAGACCGAGCCATACATCGCGGCGCGTTTACCGCTGTCGTTGAGCGCGTCGTTGAGCAGCTCATAACCGCGCGGGCTGTCAGCCAGCAGCGCCACGACGCTGCGCTGATCGTGATACGGCGACTGGAAGCCCACGACTGCGGCCATCGGCCCGGAAGAGGTGATTTCCGTTTGCACCTGCGGCTGACGGTCGCGGTCGTCGGTATCGATAAGCGTCACGTCGCGCGTCGGGGTTTTCACCCAGCTTTGCGTGGCGTTCACCAGCATATCGATGCGTTTTTCATCTTTCAGCGACGCGGGCAACGTACCGATCACCAGAATGTCGGCGTCTTTATTCTGCATGTCGCCGCCCTCGTTGGTGATGGTGAGGTTAACCGCCGGGAAACCGGTCTGCGCGCCGATAGTGCCTGCGGTGTCCAAAAGCGTCGTGAGCTGCGCCGGGTTCGGCTGTTTCGGCATCACGATAAGCGTATCGGAGAGATCCGCCATCCGGCTGAACGGGAAACCCGCGTTGGCGAAAGAGCGCAGATCCGGCATCGCGATAAAGTGATGATAGTTGGAGAAATCCAGCGTGGAATCATCGCCTATCACTACGCGGTTCGGCACCGTCTGGAAGGTCACGCAGTTGTCCAGCGTGCCGCCCGGCAGCGGGTTGGTATAGTTGAAATCAAACCGCAGCTGGTTCGCCGCGCCGAGGCGCAGCGTCGGCAGCGTCACTTCGGTTTTGCCGTCCAGCAGCCCCTGCAACAGCGGCAGACGCAGCAGCAGACGGTTGGTTTCATCTTTCGGCAGCAGGTTGAAAGATTGCAGGAACTGGTTGTTCAGGCTGATATCCATGCGCGAGTTATCGCGCGTGGCGGGCGACGTATAGCGGTAGTTCAGACGCATATCGATGCCGTTGCTGCGCAGCAGATAGAGATCCGGCGGCAGGTTAAGCGTCAGCGAAATCGGGCTCGGCTCAAGGCCGGTCGCCTGTAACTGCTCTTCATAGCCTTTCAGCTCGCCAAACGTCACGGCGCGATCGGTACGCACCCAGTTCGGCGCATCGTAAGGCTGGCGGGCCAGCAGCGGTTTGACCTCGCCCACTTCGACGCTATCGCCACGGAACAGCAGACTGCCCTGCGCGATGCCTTTGGCGGCCTGGAGTAAATCTTTATCGTCGCGTCCTTCAATCACCAGCAGTTTCACCCACGGACTTTGCGGATGGCTCATCATGCGCACCATCGGGCCTTTGGCTGGCGGCAGGTCGCGCAGAAAGTCCGGGCGATTATCATTCGTGGCGAAGACGATCGCATGGCGCGTGGGGAGCTGGTTATAGAGCACCGGGAAGCGCTGACCGCGCCAGCCGGAGCGGGAGCCAAACCACGAGGAGACAATACTCGCGGCCTGTTGGGTCGCGAGATCCGGCGCGGCGGCGAAGACCATCGGCAGCTCCAGCGGACGGTTATCGCGCGAATCAAAGAACGGCACCGGGAAGTGCGACAGATCGTTTTGCAGCTGTAGCGTCTGGAAGGTGAGGTTCAGGGCGCTGTTGCGTCCGATATCCATCCACAGCGTGTTGCTGGCCTGGTTTTCGCAGACGTCGCGATAGTGGCCGACAAACTCCAGGCGCACGCGGTTGAAATCGCTGACGTACAGCGGATCGATAGGCACCTGGGCGGTGGTTTTCTTGCCGAGCTGCTCTTTGGTCACCGGCAGCACATCCATCAGCTCATCATTCAGATAAACCTTCAGCTGTGACTGCACCGGCAGCAGCGACGGCGACGGGGTGTAGGTCAGGTTCAGAGTGGCTTTCGAGATAATTTCATCGCTGCGCATCCCGAACTCGACAAAACCGTCCGGGCGGGTGCCTTTCAGAACCATGCTGCCTGGCGGCGGCGCGATGCTGGCGAAACTCAGCGTAACATCGCGCGCGGGCGCGCCATCCTGAACCACAGGCGCACCGGCACCTTCCACGCCCGGCATCACCTGGCCGAGCACCGCGCCTTCCGTCGCAGGCGCAGGCTCGGTGCCCGCGACAGGCGGCGTGGCGGGCGTTAACGCCTCGGTGCGCGCAGGGGTGGCGGTCATGACGCCTTCAGTCGCAGGCGCGACCACCGGCGCAGTCGGCGCGGCGGTGGCGTTCGGATCGTTAGTGGCTTCAGGCGCGCCGTAGGCACCGGGCAACAGGCTCATTCCCACTGCCACAGCGCACATCCAGGAGAGTTTTCTTTTCATCGCATATTCATCATTGTTGAGCCATAACCGGGAGCGCACGCTCCCCCAGCGCCGTCCGCTCCGGACGACGGGGGATAAACGACACTATCCAGGAAACCAGCGTGGTAAGGGTGCGAAAGACAATTTTAAGTGACGCTGGCGCGAATTCCGCCAGGTGGCGATAGCCTCTGAAACCGAGCTTGAGGATATCGAGCATGCTTTCCAGCGGTTTGTCTTCCGGGAAACTGTCCTGCCAGAGCGCCCAGGTGTCGGCGCGCGCGAAGGTACACTGTACAAAATCGATGTGCTGGCGCGTGGTCAGGCCGTCGAGGTTGAGGCCGATTTCGTCGCCGAAGACGCGTACCACTTTCGCCGGGAAGACATACTCCTGCGCGCCGCGTTTCATCAGCAGGTTCACTTTTTGCCCCTGTAACCACTGCGCCCCGCCGTGCACCTTAATGCCGAGGCCACCGTCGGAGTAATCCTGCACCGTGCAGGAGAAGAGGTGACCGTCTTCACGGGCAATCGCCGCCGGCATCACCATCTCGACACGATGGGAGCGGCGCACCTGTTTACTTTCCACCGACACCGCCACCGCGCCGCCGAGGATAATCAGGTTGTAGAAGACCCAGACGATACTCACGATAACCGTCAGCATTTCATTGGCCGGGCCGTAGAAATAACGCCAGACGCCGACCAGCACGCCGAGCAGGTTGATCAACACCAGCATCAGATACGGACGCGAAATCACCCAGTCCACGTACTCTTCTTCCACCAGCCCGCCTTTAGCGGTGACGTTAAACTTCCCTTTGTGCGGGTTGAACAGTGCCACCATCGTGGGCCGCGTAATGTACCAGGCGAGCACCGTTTCGTAGATTTCACTCCAGAACGAGTGGCGATATTTGCCCTGAATTTTGGAGTTCGTCAGGCTGGCGTGCGCCATGTGCGGCAGCACAAACAGCGCAATCATCAGCGCAGGCGCGTAGATGATGTAGGCGTGCAGCAACAGGAACGCCAGCGGCGCGGTCAGGAAGATAAGCCGCGGCACGCCGGAGAGGAAGTGCAGCATCGCGTTGACGTAGCACAGCCGCTGGCCGAGCTTAAGCCCTTTACCAAAGAGCGGGTTATCGAGACGGAAAATCTGCACCATGCCGCGCGCCCAGCGGATGCGCTGGCCGATATGCGCCGACAGGCTTTCCGTCGCGAGCCCCGCCGCCTGCGGAATACGCATATAGGCGGAGGTGTAGCCGCGCCGGTGCAGACGCAGCGACGTGTGGGCGTCTTCGGTGACGGTTTCTACCGCGATGCCGCCGATTTCATCCAGCGGGCCGCGGCGGATCACGGCGCAGGAGCCGCAGAAAAAGGTCGCGTCCCACATGTCGTTACCGTCCTGCACCAGCCCGTAAAACAGCGTTCCTTCGTTCGGCGTTTTACGAAAACGCCCGAGGTTGCGCTCAAACGGGTCCGGCGAGAAGAAGTGGTGCGGCGTCTGCATCATCGCGAGCTTTTTATCTTTCAGGAACCAGCCGAGCGTCAGTTGCAGGAAAGAGCGCGTCGGGACGTGGTCGCAGTCGAAAATCGACACGAACTCCCCTTTCGCGAGCTTCAGCGCGTTGTTAATGTTGCCCGCTTTGGCGTGCTCGTGCGTCGGACGCGCCACATACTCCACGCCAACGGATTGCGCGAAGCGGCGAAACTCCTCGCGGTTGCCGTCATCCAGTATCCAGATTTTGAGCTTGTCTTTCGGCCAGTCGATGCCAAGCGAGGCGTAAATGGTGTTTTTCACCACGTGCAGATCTTCGTTATAGGTCGGCACGAAAATATCGACGGAAGGCCACGCTTTGAGATCTTTCGGCAGCGGCACCGGCTGGCGGTTAAGCGGCCAGATCACCTGGAAGTAGCCAAGCACCAGCACCACCCACGCGTAGGTTTCCGCCACCAGCAGCACCAGACCACACACCAGGCTGACCGGATCGTTCCAGTTCAGCGTCGAGGTGTAGCGCCACCAGATGTAGCGGCAGGAGACGGTCAGCGACAGCACAATCAGCATCAGCGCCGAGAAGCGGCCCGGCATACGGCGCACCAGCAGCGCCACGCCCCAGAGCAGCAGCAGGAAAATAAACTGTGAGAGCGGGTTGAACGGCTGCGTCACACAGATAAGCGCCAGCACCAGCGAGAAAATAACCACCACGCCCAGCACGACGCGTCGCAGTCGTTCGTTAATGTGGCCCAGCTCTTTCTGCTCGTTAAGGTGGTCGGTTTCATCGCTGAAGCGTTGCGGGAGCGTCTCCAGCCAGAGGTTAAAACGCTCGCGCCAGACCTGCAGTTTCGAAACAGGCCGCTAGCGCGGCGTACCGACGGCGCGCCAGGGACGCAGCGCCACCAGCCACAGCGCCTGGAGCAGATAACGCACGGTATCGAGCGGACGCGGGCGGTCGGGATGAATATGCGGGAACAGCAGCGCGTGCTGCGCGCGGATCGCCTGCCAGCGCGGGTTTTCCAGCGGCAAAAAGAGCCAGGCGAGCGTCAGCCAGAAACAGCCCAGCGCCGCGCTGAACGGCGGCGCGCCGTTGCGGCGATACGTGATATAACGCTCGCGCAGCCGCGCGCGAACCGGCGGCGCGAGCACCAGCGCGGAGAGGCTTATCATGCGCCCTCACTCCTGTAATGCAGCAGGCACCAGTTCGCCAGCGTGACAATCTCTTCGGCCACCAGCGAATCCGGGCGGTATTCCCCCACCGGCTGTTTGGCGGCCAGGCTTTCCATCATCGCCTCGTCGCGATGCACCGCCACCGGCACCAGGTTACGCTGCGTTTGCAGCCAGAGCTGCCAGATGTCGTTCTGTATCTGGCTTGAAATCAGGCGGAAATTCGCCAGCAGATCGCAGCCGCTCGGCAGCGCCTGCTGATGTAAGCGGGCGTGACAGTTGGCGTCGGGCTGCACCACGCAAAGCGTGCGGTCCGCCACCTGCAACAGGCTGCGGGTCACGGCGTCAAAGCCGCACGGCAGATCCAGCAATATCCAGCGCCACTGGCCGCTCGCCTTGAGCAGGTGAAGATGCTGCGCGAATGCGCTGAGCGCTGGCGTTACGTCGTTTTCCCGCTCCGTCTGACGCAGCGCGCCATACGGCAGCACGTCCAGACCCGGTGCGTAACGCCAGGCGGTGGACTGCCAGGGTTTATCGTCCAGCAGCGCGCGCGCCCAGCCGTCAGCGTGGTCAAAATCGATATTAAAAGAGAGGCGCAGCAGGTTATCAGGCGAGGCGTCAATCACCAGCACCGATTCGCCCAGCTGATGCAGCGCCCAACCGAGCGCCGCCGTTAATGAGGTTGTCCCCACGCCGCCGCGCACGCCCTGTAATGCCAGAACGGTCATCCTTGCGCTCCTGCGTCACGACGCGCTAATTCTGCCAGCAGGGGCCAGCGCGCAATTGCCGTCGCGAGTTGTTCACGTTGTGATATATCGGTGTAGTCGAGATCTGGAAGTGAAAACACCCGGCTGAGCGCTTCAAAATCATTCTGGAAGGTATAGCCACGATCGGGCTGGCGTGCGGCCTTAGCGTCATTCTCAGGCATATATTCTATTTTTCCTTAGAGCAATATCACTAAAGCCAGCAAACGAAAACAGTGAATCTACGCAATCCCGGTTTGCATGCTAATGATCATGTTCTTTAATTTCAATGTTAGGTTTATTTCCTGGCTTTCGCTAGTAAACTGACACCCATACTCTTTATATATTGAGGGCGCCATGGCTCTTGTTTTTTCAATTGGCATTGATTCGCTCTGGGATGAACTGCGCCATATTTCCGCAGGCGGAACAGCCTGGATAAATTGCGACCGCCACAGCGATGCCATTACATTCGTCAACCAGACGCTGCTTGCGCAAACCCCCGAAACCAAAGTGGCTGTAATTACGATGGACGCCGCGCCGGAAGCCGTGATTACGCCGCTGCCGGCTGCACCGCAAGGCCCGGATGAAGTACGCCTGTTTACCATGCCGAAAAATCAAAATGCACTTCATCGCCTGCATCACGATCTGCTTTGCAGTTTCGAACCTGAAAACTATTTCATTGTGCTGCTGTGCGCGGAAAACGCCTGGCAAGGCGTAGCGCCCGCTCATATTAAAGCCTGGATAAGAAAAAGCCAAAGCTGGGCGCAGGAACATCACTGCACATTGCTGATTATTAATTCCGGCGCGCAGGCCGACCAGCAAACTTCCATGCTGATGACCGAATATCAGCAGCTCTCCGGGCTTGCCACGCTGCGCTATCAGGGCGACGCCTGGCTGTATGACGTGGCGTTCTGGTTTAACGATAAAGGCGTGAGCGCGCGTCAGCAGTTGCCGGTGACATTCATTAATGACCGCCTGTCGCTGGTGCCACGCCAGGAAGTTTCGTTCCAGGCGCGCAGCGACGAACGCCGCGTGCTGAGCCATATCGCGGTGCTCGAAGGCGCGCCGCCGCTGTCGGAAAACTGGACGCTCTTTGAGGACAACGATTCGCTGTTTAACGAGGCGCGTCAGGCGCAGGCCGCGACGGTGATTTTCTCCCTCACGCAAAATAACCAGATTGAAGGACTGGCGCGTCATGTACACGCCCTGCGCCGTCAGCGCGGCAGCGCGCTGAAAATCCTCGTGCGTGAAAACAAAGCCAGCGTGCGCGCCACCGACGAACGGCTGCTGCTGGGCTGCGGCGCGAATATGGTGATCCCGTGGAACGCCCCGCTCTCGCGCTGCCTGACGCTGATTGAAAGCGTGCAGAATCAGCAATTCACCCGTTTTGTGCCGGAAGATGTGGATATGCTGCTGGAGGCGATGCAGCCGCTGAAAATGCGCGGCTATCAGCCGTGGGATATCTTCTGCAACGCCGTCGGCGCGCTGATGAGCAACGTGTTAATTCCGCAGGACAACAAAGGGATTCTGGTCGCGCTGCGCCCGGTGCCGGGCATTCGCGTTGAGCAGGCGCTGACGCTCTGCCGTCCGGGCCGCATGGGTGATATCGTAACGCTCGGCGAAAACCGACTGGTGCTGTTTTTATCGTTCTGCCGCATTACCGATCTCGACACTGCGCTGAGCCATATTTTCCCGCTGCCGATAAGCGAGCTGTTTTCCAACCGTATGGTGTGGCATGAAGATAAACAGATAGCGGCGGAGATCATGCAGATGAGCGCGATGCGCCCGGAGCAGTGGGCTGCGCCGCTTGAGATGACCCGTAAGGCAAGGGAAACGGCCGCGCTGCTCGCCGACACGCCAAAAACGGTCACGCGCCGTGTGCCGACGCCCGTTACGCTGCTTAACGACACCGCACAGGAGCGCGCGTTATGATGTCGATTAGCGATATTCTTCAGCTTATTGCGCTGTGCGCGCTGATTTTTATCCCGCTGGGATACGCGCTGTGTGTGGGCAAGCGTCGCATGATGAAAACGCTGCGCCCGCTGCTGTTTCGCCCCCGATTTGTTAAACCCGCTGGTACGTTGCGCCGCCGCTCTACCGTCAAGGCTAATTTAAAACATGACTAATCACGTTCACTCCGCTCCCCTTGCCCGCTCAGGCTGGCAAAACTGGCGCGGCCTTTCCGGCTGGAACTACTATTTTCTGCTGAAATTCGGCCTGCTCTGGACGGGCTATCTGAATTTCCACCCGCTCGCCAACCTGGTGTTTATGGCGTTTCTGCTGTTCCCTATTCCGAACCTGCGCCTGCATCGCCTGCGCCACTGGATAGCCATTCCTGTCGGTATCGGCCTCTTCTGGCATGACACCTGGCTGCCTGGCCCGCAGAGCATTATGAGTCAGGGCTCGCAGGTGGCGGGCTTCAGCACCAGTTATGTGCTGGATCTCGTGACACGCTTTATTAACTGGCAGATGATTGGCGCCGCCTTTGTGCTGCTGGTCGCCTGGATGTTCCTCTCACAGTGGGTGCGGGTGACGGTGTTTGTGGTGGCGATTATGGTCTGGCTTAACGTGCTGACCGTAACCGGCCCGGTCGTCTCGCTGTGGCCTGCCGGGAATACCACGGCGGCGACGGTCACCACGACCGGTGGCGGCGCGGCACCGACCGTCGCGAACGCAGGGGGTACGGTGGTGGCGGGCGATATTCCGCTGCAAACCGCGCCTGCGAGCAACCAGAACATTAACGACTGGCTGAACAGCTTTTACACCAGCGAATCCAAACGTCAGACAACCTTCCCGGCGAGCCTGCCGGCAGATGCACAGCCGTTCGATCTGCTGGTTATCAACATCTGTTCGCTGGCCTGGTCTGACGTGGAGGCCACAGGTTTGATGTCGCATCCGCTCTGGTCGCATTTCGACATCGTGTTTAAGAATTTTAACTCCGGCACGTCATACAGCGGCCCGGCCGCTATCCGCCTGTTGCGCGCGAGCTGCGGGCAGCCGTCGCATAAAAATCTCTACCAACCCGCGGGCGAGCAGTGCTACCTGTTCGATAACCTGGCGAAACTGGGCTTTAAGCGCCACCTGATGATGGACCATAACGGCGAGTTCGGTAACTTCCTGAAAGAAGTACGCGAAAACGGCAATATGCAGGAGCCGCTGATGGATCAATCCGGCCTGCCGGTGAATCTGCTGTCGTTTGACGGCTCGCCGGTGTATGACGATACGGCGGTGCTGAACCGCTGGCAGCAAACCGTGAAGAGCGAGGGCAGCGGCGATCGCAGCGCCACGTTCTTTAACCTGCTGCCGCTGCATGACGGTAACCACTATCCGGGCAACAGCAAAACCGCCGATTACAAAGCGCGCGCGCAGAAGCTGTTTGATGAGCTGGATGCGTTCCTGACGCAGCTTGAGAAAGAGAACCGCAAAGTGATGGTGGTGGTGGTGCCGGAGCACGGCGCGGCGCTGCAGGGCGATAAGATGCAGGTGTCCGGCCTGCGCGATATCCCGAGCCCGTCTATCACCCATGTGCCGGTGGGCATTAAGTTTATCGGCATGAAAGCGCCGCATCAGGGTTCAGCGCTGGGGATAGACCAGCCGAGCAGTTTCCTCGCAATTTCCGAGCTGGTGGTGCGGATGCTGGACGGCAAAAACTTTGTGGCCGATAACGTGGACTGGCAGGGGCTGACCAGTAATCTGCCGCAGAGCGCGCCGGTCTCCGAGAACGCCAATGCCGTGGTGGTGCAGTATCAGGGCAAACCGTGGGTGCGCTTAAGCGGCGGCGACTGGGTACCTTACCCGCAATAATTTTTCGGGCCATGTTAAAAAAGCCGATGCGTAAGCGTCGGCTTTTCTTTTTAGCGCGGCGGGTGGTGTTGGCGCGGCGGGTGCGTGAGGCTTACCCGCCCTACACAGGTGGCATATTTTGTAGGGTGGATAAGCGCAGCGCATCCACCAACCACTCGTCCATGGCGGGTGCGCAAGCTTACCCGCCCTGCATATTTCGCATATTTTGTAGGGGGTAGATAAGCGTAGCGCATCCACCGCCTTGCACCGTAACGCCCATAAAAAAGCCGACGCTCTGCGTCGGCTTTTTACGTTTTGCTTCACCGTTAAGGAATGCGCGGCTCGCCGGTTTCATCCTGATCGACGGCGAAACAGGCGACCAGCTGGCCATTATATTCCTTCAACTGCGGCTGGATCTGCGTACACGGGCCGAAACGGCGACGGCAGCGGGCGCTGAAAGCGCACCCCGGCGGCGGGTTCAGCGGGCTCGGCAGTTCGCCGGTGAGCTTAATTCGCTCGCGGCGGTCGTCCGGATTCAGGCGCGGCGTCGCGGAGAGCAGCGCCTGAGTGTACGGATGACGCGGGTTCGAGAAAATCTGGTCTTTGGTGCCCTTCTCCACGCAGCGGCCGAGATACATCACCATCACTTCATCGGCGATATGCTCCACCACCGACAAATCGTGGGAGATAAATACATACGACAGCCCCAGATCCTGCTGCAAATCCATCATCAGGTTCAGCACCTGCGCGCGCACTGATACATCCAGCGCCGAGACCGGTTCATCGGCTATTACCACGTCCGGATCAAGCATCAGCCCGCGCGCGATGGCGATACGCTGGCGCTGACCGCCGGAGAACATATGTGGGTAGCGATCGTAATGCTCGGTTTTCAGCCCCACTTTCGCCATCATCGCCAACGCTTTCTCGCGGCGCGCCTCTTTACTGAGACGGGTATTGATAAGCAGCGGCTCCTCAAGAATTTGCCCCACTTTTTTGCGCGGGTTCAGCGAGCCGTACGGGTTCTGGAACACAATCTGGATTTTCTGGCGGCGCAGTTTCTCCGCCGTTTCGTCCGGTTTCAGCAGATCCTGCCCCTGGTAGTACAGCTCGCCGCCGGTCGGCGTTTCAATCATGGTGAGCAGACGGCCCAGCGTGGATTTCCCACAGCCGGACTCGCCCACCACCGCCAGCGTTTTACCGCGCTCAAGCGTAAACGACACGCCATCCAGCGCTTTCACCAGACGCTCCGGCGCGAAGAGCCCCTTCTTCACCGGGTAATGTTTTTTCAGGTCGATAGCCTGCAACAGCGGTTGCTGCAGAGTGGCCTCATGCGTGCTCATAATTGGTTGGCCTCCCGGCATCATCGAGGGGGTAGTGGCATTTCGACTGGCGGCCATTGTCCACCAGGTTTAACGCCGGTTCTTCCACGCGGCAGCGTTCAGTCGCGTAGGGGCAGCGCGGGTTGAGCAGACAGCCCGTCGGGCGGTCATATTTCCCCGGCACCACGCCCGGCAGCGACGCCAGACGCGCCTTATCCTGCGCGAATTCCGGCAGGGCGCGCAGCAGCGCCTGGGTATACGGGTGACGCGGCGCGCGGAAGATATCCCGCGCCTCGCCGGTTTCCACCACCTGGCCTGCGTACATCACGATGATTTTGTGCGCCGCTTCGGCCACCAGCGCGAGGTCATGGGTGATAAGGATCAGCGCCATGTTCTCTTTTTGCTGAAGCTCCAGCAGCAGTTCAATGATCTGCGCCTGGATGGTCACATCCAGCGCGGTGGTCGGTTCATCGGCTATCAGCAGCTTCGGACGACAGGCGATAGCCATGGCTATCATCACGCGCTGGCTCATCCCGCCGGAAAGCTGGTGCGGATAGACATCCAGACGTGACGCAGGGTCCGGGATACCAACCTGGTTTAGCAGATCAATCGCGCGCTGGCGGCGGGTCTTTTTATTGCCGCCCTGGTGCACTTTGATAGCCTCCATAATCTGGAAACCCACGGTGTAGCAGGGGTTCAGGCTGGTCATCGGATCCTGGAAGATCATCGCCACTTCGGCGCCCACCAGGTTCCGGCGCTCTTTCTCAGAAATACGCTGTAAATCCTGGCCGTTAAATTCCAGTTTGTCCGCCATCACGCGGCCAGGGAAATCGATAAGGCCCATAATCGCCAGCGAGCTGACCGATTTACCGGAACCCGATTCACCCACGATGCCGACCACTTCGCCCTGATTCACGCTGTAGCTCACGCGGTCTACGGCGCGGAACGGGGTGCCTTCGTCGCCAAAGTGCACCGATAATTTATCTACATTCAGTAACGCCATCTCGTGCCTCTTTACTGCTTGAGTTTGGGGTCGAGCGCGTCACGCAGGCCGTCACCCATCAGGTTAAATGCCAGCACCGTCAGCAGGATAGCGAGACCAGGGAAGGTCACGACCCACCAGGCACTTTGCGCGAACTGCAACACGTCGGAGAGCATGGTGCCCCACTCCGGTGTCGGCGGCTGCGCACCCATGCCGAGAAAGCCCAGTGCGGCCATATCGAGAATGGCATTCGAGAAACCGAGCGACGCCTGAACAATCAGCGGCGCAAGGCAGTTAGGGAAGATATTGACGAACATCTGGCGCATCGCGCCGGCGCCCGCCACGCGGGAGGCGGTCACGTAGTCGCGGCTCACTTCCACCAGCACCGCCGCGCGCGTTAAGCGCACGTAGTGCGGCAGCGCCACAAAGGTTAGCGCCAGCGAGGCGTTAACAATAGACGGGCCGAAAATCGCCACCAGCACCAGCGCCAGCAGCAGGCTCGGCAGCGCCAGCATGATATCGACGATACGCATGATGATGGTATCGACGATGCCGCCGAAATAGCCCGCCACCAGGCCGAGCACAATGCCCATCACCAGCGACAGCACCACCACCAGACAGCCGACCAGCAGCGACAGGCGCGCGCCGTACATCAGGCGCGACATCACATCGCGGCCTACGTCATCGGTGCCGAGAATATGCGCCCAGCTACCGCCATCCTGCCAGACCGGCGGGGCCAGCAGCGCATCGCGGAACTGTTCTGCCGGGTTGTGCGGCGCGATAAAGTTGGCGAAGACGGCTATCAGGATCATGATGACGACATACACCAGCCCGACGACCGCGCCCTTGTTCCGTTTGAAGTAGTGCCAGAATTCCTGCATCGGCGTCATCGGCACCGGTGCGGCCACCACTTTGTTTTCAGTCATTTGCGTCATGATGGCCCCTTATTTCTTATGACGAATACGCGGGTTCACCACGCCATAGAGCAGATCGACCAGCAGGTTGACGAGAATAATCATCGTCGCCACCAGCAGCACGCCGCCCTGCACCACCGGATAATCGCGGCGCTGGAGCGCGTCGATAAGCCAGCGGCCGAGGCCCGGCCAGGAGAAGATGGTTTCGGTCAGGATAGCGCCCGCGAGCAGCGTGCCTACCTGAAGCCCAATCACCGTCACGACCGGCAGCATGGCGTTACGCAGCGCGTGAATGATGATGACGCGCATACGGGTCAGGCCTTTGGCGCGCGCGGTGCGGATGTAATCCTCGCCGAGCACTTCCAGCATCGCCGAGCGGGTCATACGCACGATCACCGCCAGCGGAATGGTGCCGAGCACCACGGCGGGCAGGATCATATGCGCCAGCGCGTCGATAAAGTTGCCCTCTTCCCCCCAGATGGCGGTGTCGATAAGCATAAAGCCGGTCAGCGGGTTGGTATCGTCAAGGAACACCATATCGCTGACGCGCCCGGAGACCGGCGTCAGGTTTAGCTGCACCGACACCAGCATAATCAGCATCATGCCCCACCAGAAGATAGGCATGGAGTAGCCGGTCAGCGCCAGGCCGACTGCCGTGTGATCGAAGATGGAGCCGCGTTTAACGGCCGCCAGCACGCCCACCGGAATGCCCACGGCAACCGCGAAAATCATCGCGCAGACGCCAAGCTCCAGCGTCGCTTTAAAGCGCGGCACGAACTCGTCCCACACCGGGAGGCGGCTTTTAAGCGACAGGCCTAAATCGCCATGCAGCACACCCCAGATATAGTGGAGATACTGCTCCCAGAGCGGCTTATCAAGGCCCAGCTCGGCCAGCAGCTGCGCGTGACGCTCAGGGGAAATACCACGTTCGCCCGCCATGATCATCACCGGGTCGCCGGGGATCATATGGACGAAGGCAAAAGTGAGAAGGGTGATACCGATAAACGTCGGGATAACAAGCCCCAGACGTCGGAGGATGAACTGCAACATAACCCGGATTCTCTGTAATGACGCACAACCAGGGGATGTGGTCTGTATTGCTCACAAATCTCATTCCCTCTCCTTTCAGCGAGGGAATAAAGCACTGCTGCCGGGTGTGCTGCGCTTACCCGGTCTGCAAGTGTAGACCGATATAAGCGCAGCGTCGCCGGACACGGGGCGCTCGCGCGCCCCTGACGGTTTTAATTATTCAACGGAGACGTTTTCGAAGTGGTGTTTGCCCAGCGGATCGACCACGTAGCCTTTGACTTCTTTACGCACCGGCTCATACACGGTGGAGTGCGCGACGATAAGCGCCGGTGCCTGATCGTGCATCACGACCTGAGCCTGTTTGTAAAGCTCGATACGTTTGTTGTGGTCATCGGTCGCGCGCGCCGGTTGGATCAGATCCTCAAACGGCTTGTAGCACCAGCGGGAGTAGTTGGAGCCATCTTTCGCGGCGTCGCAGCTAAACAGGGTAGCGAAGAAGTTATCCGGATCCCCGTTGTCGCCGGTCCAGCCCATCATCACCGCCTGGTGTTCGCCTGCTTTGGCGCGCTTCAGGTACTCGCCCCACTCGTAGGTCACGATTTTCGCCTGAACGCCGATTTTCGCCCAGTCAGCCTGGATCATCTCGGCCATACGGCGCGCGTTCGGGTTATACGGACGCTGTACCGGCATCGCCCACAGCTCAACGGTGAAGCCCTTATCCTGGCCCGCTTCTTTCAGCAGCGCTTTGGCTTTCTCGACGTCATAGGTGTAATCCTTCACGTCGTCGTTATAGCCCCACATGGTCGGCGGGATCAGGTTTTTCGCGGCAACGCCGGCACCCTGGTAAACCGCTTTGATGATGGCGTCTTTGTTCACCGCGTAGGTCAGCGCCTGACGCACTTTCACATCGTCAAACGGCTTCTTCTCGGTGTTGAAAGAGAGGTAGCCAACGTTCAGGCCCGCCTGCTCCATCAGGTTGATGTTTTTGTCCTGCTTCATGCGCGCGATGTCCGCCGGGTTCGGGTACGGCATCACCTGGCACTCGTTTTTCTGAAGCTTGGCATAACGAACGGACGCATCCGGCGTAATGGAGAAGACCAGACGGTCAATCTTCGGTTTGGTGCCCCAGAAGCCCGGGAACGCTTTATACAGAATGCGGGAATCTTTCTGGTATTGCTGAAGCTGGAACGGACCGGTGCCAATCGGGTTCAGGTCAACTTTCTCCGGCGTACCGGCTTTCAGCATGTTGTCTGCGTATTCTTTAGAAAGAATCGACGCGAAGTCCATCGCCATATCGGCCAGGAACGGCGCTTCCGGGCGCGTCAGCACGAACTGGACGGTATTGTCATCGACTTTTTTCACTTCGCTAATCAGCGTCGGCAGGCCCATGCCTTCGAAATATTCGTAGCTGCCGCCAGAGACTTTGTGGTACGGGTTTTGATCGTTTTTCTGACGATCAAACGAGAACACGACGTCATCGGCGTTAAATTCGCGCGTCGGTTTGAAATCTTTATTGTCCTGCCATTTCACGCCTTTACGCAGATGGAAAGTATAGGTTTTGCCATCTTCGCTGACGTCCCATTTCTCCGCGAGGCCCGGAATAATTTCCGTAGTGCCGGTTTTAAATTCAACCAGACGGTTGTAAATAGGCACAGAGCTTGCGTCGTAGGTAGTACCAGAGGTGAAGAGCTGTGGGTTAAAGCCTTCCGGCGAGCCTTCTGAACAGTAAACCAGGGTTTTGGCTTGTACGCTTGCGGCGACGGTCATAGCCACCAGGCTCAGACCAAACTTCAGCATCCCTGACTTCTTCAAGGAAATACTCATTCTTCTGCTCCAATGTGATAGGTGTTGTGTTTTCCGTCAGACCTTTTTTATTTTTTGCCCGGTCCGATCGTTAAGTGTGAGGCTGGGGATTCCTTTCGCAAGGGAGACTGAGTTGCAGTACAGATTGTCCGTAAAATGACCCTCACGCCCTACAATCTGTCAACAGAACACGCAAACGTCAATACAGCTATCCGGGATTTACAACCGGGTTGAGAAACGGCAAACAAAGATTAAAAAAACCTCATGGGCATGTTTTCAGCACGGAAATTTATGCTACGCCGCCACTCGCAGAATAATCATCTTGATATTTTGTAACATCCAGCGCTTATGTTTTATCCGCTTAATGCAAAATTTCTGGCCCTGTGGCGAACTTATGAACGGTTTATGGCGCGATTTGTTAGCCATGCAGCAAAAAATGCTGAGGCAATATATAAGCAGAGCGGAAAGTATGTGGGATGTTTCATAACTATTTTCAATGAAATATGTCACAGAATCGCGTTCGCGCGGGAAAATCGAAGCTAAATAAGATTAACGAATTAAGCGGGTGAAGACTTTATTCAGGTATTCCCTGGAACAGAGTCTGAATGTGGGAGTGAAAAGCAATAACCTTTGGCCGCTTACGGTTTTATGGAGGGCCTCTTTAATACGATTTCAGCTCTGGTTTCTTTGACGCGTCACGCCTGAGGCATTCGCCACTTCTCTGCCGTGTCGACAAAAAATGGAAACCCTTACGAACTGACAAAAGGTATTGAGGTATATGAAAAGGAATTTTCATGAGCCACGCGTGCTGCGCTTGCAATCATCGGTAGGCGTTTGCGGCGTAAATTATGCTGATGACGTAAAAGCGCTACAAGAATTGATGATGAAAGCTGGTTATCAGACAGCGACAGGGCGTTCCTTAAAAGTGGACGGCATATGCAACAACGAAACCAAAGAAGCCATTATCTGGTATCAACGTCTGTTAACACTGTCCCGCTCAGGCCTGGTACAACCGTTAGATCAATGGTTCATTGAAGCATTAAAAAATGCCAGCCAACCCGAGTGGCGTCCACGGATTACTTCCGGGCCGCTACATGTACGTGAAGCACAATTTACTTTTGACAATGAAGGGACGGATTATATTACAGCCACCGATCCTTTCCGTCCGCACCCTTATCCCTGGTTCTCACGCATCTTACACTGGCCTCATTCTGCTGCTTCTGGCGTTACGCTTGGCCGTGGCTACGATATGGGAAAGCGAAGCTCAGGTGAAATTTTTGCAACGCTAAGACAAGCGGGAATCGAAGAATACAAGGCCATTCTGGCATCTAAAGCTGCTTTTCTGAAAGGACGAGAGGCTGCCAGTTTCGTGAAAGTTTATGGGCCGCTTTTCGGTGAAATTACGCACCAGCAACAGCTAAGACTGTTTGAAATTGCTATACAATTTTATATTTCCGAGGCGAAAAGGATCTTTAATGGACGCAAAGCGAGAATGATGTCTGCCATAAGCTGGGAAAAGATGCGTGTCAGATTAAAAGATATATACATCGATAGTTTGTATCAGGGATGTGAGTCAGCAGGTGAATTTGCCCGGTTGATTTTACTCGACGATCTGAAATCGGTGCGTTTATATCTGAAAACAGATCGCGCTCAGATGAACTCGCACGGAAGAAACTTAAAAAGGTTGCAATATATCAATGGGTTATAAGTTAATTTTTTTTCTGCCCTTTCTGTTGCTACCGACCACCTGCGTTGCTGCCTCGTCCATCATTTATGGAGAGGCAGCAAAGATGTGTGCGAAGAGTGCGGATTATGCCGCCGGAACGCGATGTCTTGAGAGGCAGCGCAAGCAAACGGAGCAGGCGCTACAACAGACGCTGGCGGCGGCGCTGAAGCAGGTACAGTCGGAAGACTGGCTGGAGGCTAATGCGGATTACGAGGATGAAGATTCACAAATCGTTGTAGATACGGCCAATGCGCTGAAAAACGATCAGGCGGCATGGGAAAAACATAAGGCCCTGTTTTGTCAGGTGGCCAGTTCACAGATTAGTGCTAAAACCCCCAACTATTGGGTTCTATCCACCCAGTGCGAAATCAATATGAATAAGGCGCGTATCGTCGAGCTGAAAGCATTAATGGCGCAGGTGCAACCTTAAAGCGCGAACGCCGGAAAGCAAAAAGCCCTGCTCAATGAGCAGGGCTTTTCTGAATTTGGTCGGTGCCAGAGGATAACTCGCCGCTTTGCGGCTTCGCCCTGCGGGTCGTTGCTTACGCAACGCTCTCTCGCTGCGCTCGGGTCGAACCTCCCTGCCCTCGGAGGTTCTCATCCTCTCAGACGCCGGAAAGCAAAAAGCCCTGCTCATTGAGCAGGGCTTTTCTGAATTTGGTCGGTGCCAGAGGATAACTCGCCGCTTTGCGGCTTCGCCCTGCGGGTCGTTGCTTACGCAACGCCCTCTCGCTGCGCTCGGGTCGAACCTCCCTGCCCCCGGAGGTTCTCATCCTCTCAGACGCCGGAAAGCAAAAAGCCCTGCTCATTGAGCAGGGCTTTTCTGAATTTGGTCGGTGATAGAGGATTCGAACCTCCGACCCCTTCGTCCCGAACGAAGTGCGCTACCAGGCTGCGCCAATCACCGAATGCGGGGCGCATATTACTGCGCACCCTAATTCCCGTCAATCCCTTACTTTAAAAAAGCCTGTCGATCGGCTGAAAAGCCAGCGATATGGCTATTTTGCGGCAGAAGGAACATGACACCAGTTGTTATTCTGGTTGATGCCGCCATCCGGCGACTGATAGCCGAGGCAGCCCATAATGGTATCGAACAGCTCAACATGGCGATGCGGGCGCTTCTGCTCTGCCTGCAGTTTAAGCTGCGCGAACGCCTGCGCGTGCTGCGGATCGGCCAGATAGCTGTCGGACATCCAGACCATCATCGGCACGCGGAACTGTTCCGGCGGCGCGACATTGCGCGGCGTGCCGTGCAGGTGCTCTTTCTCATTGATCGATTCGCCATGATCCGCGGCGTAGAACACAATCGCTTTCTTATTGCGAACCTGGTCGATCACATCGGAGATAAAGCTGTCGACGTACAGCACCGAGTTATCATAGGCGTTAATCAACTCCTGACGGCTACAGTCTGAATCGACGCCCATGCACTCCGGCTGCCAGCGCGCATAGCTTCTTGGATAACGCTGCACATAGTTATAGTGAGAGCCTTTGGTATGCAGAATGATAAGGTGTTTGCCCTTATCGTGCCCCGCCAGCGAGTTTTTCATCTCATCCACCAGCAGCATGTCATCCACCTGCTTACCGCGGTTGCGCGGCTCAGCACCGATCTGCTCGCGGTAGGCGATGTTGTCCGCCATCGTGTTGCTGTAGAACCACATTTCGCTCTGCATCGCGTACAGATCCGAGCTAAAGCCCAGCTGTTTAAGCACCGCGAATACGTTCTGTTCTTTCAGCGTGCGCTGCGGATTGTCATCCGCGCCGCCTTCACGAACAAACATGCAGCGCAGCGAGAGTTTGGTCGCCGTATCGCACGATTCACCGCGGAACGCCGCCAGGTTTTTCTCCTGGGCGAGTTTCGGCGTGGTGTTACGGTCGTAGCCAAGCAGGCCCATATGATCCCAGCGCGTGGTTTCGCCGATGATAAACACAACGTAAGTGTCATCAATACCCTGCGGAGCCTGCCAGGTAAACTTTTTGGCCGGGTTCAGCAGCGATTTGTTATCGCTGGATTCATCGACCTGCGCCCAGGCATACAGCCCCAGCGCGGAAAGCCAGTTCGACGGCAGATAGGAGTTTGCTACCACACCGCCGTAGCTTGGCATATCAACCCCAGACGTGCGCTCTTCATTTTTCTGCTGCAAATCCAGCAGGCGAATCGGTGCCCAGACCAGCAGGCCCGCCACAATCACCACCGCCGCGCTTTTCAGGCGCTGATCGCGGGTGCGCAGCTGACGCAGCAGCGTATCGCGGCAGCGGTTGCCCCAGATAAGCGTCAGCGGCACGATGCACACAAGAATCATCCACGCGATGAACTGCCAGCCGACCACTTCTTTCGAGAGATCGATATCGGTCGTCATTACCGACGCGATAATCCCGTAGCCAATCACCACGTTCATAAACGTCATGTAATAACTTGCCGCGGCAGAGAACAGCACCACCAGCGACGCCAGCACGCGCCAGACGCGCCGCCCCAGTAGCGACAACACACGCAGCAGGAAGAAGGTGACGAGCACCGTGGCCACCAGTTCAACGACCATCGACACGCCATTAACCCAGGAAAGATTCTGCGCATACCCGTCGAAACGACGATATAAAACCGCACAGTTAAAAAACAGACCGATGTAAACCGCCAGCAGAACGCTCAGTTTCTGTTGGGTCATCGAGAGGATGTATTTCATGCAAGCCGCCCGGCAAACAGGTGTGAAACCCGTTCCCCAAAAAATGAAAAATAATGTATACGTGACAACGCTGAGGGAATCAGGCGATTCTTATCTCAGACGCGGGGTAGTAGACCACAGCGACGGGAAAAAGTGCGGGCATTTAGAGCGGCCCGGCTCCTATTTACAAAAATATGAGGCCGGAACCGCATTTTACGGAACGGGACAACCGGTTAGTCGGTGATGACGTTCAGTTTAACGTCAATGTTGCCACGGGTCGCGTTGGAGTACGGGCACACGATGTGGGCTTTCTGCACCAGCGCTTCGGCTTCTGCACGGTCCATGCCCGGCAGATGAATATCCAGCTGGGCTTCGATCCCAAAACCGGTCGGCAGCGGCCCAATCCCTACCTGCCCTTCAATAAAGGCATCCTGCGGGACTTTCTTTTTCTCCTGGGAGGCAACATGTTTCAGTGCACCCAGGAAGCAGGCGGAGTAGCCTGCGGCGAAAAGCTGTTCCGGGTTAGTCACCTGACCACCCTGACCGCCCATCTCTTTCGGCACGCCGAGTTTCACGTCCAGCACGCCGTCATCGGACGTCGCACGGCCATCACGGCCGCCCGTCGCTTTCGCTTTTGCGCGATAAACCACTTTTTCTAAGGACATCTTGTTCTCCTTTGTGTTGGCAATCACAGCTAGTAAGCATAGAACGTCTGAGCGAACTGGGGAGAAAGTGAGAACATTCGGGGAAAGTGCCGCCGCAGAGCGCGGCGGCAAAAGGACATCAGGCGCGGGCGTGTTCCCAGGCCTCGCGGCGCGGCTGGCGAATGGTGGTGGAGATAGCCAGCGAGACAATCAGCAGCGCGAAGATAACGCAGAAGGTGACGTAAAAGCCGCCGAACAGCGAGGCGATAATCGATCCGCAGATGCTGCCGATCCCAAAGCCCAGATAAATCACGCCGTAGTTTTTCGCAAGATTGTTCAGGCCGAAGAAATCGCTGACCAGCGACGGATAGACCGTGATGGTGCCGCCGAAATTAAACGCCACGCAGGCGATAGCCGCGAAGAAGGTCATTTCATTGAGCGGCGCGAAAAGCAGCGCGGCCATCCCCACCAGCGAGACCACCTGGCCGAGCGTAATGACACGAATGCGCGGCATTTTGTCGGAGAGAATGCCGAGCACCAGGCGGCCGGTCAGGTTGGCAATGGAAATCACCGTGACCGCGTTCGCGGCGGTGGCGGCGTCAAGGCGCACCATGCCCTGCGCGATATCTTTCGCCACGCCAATCACATACAGGCCGCTCATGCAGGCGGTCAGGAACATCAGCGCCAGCATCCAGTACTGCGGTTTACGCATCGATTCGGCCAGACTGTAATCGCCTTCGCCCGCGCTGTTGCCGGTGCGCGCAGGCTGATTCGGCGCGTCTTTCATCAGCAGCGCGCCGCCGATAATCATCACCATCACCATGCCGCCCCAGATAACAAACGTACGCTCAAGCCCGACGGACGCCAGCAGATGGCTGTCGATAAATTTAAAACCGAGGCTCCCGAGACCATACGCGCCGATAGAAAACGCGGAAATAAGCCCTTTGCGCTCCGGGAACCACTTCACGCAGTTAGAGAGCGTCAGCAGATAACCGGCGCCGTCCGCGAGCCCCACCAGCACGCCCGCGCTCAGCCAGAGCATCATCAGGTTGCTGGCGTGAGAGGTGAGCACCAGCCCTAACCCCAGCAGCACGCCAGAGGCGATCGTCACGCGTTTCACGCCGAAACGCTCCTGCAGTTTACCGGCGACCGACGACGACAGCGCCAGCCCCAGGCTCAGCAGCCCGAAGGAGAACGCCACCTGGCTTACCGGCTCATCAAGCTTTTGCGACAGAGCACTGTTAAACAGGCTCCAGGTATAGACCGAACCCAGCGCGAACTGGGTAATTATCGTGCCCACCAGGGTGAGCCACCGGGTACGCGAATGGATGGAAATACTCATGGTTGTTGTCCCACTGATAAGAAGAAAGCTTCACTACCTGCAACGATAGCGAAACCCCTACTTTTTCGGGGGAAAACGGCATGAGATGCCGCAGAGGCGGAATGAACTGCCGCGGCGAAGGCATGGATGGCCTTGAACGGGCGCGAATAGCGCGTTCTAAAAGGTGGCGCTGAGCCCGAGATTGTACATTTGCGCGTCGTTGTCGCTAAGGCGCCCTTCCGCCTGAGAGAACGACGCCCATGCCGCGAGATGCTTGTTAATCGGCATATCCGCGCCGACGGAAACATCCATCCACGAGCCATACTGGCTGCCAGGCAGCAGCGGCTGCATACTCCACAGCGGATCGCCATGCTGCTGGTTATAGCTCACCTGCGCCCACGGTCGCACCGCGCCAAGACGCGAATCGAGCCGCCAGCCGAGTGAGCCAACGCTCGCATGCCAGTAGGCGTTATCCGCGCTGGCACCGTTATCCTGTAAAGGCAGGCCGTCGGCTTCGCGCCGCCAGCCCGCCACCGGGCGAGCGACCACCGGCAGCGGCCATGACAGGTTCAGGCCTGCCGGCATCGCCGCCTCGTCGCGCTGCGTCTGCGCCACGCGCTCGGCCAGGATCTCGTCATAACTCGGTGTGCGATCGCTGTCCCACGTATAACGTTCAGAAGTGTTACTTTGGGGGTCAACAGCGATATATTCCTGTTGCCAGGCGTGTGCCGCCTGGCTAAAAACCAGAGACCACAACAGCACCGCCGCGCGTCGTAACGCATGGCGTTCAGAGATAGTTATCATCATCAAAGCGACTCCAGAAGAGAGCCGGTTCCGGCAGTTTTTATTGGCGTTATTAGCGGATGTGCGAGTAACCCTGAATTAACTATTGTCTCTTTATTTGCCACGTCAAGCCGCTTTCGAAAATCGCCAGGGTGCCTGTTAAAACGAGGGGAATGCAGGATGGAACGTTGCGGATGGGTCACTCAGGATCCACTTTATCTCGCCTACCACGATGAAGAGTGGGGAGAACCTCAGAAAGACAACCACACGCTGTTTGAGATGATCTGTCTCGAAGGCCAGCAGGCGGGGTTGTCATGGATTACCGTGCTGAAAAAACGCGAGCACTACCGCCGCTGTTTTCATGGTTTTGAGCCCGCCGTGGTGGCGCAGATGGGGCCAGAAGACGTCGACGCGCTGGTACAGGAGCCAGGTATTATTCGCCACCGCGGTAAAATCGAAGCCATTATCGCCAACGCCCGGGCGTATCTCGCCATGCAGGCGCAGGGGGAAGATTTTTCAGCGTTTGTCTGGTCATTCGTCGGCGGCGAGCCAAAAATAAACTCTCCGCAGACGCTCGCGCAGGTGCCGGTGACGACGCCCGAGGCGCAGGCGCTCTCGAAAGCGCTGAAAAAACGGGGCTTTAAGTTTGTCGGCCCGACGATTTGTTACTCCTTCATGCAGGCCTGCGGGCTGGTGAACGATCATCTCGCCGGCTGCGGCTGCCACCCGGAGAACCGGCCATGATCCGCGCGCAGCGGCCTTCTGACCGCGACGCCATCCTTTCGCTGTGGCTTGCGAGCACCACCGCCGGACATCCGTTCATTCAGCCTGATTACTGGCGCGCCAGCCTGCCCGTTGTGCGTGACGTCTATCTGCCCGGTGCCTGCACGTGGGTGGACGAAAACGGCGGTACGCTTCGCGGGTTTATCAGCGTGATGCATGAAAATTTTATCGGCGCGCTGTTTGTGGCGCCTGACTGCGAGGGAACAGGCATCGGCACCGCCCTGCTGACGCATGTGCAGTCGCAGTACGATACCCTGAATCTTGAGGTCTACCAGAAAAACACCCGGGCGGTGAATTTCTATCACGCCCGGGGGTTTCGTATTGAAGAGAGCGCGTGGCAGGAAGAAACCGGCCACCCGACCTGGATTATGCGCTGGCAGGCGGATCAAACGCCGTAACGTCCGGCGCGGGCCCGCGGTATTTCTCGACGCGCACCAGCGAGGAGTTCGCCGCGCAGCCGTTGCCGAGCCGCGAGGTCGGGATATCGCGCGTCAGCACGTTCACCGCGCCGTTTTTACAAAGCCCCTGCTGGTTCCAGTCAAAATCGGGCCACGCGCCCTGATGCAGACAAATCACGCCAGGCTTAATGCCATCCGTGACCACGGCACCCGCCAGCACCTGGCCGCGGGCGTTCCACACCCGCACCAGATCGCCATGGGCGATGCCGCGCTTGCGGGCATCGTCCGGATGCAGCGTCACCGGCTCGCGCCCGGCCACGGCATAGCGCTCGCGAAGCGATGAATAGTTAAGCTGGCTGTGCAAACGATGCGCCGGGTGCGATGAGAGCAGTTGCAGCTCGTCCGGCTGCGCGTTGCCGTGCCACTCGTCTGGCTCAAGCCAGGTCGGGTGCGGCGGACAGTCGGCATAGCCGAAGCGGGCAATGCGCTCTGAGTAGATCTCGATTTTCCCGCTCGGCGTGCTGAGCGGGTTGGCCGCCGGATCGTCACGAAACGCGCCAAAACGCACAAACTCAGCGTTTTTCGGGTTCTCCGGCATCTCGATTATCTGATTCGCCTCCCAGAAATCCGCGAAATCCGGCAGCGTCACCTGCTGCGCTGCGCCGCGCTCACGGGCGATGTTGTAGAAGGTTTCCAGCCACTCCAGCTCGCTTTTGCCTTCGGTGAAACGCGCCCGTCCGCCAGTTTCCCAGCGCTCTGACAGTTCGGCGAAAATATCGAAATCGTTACGCGCTTCATACTGCGGCGGCACAACCTGCTTCATCGGCACCATATGCTGATTGCTGTAGTCGCCGGTCATGGTCATGTCGTTGCGCTCAAACGAGGTGGTTACCGGCAGCACGATATCGGCGTGCTTCGCCGCCGCCGTCCAGAAACATTCGGAAATCACCACCAGCTCTGGCTTTTGCCACGCCTTAATCAGGCGGTGTGTCTCCTGGTGGTGCGTAAAGTTGGCGCCGCCCGCCCACCAGATAAAACGGATATCCGGGAAAATGCGCTGCTGTCCGTTATGCGGGTATTCGCCGCCGGGGTTTTCCAGCGCCTCGACAATGCGCGCCACCGGGATTTTATCGACCGCGTCAACGCCGCCTTCCACGCTGCCCTGCATTGAGGCCAGCACGGCTGCGCGTCGCGTCGGGTTACCGCCGTTGGCGAAGTGATAAGAGAGCCCGAAGCCGCCGCCCGGCAGGCCAATCTGGCCGAGCATCGCCGCGAGTGTCACCAGCATCCAGTGTTTCTGCTCGCCATACTGCTGGCGCTGCATGCCCCAGCCTGCCATCAGCATGGTGCGGTTCTGGCTGAATAATTTCGCCAGCTGGCGGATGGTTGCGGCATCGACGCCGCAAATCGCCGCCGCCCAGTCGGCATCTTTCGGTGTGCCGTCGCGCTCGCCGGTCAGGTAGGCTGCAAACTGCGCGTAGCCGTGCGTGCAGGCGTTAAGGAAATCGTCATCCTGCCAGCCGTTTTCCACCAGCGTATGGGCGATGCCGAGCATCAGCGCCACGTCGGTGCCCATGTGCGGGGCAATCCATTCCATGCGTTCGCCGAAGAAATCGGCGGTTTCCGGACGCATCGGGTTGATGCAGATAAGCTTTTTTCCGCTCTCTTTGAGCTTCTCGAAATAGCCGATGCCCTGCTCGTCAGAGGCGTTCCAGGCGATTTTCAGCGTGTTGAGCGGGTTAGCGCTCCACAGCACTACGACATCGCTGTGCTCCAGCACCAGCGGCCAGCTGGTCTGCTGTTGATAGACTTCGTTGCCGCCCACCACATACGGCATGATCACCTGCGCGGCCCCCGTGGAGTAATCGCCCAGATGACCGGTGTAACCGCCCGCAAGGCTCATATAGCGTTGCAGCAGCGTGGCGGCTTTATGCAGTACGCCGTTGGAGCGCCAGCCGTAGGAGCCTGCGAAAATCGACGACGGGCCGTAGCTTTCGCGAATGCGCCGGTGCTGCTGGTCAATCAGACGCAGCGCTTCATCCCAGCTGATACGCACGAACTCATCCTGCCCGCGCACGCCCTGCGGGCTATCCGGCGAGGCGAGAAACCCTTTACGCGCCATCGGATAGCGCACGCGCGCTTTGCTGTGCACCTGGTCTGGTACGGCGGTTTGCAGGGAATTCGGGTGGCGCGTCGGCAGCGCGCCCTGAGAAGAGAGCACGGTTTCACCGTCGGTCTCGATAACCATGGGCCCCCAGTGGGCGGCGGTAACGATGCGTTTTAAAGCAGATGGGTTAGCCAAAACGGGCTCCTGACTGGCGTTTGCAGATGAGGCGGCGTGAGTATGGCTACTTTGTCGCCGCTCGATTCGTTATGGATAAAAAATCAGAACACTTCCCGGAATTTTCATCACATTCCCCCGTCATAATCAACCTCCGCCACTCCAGGCGAACCAGAATTAAATTGAATAAGGATATGCGATGAAAAAACGCATCATTTTTGTGGCCGCGATGGTCAGCGGCTCACTGGCCCTTTCAGGCTGCACCACAAACCCTTACACCGGCGAACGCGAAGCGGGTAAATCCGGCATTGGCGCGGGCATTGGCTCGCTGGTGGGCGCGGGCGTCGGCGTGCTTTCTTCGTCGAAAAAAGATCGCGGCAAAGGCGCGCTGATTGGCGCGGCGGCGGGCGCAGCGCTCGGCGGCGGCGTGGGTTACTACATGGACGTGCAGGAAGCGAAACTGCGTCAGAAAATGCAGGGCACCGGCGTGAGCGTCACCCGCAGCGGCGATAACATCATCCTGAATATGCCGAACAACGTGACCTTCGACAGCAGCCAGGCGAATCTGAAACCGGCGGGCGCGAATACGCTGACCGGCGTGGCGATGGTGCTGAAAGAGTACCCGAAAACCGCGGTGAACGTGGTGGGCTACACCGACAGCACCGGCGGGCAGGCGCTGAACATGAAGCTGTCGCAGCAGCGCGCGGAAAGCGTCGCCAGCGCGCTCATCACTCAGGGCGTTGCCGCTAACCGCATCCGCACCAGCGGCATGGGCCCGGCGAACCCGGTCGCCAGCAACAGCACCGAAGAAGGTAAAGCGCAGAACCGTCGCGTGGAAATCACCTTAAGCCCGCTGCAGTAACGGGCGACAGCCTCATCGGGAAAGCCCGATGAGGCTGCTTCACACCTTAGTGGTGCAGCATTTCATCCACCACCTGCGCTTTGCTTAACTGGTACGGATAGTACGTTGGCCAGTTATCCATCTCTTTCAGCAGCGCCTCATGGGATGTGTTTCCCATGTAAATGTGATAGTGCGCGGATTTACGCGGCGCGATGGTGTGATCGCTGAACTGCACAAACTTCGGCGCTTTTGACGCGCTGTCGGTGCATTCAAACAGGTAGCGCACGCCTTTTTTGCCGGAGGCGTACTGCAAAATCTTATAGCCGTTATATTTATACGCGCAGGCGTTCACCGTCTGCCCGACGTGAAACTCCATCACGTTGTTTTCAATGCCGATCATTTCAACATCCGTGGCGTACCCTTTTTTGTAATACGCGCGATACTCTTCAACGGTTTTACCGCCTTCCTTCGCTTTTTTCGCCAGCACCGGATCGAGATCGCCGCTCATTAGATACGGATAGATCGACTGCCAGACGCCGTCCCAGTCGCTAAGCGCGCGGTCTTTGACATCTTTATCGTTGAACACCCCTTCGCTCGCCTGGCGTTCCGCCTCCGTCAACGGCTTGCCGTGGTGATGTCCGTGCGCCGCGCTTTGAGCGCTTGCCAGCAGAAGCCCCATTCCCAGTAATAAGGCTAACTTCTTCATCTCTGTCACTCTCCTGTGTGTTAATTATAAATTGATACGTTATAACATAATAAATAACAATGCCACACCTTGAGAGCCGGAAAATCACGGGTGCCAATTATGCCCGCCAGGTAAACGCCTGCTTTACGACAGCCACCGAAATAATCTAATAATAAAAACAGTCACCTGCCCCGCCGGTGTTTTAGCCTGAGAAGGAAGCCTCATGACCACCAAAGCGTCACGCCCCACCATCAGCGACGTCGCCCGCGCCGCGAAAACCGGTAAAACCAGCGTTTCCCGCTACCTGAACGGCGAAAAACATCTGCTTTCCGAAGCGTTGCTGGCACGCATTGAGCAGGCCATCGCCCAGCTCGATTACCGGCCTAACCAGATGGCGCGCGGCCTGAAGCGTGGGCGTACACGGTTAATAGGCCTTATCATCGCCGATATTACCAACCCCTATTCGGTCAATGTGTTAAGCGGCATTGAGGCGGCCTGTCGGGAGAAAGGCTTTACGCCGCTGGTCTGTAACACCAATAACGAGCTCGATCAGGAGCTGCATTATCTGGATCTCCTGCGTAGCTATCAGGTGGAAGGCATCGTGGTGAATGCGGTCGGCATGCGCGAAGAGGGGCTGAACCGGCTGCAACAGTCGGCACTACCGATGGTATTGATCGACCGTAAAATCCCGGACTTCGCCTGCGATGTCGTCGGGCTCGACAACACCCAGGCGGCGACCACCGCCACGGAACATCTTATCGAACAGGGCTTTGAGGCGCTGTTGTTCTTAAGCGAGCCGCTCGGGACGGTAAACACCCGCCGCGAACGCCTGACCGCTTTTCGCGCTACCGCCGCCCGCTACCCTGGCGTCGTCGCGGAAAATGCCGAAACGCCGCTGCACGAGGCGGATCATCTCGACAATACCCTGCGCCACTTCCACATCCGTTTTCGCGGAATGCGCAAAGCGGTCATCTCCGCCAACGGCGCGCTGACGCTCCAGGTGGCGCGCTCGCTCAGGCGTATCGGGCTGAACTGGGGTGCCGATATCGGGCTGCTCGGCTTTGACGAGCTGGAGTGGGCGGAGCTGGCAGGCGTCGGGATCACCACGCTGAAACAGCCGACCTGGCAGATTGGTTACGCTGCCCTTGAGCAGGTCGTCAGGCGCATCGAAGGCCAGGCGCAGGCGGTGCGGGAGCAGGTTTTCTCCGGCGAGCTTATCGTGCGCGGCTCGACGGCGCGCTGAACGATGGTTCGTGACCCCGATCATAAATTCGCCATCCTGGACTTCTCTTTGGAACCGGTTCCATCTAGCGTATTAACTATGTTATGCAGATGTAATCACTCCGGAGAAGTTAATGGAGAGAGAAATTATCGTCGTCACCGCCGCTTACGGTAACGACAAAATCAAAGCCCTCGGCGGCCAGCAGGCCGTACTGCCGATCATCGCGGGCGCAGGCGCTGACGGCGTGGAGATCCGCCGTGAACTGCTCGATCCCACGGAGATCGACACCCTGCCCGCGCTGGCGCAGGCGATCGCCTCTCATCACCTGAAAGCCTGCTATTCAGCACCCGAACCGCTGTTTGAACACGACGGCAAAATTAACGCGCGCCTGCCCTCGCTGCTGGCCGAAGCTCATGAACTCAACGCCCGCTGGCTTAAGCTTTCACTCGGGCATTTCAGTCATCCGCACCAGGCGGAGCCGCTGGCGGGCCTTCTGGCGCTGAGCGACGTCGCGCTGGTCGTGGAAAACGATCAGACCGAATGTGGCCGCCTTGAACCGATGCGCCGCTTTCTCGCCGCCAGCAAAACGCTCAATCTTCCCGTCCGCCTGACGTTCGACATGGCCAACTGGCTGTGGGTGGACGATGCGCCGGAAGAGGCCGCCCGCGCGCTTTGCGCAGGCGTCAGCTATATCCATGTTAAAGCCGCCACCGCGCATCACTACCACTATCGCGCCATCGCGCTGGATGACGCCGGGCCGCGCTGGCGCACGCTGCTGAATATGCTGCCGCCGGACGCGCCGCGCGGTATTGAGTTTCCGCTGGAAGGCCGCGACCTGACCGCCGTGACCCGTCATTACGTCAACCTGCTGCGCGAGGAGTGAACATGGAACAGCCACTGGATGTGATTACCATCGGCGAAGCGATGGCGATGTTTGTCGCGACCGAGCCCGGCGATCTGGCACAGGTAGAACACTTTTTTAAACGCGTCGCGGGGGCGGAGCTGAATGTCGCCACCGGTCTCGCGCGTCTCGGATTACAGGTGAGCTGGGTGAGCCGCGTCGGCAACGATTCGTTTGGCCGCTTCGTCCTGAATCAGCTCGAAAAAGAGGGCATCGCCACGCGTGGCGTGACGATCGACGACCGCTACCCGACCGGTTTTCAGCTGAAATCGAAAGTTACCGATGGAACCGATCCCAGCGTGGAGTATTTCCGCAAAGGCTCCGCCGCGAGCCATCTGAGCGGCGAAGATTTTAATGCCCCACTGTTTTACAGCGCTCGTCACCTGCACCTGAGCGGCGTCGCAGCAGCACTTTCCCCGACCTCATATCAGCTACTGGATCACGCGGCGCGCGCCATGAAAACCCAGGGCAAGACGATCTCCTTTGATCCGAATCTGCGCCCGGTGCTGTGGAAAAGTGAGGCGGAGATGACAGAGAAACTCAACCAGCTCGCCTGTATGGCCGACTGGGTGCTGCCGGGCCTGAAAGAAGGCCAGATCCTGACCGGCCAGCAGAGCCCGAAAGGGATTGCCGATTTCTACCTGACGCGCGGCGTGAAAGCGGTCGTTATCAAAACCGGTGCTGACGGCGCCTGGTATCAGAGCGCCAGCGGCGAGCAGGGTACGGTGGCAGCGGTGAAGGTCGAAAACGTAGTCGATACGGTGGGCGCGGGCGATGGCTTTGCGGTGGGCGTGATAAGCGCGCTGCTGGAAGGTAAAACGCTGCGCGAGGCGGCGACCCGCGGTAACAAAATCGGCGCGCTGGCCATCCAGGTTCAGGGCGACAGCGAAGGGCTGCCGACTCGCGCGCAGCTTGGCGAGTCATAAGTCTTCAGGTTTTTTAAGGCGATACATCACAAGACGAGTTTCCCCTCTCCTTTGAGAGAGGGCGGGCATGAGGAAAACCTCACCCACACATCACTAGTATGAACAGCTTCCGTCGTCCCCTACACCGACGAGACGCATCCACCTCAACCATAGAGGGAATACGATGAAAAGTCCGACTAACGCTCCAAAACGCTGGTGGTACATCATGCCGGTCGTGTTTATCACGTACAGCCTGGCGTACCTCGATCGCGCAAACTTTAGTTTCGCTTCGGCGGCTGGTATTAATGACGATCTCGGCATTACCAAAGGCATTTCATCGCTGCTGGGCGCCCTGTTCTTCCTCGGCTACTTCTTTTTCCAGATCCCTGGCGCGATTTACGCCGAGCGCCGCAGCGTGCGTAAACTCATTTTCATCTGCCTGATTCTGTGGGGCGGCTGCGCGTCGCTGACCGGCGTGGTCAGCAATATCCCGATGCTGGCGGCGATCCGCTTTATCCTCGGCGTGGTGGAAGCCGCCGTCATGCCCGCCATGCTGATTTACATCAGTAACTGGTTTACGAAATCGGAGCGTTCGCGCGCCAACACCTTTCTGATTCTCGGTAACCCAGCCACAGTGCTGTGGATGTCGGTGGTCTCGGGCTATCTCATTCAGGCGTTCGGCTGGCGTGAAATGTTCATCATCGAAGGCATCCCGGCGGTTATCTGGGCGTTCTGCTGGTGGGTGCTGGTGAAGGATAAACCGTCGCAGGTGAAGTGGCTGGCGGATGACGAGAAAGCGGCGCTCCAGGCGCAGCTGAATAAAGAGCAGGAAGGCATTAAAGCGGTGCGCAATTACGGCGAAGCCTTCCGCTCGCGCAACGTTATTCTGCTTTGCGCGCAGTATTTCGCATGGAGCATCGGCGTTTACGGCTTTGTGCTGTGGCTGCCATCCATCATCCGCAGCGGCAGTGAAAACATGGGCATGGTGGAAGTGGGCTGGCTCTCCGCCGTGCCCTATCTCGCCGCGACCATCGCCATGATTATCGTCTCCTGGGCCTCCGATAAAATGCAGAACCGCAAGCTGTTCGTCTGGCCGCTGCTGCTGATTGGCGGGCTGGCGTTTATCGGCTCCTGGGCGCTCGGCGCGAACCATTTCTGGGCGTCTTACACCCTGCTGGTGATTGCCGGTGCCGCGATGTACGCCCCGTATGGCCCGTTCTTTGCGATTATCCCGGAGATGCTGCCGAAGAATGTGGCCGGCGGCGCGATGGCGCTTATCAACAGCATGGGCGCGCTCGGCTCGTTCGTCGGCTCCTGGGTGGTCGGCTATCTTAACGGCGCAACCGGCAACCCGTCTGCCTCATACATTTTTATGGGGGTGGCGCTTTTCGCCTCGGTGTGGCTCACTTTGATAGTCAAACCGGCCACCAGCCAACGGCTGCCGGTGGGCGCGCGCCACGCGTAACACGCTGCGGGCGGCGTGATGCCGTCCGCTTGTCTATTCTTTCTGTTTTGTTCAAAAGCTGGAGACCTGCATGAAGCCGTCCGTCATTCTCTACAAATCCCTGCCTGACGATTTGCTTGCCCGCCTGGAGAGCCACTTCAACGTGACCCGTGTGCCAGATCTGAGCCCGGAGACCATTGAGGCTCATGGCAGCGCATTTAGCGAGGCGCAGGGGCTGCTGGGTTCGAGCGAAAAGGTAGACGCGGCGCTGCTTGAGAAAATGCCCGCGCTTCGCGCCGCCTCGACGGTTTCCGTGGGGTATGACAATTTCGACGTGGACGCGCTGAGCGCAAAAAAGATAGCGCTGATGCACACGCCTACGGTGCTGACCGAAACGGTCGCCGATACGCTGATGACGCTGGTGCTGACGACCGCGCGCCGCGCACTCGAAGTGGCGGAGCGGGTTAAAGCGGGCGAATGGACCGGCAGCATCGGCCCGGACTGGTTCGGCTGCGACGTTCACCACAAAACGCTGGGCATCGTCGGCATGGGTCGTATTGGTCTCGCGCTGGCGCAGCGCGCGCATTTCGGCTTTAACATGCCGATTCTCTACAACGCCCGTCGCCATCACAGCGAGGCGGAAGAGCGCTTTAACGCGCGCTACTGTGACCTGGATACGCTGCTCGCCGAATCCGATTTCGTCTGCGTCATTCTGCCGCTCACCGACGAGACGCATCACATGATTGGCGCAGAACAGTTCCGCAAAATGAAGAAATCAGCGATTTTCATCAACGCAGGCCGCGGGCCGGTGGTGGATGAAAACGCGTTGATTGCCGCGCTGCAAAGCGGTGAGATCCACGCGGCCGGGCTGGATGTGTTCGAGCAGGAGCCGCTTTCGAAAGACTCTCCACTGCTGACGCTGAAGAATGTGGTCGCGCTGCCGCATATCGGCTCCGCCACTCACGAGACGCGCTATAACATGGCCGCCTGCGCGGTCGATAACCTTATCAACGCGCTTAATGGCGACGTGTCGCAGAACTGCGTGAATCCGAAGGCGGTGAAGTAAAAACCACCTCCGGAGAAGTGGTTTAGCGTGACAATAAAAAACGGCTCATAAGAGCCGTTTTTTTTCACTGCATCGCGTTGGTCGCGGCCGTGTAAGCCTGGGTGAAGGCCTGATGTTGCGCGGCGAGCGGGCCTATCAGCGCGTTATACTCGCTCGCCTGCTGCGACGTCGGGAACTGGATGCCGTTAGCCGCAAAGCCCACCTGCGTGCCCTGCTGCGCGATGAAATCACCGACCTGCACCAGTTGCTGAGTGAACGTCTGCGCGGCGGGGATCAGCGGCTGCAGCGCGTTAGCCGGGCCGGTTACCACTTTTTCATAGGCTTTATCAAATACCGGCTTCAGATCGTCTGCCTGCTTAAGCGACGCGTGAGAGCTGTCCGCCTGCATTTTCGCGTTCTGCAACTGCTGGCTCATTACGCCCAGCGAACCGTTGGCCTGGCGCAGCGCTTCACGCTGGGTCATGTAATCCTGCGGCACGCGAATGCTGTTTACGCTATCCACTACCGGGCGGATGCCGGCGTCCATCGCCTGGTTCACCTGCTGAGAGTAGCTGTAAAGGATGGCATAGTCGGAAACGAACGGACCGAACTGTTTTTTCTGATCGGCGGTCAGCGTCGGCAAACGTTCGCCGCTACGCATTACCGTGTTTTGCAGAAAATCGACGAACGCTTTGCGCTGGTCGCCCTCTTTATCAAAACACCCGCTCAGGCTGAATACCATTAACAACGCCGCCAGCGGCGCGAACCAGCGAGAGCAGGACTTACCTGTCGCCATTTTTTTGCTCCTTTCACTCATCAACGCGCACACCACTGCCAGTGTGCTTCAACGCCCACAAGGATAGTTCAGACGCGCCGCGCAGGATACCCTTTATTGCGCTGCAAAAGCGATTATGCGAAAGGCAGCGCGCCGTGCGTAAAAAAGGGCCGCCAGCCTGCGCTGACGACCCTTAATAAAGACGCTCACAGCCATACCGCCCCATAGCCTCGCCTGGCCTGAAAAGGCGGGGTTTCCCCCGCCCTCCAGACGCTACTTACCGGATTCGTAAGCCAGAAACGCAGCGGCCTCCCGATATCTGTCCTTATAACGGATTTCGCACAGCGATTTCCTGATAAGGAGCGTGAATATTAATAGCGTGGTACAAACGATTAATACGCACCAGATAAGCGCATTTCGCGGTAGTTTCATCAGCTTCTTTTCCTTGTCTTGCGACGGGTAAGAGGCTAATCTGCATATGTTCAGTATGGAGACAGCCTCGTTGGTTAATGAAAATTGACCTTCGGGGCTTTCTTCTTTCTGCCATCCGCTATAGCGGTAACTTTGCTGATTGCCGGAGGCTAAAAGCCTCAAGCGCCGGGCGTATTTTACGCTGCCTTTTTAAGCTGCCAGAATGTGATTCGGTGCTTTTCAGAAACCGACATGAGTGCTTTCCCATCGCATGACTGGAACCCTGTATATGAGCGTCAGAAGAGCGGTGCGCGCGTTCTAAAACGCCGGGCTTATGGCGGGATCGCGCAGGGGATAAAGGATCGCGCCATGATCTTTTACAAAACTATACTTTCTTAAGATTAATCCCAATATCAATCAATTAGGACGAGATATTCCACCACCGAACCGCCACAACCGGCGCTCGCCAGTCAACAAGCGCAAAATCTTATACTACCCTGCCCACAGTTTGGTTTTTTCCGAACTATGATTAAGAAGCTTCTTAGACGTTCACGATCCCGCTGTGTGATTAGGAGTCCAAAATGGAATCTAAAGACCCTATGTTTGAGTTGCTCAGCAGCCTCGAACAAATTGTATTAAAGAAAGATGCCTCTGATACGGTTACCCTGACGCAGAAACCTAACGTGTTTACAGAATTTGAACTGTTACGCAAAAGAACGGGCCTGAAAACAGATGATTTGGCTCGTGTGATGGGTGTCAGTGTCGCCATGGTTCAGGAGTGGGAATCCCGCCGCGTGAAACCCTCCAGCACCGAACTGAAGCTGATGCGCCTGATTCAGGCGAATCCCATGCTCAGTAAACAACTCATGGAATGAAACGCAAGCCAGTACACTTTTTTTCGCAAACAAAACGCCCCCGCCAATGCGGGGGCGTTGCTTTTCAGAATACATTTGGGTGCGTGCAGGCCAACCCGCCCTCCTGACCAGTGGGTGGGGGATTGCTCCCCCATCCAAAGGCTACTTCCCTGGTTCGTAAGCAAGGATTGCCCGTATTTCCCGGCTTCCCTCTTTAATAGTGAATTCACATAAGCGATCACGCATTATTAAGGCGAAACACAGCACCGTAATACACAGCGCTAATATGCTTAAAAAAGCATATCGGGATTTTATTGGCATAATTGCCTCCTTATAGGGAAGAGGCTACAATCAGGCTGTTGGGTTCTGATTGCAGCCTCCCCCGAGGTTAAATGGAATTAACTTAGGGGGGCATTCATCTGACCAGCCTTTGCATCATGCCCAAGCCAGCCTGAGCACCCGCGCGCTATATTATCCGCAACCGGCTTAGTAATAATTACGTGACCGCGTAATAACCCTTCGCTTTTTGTATTATGATAATAAAATAAGAATTCAACGTAGCGAAAATCGCTATAAAAAAACCCGCCAGCGGCGGGTTTTTTATTATTAACGGAACACGTTACTGCAGCAGGGAAATATCCGCCACTTGCAGGAACAGTGCACGTAATTTTGACAGCAGCGTCAGACGATTAATACGCACCTGCGCATCGTCCGCGTTAACCATCACTTTTTCGAAGAACTCATCCACCGGCTCACGCAGCTGCGCCAGTTCGACCAGCGCTTCCTGGTAGCGGCCTTCCGCAAACAGCGGCTGCAGCTTGTCGCGCATTACAGCTACCTGCAGCGCCAGACGAATTTCCGGATCTTCTTTCAGCACAGATGCATGAACTTCATCGTTCAGCGGCTCGGTGGCTTTCGCGAGAATGTTGGAAACGCGTTTGTTCGCTGCGGCCAGCGCCACGGCTTCATCCAGAGTACGGAAGTGCGACACCGCCTTCATGCGGGCATCGAAATCCGCCGGGCGGGTCGGACGATTCGCCAGCACCGCCTGAATGGTGTCGACGCTGTAGCCTTCATCCTGATACCACGCGCGGAAGCGGCCCAGCATAAAGTCCACGACATCATCCACCACTTTCGCGTTGGTCAGCTTGCTGCCGTACAGGCGCACCGCTTCTTCCGTCAGGGTTTGCAGATCGAGCGGCAGGTTTTTCTCAACGATGATACGCAGCACGCCAAGGGCAGCGCGGCGCAGCGCGAACGGGTCTTTATCGCCTTTCGGATGCTGACCGATACCGAAAATCCCGGCCAGCGTATCCATTTTATCGGCAATCGCCACGGCGCACGCCACCAGGCTTGACGGCAGCGCATCGCCTGCAAAGCGCGGCATATACTGCTCGTTCAGCGCCACCGCAACGTCTTCAGACTCGCCATCATGACGCGCGTAGTGCATGCCCATGACGCCCTGGGTGTCGGTAAACTCAAACACCATATTAGTCATCAGATCGCATTTGGAGAGCAGGCCCGCACGCGTCGCGTGATTCACATCAGCGCCGATCTGGCTCGCAATCCAGCCGGAAAGCGCCTGAATGCGATCGGTTTTGTCGCGCAGCGTGCCGAGCTGCTGCTGGAACAGCACGGTTTCAAGACGCGGCAGGTGATCTTCCAGACGTTTTTTGCGGTCGGTGTTGAAGAAGAATTCCGCATCCGCCAGACGCGGACGCACCACTTTTTCGTTACCGGAGATAATCTGGCGCGGATCTTTGGACTCGATATTCGCCACAAAGATAAAGTTCGGCAGCAGCTTGCCGTCGGTACCGTAGACCGGGAAATATTTCTGGTCGCCTTTCATGGTGTAGACCAGCGCTTCCGCCGGCACCGCCAGGAATTTCTCTTCGAATTTCGCGGTCAGCACTACCGGCCATTCCACCAGCGAGGTGACTTCTTCAAGCAGGCTGTCGCTCAGATCGGCATTGCCGCCAATTTTTGCGGCCGCGGCTTCGGCGTCCTGCTGAATTTTGGCTTTACGCGCGTTATAGTCGGCGATGACTTTGCCGCGCTCCAGCAGGATCTGCGGGTACTGATCGGCGTGGTCGATAGTGAATTCCGGCTCGCCCATAAAGCGATGACCACGGATCACGCGATCGGACTGAATGCCGAGAATCGTCGCCGGCAGCACTTCATCGTCCAGCAGCAGCGTCACGGTGTGAACCGGGCGTACGAACTGCACGTCGGACGCGCCCCAGCGCATCAGTTTCGGAATCGGCAATTTAGACAGCGCGGTGCTCACCATATTCGGCAGCAGCGCCTGCGCGCTTTCGCCTTTCACATGGGCGCGATACATCAGCCACTCGCCTTTGTCGGTGACCAGACGCTCCGCCTGATCGACAGTAATGCCGCAGCCGCGCGCCCAGCCTTCCGCCGCTTTGCTCGGATTGCCCTCGGCGTCAAACGCCGCGGAGACAGCCGGGCCACGTTTTTCGACTTCGCGATCCGGCTGGGATGCTGCCAGATTCGCCACTTTCAGCGCCAGACGACGCGGCGCCGCAAACCAGCTCACGACGCCGTGGGTCAGGCCCGCCGCGTCCAGTTCAGCAGTAAAGTTCGCAGCGAAGGATTCCGCCAGGCTGCGCAGGGCTTTTGGTGGCAGCTCTTCAGTGCCAATCTCCACCAGAAAAGTTTTCTCAGACATGGCAGCCTCTTATTTATTTCTGTTGCACATCGGGAAGCCCAGCGCCTCGCGGGAGGCGTAGTAGGCTTCGGCCACGGCTTTGGTCAGCGTGCGGATACGCAAAATGTAGCGCTGGCGCTCGGTCACCGAGATAGCCTTGCGCGCGTCCAGCAGGTTGAAGCTGTGGGCGGCTTTCAGAATACGTTCATAAGCAGGCAGCGGCAGGGGGTTTTCCAGCGCCAGCAGCTGTTGAGCTTCTTTTTCGTACTGCTCAAAGCAGGTGAACAGGAAATCCACGTCGGCGTATTCGAAGTTATAGGTGGATTGCTCCACTTCGTTCTGATGGAACACGTCGCCGTAAGTGGTTTTGCCAAGCGGGCCATCGCTCCAGACCAGGTCATAAACGCTGTCCACGCCCTGAATGTACATGGCGAGACGCTCGAGGCCGTAAGTGATTTCACCGGTCACCGGTTTGCACTCCAGGCCGCCGACCTGCTGGAAGTAAGTGAACTGCGTCACTTCCATGCCGTTCAGCCACACTTCCCAGCCGAGGCCCCAGGCGCCGAGCGTCGGGTTTTCCCAGTTGTCTTCGACGAAGCGAATATCATGAATGGTCGGGTCCATACCCAGCTCTTTAAGCGACCCCAGGTACAGCTCCTGAATATTGTCCGGCGACGGCTTGATGATCACCTGGAACTGGTAGTAGTGCTGTAAACGGTTGGGGTTTTCGCCGTAGCGGCCATCGGTCGGGCGGCGGGAAGGCTGAACATAAGCGGCCGCGATAGGCTCCGGGCCCAGCGCCCGCAGGCAGGTCATCGGGTGGGAGGTGCCGGCGCCGACTTCCATGTCCAGAGGTTGAACGATGGTGCAGCCCTGACGAGCCCAGTAATCCTGTAAGGTCAGGATCAGGCCCTGAAAGGTCCTGGTATCAAACTTTTGCATATGATTTCGCACGCGATACGAGTGGGTTTATTTGGAAGCGGTCAGTATACCCGTTGACCGCCAGATATACAGCCTCAATCCACGACCAAAAGCGGGCGGTTGACGCGCAGTTGCGCCATTAACGCATGGAAAGGTGTAAAAATTGACCGTTCGCGTCGAAAGAGCAGGTAAAGCCCTCTTCACGCGCCGTATAGCCGCGCATTTCATAGCTTCCCTGATACGCCTCGAAACCGTTAACGGTGATATTCTGCGCATCGATATTGTAGCGATGAGCGGCTTTTGCTTTACATTGCTGCTCCATTTCCAGCGAGTGCGGCGCGCTGACACGTCCTTTTTGCGCATGCTGCGGATGCGCCTCCTCGTGACTGCAACCGGCCAGCGCGCCTGTGAACAGCATCAGCCAAAGCGTGCGGGGCAACAGCCTCGTCATAGTTTGTTATCTCCATGTTAAAATGACGACCAAAGCGCGGGTGACCGCAGCGGACAAAGGGCGTGCATTCTGCGAAATCGCCCTAAGGCTGACAACGGGCCGCCCTGAAACTCAGATTGTTCCGTGGAGCAGGATCCAGAATCAGGAAGTCACACTGCTGATAATTAAAGATGGTACAGAGGAACTGATGCAGCAAAAAATTCACTGGATAGACAATCTGCGCGCGATAGCCTGTCTGATGGTCATCATGATCCACACGACGACCTGGTATATTACTAATCCTTCACTGGTCAGCCCGATAAACTGGGATTTCGCCAACCTGCTGAACTCTGCGTCGCGCGTCAGCGTGCCGCTGTTTTTTATGATTTCAGGGTACCTGTTTTTCGGTGAACGCAGCGCCGGGCAGCGGCATTTTCTACGCATCGCGCTCTGCCTGGTTTTTTACAGCGCCGTGGCGCTCGCCTATATCGCGCTACTGACGCCAATTAATGGTGAGCTTTCGCTTAAGCTGTTGTTACAAAAGCCCGTTTTCTACCATTTATGGTTTTTCTTCGCCATTATCGTCATTTATCTGTTGTCGCCGCTGATAAGCGTAAAGCGCATCGATGGCCGGACGGCGCTGGCGCTTATCGTCCTGCTGGGTGTGGTGGCAAATCCCAATACCGTGGCGCAAAAGTTCGACGGCGTGCAGTGGCTGCCGGTGAATCTCTATATCAATGGCGATACGTTTTATTACGTGCTGTATGGGTTGATGGGCCGTGCCATCGGGATGATGGAAACGGAGCAGCGCCCCGTAAGCCTGCTGGCGGGTGTTGTGCTGGCGGTCAGCACCGTGTCGATTGCGAGCGGTACTCATCAGGCGCTCGAAAGCCACGGCAACTTTGCCGACACCTTTTATCTTTACTGCGGCCCGCTGGTGCTGATTGCCGCGTTAAGCCTGCTGGTACTGGCGAAAAATACGCTTAACCGCGACATTGCGCCGCTCGCGTTTATCGCACGTTATTCGCTGGGCATTTACGGCTTCCATGCGCTGATCATTCATTTTCTGCGCACGCGGCATATTGAATTTACGGCATGGCCGGCGCTGGATATCGCCTGGATTTTCAGTATGACGCTGGCGGGTAGCCTGGCGCTGGCCGCGCTGTTGCAGCGCGTCGACCGCCATCGTCTCGTCAGTTAATGGCGCGCGAGCGGGCGCGCTGAAACTGCCGGGCGGATGAAAACCCGGCAGCGACAGCCGCCTGCTCCGCGCCCTGCCCCTGCAATAAACACTGGCTGGCAAACGCCACGCGTAACTGTTCCAGATAATCACGAACGCTGATCCCCAGATGCTCTTTAAACAGCCGTGTGAGATGACGCGGGCTGACGTGTACACGCCCGGCAATCTCCGTCAGGCTCCATGCCGCCTGCGGATTTGCTGCCAGCAAATCCTGCGCGCGATGCACGGCGGGGTGTAAATGATTCCGGTAACGCAGCCACGGCGAGAGCTGCGGATCGTCGCCGGAGCGGCGAAACCAGACCACCATTTCACGCGCCACTTCAAGCGCCGCGCGCGGCCCGCACAGGCGATGGATCAGGTGCAAGCTTAAATCGATGCCGGACGTAATGCCGGCACTGGTCCAGATGCCGCGATCTTCCACAAAAATACGGTTATCGCGCACCTGCGCGCCGGGAGCTGCCGCTTTCAGGCGCGCCAGTACGTCATGGTGCGTGGTGCATTCAACGCCATGCAGCAGACCGGCTTTCGCCGCCAGCAGCGAGCCCGAGCAGACGCAGATAAGCGTAAGCTGCTGGCTGTGGATCAGCGGCTGAAGCCGCATCAGCCAGTTGCGGGCGGCCAGAGCCTGCGGCGTAGAAAACCAGCGGCTGGAATCCGCGACACCCGGCAGGACGAGCAGACTGCCTGGCGGCAGTGTTTCCGGCAGCGGCGCGAGACCCGCCACCTGTAAGCCGGTCGACATCACGACTCGCTCTTCAGGCCCGATGTAATTGAGGCTGAAGGCGTCACCCGCAAGCGCGAGCGTCTCCGCCGGGCCTGTTAAATCGAGCGCCATGACGCCAGGCAACACCACAAACCAGACAGGAATGGTCATCCCAAAGACTCCAGACATTGCGCCACGCTGCTGATCGTCGCAAAACGCCCTGCCAGCACCGTTTCGGTACGGTGGCGCAATGCGTCCACGTCCAGCGTCACGCCTTTCCAGGTCATCGGAAACGTCAGCGTCGCTTCGCTGACAAATGTCACCCGGTAACCCAGATCAGAGGCGACCCGCGTTGTGGTTTCGCAGCACTGCTCGGTACGGATACCGCAGATAATCAGGTGGTTAATATCTCTTTGGCGCAGCCATAAATCCAGCCCGGTGTCGGTAAACGCGTTATGAACATGCTTATGGAATGTCACGGCGGCCTTATGACGCAGGAAAGGCATTGGCGTTACAAAGCCCGATTCAAGCGTAAACACGTCGTCGCCATCGACATGAAAGATATCAATAATCGGAATATTGCGCGCTTCGCAGCCTGCAATAAGCGTGTTGATAGCCTCGCAAAACGCCGGAAAATCGTCTTCACGCCAGTAGCTGCGGTGAAAAAAGGATTGCTGAGTATCGATATTGATAAGTGCAGTACGCGTCATTTCAGGACACCTGTTTGAGTGGGGATGAACCCTATTCTCACAGGCATCACTGATACCGGGCAGACCAGAAAAGGACAAAAATCGGGTGTTTCAGGACGGCTTTCATAACACCCGTTTTTTGGTTATGACATCAACGGCAGTAACTGCCGGTAGAGCTTACGGAAGGTGTCGCGCTGCCCGGCATAACGCTGATGGCGCGCCGCATCCGGCTGATGCTGCTGTTCCAGCGCAAGCGGCGGCAGTAAGTCATTAAGGGGACGCTCTGGCGAAAGCGCAATCTGCGCAAGCCTTGCCGCGCCAAGCGCCGGGCCGACATCGCCGCCGGTGCGGTAATCCAGCGGCACACCGCTGATATCCGCCAGCATTTGCCGCCAGTACGCGCTGCGCGCGCCGCCACCAATCAGCGTAACGCTTTGTGGCGTCACCCCACACGCATGCACGACATCCATGCCGTCTGCCAGCGCATAACCCACGCCTTCCAGCACCGCGCGCGCCAGTTCGGCAGGCCCATGCTCGTGCGTCAGCCCGAAAAACACGCCTTTCGCCAGCGGATTGTTATGAGGTGTGCGCTCACCGGAAAGATACGGCAGGAACCAGACAGCACCCACGTCGTCGCGCGCGCTTTGCGCCGCGGTAAGCAGCGCTGGTACGCTTCCCGCGCCGGTAAGCCTTGCCGCCCAGTCGAGGCACGACGCAGCGCTCAGCATCACTGACATCAAATGCCAGCGCGCCGGTAAGGCATGGCAGAAACTATGCACCGCGCTTTCAGGGTTTGCCCGAAAGCCGTCGCTGACGGCAAAGTAAACGCCGGATGTACCGAGCGACAGCATCGCCTGGCCTGGTTCAGCAAGACCAACGCCCACCGCACCCGCGGCGTTATCGCCACCGCCTGCCACCACCGGCACTGCTTTCATGCCCCACGCCCTGGCAACGTCATCTTTCAGCTCGCCTGTGATTTCACTGCCTTCAAACAGCGCAGGCATATGCTCGCGTTGAAGGTGGCACGCCGCCAGCATGGCATCGCTCCAGTCGCGCTGCGCCACGTTCAACCACATCGTGCCTGCCGCATCGGACATGTCGCTCGCGAAAACACCGGTCATGCGCAGACGCAGGTAATCCTTTGGCAGCAGCACCTTGTCGGTTTGCCTGAAAATGTCCGGCTCGTGACGCGCCACCCACAGCAGTTTTGGCGCGGTGAAGCCGGGCATCATGAGATTGCCAGTAATTTCACGCGAATCGGGTACGTTTTCTTCAAGGATGGCGCACTCCTGCGCGCTTCGCCCGTCATTCCAGAGGATGGCCGGGCGCAAAATTCGCTGATGTGTATCGAGCAAGGTCGCGCCATGCATCTGTCCGCTCAAGCCAATCGCTTTCACGTCTCGTAGGCTGTGCTGCGCACCCAGCGCCTGCATAGCGCGATCAGTTGCCTGCCACCAGCTTTCGGGATCTTGCTCCGACCACAACGGCTGCGGGCGGAAGACCTGCAACGCTTCGCTGTGCGAGGCGACAAGCGCTCCCTGCTCATCCAGCAGAATAACTTTTACCCCTGATGTCCCAAGGTCGATCCCGATATACATAGCCGCTCCTGTGCAGGACGCCGCCCGAAGGCGGCGCAACGCGTTTTACTTATCAAACAGATAATAATTCACCAGGTTTTCCAGCTGTTCCTGATGTCCGCTCTGATGCTGCGGTGCCAGATTATGCTGCTCAGCGTATTGCGCCAGTTCAGCCAGTGTCATCTGCCCTTTCAGGATCTGCTGACCAAGCTCACCGTTCCAGCCGGCATAACGGCGGGCGACGCGTTTATCCAGTTCGCCCTCTTCGAGCATTTTCGCCGCGACTTTCAGCGACAGCGCCATCGTATCCATCGCGCCGATATGACCATAGAACAGGTCATATTTATCGGTGCTCTGACGGCGCACTTTGGCGTCAAAATTCAGCCCACCGGTCGTGAAGCCGCCCGCTTTGAGGATTTCATACATCACCAGGGCGTTCTCTTCGACACTGTTCGGGAACTGGTCGGTATCCCAGCCGAGCTGCGGGTCACCGCGGTTCGCATCTACCGAACCGAACAGACCGAGCGCAATGGCGCTGGCAATCTCATGGTGGAAAGAGTGGCCCGCAAGCGTGGCGTGGTTGGCCTCGATGTTAAGCTTAATCTCTTTCTCAAGGCCGAACTGTTTCAGGAAGCCATACACGGTTGCCGCGTCGTAGTCGTACTGATGTTTGGTCGGTTCCTGCGGTTTTGGCTCGATAAGCAGCGTACCGCGAAAACCGGTTTTATGTTTATGCTCAACCACCATCTGCATAAAGCGACCAAGCTGTTCACGCTCCTGGCGCAGATCGGTGTTGAGCAGCGTTTCGTAGCCTTCACGTCCGCCCCACAGCACATAGTTTTCACCGCCCAGCTGATGGGTCGCGTTCATGGCGGTGACCACCTGCGCGGCCGCCCAGGAGAAGACTTCCGGATCAGGGTTGGTGGCGGCGCCTGCGCCGTAGCGCGGGTGGGTAAAGCAGTTGGCGGTGCCCCACAGCAGCTTCACGCCGCTCTCTTGTTGCTTCTGCGCCAGCACTTCTACCATCTGGGCGAAGTTGTTCAGGTACTCCTTCAGCGACGCGCCTTCCGGCGATACGTCAACGTCATGGAAGCAGTAGTAAGGCACGTTGAGCTTGTGGAAAAACTCAAAGGCCACGTCGGCTTTGCGTTTCGCGAGGCTCAGCGCATCGCCTGCTTGCTGCCACGGGCGTTCAAACGCGCCAACACCAAACATATCCGAGCCGTTCCAGCAGAACGTGTGCCAGTAGCAGGCAGCGAAACGCAGATGGTCTTCCATACGCTTGCCGGCAACCAACTCGTCAGGATTGTAATGGCGGAATGCCAGGGGATTCGTGGTTTTCGGGCCTTCATAACGCACACGTTCAAGTTGGTCGAAATAAGTCGGCATAATTAACTCCGTAATCAGGGCTGTTCCAGCGAGAATAAATTAATCCTGGAATTTACTTTCCCTTTGCTCAATTACGTTATTTCACACTGCGATTAAGAGAATGCACAAATGTGCGCTGGCTCGCAAAAACCAAGTTAGTTCCTTTCAATATTGCATTGCGCGATAAATTCCATTTTATTTGTGAAAGCTTTGGATTTAACATTAGAAATCCGATCGGCGTCATAAAATCAGAAATAAACAAAAAAACGTAACCCGAAGATTAAAATCTGTAATTGATCGCCAGCCTTTCCGCGCTAAAAATTCCTGCGTCCGTAAGTATGAATGTCCGTTTCGTCCCCGATGAATTAAGCCCATTCGTAACACTGGAACAGGTATAAAAATCATGAAAATAAAGCAGCTTATTCTTACCCTGTGCGCGTCGCTGGTGTTGACCAGCTTCAGCGGCATCGCAAAAGACGTCAAAATTGGCATGGCGATCGACGACCTACGCCTTGAGCGCTGGCAGAAAGATCGCGACATTTTCGTCAGCAAAGCAGAGTCACTGGGTGCCAAAGTGTTTGTGCAGTCGGCGAACGGTAATGAAGAAACCCAAATGTCGCAGATTGAAAACATGATCAACCGCGGCGTTGATGTGCTGGTCATTATTCCCTACAACGGGCAGGTATTAAGTAACGTTGTTGCCGAGGCAAAGCGAGAAGGAATTAAAGTGCTGGCGTATGATCGTATGATCAATAATGCCGATATCGATTTCTATATTTCTTTCGATAATGAGAAAGTAGGCGAACTCCAGGCGCAAAGCCTGGTCTATAAGGTGCCGCAAGGGAATTATTTCCTGATGGGCGGCTCGCCGGTTGATAATAATGCTCGCCTGTTCCGTGATGGCCAGATGAAAGTTCTTAAGCCATTTATTGATAGCGGGAAAATAAAAGTCGTCGGCGATCAGTGGGTAGATGGCTGGCTACCGGAAAATGCGCTGAAAATTATGGAAAACGCGCTGACCGCGAACAATAACAAAATCGATGCTGTCGTCGCTTCTAACGACGCGACCGCAGGTGGTGCTATTCAGGCGCTGAGCGCGCAAGGGCTTGCCGGAAAAGTGGCTATTTCTGGTCAGGATGCCGACCTTGCCGGAATCAAGCGCATCATCGCTGGCACACAGACCATGACGGTTTATAAACCGATTACGCAGCTTGCTAATACGGCCGCCGAAGTCGCGGTGGAGCTTGGCAACGATAAACAACCGAAATCTGACGCCACCCTCAATAATGGGCTGAAAGAAGTGCCTGCGCGCCTGTTAACCCCCATCAAGGTGGATAAATCCAATATTGAATCCACCGTCATTAAAGACGGCTTCCATAAGAAGAGCGAACTGTAATCCCACGGCGTTTGCGGTGCGCCGTAAACGCCAGTGACGCCCTCCGACCAGTGCAGGCGGACTTGTTATGCCTTATTTACTCGAAATGAAAAATATCACCAAAGCCTTCGGCGCCGTTAAAGCGGTCGATAACGTGTCGCTCGCGCTGGCACCAGGCGAGGTGATGTCGCTGTGCGGTGAAAACGGCTCCGGCAAATCAACGCTGATGAAAGTGCTGTGCGGGATCTACCCCTGGGGCAGCTATGAAGGCGAAATCACATTTGCCGGTGAGCCGCTCAAGCCAGCCCATATTCGTGATACCGAGCGCAAAGGGATAGCGATTATTCACCAGGAACTGGCGCTGGTAAAAAATCTGACGGTGCTGGAGAACATCTTCCTTGGTGCGGAAATCACGCGCCACGGCGTGCTGGATTACGACGCCATGACGGTGCGCTGCGAAAAACTGCTGGCGCAGGTGAGCCTGTTTGTTTCTCCGCATACCCGAACGGGCGATCTCGGCCTTGGCCAGCAGCAACTGGTGGAGATCGCGAAAGCACTGAATAAACAGGTGCGTCTGCTGGTGCTGGATGAGCCTACGGCATCACTCACCGAGCAGGAGACTGCGCTGTTGCTGGATATCATTCGCGATCTTCAGCAGCACGATATCGCCTGCATTTACATCTCCCACAAACTAAACGAAGTAAAAGCGATATCCGACACCATTTGCGTCATCAGGGATGGCAAACCGGTCGGCTCACGCCCGGCCGCGCAAATGAGTGAAGAGGAGATCATCGCCATGATGGTAGGCCGCGAACTGACAGCCCTCTACCCGAGCGAGCCTCATACGCCTGGTGATGAAATCCTGCGAGTGGAAAACCTGACGGCCTGGCACCCGGTGAACCGCCATATCAAGCGCGTCAGCGATCTCTCATTTTCGCTGCGTCGTGGTGAAATTCTTGGCATTGCGGGGCTGGTCGGTGCCGGGCGTACCGAGGCGATGCAGTGCCTGTTCGGCGTCTGGCCTGGGCGCTGGCAGGGCGACATTTTTATCGACGGCAAGCCGGTGTCGCTTCGCAACTGCCAACAGGCCATCGCCCACGGGATCGCGATGGTGCCGGAGGATCGCAAAAAAGATGGCATTGTGCCGGTGATGGCGGTTGGGCAGAACATTACGCTCGCCGCCCTGGATGAGTTCAGCGGGCCGCTCAGTGCGCTGGATGCAGCGGCGGAACAGCAGTGCATTCTGGATTCGCTACAGCGCCTGAAAGTGAAAACCGCGTCGCCGATGCTGGCGATAGGCCGCCTGAGCGGCGGCAATCAGCAAAAAGCGATTCTCGCGCGCTGCCTGCTGCTTAATCCACGCATTCTTATCCTCGATGAACCGACGCGCGGCATTGATATCGGTGCCAAATATGAAATCTACAAACTCATTCACCAGCTGGTGCAGCAGGGTATCGCCGTCATTGTTATCTCATCGGAACTGCCGGAAGTGCTCGGTCTGAGCGACCGGGTACTGGTGATGCATGAAGGCCGACTAAAAGCCAATCTCGTTAACCGCCATCTCACACAAGAACAGGTGATGGAAGCCGCCCTGAGGAGCGATCGCCATGTCGAAAAGCAATCCGTCTGAAATTAAGCTGGCCGCGCCGTCAGCCACTTCGCCGGTCTCGTTCGGCGCACTGAATAAAATCAACGTTCAGGTCTTTGTGATGATCGCGGCCATCGTGGTCATTATGCTGTTCTTCACTTTCATGACCGATGGCGCGTACCTGAGCGCCCGTAATATCTCAAACCTGCTGCGCCAGACCGCGATTACCGGCATTCTGGCGGTCGGGATGGTCTTCGTTATTATTTCCGCAGAAATCGATCTTTCTGTCGGTTCAATGATGGGTCTGCTGGGCGGAGCAGCGGCGATTTTTGATGTCTGGCTGGGCTGGCCGCTGCCGCTGACGATTGTCGTCACGTTACTGCTGGGCCTGCTGCTGGGCGCATGGAACGGCTGGTGGGTCGCTTACCGCAAAGTCCCGTCGTTTATTGTCACCCTGGCGGGAATGCTCGCGTTTCGCGGCGTGCTGATAGGCATCACCAACGGCACGACGGTGTCGCCGACAAGCCCAGCGATGTCGCAGATTGGCCAGAGCTATCTGCCGGGCGGCGTCGGCTTTGCCATCGGCGCGCTCGGGCTGGCGCTGTTTATTTTCTGGCAGTGGCGCGGTCGGATGCGCCGCCAGGCGCTCGGGCTGACCTCAACGCCTTCCAGTGCCGTTGTCAGCAAGCAGGCGCTGACGGCGGTGATTGTGCTGGGTGCCATCTGGCTGCTGAATGATTATCGCGGCGTGCCCACACCAGTACTCATCCTCACGTTCCTTCTGCTGGCAGGCATGTTTATGGCGCTCCATACGGCGTTTGGTCGCCGCATATACGCCATCGGCGGCAACATCGACGCCGCACGGCTTTCCGGTATTAACGTGGAGCGTACTAAACTTGCGGTGTTTGCGATAAACGGTGTGATGGTCGCGATTGCCGGCCTGATTTTAAGCTCGCGCCTCGGGGCCGGGTCACCTTCGGCCGGGAATATCGCCGAACTCGACGCCATCGCCGCCTGCGTTATCGGTGGCACCAGCCTTGCGGGCGGCGTCGGGAGCGTCGCGGGCGCGGTGATGGGCGCATTTATTATGGCGTCACTTGATAACGGCATGAGCATGATGGACGTGCCCACCTTCTGGCAATACATCGTCAAAGGGGCCATTTTGCTGCTGGCAGTCTGGATGGATTCCGCGACGCGCCGACGCGCATAAACATAACCTGCAATGGATCACATTGCAGGTGCGCGGTTATCCTGCCTCGCGGGATATGTGTTATTCAAACAACAGGTTCAAGGCCGGATACTGACACTATGTTTGAAAAGCGTCATCGCATTACGCTGCTGTTCAATGCCAACAAAGCTTATGACCGTCAGGTGGTTGAAGGCGTTGGTGAGTACCTGCAGGCTTCACAATCAGAGTGGGACATCTTCATGGAAGAGGATTTCCGCACCCGGATTGAAAATATCAAAGAGTGGCTGGGCGATGGGGTGATTGCCGATTTTGACGACCCGGAAATTGAGCAGTTGCTAAAAGATGTGCAAGTGCCGATTGTCGGCGTCGGCGGCTCTTATCACCGGCCCGAGCACTACCCGCCAGTGCACTACATCGCGACAGACAACTATGCGCTGGTCGAAAGCGCGTTTTTACATCTCAAAGAGAAAGGCGTGCACCGTTTCGCCTTCTATGGGCTTCCCTCATCCAGCGGCAAGCGCTGGGCCGCCGAGCGCGAGCATGCCTTTAGCGAACTGGTCGCGCGTGAAAAATACCGCGGCGTGATCTATCAGGGGCTGGAGACCGCGCCGGAGAACTGGCAACACGCCCAGAACCGGCTTTCTGACTGGCTCCAGACGTTGCCGCCGCAGACCGGCATTATCGCCGTGACGGATGCCCGTGCCCGCCATCTGCTTCAGGTATGCGAGCATTTACATATTCCGGTACCGGAGAAACTGTGCGTTATCGGTATTGATAACGAAGAGCTGACCCGCTATCTCTCCCGGGTGGCGCTCTCTTCTGTGGCGCAAGGCACGCGCCAGATGGGGTATCAGGCCGCGAAACTGCTGCATCGTCTGCTGGATAATGAAAACCTGCCGCTCCAGCGTGTGCTGGTGCCGCCTGCCCGTGTAGTGGAGCGGCGTTCTACCGATTACCGCTCGCTGCACGATCCCGCCGTCATTCAGGCGATGCACTACATTCGCAATCACGCCTGTAAAGGGATCAAAGTCGAACAGGTGCTGGATGCGGTCGGGATTTCCCGTTCTAACCTGGAGAAGCGCTTTAAAGAAGAAGTCGGCGAAACTATTCATGCCGTGATCCATGCGGAGAAGCTGGAAAAAGCGCGCAGCCTTTTGATTTCTACCTCGTTGAGCATTAACGAAATTTCTCAGATGTGCGGCTATCCGTCGCTGCAATATTTCTATTCGGTATTCAGGAAAGAGTATGACACCACGCCGAAGGAGTATCGCGACAGATTCAGCGAGGTGATGATATAGCGTGCGCTGCAGTTTAACGTAAAAATGTTAAGCGGTGCTTATGCTAACATTCGTTAATAGTGTCTGGATACAACGCTGCGCAAAGCAATAAAAAACGTCTTCCGAAGAAGACGTTTTTTGTGCCTGATTCATCAGAGCCGTTAATTAATTGGTTGCCAGCAGGTGCTGATTATCCTGATACATGGCAAACAGATAATTGTTATAGCTTTTCCCTTTGGTGGAATAGCCTTTCAGCTTATGGATCATATTACTGGCCGTCACTTCCTGATCCGCTTTACGCAGTTGCAGACGCGATTTACGGAAAGAGGCATAAGCCGGGTGCGTATTCAGATTCACCGCATACGCATTAACGGATTCTTTAACAGAGTTAAAGTGAGAATACCCTTTCACTTTGCCTGGTTCGTTATTACAACGCTTGCTGGCGCATTTCATGCCAAACAAGTTGTTGTTATTACGGGCAAGTTTTGAGGTTCCCCAGCCGCTTTCCGCCGCCGCCATGGTCGCGACCATGCTGGCAGGAATAATATCGACACGTTCAAACAGCGTATTCCACGGTACGCGGCGCGTGTTGCCATTCCATTTTACCTTATAGCGCTTCGCGATATCTTTCAGGCGCGCGCGTTCAGCAGGCGACCACTGGGCGTCATACTGCTTTGAGATAAGCCAGTTACGCTCAGCGGAAATAGCCGCATTCTGGCTGGTAATGTAAGGCATGACGGTCCGGAGAAACGCTTTTTTCCGTGGTGTTCCGGAAGGGTATTTTCGCAAATCAGGCAGTGAACCACTTATTACACTATTGCGAGAATACTCTTTTTTACTGCTTGCCAGTTTTTTACCGCTTGTCTTTGTAACGTGTACTGTGTGGCTCTTTTTCGTTGTGTGCTGCGTTGCCAGCACTTCACCCGAAAATGCCAGGGTGGCTAACATACACAACGCCGCCCCTAATCGTCGAATTGAAGTCGATATCATCAGGTCTCCTGGTCGGATTTAAGCATTCCAACACCTTATTATTTAATTGGATTTAAGAAAGTAATCTTAAATCCTATCAAAAATACCGTTTTGGATCATCTAAAGAAATAAGTCGATTCTGAATTCGCGGCGCTTGCAGGCAGTTTAACTAGCTGAAAATAAACATTAAAAAATGCCATTTTTAGCATTTAATGCTGGCGTTGAAACGACGCGGCTCAGCCTCCCGTTTCCTCCCCTTTCACTGCCGCTTAAGGATGAGGAATTCCTTATATCGCCATGCGACACTGAACAAAAATCGCACAGGATGCATATAATGAACCTCTCCCCTCTCGCACTACTGCTGCTGCCGGGCATCGCGCTCGCACAGTGGTCCGCTCCAGACCTGCCTGCGTTTCAGGAAAAAACCCCCGGCGTGTTTATAAGCCAGGGGCCGCTGGCGAAAGGCGCGCAGCCGCTGCGCCTGATGATGGGCAATGCCTGCTGGCAACCTGCCGGGCCTGTCAAACTGAATCAGATGCTCTCACTGACGCCGTGCGTTGACCCGGCCCCCGAATGGCGACGCTTTCGCGACGGCAATTACAAGGTGCAGATAGACACGCGATCCGGCACGCCGACCCTGATGTTAAGCGTCGAGCAGGAAGCGCAAAAGGCGGTCGCGGAAGTGACACGCCAGTGCCCGAAATGGGACGGCAAACCGCTCACGGTCTCCGTAAAAGAAACGTTCCCGGAAGGCAGCGTGGTGCGGGACTTCTACAGTGGCAATACCGCCACGGTCACGCAGGGGCAAATCACGCTGACACCCGCGCCCGGCAGCAACGGGCTTCTGCTGCTGGAGCGCGCAGAATCCCCTTCGCAGGCCGCGTTCAACTGGCATAACGCCACCGTCTATTTCGTCCTGACCGATCGCTTTGTGAACAGCGACCCGACCAATGACAACAGCTATGGCCGCCATAAAGATGGCATGCAGGAGATCGGCACGTTTCACGGCGGCGATCTCAAAGGGCTGACCAGCAAGCTGGATTATCTGCAAACGCTCGGCGTCAACGCGCTATGGATAAGCTCGCCGCTGGAGCAGATCCACGGCTGGGTTGGCGGCGGCACCAAAGGCGATTTTCCCCATTATGCTTACCACGGGTACTACCCGCAGGACTGGACGAAGCTGGATGCCAACATGGGTACGCCGGACGACTTACGCCATCTGGTCGATGAAGCGCACCGACGCGGCATTCGTGTTTTATTCGACGTGGTGATGAACCACACGGGCTACGCCACGCTCGCCGATATGCAGCAATTCCAGTTTGGCGCGCTCTACCTCAAAGGTGACGAGCTGAAAAAGACGCTTGGTGAAAACTGGACCGACTGGCGCCCTGGCGCAGGCCAGAACTGGCACAGCTTCAATGACTATATTAATTTCAGCGACAAAGCGGCCTGGGAAAAATGGTGGGGTAAAACGTGGATCCGCACGGATATCGGCGACTACGACAGCCCCGGTTTTGACGATCTCACGCTCTCGCTCACCTTTTTACCGGACCTGAAAACAGAATCGACACAGCCCTCCGGCCTGCCAAACTTTTACCAGCACAAGCCGGATACCGCGGCACAGCTTATCGACGGTGCCACCCCACGCGATTACCTGACACGCTGGCTCAGCCAGTGGGTGCGCGATTACGGTATTGACGGTTTCCGCGTGGATACGGCAAAACATGTTGAACTGGCCGCCTGGCAACAGCTGAAAAACGAGGCCAGCGCGGCGCTCGTCGAATGGAAAGCCAAAAACCCGGATAAAAAGCTTGATGACGCGCCGTTCTGGATGACCGGCGAGGCCTGGGGTCACGGCGTGATGCAGAGCGATTACTACCGCCACGGCTTCGATGCGATGATTAACTTCGATTATCAGGAGCAGGCCGCGAAAGCCGCCGACTGCTTCGCGAATATCGATATGGTCTGGCAGCAGATGGCGGAAAAACTCCAGGGGTTCAATGCGCTGAGCTACCTGTCCTCGCACGATACCCGGCTGTTTCGCGAAGGCGGGCCGCGGGCGGCAGAATTACTTTTGCTCACACCCGGCGCGGTACAAATTTTTTACGGCGACGAAAGTGAGCGGCCTTTCGGGCCAACCGGTTCCGATCCACTCCAGGGCACACGATCCGATATGAACTGGCAGGATCTCAACGGCAAAAGCGCGGCGACGCTCGCGCACTGGCAAAAGCTCGGGCAGTTTCGCGCGCGTCACCCGGCCATCGGCGGCGGCAAGCAGACGACGCTGTCACTGAAACAGGGCTATGGGTTTATCCGCCAGCAGGGTGACGATACCGTTATGGTCGTCTGGGCTGGCCAGCAGTAATCACCAGGCGGCGTGTCTTCGGGCGTGCCGCCTCGTTATCCAGCATATAATGCTGCGTGCTGTCAGCATCGAAACATTTTGCATCAGAAAAGCACCCGCCCGCCGATTTGCACCCGCCATCCTGTAGCGCTATGGTTAGCCTCTTTTTAAAAGAATGCGACAGACAGACCGCTATGACGTTTTCACTTTTCGGCGACAAATTTACCCGCCATGCAGGCATTACGCGCCTCATGGAAGATCTCAACGACGGATTACGCACCCCCGGCGCTATTATGCTGGGCGGCGGAAACCCGGCGCAAATCCCGGCGATGAACCACTATTTCCAGGAACTGCTGGCATCGATGCTTGAAAGCGGCAAAGTGACTGATGCGCTTTGCAATTATGATGGCCCGCGCGGAAAAAGTGAGCTCCTGGTAGCCCTGGCGGGCATGTTGCGAAAAGAGTTTGGCTGGGATGTCGAACCACAGAATATTGCGCTGACAAATGGCAGTCAGAGCGCATTTTTCTACTTGTTTAATCTGTTTGCCGGCCGCCAGGCGGATGGCACGTCGAAAAAAGTGCTGTTCCCGCTGGCGCCTGAATACATCGGCTATGCGGATTCCGGGCTTGAGGAAGACTTGTTCGTCTCCGCGCGTCCCAATATCGAACTGCTGCCGGAAGGACAGTTTAAATATCACGTCGATTTCGAGCACCTACATATCGGCCCGGAAACCGGCATAATCTGCGTATCGCGCCCAACCAACCCGACCGGCAACGTGATCACCGACGACGAGCTGATTAAGCTCGACGCGCTCGCCAACCAGCACAACATTCCGCTGGTGATCGATAACGCTTACGGCCTGCCCTTCCCGGGCATTATCTTTAGCGAGGCGCGCCCGCTCTGGAACCCGAATATCATTCTGTGCATGAGCCTCTCCAAGCTCGGCCTGCCGGGCAGCCGCTGCGGCATTATCATTGGCAATGAAAAAGTCATCTCAGCCATCAGCAACATGAACGGGATAATCAGCCTGGCACCGGGCGGCATCGGGCCTGCGATGGCCTGCGAGATGATTAAGCGCAACGATCTGCTGCGTCTGTCTCAGGAAGTAATCAAGCCTTTCTACCAGCAGCGCGTGCAGGAGACGATCGCCATCATTCGCCGTTATCTGTCGCCGGAGCGCTGCCTCATTCACAAGCCTGAAGGCGCGATTTTCCTGTGGCTCTGGTTTAAAGATTTGCCGATTACCACCGAGCTGCTCTATCAGCGCCTGAAAAAACGCGGCGTGCTGATGGTGCCGGGCGATTTCTTCTTCCCGGGGCTGGATAAGCCGTGGCCGCACACCCACCAGTGCATGCGCATGAATTATGTGCCGGAGCCGGAGAAAATCGAGGCGGGCGTGAAAATCCTGGCGGAAGAGATTGAGCGCGCCTGGCAGGAAGCGGGCCAGTAACGCAGCCTTAGAGAAAACGCCGCCTGCGGGCGGCGTTTTTGTTTCTCAGAGCGTGATGATAAACGCTCGCGCCTCACGCTCCGGCGTCACCACAATACCCCATTCGCTGCCCACGCTGTTACCGCCATTAACGCTCGTAACCTGCTGAATATTACGCAGGCAGAGTGTCCAGCCGGTCGCATGACCGCGCCCTTCGACCGTAATCCGCTTGCCCTCGCGCTTCGCGCACAGCGTAAACACCGTCTCGCCATTCGCGGCAGGCACTTCGCAGCGCGCTGCAGCACCGTCCGCCAGGTTAAACAACTGGAACGCCGTGCCCTCATGCCACGGGTAATCGGGCTTCTGTTCGTTATTACCCAGTGCCAGCAGCGTATTGTCGCGCACATACACCGGCAGGCTCAGGAAATCGTGACGCTGTTTATGCCAGCCGCCGCCGTCCAGCTCATCGTTATGCCACAGATGCGTCCAGCGCCCTGGCGGCAGATAAAACGCCACGTCGCCCGCCTCGCTGAAAACCGGCGCGACCAGCACGCTATCGCCGAGCATATACTGGCGGTCAAGATAATCGCAGGCAGGGTCGTCCGGAAACTCCAGCATCATGGCACGCATGACTGGCGTGCCGCACTCGTGCGCTGACACCGACTGGCGATACAGATAAGGCATCAGCCGGCACTTCAGTTGTGTAAAGTGGCGCACCACATCGCAGGCTTCGTCGTCATACGCCCACGGCACGCGGTACGATTTGCTGCCATGCAGGCGGCTATGGCTGGAGAGCAGCCCAAACGCGCACCAGCGTTTATAGACATGCGCGGGCGCGGTGTTTTCGAATCCGCCGATGTCATGACTCCAGAAGCCGAAGCCGGAAAGGCCAATGGAGAGGCCGCCGCGCAGGCTTTCCGCCATTGATTCATAGTTGGCGTAACAGTCGCCGCCCCAGTGCACCGGGAACTGCTGCGCGCCGACGGACGCCGAGCGGGCAAACAGCACCGCGTCTTGCTCGCCCACGGTGTCTTTCAGCACATTCCAGACCAGCTCGTTATAAATGAAGGCATAGTGATTGTGCATTTTTTGCGGATCAGCGCCGCTATGCCACACCACATCGGTGGGTATGCGCTCGCCGAAATCGGTTTTGAAGCAGTCAACGCCCATCCCGACCAGCCGTTTCAGGTGGCCTGCGTACCAGTCACACGCTGCCGGGTTGGTGAAATCAACAATCCCCTGCCCTGGCTGCCATTTGTCCCACTGCCAAACGGCACCATCAGGCCGCTTCAGCAGGTAGCCCTTCTCCATGCCTTTGCGAAACAGCGGTGATTTCTGGCCAATGTAAGGATTTATCCAGACGCAGATTTTCAGGTCGCGCGCCTTCAGGCGTTTAAGCATGCCTTCAGGGTCCGGGAATGTCGCCGGGTCCCACTCGAAATCGCACCACTGGAAGGCTTTCATCCAGAAGCAGTCGAAGTGAAAGACATGCAGCGGCAGTTCGCGCTCCGCCATGCCGTCGATAAACCGGTTCACGGTCTCTTCGTCATAATTAGTGGTAAACGAGGTGGTCAGCCACAGCCCGAACGACCAGGCGGGCGGCAGCGCCGGACGCCCCGTAAAGCGGGTATAACGGTCCAGCACCGCTTTTGGCGTCGGCCCGTCGATAACGAAATATTCCAGATATTCACCCGCCACGCTGAACTGCACTTTCGAGACTTTCTCCGAGGCGACTTCAAAAGAGACGCACTCCGGGTGGTTCACCAGCACGCCATAACCGCGGTTGGTCAGGTAAAAGGGAATATTTTTATAGGCCTGCTCTGTGCTGGTGCCGCCGTCGCGGTTCCAGGTTTCCACCGTCTGGCCGTTTTTCACCAGGGCGGTAAACCGCTCGCCGAGCCCATAAACCGTTTCGCCGACGCCGAGATCCAGCCGCTCGAACATGTAGCTGCCGCCGGTGTTCCTATCCTGCACATAGCCGTTGTTCTTCACCTGGCTGCCGGTAATGCGCTCGCCGTCACGCAGAAAATCAAGCGCCCAGTTTTCGCCTTTGGTCACCCGCACGCTGAGCGCGCCGCTTTGCAGCTCGGCGTAGCAGTCCGTGTCACATAGCTCAACAGGCACCTGCGCTTGCGCATTGAGCGGATAACGCGGGCCGTGGTCCGGCACGCCCTGAAAATGTTCGATACGCACGCCGATGACTCCCTCCTGCGGCGAGAAAAAGCGCAGGGTAAAAAGCGGGGTATCGAGCTGTCCGGCGCGTTCGCGCACGTCGCGCGGCGCGGCATAAACCACCATTTCGCCGTCGCGCTGCTCAACATCGAATACCTGAACGGGATGCAGCAGGCTTAAACCCGGCTGAATCAGCCAGTTTCCGTCACTGATTTTCATGGCTTACCCCTTCGATTTCTGGAATGTCTTACTGACCGGCAATGTTTCAAATTCCCGCTGGTTATGGCGCGCGCTCTTTGCCAGCTCTGCCAGAATGTTTTTCAAAAACGGTGTTTTCAGCGTGTAGTAACGCTTCGCGATGATGGCGCTCAGCACGTAGCAGATGCCCGGCGCGAGCGTGAAGAGCGAAACGATGATGGTGAGCGTGGCGCTGTTCTGGGTTTTCGCGGCGGCGTCATAGCCGCCACCTGCCAGCATCCAGCCAATCAGCGCGCCGCCCAGCGCCAGGCCGAGCTTCAGCACAAACAGCGTGCCTGCGAAGCTAATCCCGGTGAGACGTTTACCGTTGCGCCATTCGCCATAATCGACCGTATCGGACATCATGACCCACTGAATGGGTGTCACCAGCTGATGCAGGACGCCAATAACGAAGATAAAAACGAACATAACGACGGTGGCGCTCATTGGCACGAAGAACATGGCGACACTCAGCACGGCCAACGCGGCGTTGGTCCACCAGAAAACACTGACCTTGCACTTCCAGTCCGTCAGCGGTTTGGCAAGCGCGCTGCCAAAAAGATTGCCGACGCAGTAAAGGCCGAGGAACCAGGAGAAGAGCGCGGCATCGCCCATAATCCAGGTGACGTAATACATCATTGCCCCGCCACGCACGCAGACGGCGAGGATATTGAGAATGGTCAGCACGCCCACGACGCGCCACTGATCGTTTTGCAGGATATCGCGCAGGTCTTCACGCATGGTGGAAGTATTCGGCGGCGCCTCGACGCGTTCTTTAGTGGTGAAGAAGCAAAACGCGAGCATCAGAAACGCCACGGCGGCAAGCACCGCAATCCCTGCCTGAAAGCCGAACGCTTTATCTTCGCCGCCGAAAAAATTCACCAGCGGCATCATCAGTACCGTCGAGAGCATGCCGCCCGCCGTCGCCAGCACAAAGCGCCAGGATTGCAGCGAAATACGCTGCTGCGGATCGCTGGTAATCACGCCACCCAGCGCGCAGTAAGGAATGTTCACGACCGTGTACATCAGCGTGAGCAGCGTATAAGTGACAGCGGCGTAGATCATTTTGCCGCTAAGACTGAGCTCCGGTGTGCTGTAGGCGAACACGCACACCACGCCGAATGGCAGCGCGCCAAATAGCACCCACGGGCGGAATTTACCCCAACGGCTGCGGGTGCGGTCAGCGATAAGCCCCATCGCCGGATCGGAGATGGCATCAAGCGCGCGGGCCAGCAAAAACATCGTGCCGACAAACCCTGCGGGGATGCCAAAGATATCGGTGTAAAAAAACATCATATAAAGCATGACGTTATCAAAAACAATATGGCTTGCGGCATCTCCCATGCCGTAGCCAATCTTCTCCTTCACGGAAAGCGCTTGCTCACTCATTCGGTGGTCCTCCGGCGATACGCGAAATTTCACTTAAGTTTTTAGCGCCGTTCGGAACCGCCAGAAATTCTGTTTTCTGGTTATTTATTTATGATTCTTACTTTCTGTGATCGCGATAACCTGCTGATGCAACAAATGAATAATTCTTGTGGCCCGTAACAACGGAAAAACACTTAAGCAAAACCGCATAATGGGCATCGGAAGGGCGAAAAAAGAGTGTGACGGGGGTATTGGTAAGCGTCTGAAACGCGCCTATAATGCGCCGGCCTCCATGTAGCAATGCAGGCGCGGAAGATCGTCGTCTCCGGTGAGGCGGCTGGACTTCAAATCCAGTTGGGGCCGCCAGCGGTCCCGGGCAGGTTCGACTCCTGTGATCTTCCGCCAAAAGTTGTTCCACCTCCATCCGAGAACGTCTAAAAAATCTTTTATTTTTAATAGAAATACCAAATTAATCATCCGTGACAGTCCGACAACTTCTCCCTGAATCCATGAAAAATATGTATAGTGATGTGTATAGATTTTTTATACACATTTTTGACTTATATACATGGCACTTACAGACATACAAATCAACCGAGCAAAGCCCCAAGATAAGCCCTAAACATTGAACGATGGTCAAGGCCTGTCATTACTCATCAATTCAGACAGCTCAAAGGGCTGGCGCTTCCGTTTCCGCTTTGCCGGAAAAGCGCGGTTGATATCATTTGGCAGCTACGACCTTTTGAGCCTCGCAGAAGCACGTGAGAAGCGTGACGCCGCCCGTAAGCAAGTTGCTAATGGCATTGACCCAGTAGAGGAACGAAAAGCATTAAAACTCGCTCAAAAGCTATCAACAGAAAACTCTTTCGAATCAGTAAGCCGTGAGTGGCATTCAACTAAAGCTGATCGTTGGACGGTTGCTTATCGTGAGGAAATCATCAAAACATTTGAGCAGGATGTTTTCCCTTTTATTGGTAAACGACCTATAGGTGAGATTAAGCCACTAGAGTTGCTTGAGGTGCTGCGACGTATTCAAAAACGTGGGGCTTTAGAGAAAACCCGAAAGGTGCGACAGAGGTGTGGAGAGGTGTTTCGCTATGCCATCATAACAGGGCGTGCTGATTACAATCCTGCGCCTGATTTAGCTATCGCGCTGGCCGTTCCCAAGCAAAAGCACCATCCATTTTTATCCGCTGAAGAGTTGCCTCATTTTATTCGAGATCTTGAAGCGTATACCGGTAGCATCATCACCAAAAATGCTACGAAGATAGTCATGCTGACTGGTGTAAGAACGCAGGAGATGCGCTTTGCTACGTGGGAAGAAGTAGACCTCGAAAAAGGTATATGGGAGATACCAGCGGAACGTATGAAAATGCGTAGACCTCACATTGTTCCTTTATCTACTCAGGTAGTTGACCTTTTCAAACAGCTCAAACCTATTACCGGCCATTACCCTTACATCTTTATTGGCAGGAACAACCGCAGCAAGCCAATCTCAAAAGAAAGTGTTTCACAAGTGATTGAGTTACTTGGTTACAAAGGGCGTGCTACAGGTCACGGTTTTCGACACATGATGTCGACAATATTGCATGAACAAGGTTTTGATAGTAACTGGATAGAAATGCAGCTAGCTCATGCTGATAAAAATATCATAAGAGGTGTATATAATCATGCCTCGTATCTTGAAAGCAGAAGACAAATGTTAGAATGGTACTCTAATTACTTGTATTAATATAAGAGGTTATAATGCAACGCAGCACTCAAAGTTTCGATAAACCGGGTATTTTATCAACACTAAACATTGAAACTAGAAGCCAGAATGAGAAAAAAATAATTGAAGCTATTTCACAAATTTGGTTTGTGACTTTTTTCAAGTCAGCAAACTTCAAAAGCAGTGAGTATCATTTTTTCTTTGCAAAACCTACCCGGGAAATTTCAGAACAATTTCACTTCTCTCGTGAGGTATTGGTTTTAATAAGTCCTTCGTCACATTTCATGCCGAGATGCCTTGATTTTGTTGATAAATTAATGGGTGATTATCAAAATAGATTAGATAAATTATGTGTTTTTATCGTTAGTAAAGACGAGCAAGTTTCAGAAAAAGTACAAGGTATTATTTTACAGGACAAAGAGTCAAGAATAATAGTACCATTTACTTACAATGAACTCATTAATAACTCAGATTCAAGTGAATTACAAATAAACCGGCTAAAGAAAAGTTTTTATGAACGAGATCTTTTCTCTTATGAAACCCCTCTCAAAACAGACACATATTTCTTCGGGCGTCATGAAGCAATACAATCTTTATACGGAAAATATCAAACAGGCCAGTGTAGCTCCTTATTTGGATTAAGGCGAATTGGCAAAACATCTGTTATTTATGCAATATTGAGAATGATGGATGTAAGGGACGAGCCAAATGTTTATTTGGATTGCTCTGAAACATCATTTCACATGCGCAGATGGAATGAATGCTTATTCTTCATCGTAAACGATATTTCAAAAAAATACTCACTACCGAAACATCTTAAACTTTCAAAAGAAGAAGACTACACAGAAAAAAATGCCTCCATATGCTTCGAAAGAGACATTGAATCAATATATAATCATTTTAAAGGCAAGCGTTTGTTAATTGCTTTAGATGAAATTGAAAATATAACATTTACATTATCGCCAACTATTCATTGGAAAGAGAGTTTAGATTTTATCTATTTCTGGCAAGCTTTACGATCATTATTCCAAAAAAGACAAGATCTTTTTTCCGTTATGATTTCAGGCGTCAATCCTATTTTAATTGAAACTCCAATTGTTAACACTTACGACAATCCTATATATAGATTTATCTCTCCATCATATCTCCCTTTCTTTGACGCAAATGAGGTAAAGGAAATGGTGAGTACAATCGGAAATTATATGGGGATGAGATTTGATGATGAAATTTATACCTATCTAACAGATGATTTCGGAGGGCACCCATTTATAATAAGACAAGTTTGCAGCTATTTATTCAAGGAAAAGAAAGGCTTAAAAAGCATTTCTATTACCAAATATGAATATGAGAGAAAAAGAGAAGAGATAAATAATAGTATTATTGATTATCTAGACCTTATCATAACTGTTTTACGTGAACGATATCCAGATGAATACCAGCTCATTGAATATCTGGCAGCAGGAGATCAAAAAACATTTGCCGAATTTTTCGGCATGTCAGAAAAATTAGTAGAACATTTAATTGGTTATGGCCTTGTTAAACGTGATGCTGAAAATTTTCACTTCACAATTAAAACCATTTCGTCCTATATAAACACGCAAAGTCGCATCCGACTGCTGCCAACAACCAGAGAAGAAAAATGGCATCGTCTTTGTGAAGGAAGAAATAAACTTGAAACTGATTTAAGACAGCTTATAAGTCATACATTAAAATATAAACACGGCCCAGACAAGGCCAAAGAAATATTTTTAGCCATTATATCTCCACCCGATAGGCAAAAAAAACTTTCATTGTTAAAATTCAGTGACATATTCAGATCCAAACTATATTTCGAGGATTTAAGAAAACTAATTGAAAAAAACTGGTCTGATTTTGAAAAAGTTTTCAACAATGAAAAAAGTAAATTCTCTCAATATATGACCATTATAAACTCAACAAGAGGTGACGCTCATGCCAATGATATTAGTGATGACGACATGGGTTTGTTTGAGATAACTATTGATTGGTTGCAGAGGAAAGTTGACAATTATTTAGAGTGAGAGCAGTTATAATAAAGATCATGACTAGTTAGACCATGAAAGCCGCTTAACAGTGGCTTTTTTTTTACGAAAACAACTTTGCAAAGCCAAATCTTAGCATGTAATTACCCAACCTATTATTAATTATAAAAAACATAGCAATCCAAATCAGTTGAACGCCAAATAATTAGCATAGCCTCTTGATTTTTAATTAAAATTGAATAGACTCTTCTTTACTCCTCCCTAAAACCTACTGTTTATTTTCTTAAACCATTTATCCTACATTTTTGTTTTAAGCATATACTGTCGATGTTGTGTGCTTCGATAATTAAAAAATTAATCTGCGTGCTCGCGCAATGCTCTCCCCGCCCCGCCTGCCCGCTTAACGGGGCGCTTTTAATGCAGGTGCATCAACGGCCTCATGGCCCGCCAGTGCTCGCGCAGACTGGGGATTCGGTGTCGGTAAAACGCATGCAAAACCATGCACCTTATGCATGCATGGCTTTTTGCGGGAAAATGGCGGGATTTTCGGAGAGGGTTAACGGTTCTGATGCGCGGCCAGTTCTGCACGGCGATGGGTGTAATTCAGGTTCTGTGCGGGTGTGAATTTTTCACGGTTATCATCGCGCGAAGCCGCGTCGGGTCTGAATCCGATGGCCGTTAAAATGTCCTCATCCTGTGCGGAATAATTAATTTTTTCTCCGGCGGAGAGCCAGACCTGTAGCGCCTCACGCAGATAATCGAGTGAATGCTGCATGGCGCAGCGCTGAATGGCGGAATGCTGCCCGGAATAATTCATCAGTTCCGGGGCAAGAGCGGCGGCCAGCGCCGCGCCGTGCGCCTGCATAAAATCATTCAGCCGGATGCGGATACTGATGCGCTGCACCTCTTCATGCGAGCGGATATAACGCCCGGCAACCTGATTTATTTACCACTTTTTCACGTCGATAATCCCGCGCAGCGTTTGCAGGCTCCGGCCGCTGTGGCCCTTACCGGCAAGCTGTTCACGGTATGCCTGTTCGGCCTGCTTCAGTTCTTCCCTGCGTTGCAGCCAGGCGGATTTATTTGTCTGACAGGCCTCAAAGGCTTTCTGTAGCGTCAGTGTGATCATGTAAGCTTCTCCTGATGTCTAATTATCCACTTCCCCGAGTAGATTGCCTCGGAGGTACGCGATCCACAGCTCAGGGATAAAATTGCGCGCGGGCTGGCTGTTATCGTGCGCCAGCTTATGCAGAAGTTCAGCGACCCGATGACCGCACGCGCACTGCTCCAGTCGCAACAGAACTCCGATGAAGCGCTCAGCATCAAGCGCGATGCTGACCCGACGTTTAATTTTTGTGGCTATCTGGAAATGCTCTTGCAGACCAACGGGATGTTTATGGGGAACGTCAGCATCGTCCCGTGTAATTACCGTAAATATCTGTATCACGCGTATCTGGCCTATATGGAGGCTAACAGGCACAGGAACGAGCTCAGCTTGAAAATGTTCGGGCTGGAGCTGCCTATGATGCTGAAACAGTATGGTCTGAATTAAGAGAAGCGGCACACAAAGCAGGGGATACAGACGAATCTGGCGCTGATATAGGAAAACTACGGCGACTGGCTACCGAAATGCGACGAGCCCGCAGCGACATAATCCACTCAGACCGGCAGCTACCAGTCTTTTTATACCTGATGCTCTCGTCAGGTAAACAATCAACTGTTCACCCTTCACCGTCTATTCATCACTTAACACAATGAAATTATTGCATAAATATGAATAATGAACAGAGTAAACAGTTAATGCAAAAAACTATTGTCATTCATTCTATAAAATAACATTTATCGATCAATTGCACAGTGAGAATAAAGTTACCGAAGAGAAGAGATTAATATTTTAATTAGGTTAACATTAATAACGCATTGTAATAATTTCCCTTGCATTTATTATGCAAAAACAAGCTAGCATTATATTGCTACGTCTGATATGTTGTATTCCATTCTTTATTAAGCATTTCCTAAGAAGAATACAAAGAGAAATATTATGCTCAATTATGAAGAGGAATCATTTGCCGTTCTATTTGGCTCTGTCGCAAGGGGTGACTACAATAAAAATAGCGATATAGATATATTGCTCTGTAACTATCCAGAAGACAAAGCAAAAAAAAATATAGCATCAATTAATCTCCCTCAACTTCCGGTAAATTTTATTTCATATGACAGCGATATGCTCTGGAAATTTCATGAGAAAGGTAGTCTATTTCTTTATCACATTTTTAAGCAAGGAAGGCTAATTGATGGAGATGCTTTAAAATGGAGTGAAATTTGTCAATCATTCGTTGTAAAAAAATCTTTTCAGGAAGAGATAAATAAAATCCAAAAAGAGATTGCATCTTACAAAAAACTTGATTTTTTAAATGGATATTATTTATCGGCATTAGTTAACATTTACCCACTATTAAAAAACTATTGTATCTTTAACTTAGCAAACCAAGGAATCTATGAATTTAATAAAAAAGAATGCATAGTCCTGAATGCGGCGGATGATAGAAAATCAGAACAGTTACTTATATTACAAGAATTCTATGATTATAGTGTTAGAGAATTAGACATTGCATTAAAAGTGAGCCCTAACTCTTCAAAAGCAAGAGAATTAATAAAATGCTCTTACGATTTCATAAGGAATGTTAATGATTATCAATGATGAGATGTACAATAATCTTTCAGAATTATTTTATGCATTCGATAATTCACAAGAAAGCAATGTTTGCGACCTAAGAAAAAGATTTAAATTTCTCTATGAGAGTTTAGTTGAACAAACCTTTAGCCATGTATATGGTAAAGATTTCAGGAACTTAACAACCACATTAAGAACAATTAATGTGTCAAAAGTCAAAATAGATAAAAAATACCAAAAAATAGTCAAAGCTCTTCGAGAAAGCCTGACTACGAAGTATCCATTGAGCAATAAAACCTATACAGATGACAATGGTGAAATTATAGATTTCGTTGTAAACTTCATGATCCCTTTTATTCTTGAGATAATATCTCTCGATACAACCAAGAATGCTAATAAGGAAGCGTTAATGTATTTCTTAACAACTATAAAACATAACTGGGGTAATGATGAGTAACGAAAAAGACATACATTTAAAGGCATGGGAATTGACTCAGTCAGTTGCTAAAAATAACGCAGAAACAGCATGGAAAGTTAGAATGTGGGGGATTACGATTTGGGGCGCGTTACTGAGTTATGCCTTTACAAATCATAGTACAATAATTATAGCAATAAGTATTATAATTTTAATCCCTATATTTATTTTTGAATGTGGAATAAGAATAATTGAATATAAAATGATTGAACGCTCACATGAAATAGAAAATAGCTTAAATACATTCTTAGAAGGCTCAGAGTTGTATTTACCCGATGAGGGAATAAAAATAAATATCACGGAAACTAGTTTCGACGATTTTAGGAGTGAAATCTTCCTCTGTAAAAGATGGTTGATATGGGGCCCATACTGCTGCTTAGCTGTTGTGAGCCTTTTTGCGATTGTATTTTGACTAACTGCAAAGGTGTATAATGAAAATGTATATAAATATGTATAAACTTATATGATGACAGAGACTAAAATCATATTTATTATATGCTTAGATAAAAAGGCAGTCCTGTGATCTTCCGCCAAAATGCCTTCCCGCGTTGTGATCAGTCGCTTCTGAACTTCCATTTGATGGCTTGTCTTTTATTCATTATTTTACCCGCCACAGCGATAAGCGCAGCTGAAATAATTAACGCCATAACCGTTGTGGAGCTGACAAAAAACAATCCCTCTAAAAAATCGATCTGACTTTCAATTTCTGTAAACCTTTCCGCGGACGAATAATGGCTTACAAGATACCAGGCCAGGTACCCAGAATAATATCCAACATCAGAAAAAATAATGATAACCAGAAAACAAAAATAATAAACGCTTCCTTTAATGAGTTTATACCATGACCAGATTCTCATTAGTCTGATGATTAAGCCCCACAAGAAAATATTAAAGAAAAGCAGTGAAACCATTACAAAGAGCGGCGGTAGTCCACCACCATAGGTACCTGTTTCCATAAAAATTATATTTACCGTGGGGATAACAATTAATATCATTAATTGCAATATCTTTTTCATAAAAGATTTAAAACGTGTTGGCATAAGGCATTCCTATAACATTAATATCGCCATAGGCCTCAAGTCCGTTACAGTAAACAACATATTTCATTGTATTTAACAATGCTGTTCTCAAAGTATAAAAATCAGTTCTTTTATAAAAGGTTATACACCCATCCGAAACGCCAGTCCCATCCATTCTTAAGGGATGAAGTCTAAAACTTTTACGGGATGTCCCTCCGACAACAGTTGTGTCGTCAAGGAACCCATCTTGCCTAAACAAAGCGAACCATTCATCGTAGACATTACCTGTGGATCTTTCTTTTTGCCATGTCCGAAATCTCGAATACGGTCCACCTCGTGGACGATCGACTATCCAGTATTTCCCCAATGGAATAGGCCCGTTACGTCTGTCTGAAAACTCAAGCACATTTTTATAACTGCCAAGCCCAGAAAACACAGGAAAAACGCCGACACCAGCGCAACGCAATAAGAGTTTGCCGTCTGCGGTTTTATCATTGTAGTTAAGTTCACAATTGATCATAGCGCTATCCTAAGCATACATCTGGCTGTTCCAGGCATCCGTGTATTGGATATTCCCGTTCAGGTATTTCCAGGTTATTTTGCTGTATATCAGCCCTACGGACTCCCCCGGCGTGGAAAGCAACCCTTCCGGGTGTTTAAAGTTTTGCATATTGGGATGGATACCAGTAATTCTTACATCTTCCAGTATCATCTGGAAAAATTCTTCTTCCATACCCGCGTGGTTGATTCGATACCAGCGAATGATAGCTCGCTGTAGTTTTTCACTGGTGGCGACTGCACGATAAAGATAAGGAGAGGATTTATCAAATTCCTTTTCTATGTTCATCAGATTATGAACGCGTGTTGCTGTTAGTTTGCCGGTATTCCCGTCGAAAGGCACAGACAAACCATGACCAAAGCTCTGAACCTCTATACTCCCCTCGCGGCCCATCACCTCTGAGCCACCGCAAATTAACGCGCCTGAGGCGTCATAAAGCCATAAATGTGCCGGGACAGCCATAATGAACTCCTTTATTAAATCATATCGATGACATAAAGCTTTTCATTGGGTCATTGAATAGAACACGACAACAATAACGGTTATTTACCGCTATACGACACAAGAAGTAAAAAGGAGTTGTTATTTAATTAAGTTATCTTTGATGAAGATTAAAAAATGCAGTAGGTATTCATAGTTTTGATATCAACCATAAATTAATACACTTTCATAATTAATGATTCATCTCATCCCTTCAAATAACCCCCTAACAACCGCGACAAATGCATCTGAAATTGCCCGGTATAGTCGTGTGGAATAAACCCTTCGAGAAACGCCTTAGTCGGCCCGCTAATTACACCCAGCGCCAGATGGGCGGTGAATACCGGGTCGGGGAAGGTATTATCCGGCGCGGTAATAAGTGTTTGCGCAATATCATTCACCATTCGCTCATACATCACGCCCATTAACCGGGCACCATCACGCTCTGCCGCCACGCCATACAGCGCTTTTGATTCCTCAGGATTCGCTAATTTCAGTTGCAGATAGGCCTGCACTATCGCATCCGCCATTTCCCGGACGGGTTTGCCATGCACGGAAATACACGCGGTTTCAAGCGCATCGGCAATTTTGGTTAAGTGTAATTCCAGCACGCCGGAAAGCAGCGCGTCGCGGTTAGGGTAATACTGATAAAGGCTCCCGACCGACATCCCTGCGCGGCTGGCCACGCGCGTGGTGGTGCAACGGCTGAGTCCTTCGGTCACTAAAACCTGAATAGTTGCCGTATGAAGCGCCTCCACCGTCGCCACGGAACGGCGCTGGATCGGGGTTTTACGCGGGCTGAGCGGTGCTGCGGTGGTCTTCATGGAATGCGAATTCTTAAACTGAAGGATGCTTCATATACTAATACTTCCTTCACACCGATACAGCAAGCAGGTCGTCATGAACACTATTGAAAAAAGCGGTACGTATAAACTCGGCAGCCGTGAAGTCAGACGGTTTGGATATGGCGCAATGCAGCTCGCAGGCTCAGGCGTATTTGGCCCGCCGAAAGATAAAAACGCGGCCCTCAGCGTATTACGCGCGGCCGTTGAGGCGGGCGTTAATCATATTGATACCAGCGATTTTTACGGGCCGCACATTACGAATCAACTGATTTGCGAAGCGTTATACCCTTACCGCGACGACCTGATGATTGTAACTAAAGTCGGTGCGACACGCGGAAATGATGCCTCGTGGAACCCGGCATTTTCGGCTGAAGAATTAACGCAAGCCGTTCACGATAATTTGCGCAACCTGAAGCTCGACGCGCTGGATGTCGTCAATTTTCGCGTGATGTTTGATGTTCATGGCCCGGCGGAAGGATCTATCGAAGCGCCGCTTACAGCTCTGGTGAAATTAAAAGAACAGGGGCTGATTAAACATATCGGTTTAAGTAACGTCACGCATAAACAGGTTGCGCAGGCGCGGCAGATAACGCCGATAAGCTGCGTGCAGAATATGTATAATATCGTTCACCGTCGCGATGAGGCGTTAATTGATGAACTGGCCGCCGCCGGGATTGCTTATGTGCCGTTTTTCCCGTTAGGCGGATTCTCACCGTTGCAGTCCTCAACGCTTGAGACTATCGCAACGCAATTATCGGCGACACCGATGCAGGTGGCGCTCGCCTGGCTGTTAAACCGGTCCGAGAATATTTTATTAATTCCGGGTACGTCGTCAGTCGCGCATTTCCATGAAAACAGCAAAGCCACGGAATTAACGCTCTCTCAGGAAACCCTCGACGCGTTAAATAAGCTGGACGCGTAAGCGCGAAACGCCGTCAGATTTTACGCATTTCACCAGCGTGTTCGTAAAATCTGTACGGCGTTATTTTTATCGTGTTCCGCCGCTGCTAAATCCTCAGGCACATCGATATCCTGCACGATGCCCGGGTCGTTTAACGCAAGCGAAAACACATCTGCGCACGCTCTTGCCGCCTGCACAACCGCTTTGGCGCCCTCATCGCCGGTAAGCAGGGTAAGAGAATCAAAATACTCCCGCCGGAAGCCGACCGGGTGGCCGTGACGCTGCTGATAGTACGGCACCACGACGGGCTTTTCGTTCAGCGCCTGGGCCACTCGTTGCAGCGACGCGGCCGTTATGAGCGGCAGATCGCCCGGCAGAATCAGCCAGCCTGCGGCGTCTGGCGTGGCTTTCACACCGAGCGCGATGGACTCGCCCATGCCACGGGTGCCGCCTTGCGGCCTGACCAGATGCCACGGCAGGCCAGAAGCTTGCGCCGCCGCCAGCACGTGTTGTAGCACCGGTTTGCCCGCCAGCAGCGCCTCCAGCTTGTACGTGGTTCCGCCGCCCGCGCGAAAGCGCTCGCCCTTTCCGGCGGCGAGAATAATGATGACCGGCTGTGCTTCGGGCATCAGACTGCGGCCTCCCGGTTGAGTCGCACCGCCGCAACATCAGCCAGAATCGACAGCGCCAGCGACTGCGCGTCGCGGGCTTTCGGGAAGATCCCAATCGGCGCTTTAATGCGGGCGATATCCTGCTCGCTAAAGCCCCGCTCGCGCAGCGCCGCGGTGCGTGCGGCATGGGTACGCTGGCTGCCGAGCGCGCCGATGTAAAACGGCGCGTCAGAAAGTGCCGCCTCAAGCACCGGTAACTCGCGATCAAGATCGTGAAAAAGCACGATGACGGCGGTATCGGCGTCCATCTGCGCACAAGCAGTCTGCGGATTGACGCCGTCATTCATCAGCACGTCGTAACCTGCCGCCCGCGCGATTGTGGCGGTGGTCTCGGCCTCCACGGAGCGGCCAAAAATAATGACCTGCGTGCAGGGCGTGTAGCGCACGTCAAAGGCGTCGTCGCGCCAGCCGGTCTTTTGTACCGGCAGCACGCTTTGCAGCGTCTGGGAGGAAGGGTGATAACGCAGCCCGGCCGCTTTGCGCTGCGAAAGGGCGTTCAGCACCGCCAGCAGCGGCGTCGCCTCACGTAACGGGTGGATCGCGAGCGTAATGCCGCCGCCACACGGCAGCACAATATCGAAATAGGGCGAGCCGTCGCCATATTTCACCAGGCGGTCTTCGCCGCAGGCGATCGCCTCCAGCGCCTCGAAAGCGGCGGCCGCCTCCACGCAGCCGCCGGAGACAAATCCGCAATATGCGCCATCGTCGCGCACGGCCATCTGCGCGCCGAGCGCCCGTGACGAGCCGCCGCGGATCTCCACCAGCGTGACCAGCGCGGCGGCCATGCCGGCGCGCAGCGCCTGCGCCGCAAAGCGCAAAATCGCGGTGCTGTCATCGGTCAGAAACGCCGCCTCAGGCCGCGCCTGTTCTGTCAGCAGGGTTTGTTGCAGCACCTTTTCTCATCCTTCTGTTAAACGGCGATCGGGTGCGGCTGGCGACGCGTGGCCGCCAGCCGTCACGTCCTTATGCCATCTCTGGCAGCCCTTCAAGCAGCTTATCCAGCGTGATGGGGTAATCACGCACGCGCACGCCGGTGGCATTGTAAATCGCGTTCGCAATGGCGGCGCTGACGCCGCACAGGCCCAGCTCGCCCACGCCTTTGGCTTTCATCGGTGACGACACCGGGTCGGTGTCTTCCAGGAAAATCACCTCCTGCGTCGGGATATCGGCGTGAACCGGCACTTCATAGAGCGCCATGTCGTGATTTATGAAAAAGCCGCGCCGCGTATCAACGAACAGCTCTTCCATCAGCGCCCCGCCAAGCCCCATCGTCATCGCGCCGAGCACCTGGCTGCGCGCGGTTTTCGGATTGAGAATGCGCCCGGCGGCGCAGACCGCCAGCATCCGGCGCACGCGCACTTCACCGGTGTTCGCCTCGACCGCCACTTCCACAAAATGTCCGGCGAAGGTCGACTGCTGGAACTGTTTATCGAGATCGCCATATTCCATGGTGTCTTCAACCGTCAGCGTGCCGTCAGCGGCGGCATCGGCGAGCGCCGCGATGCGCCCGTCGCTCTGCACATTGCCATCGAAGAATTCAGCGCGGTTCGGGTCAAAACCGAGCTTACTGGCGACCGCTTCGCGCAGTTTGACGCACGCCGCGTACACGCCCGCCGTGGAGCTGTTCGCGCCCCACTGCCCGCCTGAGCCGGAAGAGATGGGGTAATCGGAATCGCCCAGGCGCACCGTCACTCGCTCCAGCGGCACGCCCATCATTTCAGCGGCGGTTTGCGCGATGATGGTATAGCTGCCGGTGCCGATATCCGTCATGTCCGTTTCCACGGTGACGTGGCCCTGCGCGTCCAGATGCACGCGCGCGCCCGATTTGGTCACGAGGTTATTACGAAACCCCGCCGCCATACCGAGCCCAATCAGCCAGTCGCCTTCGCGCACCTGCGCCGGTTGTGGGTTGCGCTGATGCCAGCCGAAGTGCGCCGCCCCGGTTCGCAGACACTCCACCAGCTGACGGCGCGAGAAAAAGCGCTCCGGGTGCGCCGGGTCGACTTGCGTGTCGTTGATAATGCGAAACTCCACCGGATCGATGCCGAGTTTTTCGGCCATCTCATCCATCGCGATCTCCAGCACCATCATGCCCGGCGCTTCGCCAGGCGCGCGCATGGAGTTGCCCTCGGGCAGATCCAGCTCCGCCAGCCGCAGTCCGGTGTGGCGGTTTGCGCCCGCGTAGAGCAACTCCGTCTGGTTGGTTGCCGTCTCCGTCGGGCCGCCCGGCAGGTTGCCGGACCAGCTTTCATGGGCGATGGCCGTGATGCGCCCGTCATTGTGCGCGCCGATGCGCACCCGCTGGATCGTGGCCGGGCGGTGCGTGGTGTTGTTGGGAATAAAGGGGCGCGGCAACATCACTTTCACAGGGCGTTGCGTTGCGCGGGCACCGAGCGCCGCCAGCACCGCGTCGCTGCGCAGAAAGAGTTTGCTGCCAAAGCCGCCGCCGATAAACGGCGAACGCACGCGGATATTTTCAACAGGAATACCGAGCGTTTTGGCGAGATCGCCGCGCCACCAGTTAATCATCTGGCTGGACGTCCAGAGCGTGAGTTTATCGCCTTCCCACGCGGCCATGGACGCGTGCGGCTCCATCGCCATATGGCTTTGATCGGGCGTGGTGTACGTGGCATCGAGCTGCACGGCGGCGCTTTCAAAAGCGCTATTAAAATCGCCAACGATTTTATCGGGCGTATCGTCCGGCGGCGTGGTCACCGACGGTTTTTCCTGCGCCAGATCGTAATGCCCCGGCGCTTCTTCATATTCCACGGCGATAAGCCCGGCGGCCGCGCGCGCCTGTTCGAAGGTTTCGGCCACCACCAGCGCGATAGCCTGGTGATAATGCTCAATGTCCGGGCCGCCCAGTAATGTTGCGGCGTTCATGTCGCCCTTACCGGGCAGGGCGGCGTTTTCCGCCGTCACCACGGCCAGCACGCCGGGCGCCTGTTGCGCCGCCTGGATATTCATCGCGACGATGCGCCCTTTGGCGATGGCGGAGCCTACCACGTGACCATAAGCGGCGTTCGGCGCTTCATCGTGCCACTCATAGGCGTAAGTGGCCTGGCCTGAAGTTTTCAGCGGGCCGTCGATACGATCGCGCGGCCGCCCGACCACTTTCTGCTGGTCGATCGGGTTCTCTGTTGCCGGTTTTTCAAATTTCATCAGCCTGCCCTCGCTTGCGTCAGTACCGAGGCGATGGTGCGTTTCGCCAGCACCAGCTTGAATGCGTTTTCCGCGGTCGGCTGCGCATCGGCGAACAGCGCGTCATACACCGCCTGCGCGCCGTGCGGCACCTGGGCATCCGCGGCATCGAGCCGCCAGGGTTTATGCGCCACGCCGCCCACCGCCACGCGCCCGGTGCCGTCCGGCTGCACAATCGCCGCCACCGACACCAGCGCGAACGCGTAAGAGGCGCGGTCGCGCACTTTGCGATAGATGTGCGTTCCACCCACCGGCGGCGGCAGCGTGACGGCCGTGATGAATTCGCCAGGCTCCAGCACCGTTTCCAAATGCGGCGTATCGCCAGGCGCGCGGTAAAACTCCGCGACCGGAATGCGGCGCGCCTGGCCGTTCGGGTTGATGGTTTCCACCACCGCATCCAGCAGGCGCATGGCGACCGCCATATCGCTCGGGTGCGTGGCGATACAGGCATCGCTCGCGCCCACCACGGCTAACTGGCGGCTGTAACCCTGCATGGCGGCGCAGCCGCTACCGGGCTTACGTTTATTGCACGCCTGGTTGGTATCGTAGAAATAGGGGCAGCGGGTGCGCTGCAACAGGTTTCCGGCGGTCGTCGCCCGGTTGCGTAGCTGCCCGGACGCCCCGGCCAGCAGCGCGCGTGAAAGCACGGCGTAGTCGCGGCGCACGCGGTCATCTGCCGCCAGATCGGTGTTGCGCACCAGCGCGCCAATCCGCAAACCGCCGTTTTCTGTCGGCTCAATTGTGTCCAGCGCGAGACCGTTAACGTCTATCAGATGTACCGGCGTTTCTATCTCCAGTTTCATCAGATCGAGCAAATTTGTGCCGCCCGCGATGAATTTTGCGCCCGGCGTGCGCTGCGCGCTGGCCGCCGCCTCTGCGGGCGTCGCGGCGCGTTCGTAAGTGAAAGCTTTCATGAGGATTCACTCCCGGCGACATCTTCGATCGCAGCAAGAATGTTGGCATACGCGCCGCAGCGGCAGATATTGCCGCTCATGCGCTCGCGGATCTCGTCGGCGGTCATTTCGGGGGGCGAGACTAAATCGTGCGTCACATGGCTTGGAATGCCCGCTTCGATTTCTTTAAGCATCGCGACCGAGGAGCAGATCTGCCCCGGCGTGCAGTAGCCGCACTGAAAACCGTCATGCTCCACAAACGCCGCCTGCATCGGATGCAGGTTCTCCGGCGAGCCGAGCCCCTCAATGGTGGTGACGTCGGCATCCTGATGCATCACCGCCAGCGTCAGACACGAATTCACGCGCCGTCCGTCAATGATGACCGTACACGCGCCGCACTGGCCGTGATCGCAACCTTTCTTGGTGCCCGTCAGCGCCAGATGCTCACGCAGCGCGTCCAGCAACGTCGTGCGGGTGTCCACCTCCAGCTGCCGGGTTTCGCCATTCACCGTCAGCCTCAACGGGACATATTGCGGCGGCGGGCCGCCTGCATCGCGCAGATGCCCGTGGTGTGTTTCATCGCCGTGGTTGCTCATGCCAGGCCTCCAGTATTGTCAAAGTGAAAAGAGTGTTGCCGCTACGATGCCGCGCGGCTTTTTTTATAACGGAGAGTTAATAATAGACGGCGCTGACGCGCTGGCAGGCGCCGCTAAAAAATTGCCGCCCGCCGCCGATACCTCTGGTATCGTGAATTTCCCCGAAGCCGCCTGAACCTGACGCTATGATTTCCATCTGCATGATCGTGAAAAACGAGGCAAAGCACCTTGCCGACACCCTCGCCTCCGTCGCCGCGCATTTCGACGATATTGTGATTGTCGATACCGGATCGCAGGACGACACCAGAGCCGTCGCGCAACGCTTTACCGACAAGGTGTATGACTTCGCGTGGGTGGATGATTTCGCGGCGGCGCGCAACGCCTCGCTGGAGTACGCTCGTCACGAGTGGGTGCTGGTGATTGATGCCGATGAATCTATAACGGCGGTGGATATCCCGGCGCTACAGGCGCTTATCCACGCGCACCCGGACGGCGTCGGGCGCGTGGAGCGGATTAACTACATTGACGAAGGCGACGGCGTAACCACCCTGCGCGAGCGCGTGTCGCGCCTGTTTCCGAAGGCGCGTTATCACTATCAGGGAGTGATCCATGAGCAGGTGACGCCGCGCGAGGGCCACGCGCCGGGCGACATGTTCCCGGTTCCTGTGACGCTCGATCACGTCGGCTACAAAAAAGCGGTGTTGCAGGAGACGGATAAAATTACCCGCAACATCCGCCTGCTGGAGCGGGCGTTGCAGACGCAGCCGGACGACCCGTATCTCTGGTTTCAGCTAGGCAAAAGCCATTTTCTCAAACGCGACTACAGGCAAGCGTCAGAGGCGTTTCGCAAGGCGCTGAGTTATAAGCCGAACGTGGCGCTGGAGTATGTCGAAGAGATGGTCGAAACGCTGGGCTATGCGCTGATTAATCAGGGCGATTACGCGGCGGCCATGAACATTCTTGATTACGAGCGCTGGTATACCTCCGCCGATTTTATGTTTCTTAAGGCGCTGGTCCTGATGAATAACGGCCAGCTACAGGCGGCGGTAGACACCTTCTTACACTGCACCCGCATGCCGCAGAGCAGCAAAGCGGGCGTGACCAGTTTTAAGGCCTGGTACAACATCGGGGTGATCCTGGAAATCTCCGGCATGACGACAGAGGCGCAGGCCTGTTATACGCAGTGCGGCGATTACCCACCCGCGCGGGCAGGACTGGCGCGGCTGAACGCCTGACGCACGCCTTTTCCGCTTTCCGGATCCCGCTTCGGCCACCACAAAAAAGCTTATCGGCGGAGAAAGGCCAGGTATAATCCGCGGCAGCGGGAATGGCCCGCTCTCCTTTCCTCAGCCACAAGGACGTCACGATGAACGCGCCCGCCGACCGACTTCAACATACTCTGCTCTGTATTGCCGTCGGGCTGGCCTGGTTTATGCTGCCGCTGGTGGTGTCGATGCTGCCGGGCTATATGAGCATTTACCGCGCCGGGCTCGCCACGCCGCTGCTCTATTTCGTGTTCTGGCTGCCGTTCGCGCTGTTTTGCTGGCAGCGTTACCAGAGGCGCTTCGGCCTGCTGCCTGCGGGCGGGCTGAGCGTGCAGTCGCTGGTATGGCCGGGGCTGGCGCTGCTGGCGCTCTCCCTCATTCACGGGCTGTTCGGCAGGCAGGAGCCGTGGAGCGCGACGCTTTCGCAGATGTCATCTTTTAATCTTGCGCTGACGGCTATCTGCATCTGCCTGCTGGCCCCTGTCGTTGAAGAAGTTATCTGCCGCGGCTTTTTGCTGAATGCGGGCATCGGCTGGGGGAAAACCGGCCAGACGGTCGCGATGGTCGGCACGTCGCTGTTTTTCGCCATCGGCCACGCGCAGTACCAGATGCCCACCACCTTCGTCTGGCTGTTTGTTTTCTCGATAATTCTCTGCCAGGTGCGTATTCACACCGGCAGCCTGCTGGCACCCATCGTCCTGCATTCGGCGACCAATATTATCGGCATGATGGCGGCGCTGAAGCTCGCCTGATCAGGCCGCCGGGAACCGCAGACGAAAGCGGTTCCAGCCCGCCTCATGATCTACTGCCGTTTCCCCGCCGTGCAGGCGCGCGATCGCCTCTGTAAGCGCCAGCCCAAGCCCGGTGCCGGGCGTGTGGCGTGCGTTATCCCCGCGCCAGAAACGCAGAAATAGTTTTTCCGCCTCCGCAATCGGCGCGCCCTGGTTGGCGACGCTGAGCACGGTTTCTCCGGCCTCCTGAACGGCGGTAATCCGCACCTCGCTGCCAGCAGGCGCGTGGCGCAGCGCGTTGGTCAGAAGGTTAGTGAGCGCTCGCTGGAGGAGCAGACGATCGGCGAAAATATCACCCTGAGCCTGAACGTTAAACGTTATCTCCTGTTCTTCCGCCAGCGGCTCCAGAAAATCGGTCAGCTGATGAATAAACGGCTCAAGCGCCAGCCTTTCGCGCTTCAGCGCGATGTTTTGATGATCGGCGCGGGCGAGAAACAGAATGTTTTCAATCAGCCGGGTCATTTGTTCCAGCTCTTCGATATTTCCGGCAAGCAGGCTCTGATACTCCTGCACGCTGCGCGGGCGTTGCAGCGCGACCTGATTTTGCCCCAGCAGAATATTCACCGGCGTGCGCAGTTCGTGGGCCAGATCGTCAGCAAAGCGCGTCAGCTGAGCAAAATCCTCCGCCAGACGGTGGCGCATGGTATTGAGCGCCTCGCCGAGCGGCAGCAGCTCGCGCGGTAAGGTTTCCAGGCTGAGCGGCTGTTGCAGCGTCTCGCTGCCGGTGCGCGCGGTGGCCTCGCTGAGACGGGCGATGGCGCGCAGGCCACGGCGGATAAGCCACGGGCTGAGCAGCGCGGCGGCGAGCGTCGCCAGCAGGCACACCATCAGGCTCTCCCGGCGATACTGGGCCAGCATCTGCGCGCGCTCCTGCGCCACGCGCGCCACGGTGATGATGAGCGGGCCGCGCGCATCGCTCGCCGTCAGCGCCAGCGCGCTGATAGAGACGCCGTCAGGCCGCTGCCAGCGGTGCAGCGCCTGCTCGTTAACGCCGCGCCCCGGCGGCACCGGCGCAAGCGTCGGCAGGGTGACACCCGCCTGGTTGATGTTCACCAGCGTCTCGCCCTCCGCGCGTTTTATCATTAGCAGATCCTGGCGCGTATCCAGCATCCGGTTGAAATAGAGCGGCAGCTGGCGCGGCTCGGCGCCGTCCGTCAGCAGCTGGCGCAGCTGTGAGGCGCGGTTCAGCAGCGTCTGGTCATCGCGCCAGAGAAGCTCGGCGCTTAACGAACGGTAGAGCGACACGCCAGTGACGCCGCAGGCAAACGCCACCAGCAGCGTGAAGATGAGCGTCAGGCGCAGCGTTAACGACGGACTACGCATCGCTCTGCTCCGGTGCATTGAGGCGATAACCCATGCCGCGCACGGTTTCTATCAGCTTGAGCGGGAACGGATCGTCGATTTTTTTGCGCAGGCGACGGATGGCGACATCCACCACGTTGGTTTCGCTGTCAAAGTTAATCCCCCAGACTTCGCTGGCGATCAGCGTGCGCGGTAAAATTTCCCCGACGCGGCTTGCCAGCAGCCACAGCAGCGTAAATTCCTGGCGGGTCAGCGCGATCCGCTCGCCGCCGCGGCTGGCGGCGTGACGCGCGGTATCAAGCGTCAGATCCGCCACCTGTAGCGTCGCGGCGGCAGGCGCATGGCGGCGCAATTGCGCCCGCACGCGCGCCAGCAGCTCGGCGAAGGAAAAGGGCTTCACCAGATAATCATCGGCCCCCAGCTCCAGCCCTTTCACGCGATCGCTTACCGCATCTCTGGCCGTCAGGCAGAGCACCGGCGTGGCTTTGGCGGTGCGCAGCGCGCGCAACACCTGCCAGCCGTCGAGCCCCGGCAGCATGATATCGAGGATGATCAGCGCGTAGTCTTGCTCCAGCGCCAGGTGCAGGCCATCGCGCCCGTCGGCGACGGTGTCCACCACCAGCCCCGCCTCCCGCAGCCCTTTTTCGAGCCACGCGCGGGTTTTGTCGTTGTCTTCAATCAGCAGCAGTTTCATGGCGACAGTCTCGCAAAGAACGCGGGCGCTGCCCAGCAGCGATACGCAGGATGACAAAACTGTCATCTTCGCGTCAGGCGTTTTCGCCCGCGCAGGTGGCAGGATGAGTGCACAACCACTTAAGGAGGAATGATAATGAACCGTTTTCAAACGCTTGCCGCCGCTGCCCTTTTCGCCCTGCCAGGCCTCGCGCTTGCCGCGCCGGCGAATTTACTGAGCGTGCATGTACTGAACGAACAGACCGGCAAACCCGCGCCGGGCGTGGTGGTAAAACTGGAGAAAAAACAGGGGAATGCGTGGGAGCCGCTGAACCAGGCGACGACCGATAAAGATGGCCGCATTAAGGCGCTCTGGCCGGACGCGCCTGCTGCCGCAGGCGACTACCGCGTGATTTTTGAAACCGGCGATTACTTTGCCTCGCACAAGCAATCCAGCTTCTTCCCGGAAGTGCCGGTGGTGTTCCATATCGATAACACCGACGAGCATTACCATGTGCCGCTGCTGCTGAGCCAGTACGGCTATTCCACCTATCGCGGCAGCTGAAACCCAGGCGGCGGGCAGCAGAGAATATTGCCGAGAAAGACGAGCAGCGGCGAGGATTCGGTCTCGCCGTAGTAGTCCACATCGGGCAACGCGTACAGGAAGCGGATCTCGCTGACGCCGCGCTCGCACAGCTGTTCCCCCGCCGCGCGGGTTAAAAACGCGAAGTGCGGGTCGAGCGCCGGATTATGCGGGTGTATCGACCCTTTTTCGCCAGGCGTCGCGCCGTACCAGAGCGCGATCGCGTCGTCGGCGTACCCCTGCGCGAAGCCGAAATCCTGCAAAAAATGGCGCTCGCAGCCGGGCGCGGGCAGCGCCTCCCGCAGCGCCTGTACGTCGTCCGTCGTGGAATACCAGACCGCAAAATGCATCGTCGCCATAATGGCCTCCGCGTCGTGTTGCTTCAGAGTTTACCCAACAGCCGGAACCAGCCGTAATCGAGCGGCAACAGGAAAAGAAAGGTGACTATCGCCAGCGCCAGACAGAGCTTCATGCCCGCGCGCGCCGGAACATTACCCAGCGCCATCGCCACCACGATGGGCGACGCCTGATACGGCAACAGCGGCGTGGAATATCCCAGTACCTGAATCATGATGGTCGAGAGTAGCGGGAAACCAGTGCTGCGCGAAAAGCTCTCCGCAAGCGTGGTATAGAGCGCCGGAACGCCGTTGGCCGTCATGATGAAGTTAAGCGCCGTCGTGATGCCGGTAAGCGCGGCGAAACTGGTAAAGGGGTGCGCCGGATCGAGCGGCATGACCTGCATCAGCGCCGCGCCGACCGCGTTACCTATGCCCGTGTGGGTCACGGTGGTCGCCAGCCCCAGAATGCCCGCCACGTAGATGCAGGTGCGCATGTTGACGCCGCTTGCGAACTCATCGCCAGTGATAAACCCGACGCGCGGCAAAAGCGTGATAACCGCCGCCGCAAGCCCCGTCCACGCCGGGCCGATGCCGTGCCAGCTTTCTGTAACCCACAGCGCCAGCACCACCAGCAGCAGCCAGCCGAGGCGCTTTTCCGCGCGGCTCATCGGCGTCGCGGCGGGCAACTCGCGCGGCGGCTGCGGCTTGCCGGGGAAGAACCAGCAGATAAGCGCAATCAGCACCGCGCCCTTGAGCAGCCCCAGCACCGGCGTGTGCAGCAGCAGATACGGCAGATAGTTGAGATGGATGCCGAAGGAGCCTTCCGCCGCGCCGCTCATCACCAGATTCGGCACGTTGGCGGGCAAAATGGTGGCAGAGAGCTGGAACGTGCCAAAGCCCACCGCCAGCGCCAGGCCGTACCAGCCGCGGGTGTTTTCTTCGATACCGGCGCGTTTCGCCATCGCCGCCACGACGGGCATCAGCAGCGCGATGCGCCCCATGTTCGACGGCATGACGAACGCCAGCGCATAGCTGAGCAGCACCACGCTCGCTACCATTTGCCACCAGGAATCGGTCAGCCGCGCCGACAGCGCGCGCGCTGCCCGGTCTGCAAGCCCCGTTTTACGGATCGCCACGCCCAGCACGAAGCCGCTGAACACCAGCCAGAACGCCGACGACGCAAAACCGCCGAACAGGACTTCCGGCGGCGCGATTTTGGCTATCATCGCCACCGCGAAAAAGAGCAGCGCCGTGATGAATTCCGGCAGCAGGGACGTCGCCCAGAGAACGATGGTCAGCAGAATAATGAGTGAAGGTAAGAGCAGCGGGTGCGCAAGCCAGACGGACATACCTGTCTCCTGATGAAATTTTCAGCAAGTCTACGGCGCACCTGCCGTTAAGTAAATGTTATGACGTGCCTTCATGAAGCAGCGCGCAGTCGTGATCCTGAAGCTCTTCGCTGTGCGCCAGATTGAACGGCAATAACTGACGTTGCGTGGCGAGCAGGACAAACGCGCCATCTTTAAGCGGCGCCAGCGCCAGCGAATAGCGCCCCATGTGCTCACGCGCTTGCGGCACCTCTTCCGCCAGCATCATGAACGGCGAGCGGCGTGACAGCTCTTCGCCGGAAACACGGCGCGCTAAATAGTCGTGACCGCGCAGACTGCCCGGAAACGGCTGCCAGCGGCTGCCGATGACGTTCATCGCAGCATCAAGCTGCGCACGCACGTCCGGTCGCAGGCAGGAAATATGGATGTGAAAATGATTCTGCGAGCGGCCCATCCTGGAGTTGATGGTCAGTGAAACCGCGCTGTCGGGCACCGGGCTACCGCGTTTTTCGCTCATCCAGCGGCGCGCCTGCCATGCCTGCCAGAAAAAGTTGGGCGTGTTATCGGAAAGCAGGAGCGGGCTTTCGATGCCGTTGATTTTCCACGTCGGCATCAGCAGATATTGCAGCGGACCGTTGATGTCTTTCAGGACGACATAACCTGCCGGGAGATTAACCTGGGCGCAAGGGGCCGGCTCCTGGCGTTCTCGCTCGCCGGGCAGGCACTGCTGCATAACGATGTGTCTTAACGCGTCCGGATCGTGTGGAAAGAGATATCGCCACGCCACCAGCGTGGTTAATGCCAGTACTGCGATAAGCGCAACGGTGATCAATAGCGCTCGTTTCATGCGTCTCCCCTGTTAACGCTGAAAACGCAAAGGGTAGCGTAAAACGGGACGAAGCGGGGGTTTATTATGGAGGAAAGCTGGCCACATCCGTGTGGCCGGGGTATTTAACGCTGGCTTATCTGATCGAACGTGCCGCCGTTCGCAAAGTGCGTTTGCTGCGCTTTGGTCCAGCCGCCGAACACATCATCAATCGTGAAGAGTTTCAGTTTCGGGAAGGTGCTTTCATATTTCGCGGCGACTTGCGCATCGCGCGGGCGATAGAAGTTTTTCGCGGCGATCTCCTGGCCTTCCGGCGAGTAGAGATATTTCAGGTAGGCTTCCGCCACCGCCTGGGTGCCCTTCTCCTGCGCCACTTTATCGACGACCGAAACAGTCGGCTCGGCGAGGATAGATTCACTCGGCGTCACGATTTCAAATTTGTCTTTGCCAAGTTCGTTGGCGGCCAGCAGCGCCTCGTTTTCCCAGGCGATCAGCACATCGCCGATGCCGCGCTCAACAAAGGTGTTGGTCGCGCCGCGCGCGCCGGAATCGAGCACTTCGACGTTTTTATACAGCGCCTTGACGAATTCCTGCGCTTTGACCTGATCGCCGTTGTTGTGATGCAGCGCGTAGCCCCAGGCCGCCAGATAGTTCCAGCGCGCGCCGCCGGAGCTTTTCGGGTTCGGCGTGATGACCGACACGCCCGGCTTCACCAGATCGTTCCAGTCTTTGATTTGCTTCGGATTGCCTTTGCGCACGAGGAACACGATGGTGGAGGTGTACGGCGCGGAGTTGTCCGGCAGGCGTTTGATCCAGTTTTTATCGATACGGCCGCGCTCGGCGATCGCGTCCACGTCATAGGCCAGCGCCAGCGTCACGACATCCGCTTTGATACCGTTAATGACCGAGGTCGCCTGCTTGCCGGAACCGCCATGCGACTGGCGGACCACGACGTTATCGCCGGTCTCTTTTTTCCAGTGCGCGCTGAACGCTTTGTTGTACTGCTCATAGAATTCGCGCGTCGGATCGTAAGAGACGTTTAACAACTGCACGTCTTTCGCCAGTACGCTTGCCGAAGCCAACAGTAAAGTAATGCCCACGCCCCACTTGTTCATCGCACGCTCTCTTTAAATTTTCAGATGTGAATTTCGATAAAAGCAGCGTGCCAGAAAGCGCGGCGTGGACTAAAGAATAAAAAAAAATTGGCTATAACTTTGGGGAATAACGCAGAGTAAAACAACGCCCGGGCGCGTTAGCATACCGGGCGTTTACCGAGAGGCTTAGTAGAGCTTTTTCGCGCACTCCAGCCAGTCGCCTTTGAACGGACGCTTCATGTTTTCGATAGCGTCGATGATGTCGTGATGCACCATTTTTTCGTTCTGGATGCCGACGCAGCGGCCGCCGTGGCCCTGCAGCAGCAGTTCGATGGCGTAAGCGCCCATACGGGATGCCAGGATACGATCATAAGGCACCGGCGAGCCGCCGCGCTGGATATGGCCGAGCACCGTCGCGCGGGTTTCGCGTTTGGTTTCGGTTTCGATGTATTTCGCCAGCTCGTCGATGTCGCAGATGTGCTCGGTGATCGCAACGATAGCGTGTTTCTTGCCTTTCGCGATGCCGGCTTTGATTTCTGCCACCAGATCTTCGCGGTTGAACTCCACTTCCGGCAGAACGATAAATTCGCAACCACCCGCGATGGCCGCCGCCAGAGTCAGGTCGCCACAGTAGCGCCCCATCACTTCCACAATGGAAATACGCTGGTGGGAAGAAGAGGTGTCGCGCAGACGGTCAATCGCCTCAACCACGGTGTGCAGCGCGGTGAAGTAACCGATGGTGTAATCGGTGCCTGCGACGTCGTTATCGATGGTGCCCGGCAGGCCGATGCACGGGAAGCCCATTTCAGTCAGGCGTTTGGCACCCATGTAGGAGCCGTCACCGCCGATGACAACCAGCGCGTCGATCCCGCGTTTCTTCATGTTCTCGATAGCCACGGCACGGATATGTTCTTCGCGGAATTCCGGGAAGCGCGCGGAACCGAGGAAGGTGCCGCCGCGGTTGATCATGTCGGAAACGCTGTAGCGGTCGAGCTGGATCATGCGGTCTTCATACAGGCCAAGATAGCCGTCGTAAACGCCGAACACTTCCAGACCTTCCGTCAGCGCCGCGCGGACAACACCGCGGATGGCGGCGTTCATGCCTGGCGCATCACCGCCACTCGTCAACACACCGATTTTCTTAATCATGACTACCTCTGAACGTAGAATGCAAAAGGAATACTTTCGCCGGAAACCGCCTGCGCAAGCGCGACAGGTGATCGACTATTGCTGCAAATAGTATATCAACAGCTTCCTGCTGAATTGATTCAGGTCAGCCCGCGTGGGGGTGATATATACAAAAAATGCCTGACCGAACCACGCCTTTACAACGAATGCTTAGTGCTCAAATTGCCCTTGCTGGAAACGCGGAACGACTGAGCATGGATCCTGATGAATAATGACGTCCGACCCCGGAAACCGGGACAGGATCGCCTGCTCCACCTGTTCGGCGATAAGATGCGCCTGAACCAGCGGCAGGTTGTCTTCCATTTCAAGATGAAGCTGGATAAAGCGGGTCGGCCCTGACTGCCGCGTGCGCAGATCGTGTGCGCCACGAACGCCGGGCCAGGCGGCGACAATGTCGATTATCGCCTGGCGCTCGTCATCGGGCAGAGCCCGGTCGAGCAGCGACTGTATCGCTTCATAGCCCATCCGTAACGCACTATATAAAATCCAGACGCCAATCCCGAGCGCGAACAGCGCGTCGGCGCGGTGCAGGCCATACCAGGAGAGGGCCAGCGCCACCAGAATAGCGCCGTTCATCATAACATCAGACTGATAATGAAGCATATCCGCCCGCACCGCCTGGCTGCGGGTTTTACGCACCACCCAGCGCTGAAATGTGACTAACATCAGCGTGGTAATAAGCGCGGCCACCGTCACGACAATGCCGACCAGCGGCGCGCGCATCGGCTCCGGCGTAATCAGATGCTGAATGCCGGTCAGGAAAAGAAACAGTGCCGAGCCGGAAATAAACATGCTTTGCGCGAGCGCCGCCAGCGATTCCGCTTTTCCGTGACCAAACGTATGTTCTTCATCGGCAGGCTGAAGCGAATAGCGCACCACTAAAAGATTGGTCAGCGACGCGGCGATATCTACCAGCGAATCCACCAGAGCGGCAAGAATGCTGACAGAGCCGGTATACCACCAGGCGAAAATTTTAATGATCAGCAGTAAGGTTGCCACAAGCGTTGCGGCCAGCGCCGCCCGGCTCACCAGACGGCCATAATCATGATTCATAACGACTCCTGCGAAGGCATGTTGCCAGTATAACTAACCGTTCGCTGGAGTTTGATGAAATTCGTCTGACGCATGAAGGCAGTGAACGTTACAGCACCGTGAAAAAAGGGCAAAAAAAAACCCCCACATCATGTGGGGGAAGACAGGGATGGTGTCTATGGCAAGGAAAACAGGGTTGTTACTGGTTACTACTACGGGTACTGCTACTTAAAAGCGGCAGCGCGGACTGGCGCTGCATCTGTGCAACCTCACGGAACTGTTCCATGCGTTGCTGGTGTTTCTTGTTTAAAACCGCTTGCTGCTCGGGCGTTAACAGGCGATACATCTGGTTTCTTACTTTCGCCATTTCGACCTGGCGAGCCACTTGCTCCTGGGCCATTTTTTCCGCCTGAGCGCGCACAGCGTTTTCATCAAAATTTTCTGCGGTGACCAGCCTGTGCATGGCCTCCATTTCGCTAACATTAACAGGGGGCTGCTCATGCCGCGCTCGCTGCATCAAATCGCGCATTTGCTGGCGCTGATGCTCTGTTAAGTTAATACCGTCAAACATATGGCTCTGCACACTGTTGCGCTGCGTCAGCATGTCCGCCGGATGCCAGCTTTCGTCCGTCGGGACCGATGCTGCCTGGCTGGTTAACGCACCGACAGCCAGCGTTGAGGCCATGACGGCGGCGGTAACTTTGCGCATCACTGACTCCTGGAAACTTATGTGCTGCGGTTCAACGAAATCCAGTCTACGATTCGGGCTGCAAACATGCGTCAGGGGGTGTAAAACAACGTAAAGTCATGGATTAGCGCGCCTTGATGACGTAATTTCTGCCTCGGAGGTACTGAAAATGAATAAAATCCTGTTAGTTGATGATGACCGCGAGCTGACGTCCCTGTTAAAGGAATTGCTCGACATGGAAGGGTTTAACGTCCTCGTAGCCCATGATGGCGAACAGGCGCTTGACCTCCTGGATGACAGCATCGACCTGCTTTTGCTCGACGTGATGATGCCGAAGAAAAACGGCATTGATACTTTGAAAGAGCTTCGCCAGACACACCAGACACCCGTCATTATGTTGACCGCGCGCGGCAGCGAGCTGGATCGCGTACTCGGCCTTGAGCTGGGCGCGGATGATTACCTGCCAAAACCGTTTAACGACCGCGAACTCGTGGCCCGTATTCGCGCCATTTTGCGCCGCTCGCACTGGAGCGAACAGCAGCAGAACAGCGATAACGGCTCGCCGACGCTGGAAGTGGACGCGCTCTGCTTAAACCCGGGCCGCCAGGAGGCGAGCTTCGATGGACAGACGCTGGAGCTCACCGGTACCGAATTCACCCTGCTCTATCTGCTCGCGCAGCATCTGGGCCAGGTGGTATCGCGCGAACATTTAAGCCAGGAAGTGCTCGGCAAACGCCTTACGCCGTTCGATCGCGCGATCGATATGCACATTTCTAACCTGCGTCGTAAATTGCCGGAGCGCAAAGACGGCCATCCGTGGTTTAAAACCCTGCGCGGACGCGGCTATCTGATGGTTTCCGCTTCATGATAGGCAGTCTTACCGCCCGCATCTTCGCCATTTTCTGGCTGACGCTGGCGCTGGTGTTAATGCTGGTCCTGATGCTGCCTAAGCTCGACAGCCGTCAAATGACGGAATTGCTGGAGAGCGAGCAGCGTCAGGGCACGATGATTGAGCAGCACGTCGAAGCTGAGCTTGCAAGCGACCCGCCCAACGATCTGATGTGGTGGCGGCGGCTGTTCCGCGCTATCGACAAATGGGCACCGCCGGGGCAGCGGCTGTTGCTGGTTACCAGCGAAGGGCGCGTGATCGGCGCTGAGCGCAATGAAATGCAGATCATTCGCAACTTTATCGGCCAGTCTGATAACTCCGATCATCCGCAGAAGAAAAAATATGGCCGCGTGGAGCTGGTCGGGCCGTTTTCCGTGCGCGACGGCGAAGATAATTACCAGCTTTACCTAATCCGCCCGGCGAGCAATTCGCAGTCCGATTTTATTAACCTTCTATTCGACCGCCCGCTGCTACTGCTGATTGTCACGATGCTGGTCAGCTCGCCGCTGCTGCTGTGGCTGGCGTGGAGCCTGGCGCGCCCGGCGCGTAAGCTTAAAAACGCCGCCGATGAAGTGGCTCAGGGCAACCTGCGCCAGCACCCGGAGCTGGAAGCCGGGCCGCAGGAGTTTATCGCCGCAGGCGCGAGTTTTAACCAGATGGTGACGGCGCTTGAACGGATGATGACGACTCAGCAACGACTGCTTTCTGATATCTCCCACGAACTGCGCACGCCGCTTACGCGTCTGCAACTGGGCACCGCGCTGCTGCGCCGCCGCAGCGGAGAGAGCAAAGAGCTGGAGCGCATCGAAACCGAAGCGCACCGGCTCGACAGCATGATTAACGATCTGCTGGTGATGTCGCGTAACCAGCAGAAAAACGCGCTGGTGAGCGAGACCATGAAAGCGAACCAGATCTGGGGCGAAGTCCTTGATAACGCCGCGTTTGAAGCCGAGCAGATGGGTAAATCATTTGAAGTAACGTATCCGCCGGGCCCGTGGCTGCTTTATGGCAACCCGAACGCGCTGGAAAGCGCGCTGGAAAATATCGTGCGCAACGCGCTGCGCTACTCGCACAGCAAGATTTCCGTGAGTTTTGCCGTGGATAAAGAAGGGATTACGATTAATGTCGATGATGACGGTCCGGGCGTCAGCCAGGCCGATCGGGAACAGATTTTCCGTCCGTTCTATCGCACTGACGAGGCACGCGACCGCGAATCCGGTGGTACGGGTCTCGGTCTCGCTATCGTTGAAACCGCCGTTCAGCAGCATCGCGGCTGGGTGAAGGCAGACGACAGTCCGCTGGGCGGCCTGCGCCTGACGCTCTGGCTGCCGCTTTATCACCGCTCCTGAGGTCGCCCTCCCCCTGCGGGAGGGCGTTGTTTATCCTGCGTCCGCAGTGTTTACCCACCGGCAATTCTGTTATTCTGCGCGCCTCTGCACAAGGGGAGCCGTATGCTGAATATCGTCCTGTTTGAACCTGAAATTCCGCCCAACACCGGTAATATCATCCGTCTTTGCGCTAATACAGGCTTTCGCCTGCATATTATTGAACCGATGGGTTTTACCTGGGATGATAAGCGCCTGCGCCGCGCCGGGCTGGATTACCACGAATTTACCGCCGTGATGCGCCATGCCGACTATGCCGCGTTTCTGGAAGCGGAAAAGCCGCAGCGTCTGTTTGCGCTCACCACTAAAGGCACGCCTGCGCACAGCGCGGTCAGCTATCAGGACGGCGACTATCTGATGTTTGGCCCGGAAACCCGCGGTCTGCCCGCCTCAATTCTGGACGTACTGCCACAAGAGCAGAAGATCCGCATCCCGATGATGCCGGACAGCCGCAGCATGAACCTCTCCAACGCGGTTTCCGTCGTGGTGTACGAGGCCTGGCGGCAGCTTGGTTATCCAGGCGCGGTATTGCGCAGCTAAACGCCACCGTCAGAAACAACAAAGCCGCGCACCGCGCGGCTTTTTAATGCAAACCTTGCAGGCTCAGATGCCATCGCCGTACTCAAACCCGTGGTTGATGCCGTTGAAATGCTGATCCATATCCATCGACGGTTTATCGCTCTCAGGCTTACCGACAATACGCGCCGGGACGCCAGCCGCCGTGGTGTGCGGCGGCACCGGCTGAAGCACCACCGAGCCCGCGCCGATTTTCGCGCCGCGCCCGACTTCGATATTGCCAAGAATTTTCGCGCCCGCGCCAATCATCACGCCTTCGCGGATTTTCGGGTGGCGATCGCCGCTGGTTTTACCGGTACCGCCCAGCGTCACGGATTGCAGAATAGAAACGTCATCTTCCACCACGGCGGTTTCGCCGATCACAATGCCGGTCGCATGATCGAGCATGATCCCGCGGCCAATGGTCGCCGCCGGATGAATATCAACCTGAAAAGAGACCGACACCTGATTTTGCAGGAAAATCGCCAGCGCCTGACGCCCCTGCTTCCAGAGCCAGTGGCCGATACGGTAGGCCTGCAGGGCATGAAAACCTTTGAGATAGAGCAGCGGCGTGGAGTATTTATCCACCGCCGGATCGCGGGTGCGGACGGCCTGGATATCGCACGCGGCGGAGGCAATCATTTCCGGGTCTGCCCGGTACGCCTCTTCCACCACTTCACGAATGGCGATGGCAGGCATAATCGGCGACGCCAGCTTGTTCGCCAGCATGTAACTTAACGCGCTACCCAGATTTTCGTGCTTAAGCAATGTCGCATGGTAAAAACTGGCCAGCATCGGCTCACAATCGGCCAGCTGACGGGCTTCGGCTTTAATATTCTTCCACACCAGATCCAGTTCTTCACACGGCATTGCTTTCTCCAGACAAACAAACAGCGGCCGACAAAACAGTTTGTCGGCACGCATCAATCATTACGGGCGCTCGTCCTTACTGGCTGCTTCGCTCATCCTTGCGGGTACGGCCCAGCAGCGTTAATGCTGCCTCGCGCGCATTTTTTCCGCAATAGAGTACCTGATAAATTTCCTCGGTTATTGGCATTTCCACGCCAACACGCGCCGCCAGCTCGCGCACCTCTTTGGTGTTGCGATAGCCTTCCACCACCTGACCGATCTTCTCCTGCGCGCTCTGCACATCAGCGCCCTGGCCGAGCATCATGCCGAAACGGCGGTTGCGCGACTGGTTGTCAGTACAGGTCAACACCAGATCGCCAAGGCCCGCCATGCCCATGAAGGTGGTCGGGTCCGCGCCGAGCGCTGCGCCCAGGCGAGACATCTCCGCAAGCCCGCGCGTAATCAGTGCGGTACGGGCGTTCGCGCCGAAGCCGATACCGTCAGACATCCCGGCACCGATAGCGATAACGTTTTTCACCGCGCCGCCAAGCTGCACGCCGATGAAATCCGGGTTGCTGTAAACGCGAAAACTTTTGCCACAGTGCAGAAGCTGCTGGAGATCGTCTGCGAATGTCTCGTCCGTCGCCGCCAGTGAAATCGCCGTTGGCAGCCCTGCCGCCAGCTCTTTGGCGAACGTCGGCCCGGAGATAACCGCAAGCGGAATCTCATCGCCCAGCGCCTCACGCGCCACATCCTGCAACAGCCTGCCCGTCTCCGCTTCAAGGCCTTTGGTCGCCCATACCACCCGGGCATCGGGGCGCATCAGCGGTTTAATCTGGCGCAGCACCTGACCAAACACATGGCTTGGCACCACCACCAGAATATTACGGCTGGCGGCAAGCGCTGTGGCTAAATCGCTCTCAAGATGAAGCGTATCCGGGAAAGGCACATCGGGAAGGAAAGCCGCATTGCAGCGGTCAGCCTGTAGCGTCGCGATATGCGCAGGGTCATGACCCCACAGCACGACGTGATGGCCGTTTCTTGCCAGTGTGATGGCAAGAGCGGTGCCGTAGGAGCCGGCACCGATGACTGTCATTGACGCATTAATGGTGTTCATCAGGCATCCTGATGGTTTGGCGCACCTTCAGCAGCCTGCTGCTGCAGATAGTTCATGAACAGCGCGTCGAAGTTAACCGGCGCAAGGTTCAGCTGCGGGAAAGTGCCGCGGGAAACCAGGTTGGTGATGCATTCGCGAGCGTACGGGAACAGGCTGTTCGGGCAGTAAGCGCCGAGGCAGTGCGCCATCTGGGTGCCTTCGATGCCGGAAATATTGAAAATACCTGCCTGCTGCACTTCGCAAAGGAAAGCGGTCTCTTCGCCCAGCGACGCGGTGACCGTCACGCGCAATACTACTTCGTAGACATCGTCAGCGAGCTGGCTGGAGGCAGTATCCAGATCCAGTTTCACTTCCGGCTGCCAGTCTTTCTGAAACACGTGCGGCGCATTCGGTGCTTCAAAAGAGATGTCTTTGGTGTAGATGCGCAGAAGCTGAAAATTCATTTCAGTGTTGTTTTGTTCTGACATGAGCGAAAACCCTTTGTATGTAATGTCCTTAAATGTGCCGTCACGGCTAAAGCGCACTAGCGCAGCAGAGGATCGAGTCCGCCACGCGCATCCAGTGCATGCAGGTCGTCGCAGCCGCCGATGTGCTGACCGTCGATAAAGATCTGCGGTACAGTGGTGCGGCCACTACGCTGAATCATCTCTTCCCGTTTGGCGGTGTCGCCATCAATGGGTAGCTCGAGGAAAGCGGCGCCTTTGCTGTTCAGCAGGGCCTTCGCACGATGGCAATACGGGCAGGTTGCTTTGGTATACATTTCGATATTAGCCATGTCGTTACCTCTTATGAAAATTATTTACCACGCACCAGCGGCAGGTTTTCACCACTCCAGCCGGCGACGCCTTCTTTCAGCACATACACCTGTTCAAACCCGGCGTTCGTCAGCGCCGTCGCTGATTCCTGTGCCGTCAGGCCGTTGCCGTCAACCACGATAACCGGCTTCGCTTTATGCTTGTCCAGTTCGCCCACGTTGTTGGCTTTGATATCGGCAGGCAGCACGTTCATGGCGCTGGCGATATGGCCTTTGCGGAAGTCGTCGCGCTGGCGGATATCCACTACCACGGCATCTTCTTTGTTGATAAGACGCGTCGCTTCACCACGCGTAATCACCTTCACTTTAGAGGTCAGGCTTTTGAAAGTGGTGTAAATCACCGCCGCGAGTAACGCAATCCACGCGATACTAAGTATGGGGTGGCGGCCAACGAATTGCATAATTTCTTGCATGGGGGGGTCAAACTCCCGACTCAGTAAAAAAACCAGGTGTGGAGTATACCTGCGCGCTGTGTCAATTACAGCCAGTACAAGGCAGGTTGTGTGTTTTCTGCGGCGCGTTACGAAAAAAAGAATGAAATGCGCCGTCACGCTTGCACGCTCCGGCCTGTTCTTTGATCTTCTGCGGCTATTTGCCCTCAGGCGGTGTAGTAAAATTACGCCAATTTTTTCGTCTTTGACGCATGAGGTTCTGCAATGTCGCTTACTAAAAAACCTGTCGTATTAGTGATTCTGGATGGCTATGGCTACCGTGAAGATAGCCAGGATAACGCTATTTCCGCCGCCAAAACGCCTGTGATGGATAGCCTGTGGGCCAACCGTCCGCACACCTTAATTGATGCCTCTGGCCTTGAAGTCGGCCTGCCGGACCGTCAGATGGGCAACTCGGAAGTCGGTCACGTCAACCTGGGGGCCGGTCGCATCGTGTATCAGGATCTCACGCGTCTGGATGTGGAAATCAAAGAGCGCACTTTCTTTGAAAACCCGGTGCTGACTGCCGCTGTGGATAAAGCCGTCGCTGCAGGCAAAGCCGTACACATTATGGGCCTGGCGTCGCCGGGCGGCGTACACAGCCATGAAGATCATATCCTGGCGATGATTGAACTGGCCGCCGCCCGTGGCGCAGAGAAAATCTATCTGCACGCGTTCCTGGACGGCCGTGATACGCCGCCGCGCAGCGCAAAAGCGTCGCTTGAGAAATTCGCGGCGAAATTTGCCGAAGTCGGTAAAGGCCGCATCGCCTCTATCATTGGCCGCTATTTCGCGATGGATCGCGACAACCGCTGGGACCGCGTGGAGCAGGCGTATGACTTGCTGACGCTGGCGAAAGGCGAATATGAAGCGCAAAACGCGGTGGCCGGCCTTGAAGCCGCCTACGCGCGTGATGAAAACGATGAATTCGTTAAAGCGACCGTAATTCGTGGTGAAGGCGAAGCGTCTGCCGCAATGGAAGATGGCGACGCGCTGATTTTCATGAACTTCCGCGCCGACCGCGCGCGCCAGATAACCCGCGCGTTTGTAAACCGCGATTTCGAAGGCTTTAGCCGTAAAAAAGTCGTGAAGTTCGCGGATTTTGTCATGCTGACGGAGTATGCAGCGGATATCCGCACCGCCTGCGCTTACCCGCCAGCCTCGCTGCTGAACACCTTCGGTGAATGGATGGCGAAACATGACAAAACCCAGCTGCGCATCTCCGAAACCGAGAAATACGCGCATGTGACCTTCTTCTTTAACGGCGGCGTGGAAGAGCCGTTCCCGGGCGAAGATCGCATTCTGATTAATTCGCCGAAAGTCGCGACCTACGATCTGCAGCCGGAAATGAGTTCTGCCGAGCTTACCGAAAAACTCGTCGGCGCGATTAACAGCGGCAAATATGACGCGATTATCTGCAACTACCCGAACGGCGATATGGTCGGGCATACCGGCGTATTCGACGCGGCTGTTGCGGCGGTGGAAGCGCTGGATAACTGCATCGCGCAGGTGACCCGCGCCGTTGAGGCCGCAGGCGGTCAGATGCTTATCACCGCTGACCACGGCAACGCCGAGCAGATGCGCGATCCGGCAACAGGCCAGGCGCACACCGCGCACACTAACCTGCCGGTGCCGCTGATTTACGTGGGCAATAAAGCCGTGAAAGCCGTGGACGGCGGCAAGCTCTCTGATATCGCGCCGACCCTGCTGACGCTGATGGGGATGGAAATCCCGCAAGAGATGACTGGCAAGCCGCTGTTCATCGTGGAATAATCCCTCCCCATGAAGGGAAAGGCGATTTTTTCAATGACATGGGGCAACAGGCCGTTTCGGTTCTCACTTAAGCCCCTGCTTTACGCCAGCGCGCTCAGCGCTGGCGTATTGTTATGCCCGCTTTCCGCCCACGCGGATGACCGCGATCAGCTTAAATCCATACAGGATGATATCGCCGCCAAAGAGCGCGCCGTGCGCCAGCAACAGCAGCAGCGCGCGAAACTGCTCGCCCAGCTGAAAAGCCAGGAACAGGCGATCGCCGCCGCCAGCCGCAAACTGCGCGAAACCCAGAATACGCTGGCGGATCTCAATCGCCAGATTGCCCAGATGAACGACTCCATCGCAAAGCTTGAGAAGCAAAAAGCGGCACAGGAACGCAACCTGGCGGCCCAGCTTGATGCGGCGTTCCGTCAGGGGCAACACAGCGGCCTTCAGCTGATCCTGAGCGGCGAAGAGAGCCAGCGCGGCCAGCGTTTACAGGCCTATTTCGGCTATCTTAACCAGGCGCGACAGGAAACCATCGCCCAGCTCAAGCAAACCCGCGAAGAAGTCGCCACGCAAAAAGCGGAGCTTGAAGAGAAGCAGACGCAACAGCAGACGCTGCTTTACGAGCAGCAGGCGCAACAGGCGAAGCTGGAGCAGGCCCGCAACGAACGTAAGAAAACCCTTGGCGCGCTGGATTCTTCCATTCAGGAAGGGCAGCAGCAGCTAAGCGAGCTGCGCGCCAACGAATCGCGCCTGCGCGATCGCATCGCCCGTGCGGAAGCGGCGGCCAAAGCGCGCGCCGAACGCGAGGCGCGTGAAGCTGAACAGGTTCGTTCCCGTCAGAAAGAGGCCTCGCGCAAAGGCACCACCTATAAACCTTCCGACAGCGAACGTTCACTGATGGCGCGCACCGGCGGGCTCGGCTCGCCGAACGGTCAGGCATTCTGGCCGGTACGCGGCCCGTTGCTGCACCGTTATGGCGAACAGCTGCAAGGTGAACTACGTTGGAAGGGCATCGTTATCGGTGCCAGCGAAGGCACCGAGGTGAAAGCCATCGCCGACGGGCGCGTTATCCTTGCCGACTGGCTGCAGGGTTATGGTCTGGTCGTGGTGGTTGAGCACGGAAAAGGCGACATGAGCCTTTACGGTTACAACCAGAGCGCGCTGGTGAACGTGGGCGCGCAGGTCCGCGCCGGTCAGCCCATCGCGCTGGTGGGTAACAGCGGCGGTCAGGGTCGTCCTTCACTCTATTTTGAAATTCGCCGTCAGGGTCAGGCGGTCAATCCACAACCGTGGTTGGGAAGATAAGTTTTGCTTCAGTTGCGTCGTCTTGTTTTTGCTCTCGCCGGTTCGCTGGCACTCGCCGCTCCCGCCCTTGCCGGCAAACTCGCTATCGTGATTGATGATTTCGGCTATCGCCCGGGCACCGAAAACCAGGTGCTGGCGATGCCTGCAGAAGTCTCCGTCGCCGTGCTGCCTAATGCGCCGCACGCCCGCGAAATGGCGACTAAAGCCCATAATCAGGGACATGACGTGCTCATTCACCTGCCGATGGCGCCGCTCAGCAAACAACCGCTGGAAAAAGACACGCTGCGCCCGGACATGAGCGCTGATGAAATCGCGCGTATTATTCGCGAAGCGGTAAACAGCGTGCCTTACGCCATCGGCATGAATAACCATATGGGCAGCGCGATGACATCAAGTCTTCCAGGTATGCAGAAAGTGATGGCGTCGCTCGCGCACTACAATCTCTTTTTCCTCGATAGCATGACCATCAGTAACAGCCAGGCCATGCGCGCCGCCGCAGGCACCGGCGTGAAAGTCATCAAGCGTAAAGTCTTTCTGGACGACACCCAGAACGACGCGGATATCCGTTATCAGTTTAACCGCGCGGTCGCGCTGGCGCGCCGTAACGGCTCGGCGATTGCTATCGGGCACCCTCACCCGTCAACGGTACGCGTGCTCCAGCAAATGCTCTACAATCTGCCGCCCGATATTACGCTGGTGCGCGCGAGCAGCCTGCTGAACGAGCCGCAGGTGGATACATCAAGACCAAACGTCGCGCCGCCTTCACAGACCGTGCCGACCGCGCCGCGTAACCCGTTCCGTGGTGTGAAGCTTTGCAAGCCGAAACGCCAGCCTGAGCCGGTCTATGCCACGCGTTTCTTTACGGTGATCGGCGAAAGCGTCAGCCAGAGCCCGCTGGTGAGTTATTTGCGTCATCAATGGCAAGGATGGGGCAAACAGTCCTGAATAAAAAACCCGCCGGAAGGCGGGTTTTTTATTATCGAGGGAGCGGTGAGTCAGAATGTTTTTTTACCGGCACCTTTTTTTTATCGCCGTGCGCATACCAGGCTTTGAAGTATTTGAGGAAGCTGTAAAACGTGGCATATAAGCCCGTTACCAGCCCCACCCGACCCTGTCGCCAGGCTCCGCTAAACAGATACCATTTAAAAAACGCGCCGATCGCGCTTATCACACCGCGAAGCAGCGACGGACGCACTTTTTTATATTTCACCAGCCGCGTCGTATAACTGTTTAATTTATTAAAAACTTCATGCAACGAGTAAAACGTATCGTGACGAACATAGCCGGGAATTTTTACCGTCTGTAACTGCCCTTCCACTTTGTCATCCACAGGGCGATCGTTAAATCGCGCCGAACGACGGTTAAAAAGCCGGACCGGGAAATCAGGCGAGGAGATGGGATAAATGGTGCGCACAGGCTCGCCAAGTACATGCCAGTAGCGGGAAATTCGCCAGGCCTGATCAGGGCGCGGTTCGTCACCTGCTTTCAGCGCCAGAATAAAATCGACGGTTTCATCATCGAGGATTTCATCGCTGTCCATACAGAGCACCCAGTCATGCGAGGCAAGGCTAATCGCATGATTCATCTGCTGGCCGTGCATAGCATAAGGGTGAAAATGCGGCGTAATGCCATATTCATGACAAATCGCCACGGTGTCGTCATGGCTGCCGGAATCCAGCACCACCATTTCATCAGCAATAATCAACAATGGTGGTAACACTTCACGCAGCAAGCGCGCAGAGTTGCAGGTCAGAACGCAAACGGAGAGTTTAAGCATAGTGATTCACAACATTTAACCAGGCCTGAACAAACAATATAGGCACGGCAGGCAAAAACGATAAAGAAAAAGTGCGCAAATGTGGCGTAAGTCCAGAATCAGCCACGATATTTTTTTCTGTCTACGCAGACGAACAGCCTGTCATGGCGATAAAGGGCGCGTACACGGGCCTGCAGCGATAAGAGATTGGCTCAACAATAGCGAGCTTGCGTAACGTAGATAACGACTAGCAGAGGAATTACCAACAACAAAACGCTCGAAATACGCAGGCCCTATTTCGTGGACTTTTGTTCTAACAGAATAGACATGAAGACGCGGATTGTATTTTATTTTTTCTGACGACACTTTTAAATACATGCAAAAAAAAGCCCACCGCTCTTTTACAAAGAGAGTCAGGTATTGGCGTGATATTGCGTGTAAAAAGGGAGTTATAAAAATCGGGGCAGACGGTAGCAATTCGCTTTTATAAAGCATAACCACTGAAAATAGTAGCGGCGCCCGAATAATCAGGCGCCGTAATTAAGGGTTAATCCCAGCTCAGGATCACCTTCCCGGACTGGCCGGAACGCATAGCGTCAAAGCCCTTCTGGAAGTCATCGATGGTGAAGCGATGGGTGATAATCGGCGACAGATCCAGGCCAGACTGAATGAGCGCGGCCATTTTGTACCAGGTTTCAAACATCTCGCGGCCATAAATACCTTTGATGAAGAGCCCTTTAAAAATGACTTTGTTCCAGTCGATGGACATATCGGAGGGCGGAATACCCAGCATCGCAATACGTCCGCCGTGGTTCATGGTGTCCAGCATGGTGCGAAATGCCGGCGGCGCGCCGGACATCTCAAGGCCCACATCGAAGCCTTCCGTCATGCCCAGTTCGTTCATCACGTCCTGCAGGCTTTCGTTCGCGACGTTCACCGCGCGGGTAACGCCCATTTTGCGGGCCAGCGACAAGCGATACTCATTCACATCGGTAATGACGACGTTACGCGCACCGACATGTTTCGCTACTGCTGCCGCCATGATGCCGATCGGGCCCGCGCCTGACACCAGCACATCTTCACCGACCAGATCAAACGAGAGCGCCGTATGTACGGCGTTGCCGAACGGGTCAAAGATGGAAGCCAGGTCGTCAGAGATATTGTCCGGGATTTTGAACGCGTTGAACGCCGGGATCACCAGATATTCCGCGAAACAGCCCGGACGGTTGACGCCCACGCCAACGGTGTTGCGGCACAGATGCGTGCGCCCGCCGCGGCAGTTACGGCAGTGGCCGCAGGTAATGTGGCCTTCGCCGCTGACGCGATCGCCAATTTTAAAGCCTTTCACTTCCTGGCCAATGCCGACCACTTCGCCAACATATTCATGGCCGACAACCATCGGCACCGGAATGGTTTTTTGCGACCAGTCATCCCAGTTGTAAATATGCACGTCGGTGCCGCAAATCGCGGTTTTGCGAATTTTGATCAGCAGATCGTTATGACCCACTTCCGGCTGCGGCACATCGGTCATCCAGATGCCTTCTGCCGGTTTCAGTTTTGATAATGCTTTCATTTCACGCCCTCAGGCAATCACGCCTAACTGTTTACCGATGCGGGTAAACGCATCGACCGCACGTTCAATTTGTTCAGGAGTATGCGCCGCCGACATCTGGGTGCGAATACGCGCCTGGCCTTTCGGCACCACCGGATAGAAGAAGCCGGTCACGTAAATGCCCTCTTTTTGCAGCTCGCGGGCGAATTCCTGCGCGATAACGGCATCGCCCAGCATTACCGGGATAATGGCGTGATCGGCGCCCGCCAGCGTAAAGCCCGCCGCCGTCATCTTCTCGCGGAACAGATGCGCGTTGGACCACAGACGCGCACGCAGATCAGCGCCGGATTCCACCATCTCCAGCACTTTGATGGACGCCGCGACAATCGCCGGTGCCAGTGAGTTTGAGAAGAGATACGGGCGTGAACGCTGACGCAGCCATTCGACGACCTCTTTGCGCGCCGCGGTATAGCCGCCGGACGCGCCGCCAAGCGCTTTGCCCAGCGTGCCGGTGATAATGTCCACGCGGCCCATCACGTCACAATATTCATGTGAACCGCGCCCGTTTTCGCCGACAAAACCGACCGCGTGAGAATCATCCACCATCACCAGCGCGTCATATTTATCCGCCAGATCGCACACGCCTTTCAGGTTGGCGATCACGCCGTCCATCGAGAACACGCCGTCTGTCGCGATAAGAATATGGCGCGCGCCCGCTTCACGGGCCTCTTTCAGACGCGCTTCCAGCTCCTGCATATCGTTATTGGCGTACCGGAAACGCTTTGCTTTACACAGGCGCACGCCGTCGATGATGGAAGCATGGTTCAGCGCATCGGAGATAATCGCGTCTTCCGCGCCGAGCAGCGTTTCAAACAGCCCGCCGTTAGCATCAAAGCAGGAAGAGTAAAGAATGGCGTCTTCCATGCCGAGAAACGCGGCCAGCTTATTTTCGAGCAGCTTGTGGCTGTCCTGGGTGCCGCAGATAAAGCGCACCGAGGCCATGCCGAAGCCGTGAGTGTCCATGCCCTGCTTCGCCGCGGCGATAAGCTCAGGGTGATTCGCCAGACCAAGATAGTTGTTGGCGCAAAAGTTGATGACGTGGCTGCCGTCTGCCACCTGGATATCCGCCTGCTGGGCGGAGGTGATGATTCGTTCTTCCTTAAACAAGCCTTCGGCGCGCGCCGTTTCTAAATCGGCGGAAAGCTGTTGGTAAAAATCCCCTCGCATTGCAATTCTCCAGACATGAGCCAGTTCGGCACATATTATTACCCAAAGCTATGGACAGAGACGAGATGACGAAGCACCGATTCTTTGTTTTGCAGCATAAATCACGCGAGACGGGCAAACTTGCTTCGGCTGAAACGGCCAATGGCTGTAGGGCAACCAATGTGATGGTATGATTGATACTATTCACGCCGGAGATTTTTCCCGGCTCACATTCTGAAGGACAGGCTTATGATTATCGTTACCGGCGGCGCGGGTTTTATCGGCAGCAACATTGTTAAGGCTCTGAACGACATCGGCTATACCGACATTCTGGTGGTGGACAACCTGAAAGACGGCACCAAGTTCGTCAACCTGGTGGATCTGAATATCGCCGATTACATGGATAAAGAAGATTTCCAGGTGCAGATCATGTCTGGCGAGGAGTTCGGCGAGGTTGAAGCCGTGTTCCACGAAGGCGCCTGCTCCTCCACCACCGAGTGGGACGGCAAGTACATGATGGACAACAACTATCAGTACTCCAAAGAGCTACTGCACTACTGCCTGGAGCGCGAAATTCCGTTCCTGTACGCCTCTTCCGCCGCCACCTACGGCGGTCGCACCTCTGACTTTATCGAATCACGCGAATATGAGAAGCCGCTGAATGTATACGGCTACTCGAAATTCCTGTTCGATGAATACGTTCGTCAGATCCTGCCGGAAGCGAACTCGCAGATCACCGGCTTCCGTTACTTTAACGTCTACGGACCGCGCGAAGGCCACAAAGGCAGCATGGCGAGCGTGGCGTTCCACCTCAATACGCAACTGAACAACGGCGAAAGCCCGAAACTGTTTGAAGGCAGCGAAAACTTCAAGCGCGACTTCATCTACGTGGGCGACGTGGCCGCAGTAAACCTGTGGTTCTGGCAGAACGGCGTATCCGGCATTTTCAACTGCGGCACCGGCCGTGCGGAGTCGTTCCAGGCCGTAGCGGATGCCGCGCTGGCCTTCCATAAAAAAGGCAGCATCGAATACATCCCGTTCCCGGAAAAACTTAAAGGCCGCTATCAGGCGTTTACTCAGGCCGATCTCACTAACCTGCGCGCTGCGGGCTATGACAAGCCGTTTAAAACCGTTGCCGAAGGGGTCGCGGAATATATGGCCTGGCTGAACCGCGACGCATAAGCAGGCTGATGCATGAAAATACTGGTGATCGGCCCGTCATGGGTGGGCGACATGATGATGTCGCAAAGTCTCTATCGCACGCTCCGGGCCCGTTATCCGCAGGCGGTGATTGATGTGATGGCACCCGCGTGGTGCCGTCCACTGCTGTCGCGTATGCCGGAGGTGAATGAGGCGATCCCCATGCCGCTCGGCCACGGCGCGCTGGGGCTTGGCGAGCGCCGTCGACTGGGCCATAGCCTGCGTGAACGCCGCTACGATCGCGCGTACGTGCTGCCAAACTCATTCAAATCGGCGCTGGTGCCGTTTTTCGCAGGTATCCCGCACCGCACCGGCTGGCGCGGCGAGATGCGCTACGGCCTGCTTAACGATGTTCGTGTGCTGGATAAACAGGCATGGCCGCTGATGGTCGAGCGTTATGTCGCGCTGGCCTACGATAAGGGCGTGATGCAGTCGGCAAAAGATTTGCCGCAGCCCTTACTCTGGCCGCAACTGCTGGTCACGGACGCGGAAAAAAGCCAGACCTGCGCGCAGTTCGCGCTTTCCGCCGAGCGCCCGATAATCGGCTTCTGCCCCGGCGCGGAGTTTGGCCCGGCGAAACGCTGGCCGCATTATCACTACGCAGAGCTGGCAAAACAGCTGATTGACGAAGGTTACCAGGTGGCGCTGTTTGGCTCGGCGAAAGATCACGAAGCGGGCAATGAAATCCTCGCGGCGCTGAGTGTTGAACAGCAGGCGTGGTGCCGTAATCTGGCGGGCGAAACCCAGCTTGAGCAGGCCGTGGTGCTGATTGCCGCCTGTAAGGCCGTGGTGACCAATGATTCCGGCCTGATGCACGTGGCCGCCGCGCTCGATCGCCCGCTGGTGGCGCTCTACGGCCCGAGCAGCCCGGATTTCACGCCGCCGCTGTCGCATAAGGCCAAAGTGATTCGTCTCATCACCGGCTACCATAAAGTGCGTAAAGGCGACGCCGCCGAAGGCTACCACCAGAGTCTTATCGACATTACGCCTGCCCGCGTTCTGGAGACGCTCAACGAACTGCTGCTGAACGAGGAAGCCTGACGGATGCGGGTGCTTGTTGTGAAAACCTCCTCAATGGGTGATGTGCTTCATACGCTGCCCGCGTTAACCGACGCCATGCAGGCGATGCCGGATATCCGATTCGACTGGGTCGTGGAAGAAGGCTTCGCGCAGATCCCTTCATGGCATCCGGCGGTTGAACGCGTGCTGCCGGTGGCGATCCGTCGCTGGCGCAAGGCGTGGTTTTCCGCGCCGGTCAAAGCCGAGCGCCGCGCCTTTCGCGACGCGCTGCGGGCGGTAAATTACGATGCGGTGATCGACGCGCAGGGGCTGGTCAAAAGCGCCGCCCTGGTGACGCGCCTGGCACGCGGCGTTAAGCATGGCATGGACTGGCAGACGGCGCGCGAGCCGCTTGCCAGTCTTTTTTATCACCGCCGTCACCATATTGCGAAAGCGCAGCACGCCGTGGAGCGCACCCGCGAACTCTTTGCGAAAAGCCTCGGCTATGCAAAACCCGCAGCCCAGGGCGATTACGCCATCGCGCAGCATTTTTTGCGCCAGCCTGCGGACGACGCCGGGCGTTATGTCGTGTTCCTGCACGCCACCACGCGCGATGAAAAACACTGGCCGGAAGCGCACTGGCGCGAGCTTATCGCACTGCTGGGCCCGACGGGTCTGCAGATTCGTCTGCCGTGGGGCGCGCCGCACGAAGAAGCGCGGGCCAAACGGCTTGCTGAAGGTTTTAATTATGTGCAGGTGCTCCCACGCCTGACGCTTGAGCAAGTGGCCCACCAGCTGGCGGGCGCGCGGTTTGTGGTGTCGGTAGATACCGGCCTGAGCCATCTCACCGCCGCGCTCGATCGCCCGAACGTCACGCTCTACGGGCCGACCGATCCGGGGCTGATTGGGGGCTACGGGAAAAACCAGTTTGTCTGTCGTCCGGTGGATTCGCTGAAGCTTGCCGATCTGCCCGCCGCTACCGTTTTTGAACAACTGCGTCCCTGGCTTTGCGGGGAAACATCCGTTTCAGAGAGTGCCCATGCCTGACTTATTCACGCCTGAACGCCCGCCAAAGCGCGTTCTGATCATTAAGCTGCGCCACCACGGCGACGTATTGTTGACCTCTCCCTGCTTCACGGTGCTGAAAAAAGCGTACCCGCAGGCAGAAGTGGATGCGCTGGTATATGACGACACCCAGGCGATGCTGACCAGCCATCCGCATATCGACCAGGTGCACACCATTGGCCGCAACTGGCGCAAACAGGGGCTTCTTAAGCAGTTTCAGCTTTACCGGGGACTGGTGAAAACCCTCAAAGCCCGCCAGTATGACGTGCTGATTAACCTGACCGAACACTGGCACGGCGCTCGTCTGGCGCGCCTGCTGAAACCACGCGTCTCTGTGGGCTTTCGCCCGGACAAACGCAGCGGCTTCGCGCGCCGCCGCTGGGTAAAATCGTTCACCACGCTCTATCCGGCGATTCAGGACAACACACGTCATATGGTGGAAGTGAACCTCGACGCGCTGCGTCGTATCGGTATTCATCCGGCCACCAGCGACGACAAACGCACGTTGTTTGTGCCCGGCGACGAAGCAGAAGCGTTTATCCAGGATAAGCTGGCCGCGTTTGGCCTGAAAAGCGGCGACTACATTCTGGTGCATCCCACCTCGCGCTGGATGTTTAAATCCTGGGATACCCGCGCGCTGGCCGCTACCATCGATGCACTGGCGAGCCGTGGACTGCCGGTTATCCTCTCCGCTGCGCCGTCCCGCGAAGAAACAGAGTATATGGATAAACTTCGCGCTGCGCTGACACAGCCAGTATTTGATCTGAGCGGTCAGCTGAATCTGAAACAGCTTGGCGCGCTGATGAAACACGCCCGGATTTACTTCGGCGTCGATTCAATGCCGATGCATCTGGCAAGCGCCGTCGGCACGCCGACCGTCGCGATTTTCGGGCCGACCGGTGCCATTAAGTGGTCGCCCTGGGGCGTATCGCATCGCGTTATCACCGCAGGCTTTACCTGTCAGCCCTGCGGTAAAGCAGGCTGCGGCGACAGCGGCGTCTCTGACTGCATCACCGCCATAACGCCTCAACAGGTGCTGAGCGCTATCGATACTCTGCTGCTGGAAACGCCTGCATGAAGCTGGCCATCGTCAGACAGACCTGGAACCCTAACGGCGGCGCGGAGCGCTTTGTTTCGCGCGCGCTGAATGTGCTGTCGCAAAGCGGCGAGCTGGATATCACGCTGATTGCCCGCCAGTGGGAAAGCGGCGCGGGCTGGCAGACGCTGACGGTCGATCCGCCGTTTCGCAATCGTAAAGCGCGTGAGGCCGGTTTTGCCGCCGCCGCCGCCGCGCAGTTTGCGGCATTTGATATCGTGCAAAGTCACGAGCGTATCCCGGGTGCCACGATTTTCCGCGCCGGCGATGGTGTGCACGCCGCCTGGCTTGAACAATACCATCGCATTCAGTCGCCGCTGGCACGCTGGGCGCAGTCCTTTAGCGCATATCATCGTTACATTCTCAAAGCGGAGCGCGAGATGTTTATGCATCCGAAACTTCGCAAAGTGATTTGTAACTCCCGAATGGTGCGCGACGATATCGCCCGCCGTTTCGGACTGGCGGATAATCAACTGACGGTGATTTATAACGGTGTTGATACGTCAGTGTTTCACCCCTCAGTACGTGAGCACTCACTTCGAAGCGAGCTGGGTGTTCCGGCTGATGCGCCGGTACTCGCTTACGTCGGTTCCGGATTTGCCCGTAAAGGCGTTGCGGTAGCGCTGAAAGCGATAGTTGACCACCCCACCGTCTGGCTGCTGGTGGCCGGACGCGATAAACACGCGCGCCGTTTCGAAGCGCTGGCGCACAAGCTTGGCGTCGCGGCGCGCGTCAAATTTCTCGGCCCGATCGCGGATATCAAAACGGTGTATGGCAGCGCTGATGCCCTGATTTTACCCACGCTCTACGATCCGTTCCCCAATGTCTGCGTGGAAGCGCTCGCCTGCGGCCTGCCGCTGTTAACGAGCCACGGCTGCGGCGCAGCGGAATGGGTGCAGGAAGGCGAGAATGGCTGGGTGCGTGATGCGCTTGATGCGCCCGGCTATAGCGAGGCGATTGGTCAGTGGCTGACAGGGCGCGCCGCCGGGAAAGATTACATCAGCGCCGCGCGGCGCACCGCAGAGCCCTGGACGCTGGAAAGAATGGCCCAGGAACTCAATGCGCTTTATCGTGAACTGCTGGCCTGACGGCTGGCGTTTCGGAACACCTGCTCCATCGCATCCAGCATACAGTCACGCGTAAAATGGCTGCACAGGTACTCATAACCCTGCTGCGCCAGCCGCTCGCGCAGCGCCGCGTCGTCATAGAGCCGCATGATGGCGCCTTTTAACGCCTGCGCGTCCCGCTGGCCGACTAATAATCCGGTTTGATTATCAATGACGGCATCCGCCGTGCCGCCTGCGTCCGTGGCGATGGTCGCAACGCGCGACGCCAGCGACTGCAAAACGCCCTGCGGCACGCCTTCCATATCGTGCGACGGGCTCAGTGCAATATCAAACGCCGGAAACCACTTCTGCGGCTCGCGCTGATGCCCGACCATTACCACACGTGTTTGCAACCCCAGCGCGGCAATTTCCTGCTCCAGCGCGGCGCGGTGCGGCCCTTCGCCAACAATCGCCAGCCGGATATGCGGATTATCGATTTGCGCCAGCGCCTGTAACAACACGCTATGGCCTTTGTTTGGACGCAAATGCGAGACCACGCCGAGCCAGAAATCGTCTTCACTCAGTCCGCAATCCTGACGCGCCGCGTGTTTATCGCCCGGCTTAAACCGCGCGGTATCGACGCCGCTTGGCACAGAAGTGCTGTGAGAAAGCGGTACGCCGATCTCTTCAAGCTGATGGCGCAACGCTTCACCGGTCGTCACCACATGCGCGCAGGCGGTGCCAAACAACCATCGCGTCCCACGGTTATTTCGCGGCTTGCCGGAAGCGTGACGGGTACGCACCAGCGGCGGCGGGTTACGCAGCGTCGCGCTGGCCAGCGCGACAAGCCAGGTGTCAACGGAGTTGTGGCTATTGATAACGTCAATATGCCCCGCCTCATGTTTCAGCCACGCACGCAGGCGCAGCAGATTGGGAATTTTTTTACGACCGACAGGCAGATTGACGACCGTCAGGCCAGCGTCCCGCGCCAGCGCGTTCAGCGGTACCTCTTCAGGGCAGACAATAGTGACCTGATGGCCGCGCGCCTGCATGCCGAGAGATTCGTTAATAATGCGCAGCGGCTGACCACCCTTTCCGCCGTCTGCTTCGGTATGAACGATATGCATAATCTTCCTGTTATTAGCCAGCGTGTCCGGCAGCACAATTATACCTTTGGCTTTATGAATACTTACAAACATTATCCTTCTTTATAGATATTATCTGTGCTACTTTGCCGTGCAATTTATTGTTTTTTCGCAGAGTCTTACGAGATATTTCTGAATTTTTAAGACCACATGTTAAGCAAACTGTCCTTACAAGTTGTTAATTTTTATGAACACTAAACGTAATGCTTTGTCCGGGCTTTTGTTCGTATCCGTACTGGCGCTTTGCTTTGTATGGCCTATTCCGAATGGAATGTTACCTTTCCATCGCAACGTCTTTATCTATCTTTCTATTGCGCTCACTGTTGGCCTGTTTTTTACGTCGTCTTCAGCTCGTCAGCATTTAAACATACCTAAAATCAAACCGGTGATGCTGTTCATCTGGTTACTGACGTTCTTTATTTTAATCAACGGTTTTATTGTTGCGCCTGATATTAAAGAAATGATCGGAACCTGGGACGGGCAATGGGTCAGGCCCGTTTTACTTTTTACCTCGGGCATCCTGCTGATGCCGGTTTTACAGGACAGATTCCCTTCACTTACTGCCGCCAGGCTGTTCACGGCGGTGATCCTGTGTTTCTGGGGCGTTATCCTGATCCATTTACTGGACTCGCTTTATCTGTACTGGCGTGACGGAGTCATTCACTGGGGCGAGACGCGAATTGTGTTTAACCGCACCCGCATGAGCTTCCAGGTCAATATGATAACCGGCTTCTTGCTGGCGGAGTTACTGACGCGCAGTCTGCTGCATCAGCGCTTTATGACGCTAAAATCGCCGGTTCTGGTTTTGATGTTGCTCGCCAATCTGCTATGCACCGCACTGGTCGACACCCGCTGGGGCACGATCGGCCTGGTAGGCAGCCTCTTTTCGACTTTTCTCCTGCTAAGCCTGCATAAGATGCGGCGTAGCAACGTGATTAAGGTGGGTAGCATTTTCCTGGCTATCGTCGTGGTGGCAGGCGCGCTGGTGGTGACTTCATGGAAAACCGACCCGCGCTGGGGCAGCCTGGAAGATGACGCCGAGACGGGCTGGAATGCCTCCTTCAATAGCTTCTGTTACAACAGAGCCACCGGAAAACATCCCGTTAATGACTTAGGCAAGCCGATCAACCATTCCAATGGCTGCCGCGCCAGCTTTTTCCATCAGGGCTGGAAACTGGTCGCAGAACATCCGTTCGGCATGGGGCCGCGTAAAGAGGCGTTTAATTACCTTTTACGTCACGACACTAATAATCAGCGTATTGATATCCCGCACAGTCATTATGGACTTATTGAATTCGGGTTACAGAATGGTATCGCGGGCATCGCAGGCTGGCTGATATTACTGGTCATGTGCTGGTATATCGGCTGGCGTGAATACCGCCACGGTAATACGATGCCAGGGCTTTTCTTGCTCTTGTTTACGATTGGTTTCTTCTCCCGTACCCTGGTTGACCATAACCTTAAAGACCATTATCTGGAGCAGTATATGATGCTGACAGGGCTGTTAATTGGGATTTGCGCCCTGCGCACGCCGCCAGAAGCGTCAACTAACCCTTCTTAAACGCAGGCTCGCGCCGGTAGCTTTCTTTATCGCTTCATAGATAATAGGCAGCCACCGGCGCAATGGTCTGGCGAACTTCTGACATCACATGCTGTCGAAACGCCGTTACGCCAGGTGAAAAGTGTTTATCTGTAAGACCCGGTATCCCACGGAGAAAGCATGTCTGATACCCCCCTTCTGAGTATCATTGTCGCGGTTTATAACGGCGAGAAGTTCCTGAGCGCCTTTTTTGACAGCATTAAAAGCCAGCAACTGGAAAGCGTTGAGCTCATCGTCGTGGACGACGGGTCGACCGACCGCTCCGCTGAAATCACCGAAAGCTACCGCGCGCAATTTCCGCGTTTTCAGCATGTAAAACAGGAAAATCAGGGCGTATCCGCCGCGCGTAATACCGGACTGGCACTGGCGCAAGGCCAATACCTGGCGTTTCCGGATATCGACGACGTTATCTACCCGACGCTTTATCCGCGCCTGCTCGATATCGCCACGCAAAATAATCTGGATGTCGCGACCTGTAACGGTACATACATTTATGATGACGGTCGTCCGGCGAAGAAGATTTTCCCCTCGGATCGACTGACGTCTACCGGCGTCCTGGATGGCCCTGCCTGGCTGCAAATGGCGTTGAACTCACGCAAATTCCTGCATGTCACCTGGCTGAATATTTATCGCCACGACTTCATCAAACGTCATGGTTTCCGCTTCGAACATGGCCTGCGTCATCAGGATATTCCGTGGACCACCGAAGTGTTGCTGACGGCGCAGCGGGTGCAATATATCGACGAAACGCTGTATGACTACCTGATCCACGCCGCCTCGGTTTCCCATACGCCGGGCACCGATGACACGCGCATGCGTTCAGCTCGTCACTACATGAAAATCCTTGAGATGCTGAACGCCATTAATGAACGTTATCCCGAACAGGTGAAACGTGTTCCGGCGTGTCACTGGCAGATAGCCAAAGAAGGGCTTGGGATCTTACATAGCATTAATAATATTGAAGATCCTGCGAAGAAACGCGAAATCACGCGCGAGCTTTTCGATCGGGGCATCTGGGAGATGATCTGGAAGAACGCGCGCGGCTTTAAACAGCGCTGGCGTCTGGGTCGTCGCTACTTCCGTCTTAAAAAATTAGTTACGACAATTTCCTGATGAATAAAATTAAACTATATGCCGTTTCACGTAGCGATTTTATCGCTAAAAACTACCCCGATTTTCAGTCGCTTGTCGATGCCCGCGTCAACCCGGACACCATTCCCGAGCGCTTTTACTGCGGTGGGCGCGGCGGCTGGACTTTCCAGACGGCCCTGACGCTGAATTATTACTATCCCGAGCGGGTAGAGGTGTCGTTTGGTTCTGAGTGCCGCCCCGATGCCATCAATTTAATGCATAACGACGATTTCGGCTCGCGCGTAAAACCCTGGAAAGGGCTCACCGTTGTTGCACGTGCTGACCGCCCGCCGGTTATCGGCTCAGACTATGTTGTAGAGCAAAATCCGCAATTCAAAAATCGCGGAAACAGAGTTTTTGTGCCGTACTGGCCACAGCCTGGCGTACAACCACGCGAACGCACCGATAATGACGTCCGCACGGTCGCTTATTTTGGCCGTGTCGATAGCTTCCCGGCGGAATTTGGCAGCGATGCCTTCAAACAGCGTCTTGCGGAACAGGGCATTACGCTGCGTATCTCGTTCAATAACTGGACCGATTATCGCGATGTGGACGTGTGCCTTAGCTTCAGGAAATCACACGATCATAAACTGGCGCGTAAGCCTGCCAGTAAACTGATTAACGGCTGGCTCGGAAAAACCGTCATGATTTGCGATGACGAACCCTCCTTCAACGCTATCCGCGAAAGCGAGCTGGACTACCTGATTGCCAAAACGCCGGACGAGGCTTTCAACGCCATTATGCGTCTGAAAAATGATCCTGAGCTCTTCCGGCGTATGCTGGAGCAGGGTGAGAAACGCCTTGAGGTTTATTCTCGTCAGGCTGTTGCGGCGCGTTGGTACAGCCTGTTTGAGGAGATCTGGCAGAAAGGCGTTCACCAGCGCCCCACGGCCTTACGTGCGCTTCGCTTTGCGTTCGGTAAAGCCATTCGCCCTTTAACCAAAAAGATGTAATGACGGCCTAAGGTTCTTTTTCATGCTCTCTATTCTTTCTGGAGCTCGTCCGGTGTCGCCGCGTAATATCGTGCGCACGCTGGTACTGGCAGCGATAATTCTTGTTCTGTTTTCACTATCAGAAATCGCCATCCTGATGAAAGATAATGTCTATCGCCCTAAAGCGGATGATATGGCGTTATACCTCATTATTGCGTTACTGGCGGCTGCCAGCGCCCGCTTTTTCGTTACGCGGTTGCTGCTCGCAGTAACCTTTATCGTGCAAATCAGCGAGGCGATTTATTACACCTTCTACGGGCAGTTTTATGGCCCAAGCGAAGTCTGGCTCGCTTTCGTCGAAACCAAAGATATCGCCAGCGGCATTAGCGACAGCCTCAGTTCGTTAGGGATTTATTTTCTTATTATGCTGGTAGCCGTGCTGTTCTCGCTCTTTGCAGCACGCCGCCTGGCACCGGAATGGAAAAAGTGGCAAGCCTTGCCTTGCCTGCTGATTATTGTAGTGATGTTTGGCGGGCAGTTTTACAAAGCGATTAACGGGCAGATGTATAAATTTAACCCGGATCTGCGCCACTCTTTGCTACGTAACGGCCTCTCTGCGATGAGCTTTAGCTCCATTCGTCTCATTCCGGAGGCGATTTCCGGCGAAAATCAGCAAATAGCGCATTACGAGCCGTATCAGGTGACGCCGGTACCGGGTTATCAGCAAGGTAAATATTCCGTCATTCTGGCGATTGGCGAAAGTCTGAACCCTCATCATGTCAGCGCCCTGGGTTACGAACGTGATACCACACCAGAGCTTTCCGCACTGATGAAACAGTATCAGGGCTCCTCAAGCATTTTGATTTCCAATGCGGTGTCGACACGTGTTGCTATTCCCATGCTGGTGAATAACCTGCGCGAGCCGGATAACTATTTTGCTTACAAATCAAAAGCAGCAAATCTGTTCGCCAATGCGAAAAAGCAAGGCTATCAGACGGCATTTATTTCCGCGCAAGGGCTGGAAGGCCTGAGCAACTGGATCGGTATTCATAATATTGATCACTGGGAAGATACGCAGATCCGCCCGGCGCCGGATGTCGGTGCCGATCGCGTACTGACGCCTTCTGTAGAAGCCTCACCTGTGGATTACACGAAGCCATTTTTGATGGTGCTTAACAGTCGCGCGCCGCATATTCCCTATGAAAGAAACATTCCGCAGGGTTTTGCAAAATTCTCCACACCGAAGCTTAGCGATGATGTCGCGCAAAAGAAAAACGAGTACGACGACGCGGTACGCTATTACGATAAAGAACTGGCATCAGCTATCCGCACCGTGATGGCAAAATCGAAGTTACCCGTTCTGGTCTTCATTACTTCGGATCACGGTGAACGTGTGGGCGATGGCGGCCTGTTTGGTCACTCAGTGGTAGAGATGCCTATTGCGCAGGTGCCTTTTATCTATTTCAGCAACGATCCGGCTTATCGGTTGAATGCGCTCACCACGCAACCCCCGCGTAACCACTACCAACTGGCGACACTGATTAACAAAGCGCTCGGATTTACTGTAACGAACCCGAATCAAACCGATGACAGCTTTTTCATTACGGGGGGCGACATTCGCGGTCTTTCGGAACGTATTACCTACCATCTGGATGCAGTAGCACCGCCTGCGCACTGATCTTTTTCCTGTCAGATCCTGACACTGCGGGCGGTGGCCGCCGCCCGCTTCTTCCTCTCCAGGCTTATCTGTATACTTCACGCAGGCAAAACTCTCCTGTTGGCGCCAAAACAATAGCTTTACCCCGGTGAAATGCTTAGAATTTGCCCGCCGATAAAGAAAATAACGGATATTAGCTTGGAATCGTTGTATACCGCTCTGCTCTACCTGATACAGCCTTTTGTCTGGGTGCGGCTTTTACTCCGCAGCCGTAAAGCCCCTGCCTATCGCAAACGATGGGGGGAGCGCTATGGCTTTTGTCAGGGAAAAGTGTTGCCGGACGGTATCCTGCTGCACTCGGTGTCGGTGGGCGAAACCCTTGCGGCCATTCCGCTGGTGCGCGCGCTGCGCCACCGCTATCCGTCGCTGCCGATTACCGTTACCACGATGACGCCAACAGGCTCTGAGCGCGTACAGTCGGCGTTCGGCAAAGACGTGCATCACGTTTATCTGCCTTACGATTTGCCCTGCGCCATGAACCGTTTTCTGGAAACCGTGCGCCCGAAACTGGTGATCGTCATGGAAACCGAACTGTGGCCGAATATGATTTCCGCGCTGCATCAGCGCAAAATTCCGCTGGTTATCGCCAATGCCCGCCTTTCCGAACGCTCCGCTAAAGGCTATCAAAAGCTTGGCGGGTTTATGCGCCGCCTGCTTGCGAAAATTACGCTCATCGCCGCGCAAAACGATGAAGACGCCAGCCGTTTTACCGCGCTGGGTCTGAAACGCAACCAGCTGGCGGTCACCGGCAGCCTGAAATTCGATATCTCCGTAACGCCTGAGCTTGCGGCACGCGCGATTACGCTGCGCCGCCAGTGGGCACCGCGTCGCCAGGTCTGGATCGCGACCAGCACTCACGACGGTGAAGAGGCGATTATTCTGCAGGCGCACCGCCAGTTGCTGGAAACGTTTCCCGATCTTCTGTTGATTCTGGTGCCTCGCCACCCGGAGCGCTTCAAAGATGCGCGCGATATGGTACAGAAAGCAGGCTTTAGCTTTACGATGCGCAGTACCGGCGAAATTCCATCCGGCGGCACGCAGGTGGTGATTGGCGATACGATGGGCGAACTGATGCTCCTGTATGGCATCGCCGATCTGGCGTTTGTCGGCGGTAGCCTTGTCGAACGCGGCGGCCACAACCCGCTGGAGCCTGCCGCGCACGCCATTCCGGTGCTGATGGGTCCGCATACCTTTAACTTCAAAGATATCTGCGCCAAATTGCAGGAAGCCGACGGGCTTATCACCGTGACCGACGCCGATTCGCTGGTAAAAGAGATTTCCACACTGCTGACTGACGAAGATTATCGCCTCTGGTATGGCCGTCACGCGGTGGAAGTGCTGCACCAGAATCAGGGCGCGCTACAGCGCCTGTTGCAGTTACTGCAGCCTTACCTTCCGCAGCGGAGCCACTGATGCGCGCACGCCTCTCGGTGGTGATGATCGCCAAAAACGCGGCGTCGCTGCTGCCGGATTGTCTCGCTTCCGTGGCCTGGGCCGATGAAATTGTGGTGCTGGATTCCGGCAGCAGTGATGACACGGTCGCCGTGGCCACCGCCGCCGGTGCAAAAGTCTTTACCGAAAGCGACTGGCAGGGCTACGGCATTCAGCGTCAGCGTGCCCAGCAATACGCCAGCGGCGACTACATTTTGATGATCGATACTGACGAGCGCGTAACGCCCGAGCTGGCGCAGGCGATTCGTCAGGTGCTGGAGCAGCCCGACCCGCAGGCGGTGTACAGCATCGCCCGCCGCAATCTGTTTCTGGGCCGCTTTATGCGCCACAGCGGCTGGTATCCCGATCGCGTCACCCGCCTCTATGCGCGCGAGCGCTATCGCTATAATGACAATCAGGTGCATGAATCGCTCGATGCGCCAGGTGCGCGCGTGGTGACACTTTCCGGCGATCTGCTGCACCTGACCTGCCGCGATTTCGCGAGCTTCCAGCGCAAACAGCTCAATTACGCCACCGCCTGGGCGCAGGAGCGCCATCAGCAAGGTAAAAAGGTTTCGGTGCCTGGCATTTTCGGGCGCACGCTGGCGGCATTCTGCAAAACGCTTATCCTGCGCGCCGGCGTGCTGGATGGCCGCCAGGGCTGGCTGCTGGCGGTTGTTAACGCGCAGTACACCTTCAACAAATATACCGAGCTGTGGGCGCTGAACCGCGGCTTTACGGAAAAGTAACGCTATGACCACTCGCGCGATTTACCCCGGTACTTTCGACCCGATAACCAACGGTCACCTCGATATCATCACCCGTGCGGCCAGCATGTTTGACGAGCTGATCCTGGCGGTCGCGGCCAGCCCGCATAAAAAGACGATGTTTTCGCTGGATGAACGCGTAGCGCTGGCGCAGCAAGCCGCGGCGCATCTGCAAAATGTCAGCGTGACCGGCTTTAGCGATCTGATGGCGAACTTTGCGCAGGCGCAGCAGGCAAATGTTCTGGTGCGCGGTTTACGTACCGCGGGCGATTTCGAATATGAGATGCAGCTGGCGCATATGAACCGTCATCTGATGCCAACGCTTGAAAGCGTTTTTCTGATGCCGTCGAAGGAGTGGTCGTTTATCTCCTCAAGCCTGGTGAAGGAAGTGGCGCGTCACCAGGGCGACGTCTCCCACTTCCTGCCTGCGCATGTTCATCAGGCGCTGCTCGAAAAGCTGCGTTAATCACTTCTGACAGCGTCGGCACCAGTAGGTGCGGCGCTGGGCATGTTTCCCCGCCAGAATCGGCGTGCCGCACACCCGGCACGGTTCGCCTTCGCGCCCGTAGACCTGCAACTCCTGCGCGAAATAGCCGGGCTTACCATCGCTTTGCAGAAAATCGCGAAGCGTGGTGCCGCCCTGCTCAATCGATCGTAACAGCACCGCTTTGATCGCCTGCGCCAGCAGTTCGCACTCTTTTTCTGACAGCGACGAAGCCAGCCGATCGGGGTGGATCCCGGCCGCAAACAGCGACTCGCTGGCGTAGATGTTGCCGACACCCACCACCAGCTTGTTATCCATCAGCCAGGGCTTAATCGCGACTTTCTTTTTCGCACATTTTTCACGCAGGTACGCGCCGTTAAAGGCATCGCTTAGCGGCTCCGGCCCCAGATGCGCCAGCACATTATGGCCTTCGAGTTCACGCGTCCACAGCCAGGCGCCGAAACGGCGCGGATCGGTGTAGCGCAGCACTTTGCCGTTGCTCATCACGAGGTCAACATGATCGTGCTTCTCGGCCGGGCGCTCCTCCGGCAGGATGCGCAGGCTGCCGGACATGCCAAGGTGGATGATTATCCAGCCATCCGGCAGTTCGAGCAGCAGGTATTTGGCGCGACGCTGCACGCTGAGAATGGGTTTATCGCTTAGCGCGTGGATTTCGTCGGACACCGGCCAGCGCAGGCGGCCATTACGCACAACGGCGTGCAATATTGTTTCGCCAACCAGATGCGGTTCAATCCCGCGACGGCTGGTTTCCACCTCAGGTAATTCAGGCATAGCGTCTCTCGCGTGAGTTCATTAACAGGGAGCGTAACAGAAGATATGAGGGCGGTTCGGAAAACAAAAAACCCCGCCGGAGCGGGGTTTTTGTACAAATCAGACAAAAATCTTATTTGATTTTAGCTTCTTTGTAGAGAACGTGCTGACGGACAACCGGATCGAATTTCTTCAGTTCCAGTTTTTCCGGCTTAGTACGTTTGTTCTTCGTGGTGGTATAGAAGTGACCAGTACCAGCAGAAGAAACCAGCTTGATTTTCTCGCGAATACCTTTAGCCATGATTTATTTCCTCTAAGTACTTAGTACTTTTCGCCACGGGCACGCAGTTCAGAAAGAACTACATCGATGCCTTTTTTATCAATTACACGCATACCTTTAGCAGATACGCGCAGAGTAACGAAACGCTTTTCGCTCTCAACCCAGAAACGGTGAGAGTGCAGGTTCGGCAGAAAACGGCGTTTAGTCGCGTTCAGTGCGTGGGAACGGTTGTTACCGGTCACCGGACGCTTGCCAGTTACTTGGCAGACTCGGGACATGTCTATTCTCCAAAAATCAAATTAGCTCGAGCTTCGTATAGGGTGTTGGCAGCCTCGTCAGGCCTGATGGCCCAGTCTGGCGGTTCAATGGAACTCGCATTGCCAGGCCCACATGCCAAACCCGAGATTCTCAAAGGTGGCGTAGTATACGCTGCCGGGGCCGTCTGCTCAAGTCCCGAACAGATAAAGATCGCTAAGGATCGCCACGTCTGGCTTATATCCACCCACGTTCGGCGAAAGAAACGTATTCTCCACGCCCAATGACCAGATGGTCAAGTACCCGAATGTCCACCAGCTGGCAGCTTTTCACGATGCGCTCGGTCACCATTTTATCCGCCCGGCTGGGCTCGGCGCGCCCGGAAGGGTGATTGTGCGCCAGGATAATCCCGGCGGCGTTGAGCCGCACCGCTTCACGGACGATTTCACGTGGATGCACTTCCACATGGCTGAGCGTGCCGGTGAACAGCGTATTCTGCCTGATGATGCGGTTCTGGCTGTCGAGAAAAATCACCAGAAACACTTCGCGCTCCTGCTCTGCAAGCTGGCTTTCCAGAAAGTCGCGCGTAATGGTCGGGCTCAACAGCGCTGTCTCTTCGCAAGGGCGCGAGCGATAGTAGCGGCGCGCCAGTTCGCCGATGGCTTTAAGCTGCGCATATTTCGCCATGCCGACGCCGCCGATATCCCGAAATGGCCGGATATCCGCCGACAATAGCCCGTAGAGCGAACCGAAATGCGCCAGCAGCCGTTTTGCCAGCGTCATAACATCCATGCCTGGCGTCCCGGTACGCAAGAAAATCGCCAGCAATTCTTCGTCGCTTAAATCGGCCGCGCCATAACGCATCAGCTTTTCCCGCGGCCCGTTGTCCATTTTCACTATGGTCTTCCCTGCCCTGTGTCGCGCCGCCATTATCCGCTTGTGGTCAGAGGCTGGCGACAGCAGGTTTTCATCCCTGCGCGACGTCTCGCAAAGTTTAAATTTCATACCGCCGCGCAGGTTTTGGGATTGTGATAAAATGCCCGCTTTCCAGAAAGTGACAGGAAGAGAAGACCATGGGCCTTGCCGGTAAAAAAATCGTTCTGGGCGTCAGCGGCGGCATTGCGGCGTATAAAACGCCGGAACTGGTACGCCGTCTGCGCGAGCGCGGCGCGGAAGTGCGCGTCGCAATGACCGAAGCCGCAAAAGCGTTTATAACGCCGCTGAGCCTGCAGGCCGTTTCCGGCTACCCGGTGTCAGACAGCCTGCTCGACCCGGCTGCCGAAGCCGCGATGGGCCATATTGAACTCGGCAAATGGGCGGATTTAGTGATTCTTGCGCCTGCCACCGCCGATCTCATCGCGCGTGTCGCCGCGGGTATGGCGAACGATCTGGTGACGACAATTTGCCTCGCTACACCGTCGCCTGTCGCGGTCGTCCCGGCGATGAATCAGCAGATGTACCGTAATATCGCGACGCAACAGAATATTGAATTGCTCGCCTCGCGCGGCCTGCGCATCTGGGGGCCGGACAGCGGCAGCCAGGCCTGCGGCGATGTGGGGCCAGGCCGTATGCTCGACCCGCTGGAGATTGTGGAGCTCGCCGTTAAGCACTTCGCGCCTGTCAACGATCTGCAACATCTCAACATCATGATTACCGCGGGCCCGACCCGTGAGCGGCTGGATCCGGTGCGCTATATCACCAACGACAGCTCCGGCAAAATGGGGTTCGCGATTGCAGCAGCGGCGAGCGCCCGCGGCGCGCGCGTTACGCTGGTCGCAGGGCCAGTCGCCCTGCCGACGCCGCCAGGGGTTGAGAGAATCGACGTCGAGAGCGCGCTGGAGATGGAAGCCGCCGTGCAGCAGCGCGCCCAGCAGCAGCAGATTTTCATCGGTTGCGCAGCCGTGGCGGACTACCGGGCCGAGACGATTTCTTCCGAAAAAATAAAAAAACAGGGCGATGAGCTGACGCTGAAAATGGTGAAAAATCCCGATATTGTCGCAGGCGTCGCGGCGCTCCCGCAAAATCGCCCTTATGTTGTCGGGTTTGCTGCCGAAACAAATAATGTGGAAGAATATGCGCGGCAAAAACGCCAGCGTAAAAACCTTGATCTGATTTGCGCGAACGATGTGTCGCAAGCCGGTCACGGCTTTAATAGTGATACCAACGCTTTGCATCTTTTCTGGCAGGAGGGAGATAAAGTCTTACCGCTTGAGCGGAAGGCGCTCCTTGGCCAACGTTTACTGGACGAGATTGTTACCCGTTATGATGAAAAAAATCGACGTTAAGATTCTGGACCCGCGCGTGGGCGAGCAATTCCCGCTGCCGACGTATGCCACCTCTGGCTCAGCAGGTCTCGATCTGCGCGCCTGCCTGGACGAGTCCGTTGAACTGGCGCCGGGTGCGACAACGCTCCTGCCAACCGGCCTGGCCATTCATATCGCCGATCCGTCGCTTGCCGCTGTGATTCTGCCGCGCTCGGGCCTTGGGCATAAACATGGCGTAGTGCTGGGCAACCTGGTCGGGCTTATCGATTCTGACTACCAGGGGCAACTGATGGTTTCCGTGTGGAACCGCGGCCAGCAGAGCTTCACGATTGAACCCGGCGAGCGCATCGCGCAAATGGTGTTTGTACCCGTCGTGCAGGCGGAATTTAATCTGGTGGAAGACTTTACCGCCACCGATCGCGGCGAAGGCGGCTTCGGGCACTCCGGGCGTAAATAAGCCGCCCGCGTAACCGCGCATTCCTTAAGTTAAATAAAGCGAAATGATTACCGCAGGCGAAAGCCTGCGGACGCTTTGTGGATGCTCGCCTGGCAAGTGATTATTTCTCAGGGGTATTTTAAAACATGGCAGAAAAACAAACCGCGAAAAGGAACCGTCGCGAAGAAATACTTCAGTCTCTGGCGCAGATGCTTGAATCCAGCGATGGCAGCCAACGTATCACGACCGCAAAGCTCGCGGCCTCCGTTGGCGTTTCCGAAGCGGCGCTGTATCGCCACTTCCCCAGTAAAACGCGCATGTTCGACAGCCTGATTGAGTTTATCGAAGACAGCCTGATCACCCGCATTAATCTGATTCTGAAAGATGAAAAAGAGACGCTTAACCGTCTGCGTCTGATTGTGTTACTTATCCTCGGTTTCGGTGAGCGCAACCCAGGGCTGACCCGCATTCTGACCGGTCATGCGTTGATGTTCGAACAGGATCGTCTGCAAGGGCGCATTAATCAGCTGTTTGAGCGTATTGAAGCCCAGTTGCGTCAGGTGCTGCGCGAGAAAAAAATGCGCGAAGGCGAAGGCTATACGACTGACGAAGCGTTGCTGGCAAGCCAGCTGCTGGCGTTTTGCGAAGGGATGCTGTCGCGCTTTGTACGCAGCGAATTCCGCTACAGTCCGACGGCGGATTTCGAAGCCCGCTGGCCGTTACTGGCCGCGCAGCTGCAATAAAAACGACGCAAATTAAGCAAAAGGCCGGATATCCGGCCTTTTTCGTTTCTGTCAGACGCCGTACTGTTGGCGATACGCCTCTACGGCAGCCAGATGGTTGGCCATCTCCGGCTTTTCCGCCAGATAAGCGATGAGATCATTCAGCGTAATAATCGCAATCACATGACAGCCGTAATCGCGCTCCACTTCCTGAATGGCGGAAAGCTCGCCGCGTCCGCGCTCCTGCCTGTCGAGGGAAATCATCACGCCGGCAAGCGTCGCGCCGTTCGCCTGGATAATCTCCATCGATTCACGAATCGCAGTACCGGCGGTAATCACATCATCCACCAGCATAACGCGGCCCTGAAGCGGGCTGCCGACCAGGTTGCCGCCTTCACCATGGTCTTTGGCTTCTTTGCGGTTGAAGCAGTACGGGACGTCGCGTTCGTGATGCTCTGCGAGTGCGACGGCAGTCGTGGTGGCGATAGGAATGCCTTTATAAGCCGGACCGAACAGCAAATCGAAATCGACACCGGAATCGACCAGCGCCTCGGCATAAAAACGGCCCAGCAGCGCCAGATCGCGCCCGGTATTAAATAAACCAGCGTTAAAAAAGTAAGGGCTCTGGCGCCCGGATTTCAGCGTGAACTCACCAAATTTAAGCACCTGTTTGTTAAGGGCGAATTCAATAAACTGGCGCTGATACGGTTTCATGGCTTTGCTCCTCAAATAGCATATTGCAGGCATAAAAAAGGCGACTCTTCAGTCGCCTTAAAAATCAGTTTGCTAACGCCGCCTTCTGCGACGCCACGATCGACTCGATTCCCCCGCGGGCCAGCGCCAGCAAGTCGAGCAACTCCTCATGGGTGAAGGGCTCGCCTTCCGCGGTGCCCTGCACTTCAATCATGCGGCCATCTTCGGTCATGACAACGTTCATATCGGTTTCGGCCGCAGAATCTTCTACATATTCCAGATCGCATACCGCTTCACCGTTGACGATGCCCACGGAGACCGCCGCCACCATCCCTTTCATCGGGTTGGTTTTCAGCTTGCCTGCCGCGACCAGTGCGTTCAGCGCATCAGCCAGCGCTACGCAGGCTCCCGTGATGGACGCCGTGCGGGTGCCGCCGTCAGCCTGAATAACATCGCAGTCGAGGGTAATCGTAAACTCGCCGAGCGCTTTAAGATCCACTGCCGCACGCAGCGAACGGGCAATCAGACGCTGGATTTCAAGGGTACGGCCGCCCTGTTTGCCTTTCGCCGCTTCACGGGCGTTACGGGTATGGGTCGCGCGCGGCAGCATGCCATATTCGGCAGTGATCCAGCCCTGCCCCTGGCCTTTAAGAAAGCGCGGCACGCCTTCTTCAATGGAGGCGGTGCAGAGCACTTTAGTATCGCCAAACTCAACCAGCACGGAGCCTTCTGCGTGTTTAGTGTAATGACGGGTCAGGGTAACTGGGCGCACTTCTGATGCGCTACGGCCTGCTGGACGCATGGGCATATCTCCGGCTTGTTAACGAATGTGGCTGCGCATTATACGGGCTGAAAGCGCTTATTCCTATCCTGTCAGACCTGCGGTAGCTATAATCCCCTCATTCACATCAGAAAACGGGTACTTCTATGATCCGCAGTATGACCGCCTACGCCCGGCGAGAAATTAAGGGTGACTGGGGCAGCGCCACCTGGGAGCTGCGTTCAGTAAACCAGCGCTACCTGGAAACCTATTTTCGTCTGCCGGAGCAGTTCCGCAGCCTTGAGCCCGTGGTGCGCGAGCGCATCCGTACCCGTCTGACACGCGGTAAAATCGAGTGTAGCCTGCGTTTTGAGCCCGATGCCAGCGCGCAGGGTGAGCTTATCCTCAACGAAAAACTGGCGAAGCAGCTGGTTTCTGCCGCTAACTGGGTAAAACTGCAAAGCGATGAAGGCGAAATCAACCCGGTCGATATTCTGCGCTGGCCGGGTGTGATGGCCGCTCAGGAGCAGGACCTTGATGCTATCGCCGCCGATATTCTCGCCGCACTCGACGGTGCGCTTGACGATTTCATCGTGGCGCGTGAAACCGAAGGCCAGGCGCTGAAAACGCTTATCGAACAACGTCTCGAAGGCGTCAGTGCTGAAGTCGCCAAAGTACGAGCGCATATGCCGGAAATCCTTCAGTGGCAGCGCGAGCGCCTGGTGTCGAAGCTCGAAGAAGCGCAGGTGCAGCTTGAAAATAACCGCCTGGAGCAAGAGCTGGTGATGATGGCGCAGCGTATTGATGTCGCGGAAGAACTCGACCGCCTCGAAGCGCACGTTAAAGAAACCTATAACATCCTGAAGAAAAAAGAGGCCGTCGGTCGTCGGCTGGACTTCATGATGCAGGAATTTAACCGCGAATCGAACACGCTGGCGTCGAAGTCGATTAACGCTGAAGTGACTAATTCCGCTATTGAACTCAAAGTATTAATTGAGCAGATGCGCGAGCAGATTCAGAACATCGAATAAGTTTTAAAAGGCCCGTCAGGGCCTTTTTTCCTTACAGCCACACCCATTCTCGCCTTTTACTCACTTCTCTTTTTGCCTTAAAAAAACTAATCCGAAAGCGCTTGCCTTAGAAAATCTCAATCGTGATGCCATTCACGAATCGTTACCCTTTGCAGCCGATTTGGGGGGAACGATGTTACTGCATGTACTTTATTTAATTGGCATTACCGCAGAGGCGATGACCGGCGCTCTGGCGGCAGGCCGTCGCCGCATGGATACTTTCGGCGTCATTATCATCGCGACGGCAACCGCGCTTGGCGGCGGTTCCGTCCGGGATATCTTACTGGGCCACTACCCGCTGGGCTGGGTAAAACACCCGGAATATGTCGTGATCGTCGCCGCTGCCGCGGTGATCACCACGTTTGCCGCGCCCGTGATGCCTCACCTGCGGCGTCTTTTTCTGGTGCTGGACGCGCTGGGGCTTGTCGTTTTCTCCATTATCGGCGCGCAAATCGCACTGGATATGGGCGAAGGCCCAATCATCGCCTCGATAGCCGCTGTTGTAACGGGCGTCTTTGGCGGCGTATTACGCGACATGTTCTGTAAACGCATCCCGCTCGTCTTTCAAAAAGAGCTGTACGCAGGCATCTCTTTCGCCGCCGCGGTGCTGTATATCGCCCTGGAGCACTATGTCTCAAGCCACGATGTTGTGGTGATAGCAACTCTGCTGTTCGGCTTTACTGCTCGTCTGTTAGCGCTGCGCTTTCGCCTCGGGCTACCGGTTTTTCATTACCGCGCCGGGACACACTGAGAGGCTGTCCGCATCGTCGCACCCGTAATTTATGGCAACGCAAAGCCGTCAATTCGCTGAGCTGCCAGCCATTCGGCCAGCACAGCGATATCCGGGTGGTGGATATAACTGACAAGCTGGCGCGCACGTTCGGCACCAACACCAGGAAGCGTCTGCCAGCTTCGCTCATCACGTGCTTGTAGCTGATGCCATTTGCTATCTGTCAGCGCCTGCCAGGCCCGTGCGGGTAAAGGTAACCCAAGCGCCTTTACCCAGCGCTGAAAAGGCTGCTGGCGGGTCAGGTTGAACTGATGCCAGAGCTGTGCCGCGCGCTGCGCGCTAAAACCCGGTGTTTGTTTTAAGGCATCAACGCTGAGCGCAAGCCAGGAAAAGAGATGCTCGAAATGATGGTGCTCTGATAACTGACGCCACGTTGCTTCACCCATGCCCGCGAGATCAAATACGGGCTTTCCGCTAAGCCAGACCAGACGTGCAATAAACTGCTCTTCGCAACCGGTGGTGTCATACAGACAGCTCAGCGTATCGAAACGTGCGGTTGGCGGCACTGGCTTAATACGCTGCGTTGGCCGCCAGATAACCGCATCCAGCCGTGGAATACCCTGTCCTGCCAGGCTGACTTCCACCTGATCGCCCTCAGCCAGATCGAGTTTTTCCCAGCGCGCCAGCGAACCTATACTCACTTTAGACACCTGTTTATCATCAAGCGTTACCGGCTCCAGTTGGGCCACAACGCTTATTTTGCCGGTCCGACCAACAGCAAAACGCAGCGCTTTAATTTCTGTTATTTGTTTCGCAGGCGGATATTTCCATGCCACAACCCATGAGCCTTCGCCCGGACGCCAGCTTTTTCCGGGCGGCTCCCTGCCTTCGCGAATTACGACACCATCGGTCACAAAGGGCAGAGGCTCGCTGAACCATTGCTCACGCAGGCGCGTGACTTCTGAAACTGAATGTACCGGCTTACTCCAGGCGCGCGCTAACGGAAATCCGCCCTGCGCCAGCGCGGACAACCGCGCCTCCATCGCTTTCGGGCCATCCGGCCACGCCCAGATAAACAGATCCAGATCGTTTAGCACTGATGACACCGTACTGCGCATCATTGCCCCCGCTACCTGCCCTCGTGCGTTGATGCCACCATCCTGCTGCTGACGATGCCCTGTCTGGCGCAGGAAAAGCTCACCCTGTAACACGCTGTCAGCCAGCTCACCTGTTACCTGCAAAGGTATTGCCGGAATATGTCGGGCCCGCGCCGTCCAGTCCTCGCCCCGCTCGCCGTCGCCACGACTGATAACCTGTTGCAGTTTGCCTTTCCGGTACACCAGCGAAACCGCCACACCATCTACCTTTGGTTGTACCCACAGATCCGTTTTGCCGTGCATCCATTGCGAAAGTGAGGTGGCATCTTTGAGCTTTTGCACACCAGTATGCGCGACAGGATGGCGCGTGCGTCCTGCGGCAAGCGCCACTGGCGCGTCGTTGACTACTGGCAGCGCAAAACAGGTCTGCCATGCACGAAGCCTTTGACGCATGCTGTCATATACCGCGTCGCTGACCTTATTTTCGCCATGCAGCCAGTACGCTTCATCCCAGCGCGTCAGCTGGTTTTCCAGCGCCGAGACCTCCTGTTGTGCCTGCTGCGGCGTCCAGTCAGGACAGGCCGCATAAGCGCCTGCGGATGCCAGAATGATAAGCAGTAAGAAAATCGTAATACGCACATTTCACCCCCTTCGCTTTCCTGCCGGGACGGTAATACATGACGTTGTCTGGCCGCGATGGGAGTTGTTACGTTTTACGAGAGGTTTTCCAGGGATTTTCGCTGATTGCATAAACGAGACAATTTTTCTGGATATTGCCTCGCAAAATTGCGCAAAGCGACGTGAACCCTGCGACAAAGACTACGCCAGCGTAGCGCGACGTGTATAATAAGGCGGTATACGCACCTCTTTTCGCATACCAACAGACGTAAAACCACATGGCTCAAGGCACGCTTTATATTGTTTCCGCTCCCAGTGGCGCGGGTAAATCCAGCCTTATTCAGGCTTTTTTGAAGACGCAACCGCTTTATGACTCTCAGGTGTCGGTGTCGCATACCACGCGCAATCCGCGTCCTGGCGAAGTTCATGGCGAGCACTACTATTTCGTTAATCACGACCAGTTTAGGGCGATGATTGCTGAAGACGCGTTTCTTGAACATGCGGAAGTGTTTGGCAATTATTACGGCACGTCACGCGCTGCGATTGAGCAGGTACTGGCGACCGGCGTCGATATTTTCCTGGATATCGACTGGCAGGGCGCGCGGCAGATCCGTGAAAAAATGCCTCAGGCGCGCAGTATTTTCATCCTGCCGCCGTCTAAGGAAGAGCTGAACCGCCGTCTGCGTGGTCGTGGTCAGGATAGCGAAGAGGTGATTGCAAAACGTATGGCGCAGGCCGTGGCGGAAATGAGCCACTATGCGGAGTACGATTACCTTATCGTGAATGACGATTTTGATACCGCGCTGGCTGACTTAAAAATCATCCTGCGCGCCGAACGTCTGCGTATGAGCCGCCAGAAGCAGCGACATGACGCTTTAATCACCAAACTATTGGCAGACTGAGCGTAGTTTCAGTATCATGCCCAGTCATTTCTTCACCTGTGGAGCTTTTTAAATATGGCACGCGTAACTGTTCAGGACGCTGTAGAGAAAATTGGTAACCGTTTTGACCTGGTGCTGGTCGCCGCGCGTCGCGCTCGTCAGATGCAGGTGGGCGGTAAAGATCCGCTGGTACCGGAAGAAAACGATAAAACCACCGTTATTGCGCTGCGTGAAATCGAAGAAGGTCTGATTAACAACCAGATCCTCGACGTGCGTGAGCGCCAGGAGCAGCAGGAGCAGGAAGCCGCAGAACTGCAGGCCGTTACCGCTATCGCTGAAGGCCGTCGTTAATCACTAGTGCGGGTAGCCCTTGTATTTGTTTGAAAGCCTGAATCAACTGATTCAACAATACCTGCCTGCGGACCAGATTAAGCGTCTGCAGCAGGCTTATCTCGTTGCACGTGATGCTCACGAGGGACAGACACGTTCAAGTGGCGAACCTTACATCACTCATCCAGTAGCCGTGGCCTGTATTCTGGCCGAGATGAAGCTCGACTATGAAACGCTCATGGCTGCGCTACTGCATGATGTGATTGAAGATACACCTGCTACCTACCAGGACATGGAACAGCTGTTCGGTAAAAGCGTTGCCGAGCTGGTGGAAGGGGTATCGAAGCTTGATAAGCTGAAATTTCGCGACAAGAAAGAGGCGCAGGCCGAAAACTTTCGCAAAATGATCATGGCGATGGTGCAGGATATCCGCGTCATTCTGATCAAACTCGCCGACCGCACCCATAATATGCGCACGCTGGGCTCTCTGCGCCCGGATAAACGTCGCCGCATCGCCCGTGAAACTCTTGAAATCTACAGCCCGCTCGCTCACCGCCTCGGTATTCATCATCTGAAAACCGAACTGGAAGAGTTGGGATTCGAAGCGCTTTACCCTAACCGTTACCGCGTTATTAAAGAGGTCGTTAAGGCTGCGCGCGGCAACCGTAAAGAGATGATTCAGAAGATACTTTCTGAAATCGAAGGGCGTTTGCAGGAAGCTGGAATTCCGAGCCGCGTCAGCGGCCGCGAAAAACATCTTTACTCCATCTACTGCAAAATGGTGCTTAAAGAGCAGCGTTTTCACTCGATCATGGATATCTACGCGTTTCGCGTGATCGTGAAAGATGTTGACACCTGCTACCGCGTGCTTGGTCAGATGCATAGCCTTTATAAGCCGCGTCCCGGCCGTATGAAAGATTACATCGCCATTCCTAAGGCGAACGGCTATCAGTCGCTTCATACCTCAATGATTGGTCCGCACGGCGTACCGGTCGAAGTGCAGATCCGCACCGAGGATATGGATCAGATGGCGGAGATGGGGGTTGCGGCGCACTGGGCTTATAAAGAGCACGGCGAGAGCAGCACTACCGCGCAGATCCGCGCCCAGCGCTGGATGCAGAGCCTGCTGGAGCTGCAGCAGAGCGCAGGCAGTTCCTTTGAATTTATCGAGAGCGTTAAATCCGATCTCTTCCCGGATGAGATTTACGTTTTCACACCAGAAGGGCGCATTGTCGAGTTGCCTGCGGGTGCGACGCCTGTTGATTTCGCCTATGCGGTACACACCGATATCGGCCACGCCTGCGTCGGCGCACGCGTCGATCGCCAGCCCTATCCGCTGTCTCAGTCGCTTTCCAGCGGTCAGACGGTAGAAATTATTACTGCCCCGGGCGCTCGCCCGAACGCCGCATGGCTCAATTTTGTCGTCAGCTCCAAAGCGCGCGCTAAAATTCGCCAGATGCTGAAAAACCTCAAGCGCGATGACTCGGTGAGCCTTGGTCGCCGTCTGCTGAACCATGCACTGGGCGGCAGTCGCAAGCTTGCAGAAATTCCGCCGGAGCATATCCAGCGTGAGCTTGAGCGTATGAAGCTCGCAACACTTGACGATCTGCTGGCGGAAATCGGTCTCGGCAACGCCATGAGCGTGGTGGTCGCGAAAAACCTGTTGCAGGGTGAAGCCACTGCCAGCAACCAGCCGAACGTGCCCGCATCCGGCCACAGCCATCTGCCAATCAAAGGCGCGGATGGCGTGTTGATTACTTTCGCGAAATGTTGTCGTCCGATTCCAGGCGACCCGATCGTGGCGCATGTCAGCCCGGGCAAAGGCCTCGTTATCCATCATGAATCCTGCCGGAACATCCGTGGCTATCAGAAAGAGCCCGAGAAATTTATGGCGGTCGAATGGGATAAAGAGACCGAGCAGGAGTTTATCACCGAGATCAAGGTGGATATGTTTAACCACCAGGGCGCGCTGGCAAACCTGACGGCGGCGATTAACACTGCCGGTTCAAATATTCAGAGCCTGAATACCGAAGAGAAAGATGGCCGCGTGTACAGCGCCTTCATTCGCCTCACGGCGCGCGATCGCGTACATCTGGCGAATATCATGCGTAAAATCCGCGTGATGCCGGACGTGATTAAAGTCACCCGTAACAGAAACTAACTGTATGAATTCTCAGCGTTACGCGCGTATCTGCGAGATGCTGGCCCGGCGTCAGCCCGATCTCACGGTCTGCATGGAGCAGGTGCATAAGCCTCATAATGTCTCGGCAATCATCCGCACCGCAGACGCGGTGGGTGTGCATGAAGTTCACGCCGTCTGGCCTGGCAACCGCATGCGTACCATGGCCTCTTCCGCCGCTGGCAGCAACAGCTGGGTAGAAGTGAAAACCCATCGCAACATTAGCGATGCGGTGAACCACCTGAAAGCGCGAGGCATGCAGATTCTCGCGACTCACCTTTCTGATAAAGCGGTCGATTTTCGTGAAATCGACTATACGCGCCCGACCTGCATCCTGATGGGCCAGGAAAAAACCGGTATTACCGAAGAGGCGCTAAGCCTCGCGGATCAGGACATTATCATTCCGATGACAGGCATGGTGCAGTCGCTGAACGTTTCTGTCGCCTCCGCGCTTATCCTTTATGAAGCGCAACGCCAGCGGCAGAACGCGGGCATGTACCAGCGCGCCAACAGCACTTTGCCTGAAGAAGAGCAGCAGCGCCTGCTGTTTGAAGGCGGCTACCCGGTGCTGGCGAAAGTGGCGAAGCGTAAAGGCCTGCCCTACCCTCGCGTGAACGAGCACGGTGAAATCGACGCGCCACAGGACTGGTGGGCCACTATGCAGGCTGCGGAGTAAACGATGCGCGGCCGTTTGCTGGATGCCGTACCGCTAAGCTCACTGACCGGCGTGGGCGCCAGCCAGAGCGCAAAGCTCGCAAAAATCGGCCTGCATACTATTCAGGATCTGCTGCTCCATTTTCCCCTGCGCTACGAAGACCGCACCCATCTTTACCCCATCAGTGATCTTCTGCCTGGCGTATACGCCACGGTGGAAGGCGAAGTGCTGAACTGCAATATCACGTTTGGCGGCCGCCGCATGATGACCTGCCAGATCAGCGACGGCACCGGCATCCTGACGATGCGCTTTTTCAATTTCAACGCCGCGATGAAAAACAGCCTGGCGACGGGCCGCCGCGTGCTGGCCTATGGCGAAGCAAAACGCGGTAAATATGGCGCGGAAATGATTCACCCTGAGTACCGTATTCAGGGTGATGTCAGCACGCCGGAAATGCAGGAAACCCTGACGCCCGTTTATCCAACCACTGAAGGGGTGCGTCAGGCAACGCTACGTAAGCTGACCGATCAGGCGCTGGAGCTGCTGGAAACGTGCGCCATTACCGAGCTGTTGCCGCCAGAGCTGTCACAGGGGCTAATGAGCCTACCGGAAGCGTTGCGTACGCTGCATCGCCCGCCGCCAGATATGAAGCTCGAAGATTTAGAGAGCGGCCAGCACCCTGCGCAGCGTCGTTTAATTCTGGAAGAGTTGCTGGCCCATAACCTGAGCATGCTGGCGCTTCGCGCCGGCGCACAGCGCTACCACGCACAGCCGCTTGAGGCTCGTGATGCGCTTAAGCAACAGCTGCTCGCCTCGCTGCCGTTCAAACCCACCGGCGCGCAGGCGCGCGTGGTGGCGGAAATCGAGCGCGATATGGCGCTGGATATTCCCATGATGCGGCTGGTTCAGGGCGATGTCGGCTCCGGCAAAACGCTGGTGGCAGCACTTGCCGCGTTGCGCGCAATCGCGAACGGTAAGCAGGTGGCGCTGATGGCACCCACGGAACTGCTCGCCGAACAACACGCCAACAATTTCCGCAACTGGTTCGCGCCGCTCGGGATTGAAGTAGGCTGGCTGGCGGGCAAACAGAAAGGAAAAGCGCGCCAGGCGCAGCAGGAAGCCATCGCCAGCGGCCAGGTTTCTATGGTCGTCGGCACACATGCGATTTTCCAGGAACAGGTACAGTTTAATGGCCTGGCGTTGGTCATCATTGATGAACAGCACCGCTTTGGCGTGCATCAGCGTCTGGCGCTCTGGGAAAAAGGACAGCAGCAAGGCTTTCATCCGCATCAGCTGATCATGACCGCCACGCCAATACCCCGCACGCTGGCCATGACGGCGTATGCCGATCTGGATACGTCCGTTATCGATGAACTGCCGCCAGGCCGCACACCCGTCACCACCGTTGCCATTCCTGATACACGTCGCGTCGATATTATTGAGCGCGTACGCAGCGCCTGCCTTGAAGAAGGCCGTCAGGCGTACTGGGTGTGTACGCTGATTGAGGAGTCGGAGCTGCTGGAAGCACAGGCCGCGGAAGCGACCTGGGAAGAGCTTAAAACCACGCTGCCTGAACTTAACGTCGGGCTGGTGCATGGGCGTATGAAGCCTGCGGAAAAACAAGCTGTAATGCAGGCGTTTAAGCAAGGCGAGATGCATCTTCTGGTCGCGACCACCGTTATTGAGGTCGGCGTGGATGTCCCTAACGCCAGCCTGATGATTATCGAAAACCCGGAGCGACTCGGCCTTGCGCAGCTTCATCAGTTGCGCGGACGCGTCGGGCGCGGCGCGGTGGCCTCGCATTGTGTACTGCTCTACAAATCTCCGCTCTCGAAGACAGCGCAGATTCGCTTGCAGGTGCTTCGCGACAGCAACGATGGCTTTGTGATAGCACAAAAAGATCTCGAGATACGCGGGCCTGGAGAGCTGCTCGGCACTCGTCAGACGGGCAATGCCGAATTCAAAGTGGCGGATCTGTTACGCGATCAGGCAGTTATTCCTGAAGTGCAGCGAATTGCACGACATATTCATGAGCGTTATCCCGAGCAGGCAGCAGCATTGATCGAGCGCTGGATGCCGGAAACCGAGCGGTATTCTAACGCCTGAAGTGACTTGTACTTTTATCATCGCTAATTTTATTCGTTTTTCGGTTCTATACTCTGGAATTTTATATGTTTACCTCTTCAGCTTGTTGTCGCTGCCGCTACAACGGAACCTATTCTTTCTCAATAAAAAGCCCTGTGAGCATTCATTGAATGCATAAAATCACTTTTTAATAATTCACATTTTAAATCTTATATAAGTGCATAACCATATATCTATTATATGTATCACTTCATTTATATTATTCTGCAAGCGGGAAAAGAGAGATAAAAATGAGAATTTTTCCTGCCCGCTTTCAGAAAATAAAGATTAAATCCATAACCACGTAACACAACACATTCATTAGTCAAATAATACATTCCCCCTCTGATTTAATGGCAAAGCACAATTAGTCAAGAAACAAAAAGACCGCACTGCCAATAATTCACCTCACTATTAATTGTGCGATATCACTACCCAGAATCAATATTGGCTTTATAGCCTTCCTGCCAGCGCACAAATTTTAATTCAGGATGATATGTGGTCTGAATTTTCAGGCTATTTACAATAAGGGAGTGGTTATTATGAAAAAATATGCATTAGTGCTTGCGCTGAATGCCATTCTCGCAGCGGGAGTGGTTCAGGCTGCAGAAAATGATGTTTCAGCGACGCTTTCTGTATCAGGCACAGTTAAAGATGCGTCCGTGGGTTGTACAATTGAATTTGTTCAGCCGACTGTCGATATGGGAAGCCGTGATATCGATTCTTTGCCATTGCAAGGACATCACGTTGATGGAGCTCAACTCACCGCGGTCACAGCAAACTTTATCGGCAACTGCACCAAAGATGGCCAGTTAGCTCCGAACCTCTCATTTACCGGCATCGTTGATGATGCAGAAGGTAATGCACTGGTTAACACTGCAACCGGTTCTACCGCAGCGACAGGATTAGGCGTTGGCATTTACTCTTATGCAGGCAATGTGATTACGCCTAACGGTAGTCCGGTTATAGGTACCGGTAAAGAGAGTACCATGTTTTACATAGGCATGGTGAAACTTAACGGTGCTACCCCGACACCGGGCCAGGTTCAGTCATCATTAACCATGCAGATAGAATCACTGTAAAACGTTATTTTTAAACCATCAGGCCCGGTGATGTTTATTCATCATCGGGTTTGCATTCACTGTAAGTATTTTAGGTTTTATAAAATGAGAAAATTGATCCTGACGACAATTCTTGCCGCAAGCTGCTGGTCAGGAATGGGCCATGCTGCCCTGACATTGAGCGCAGATCGTTTGGTTTATAGTGAAAAAGATGGCGATGCGTCCATCACTATTCACAGTAATGAAGATCGCGCCTATTTAGTGCAGTCCTGGCTGGATGCCGGCGACAGTACGGTAAAAAAAGATTTGCCCTTTGTGGTGACACCACCGCTGTTTCGCCTGGCGCCCAAAAGCGACAACGTTATTCGTATCGTTTACCTGGGTAATGGTTTGCCAGCCGATCGCGAAAGCCTTTTCTGGCTGGATGTAAAGGGCGTACCTGGATTAACTGATGAAGAGTCGAAAGTACCCAACCGCATGGTACTGGCAATCAATAATCGCATTAAATTTTTCTACCGGCCCGCAGGCCTGCAAGGCGACCCTGGCGATGGCGTAAAAAATGCCCACTGGAGCCACTCAGGTAATAAATTATCTGTTAAAAACTCATCACCTTATTACCTGGTATTAAGCAAAATTATTGCTGATAAAGAATCTATTAAGGTTTCTGTTGTAGATAATAATACAGTGATCCCACCTTTTGGAGAAAAGTCATACACGCTCAAACATACTCCAGCGAGCGGTTCCAGCGTTGAGTGGGATGGTATTAACGATTTTGGCGTGACCTCTCAAACTTATTCTCAGCACCTTGAATAAATGAAAGGGCGCTATGCGTGGTAGCAAAGTAAAATGGCTCGCCTCGTTTGTCATGTCAGCCATTTTTTGCCGAACGGTGACAGCAGGAGAGTATTTTGATCCTGGTCTGCTCCAGAATATTGATGGGAAAGCCGCATTAAGCGACACAAGCTTATTGAGTCAAGGCTATCAGCCCGCCGGAACGTATCGCGTTCATATCAACGTGAACGAAAAACCGATAATGATGAGCAGCGTGCGGTTTGAGCCGGATAAAAATAAGCAGCTGGTTGCCTGCCTTTCTTTCAAAGCTTATCAGAAGCTTGGGGTGGATATGAGCAAGGTTAGTTCTAAAGCAGAAGACAACGAACTCAAAAACACCTGTGTGCCTATGGAAGAGCAAGTTCCAGGGGCTAAATCGTCTTTCGATTTCTCAAAGCTGCAGCTGGACATTACCCTACCCCAAACAGTACTACGTGATGAAAGCGTTCAGGGAGTTCCTGAAGAAGAGTGGGACGATGGCATTCCGGCGATTATTAGTAATTATCAGCTATCAGGCCAGCAATACCTTAAAAAAGGCGAGGGCACGGAAGACTCCACCTACGCCAACCTGACAAATGGCGTGAACATTGGCGCGTGGCGTTATCGCAATAACTCGGCGATCAGTAACAGCGAAGGCTGGCAGAGCATCACCAATTACGTTGAAACTGCGATCCATACACTGAAAAGCGAACTGACCGTTGGGGATTCCAGCACACCCGGCGACGTCTTCGACAGCTTGCTGATTCGGGGCGTACAGCTTTCTTCCGATGACGATATGCTGCCTGACCAACTCAATGGGTTTGCGCCCATTATTCGCGGTATCGCCAAAAGCAATGCACGAGTCACGGTACGCGAAAATGGTTACGTAATTTATCAGCGCTCTGTGCCGCCGGGGCCCTTCGTCATCAGCGATCTCGCCTCGGTGTCAGACGGCGGAAAATTAGACGTTGTCGTAACGGAAGCGGATGGTTCGGAGACACATAACACCCTCGCTTATTCCAGTGTGCCGCAGTTATTACGAACCGGACAGATGAAGTACAACCTGTCGGCAGGGCGTTATATGTCCGGTACCAGTTCGTTTGAGCATAAACCTGATGTTATACAAGCGGTCATAAGTCGTGGCTTGCCGCTGAATACTACGCTCTACGGTGGTGCGCAATATCATGACCGCTACCGGGCATTTAGCCTGGGTCTGGGCATGGATATGAAAAGCCTGGGAGGTATCGCAGCCGATCTCACCGAGAGTAAAGGTCGCCGTGGTAATTCACAGGAAGCCGACGGAAAAATGATACGCCTGACGTACCGTAATTACATTCCTGATAGTGATACACAGATTCAGGTAGATAACCGCTATTACACTGGCGATTACCTTTCTTTCAGCGACTGGGCAACAGCAGAAGATTTGTTTGCAGATACGCGCAGGCGTCGGGAATATAATCTGTCGATTAACCAGTCGCTTGATGACACCAATAGCTTCTATACCACGCTGAGTCGTAGCGAAAACATGGATAACTCTGTGTCTCGCATGTGGCAAATCGGCTGGAATGGTTCATTAAAAACGGTGAGCTTTTCCTTAGCTTACAGTATGTCTCGTAGCGAGAGTGAAGCCCGTTGGGATAAACAACTGGCATTGACGCTGTCGATCCCTCTGAGCGAAACCTTCCCGACGACGCAGCCAATGGTCAATTACACGGCAACTTCAGGCCTGGAAAGGGACCTTAATAATCAGTTGGGCATTAACGGAAAAGTTGGCGATAGCCAGGATATGCACTGGAACACCCAACTCTCGTACGCAGCAAAACATGGCGAATCGAGCACAAAATCTGGCTCTGCCGGGTTCGATTACCAGGGCAACTACGGCGATCTGAACGTTACTTACAACGCCGATCAAAATAATTATATTTCCTGGAATGCCTCGGGCAGCGTGGTAGGGCATCGTCATGGCGTGACATTTGGGCGTAACTCCACAGGCAGTATGGCGCTGGTATCTATACCTGGTGTACCAGACGTACCGCTGGAAGGTGGGCAGGATTTACATACTGACTCACGTGGCTATGCGCTGGCTACGGATTTACGTTCTTACCACCGCAACAGCCTGAGCGTTGATACGCAAAAAGCAGGTAAAGATATCGATTTCGCCAGTACGTCAACTCAACTTGTACCTACAAAAGACGCCGTCGTATTGGCTGAATTTACCGCTATCCGCGGTCGCAAAGCGGTTTTTACGATTAATTATAAAGGTGAAATTCTGCCCTTTGGCACAAGAGCGCATATTGAAGGCATGGATAACGCCTATTACGTAGGCGATAAAGGCCAGGTTTATCTCAACGCCGTACCGGATAAAGGCATATTAACTTTTAAATGGGGTGAAGATAAAAGCTGTTCTACTCCCTTTGAGATGCCGGTAAACCAGACGCCAGCATTACCGATTGTTTTACTCACTCTCAACTGTCAGTAAAGATTATGAACATCTATTTTCGACTGGCGAAAAGCGCCGCAATAGCCATGTTAATAAAAGGTCTGATAGCGCCAGTATATGCCAGCGACTGTAACCTGAAACAAAATCCTTCGAATGTGACAATACCTGTTACGGTCCAGTTGCCAGACAACATCACAATGATGCCGGTCGGCAGCGTTATTTATAAAAAAGAAGCGAGTCTGGCCGAACTCAGTGGATCGCACGATATTATTAGCACAGCGTGCAAAGCTGAAATTAGTCAGCTCCTTAATGGAAAGTTGCCAGGCCGACAAAATGGGCAAGACACCTATGCCACGGCATTACCAGGCCTGGGTATTCGCATCACGATGATCTATGACAAACCGGGATCCGCACACAGAGAGTGGATATTGCCCTTTTCAGCGCAAACGCGTGACTTAAGTAATAAAACGATTACGTCTGATGATATTAAACTGCGGCTGGAAGCGATAAAAACGGGGACGATAACGTCGGGCGGCATACTCAGTTTTCGTATTCCTTCTCTAATAACGCTTAATGACAACTCTTTTGTCGTCAATCTGGCGATGGCCCTTATTTCACCGAAAGCGCACTGCATGATTCAGGTGGTGAAACCTCAGATTGACTTGCCGCCTGTCAAAATCAGCGAGCTCAAGTCTAATAGCGGAATAACAGCGCAATCGGTCAATGTAAATTTATTGTGTATGAATACACGCAGGGCCAGCATCAATATTGAAGGTTTAACCGATGCGAACAACCCGACCGTATTCAAAAACGTAGCGCCAGATAGTCATGCCGAGAATGTCGGCATTGAAATGTTATTTAATGGCACAGTAATGCGTCCTAATTCACCGCTGGATTTATCATTGCCTAACCAAAACAGTTATCCATTACCGCTTTCTGTTCGTTATGCAAAAACCAGTAACAATCTGACAGGAGGTAAAGTAAAAGCGCAAATCACCTTGCGTATAAACTATCTTTAACAATGTTAATAAGCATATAGAATTTATTTGCCAGAAATATGGAAAAGTATTCTTGCGCGTTGTGTGCAGGATTGCTTTTCGCCTATTTCAATCTGAAAATTTTAAAGGATATAAAATTATGAAAAAGTCTGTATTAGGATTAGCCGTTTCTGCACTGTTTATGGTTGGCGCAGCTCATGCTGAAACTAACCCGAACGATGTTTCCGCGACACTGAGCGTAACCGGTACAGTTGTAGAAAGTGTTTCCGAACTGTGTTCCGTAAACCTTTCTACCAACAGCATTAACCTTGAAAGCGATGTAGCTGACCTGGTCAACCAGGGCGACGCAACGCTGATCAATGCGGCCGGTGTGAAAACCGTTCGTCTGTCTATTGCTGGCGGCAGTGAATGCCAGGATCAGGTTGCTCAGGGAAAAATGGCATATAAATTCACCGGTACTGCAGATGACGCTGATGGCACCGTACTGGCCAATGGCAATGTTTCCACTGGCGCAGCGACGGGTGTAGGCATCGGCCTGTTTACGGTTGATCACACGCCAATCAAAATGAACCAGGACACAATGGCTGCAACGTCTAACGTAGGTGGCGACATTCTGGCCATCAATATGGTTAAACTGAATGGTCAGAAAGCCGTTGCGGGTGACGTAGCGGGTTCCTTAACGATTGAAATTGAACGTCTGTAATCTAATTACAGCGCAGTGTAGTTAAGTTTTAAACTATTCTGAAAATATAATAATGCAGGCACCCTTACAGGGGTGCACTGCATTTTTAAGGTTGCACTTAATAAATTCGTTTAATTTTTAGGTCAGCAACTGCAGCATATAAAACAGTTATACTGGCTGACAACTGATGGCCGGAAGTGCCTGACTTCCAATGTATAATGTAAGTAATCTGGCAGCAGATTAAGAAAATACACCGCCTTAAAGCATTAAGAGCAAGCGATTTTCCCGGAACGCTCTCTACCTTCTTGTATAAAGACGACACCCCGGGCAAGGCACTCTGAAGCAAGGGTTAAAGATTTCCGACTTACTGCTGAAGATAGTATTTCAGGGGCATTATTGAGCCATAGATTCTAAGCATCATCTAAGGCGATTCGTCCCGTGGCCGTCTTATTGCCAGAATTTAACACCCATACTTAAAAGAACGCGAATAATTTATGCAGACATCCGTATGACTGCAATGTATCGGCGACGTCAGCGTTGATGCCGTACAGCCTTAGAAACCAGGTAAATACCCTAACATATTTACATGATTAAACATGACTTATTTTCAAAATGTTAAATTCAAAAGTTAAACATGGAGGATCTCACACCTGACCGGCATTGAATTTCGAATATTTGAATACGTTTACCATCTGTATAAACAACTGTAAGGGAACAACATGAAAAAAAATTTTTTTAAAATAACGTTTTCTGCTCTGCTGCTGGCAAGTACAGCCCATGCTATAGCGGAAACACAGGATCAATCCGCAATCCTCGCAGTCACTGGCAAACTCAGTAATACGGCGGCAGACTGCGAGGTGACTTTGTCAAAAAACGTCATCACTCTTAATTCAACATCCGGCAGCCTGATTGAACAAGGGCAAAATGCCACCGACCCCGCCCTCATCACCTTTTCGGTTAAGGGTTCGGATGACTTTACGCAATGCAGTGAAGAAGTTTACAACGGGAAAGTTGCCGTTAAATTTACCGGCAGCTTTGACAATGCTGACGGTAATGTTTTTTCGAATACTGACACAAGTGGAAATGCCGCCTCTGGTGTAGGTATTGGTTTATTTAAGGGTGATAAAACGCCTATTGATGTACGTGAAACTTATACCATTGCGGATAAGACAAATGATTCCACCAACATCATTGGGATACAGTTAGTAAAACTGAAAGGCCAGACGGTTACTTCCGGCTCCGTCACAGGCAATATTACGTTCCAGATAGAGCGTCTTTAATCCATTATTACTGAAACACATATTTACCTATTGATATTCATGTCAAGGAGAAACTCATGAAATTAAATAAAATCACAGGATTAATGATTACTGGCTTGCTCTTCGCAGGCGCGGCTCAGGCAAGTGTTTCGTCTGAGGATGTGCCCGCCTCACTGTTTGTCACCGGAAAACTTTCTTCTGTAAATCAAGGGTGCAGAGTGACACTTTCTCAGGAGAGTGTTTCTTTTACGGTTGACACGTCACAACTGGTATCGCAGGGAGATAACGCTACCGCTCCCCAGGCCATTTCCGTTTTTATCAATGGTGCTGATAAAGACGGGGCTTGCGCCGATGCCGTTTCAAACGGTCATATCGCGGTGAAATTTATGGGGCAAGCTGATAATGCTGAAGGCACAACTTTAGCAAATCAATATGCGTCCTCAGGGAACGCAGCCAGCGGTGTGGGCATTGGTTTTTTTGCAGAAGATGACACGCCTCTTGCTATTAATAATGACTTGTTAAAGGTCAGCAAAATCACTTTATCGCATTTAGGTAAAGTCAGCTTCGGCGTCCAGCCGGTTAAGCTGGCTAACCAAAATGTCACCGCTGGCGGTGTTTCAGGCGCAGTCACGGTACAGATCGAACGGCTTTAATTTTTTACCGCCTTTCCAGTGGAAAGGCGGTTTTTCCTGTTCGCCCTAAAACTCACTTCTTTTTTAATGCGTGTCAGCAGTAACGATGCGCAGACATTAACTTTGTTCGTGTCATGAATGTCTGTCAGGCCGCACAGACTGATGGCGGTAAATCGCGTCATGGATACGGATTTCCGCTTTTTCAGGCAGGTATGCTCGCCGTTTGCAATCGTTTGCTTTTGTGATGCACTTCGCTAGAATGTCCGCTTTTCCACCGTGGGATTATGTCGATGTCCATTAACACCCTTGAGTCTGAAAACGCGCAATCGGTTGCGCCCGCGCGAAATAGCGAACTCATCTATCGTCTGGAAGACCGGCCGCCGCTGCCGCAAACGCTGTTTGCCGCCTGCCAGCATCTTCTGGCGATGTTCGTTGCGGTGATTACGCCTGCGCTGCTGATTTGTCAGGCTCTTGGGCTTCCCGCGCAGGATACCCAGCACATCATTAGCATGTCGCTGTTTGCCTCCGGTGTGGCATCGATTATCCAGATAAAAGCGTGGGGGCCGGTCGGCTCCGGGTTGCTTTCCATTCAGGGCACCAGCTTTAACTTTGTGGCACCGCTCATTATGGGCGGGACGGCACTGAAGACCGGCGGCGCGGACGTGCCAACCATGATGGCCGCACTGTTTGGCACTCTGATGCTGGCAAGCTGCACCGAAATGGTCATCTCCCGCGTTCTTCACCTGGCGCGCCGCATTATCACGCCGCTGGTTTCCGGTGTTGTAGTGATGATTATCGGTCTGTCGCTGATTCAGGTCGGGCTGACGTCAATTGGCGGCGGCTATGCTGCGATAAGCGATCACACCTTCGGCGCGCCGAAAAACCTGCTGCTGGCGGGCGCGGTGCTGGCGGTGATCATTCTCCTTAACCGCCAGCGTAACCCGTACCTGCGCGTCGCGTCGCTGGTGATTGCGATGGCGGTGGGTTATCTGCTGGCCTGGGCGATGGACATGCTGCCGCAAAGCGTGGCACCTGCGCAGAGCGCGCTGATTATGATCCCCACCCCGCTGCATTACGGGCTCGGCATCGACTGGAACCTGCTGCTGCCGCTGATGCTGGTCTTTATGATCACGTCGCTTGAAACCATCGGCGATATCACCGCCACCTCTGACGTCTCCGAACAGCCTGTTTCCGGCCCGCTGTATATGAAGCGCCTGAAAGGCGGCGTGCTGGCGAACGGTCTGAACTCGTTTGTCTCCGCCGTGTTCAACACTTTCCCGAACTCCTGCTTCGGACAAAACAACGGCGTTATCCAGTTAACTGGCGTCGCCAGCCGCTATGTCGGCTTTGTGGTGGCGCTGATGCTGATTGTGCTCGGCCTGTTCCCGGCGGTCAGCGGTTTCGTTCAGCATATCCCTGAGCCGGTGCTGGGCGGCGCGACAATTGTGATGTTCGGCACCATTGCGGCGTCCGGCGTACGTATCGTCTCCCGCGAGCCGTTAAACCGCCGCGCGATCATGATTATCGCGCTGTCGCTGGCGGTGGGCCTCGGCGTTTCTCAGCAGCCGCTGATCCTGCAGTTCGCGCCGGACTGGGTGAAAAACCTGCTCTCCTCCGGCATCGCCGCGGGCGGCATCACCGCCATTGTGCTGAATCTGATTTTCCCGCCGGAAAAACAGACCAACGACTGATCCCCTGCCGATGGCGGCGCCGCGCCGCCATCGCTGACACCTCCGTTGACAATCCCCGCCTTGAGCAATTCGCCTGAATAGTGCATAAATCCATCATCGGAAGTTCACAGGATGGAAGACAATGAAATTTCTCGGAAAGCTCATCATTGCGCTGATCGCCGCCGTTCTGCTGATTCTGCTCGTGCTTTACGTGCTGTTGCAGACGCGCTGGGGCGCGGGCTGGCTCACCGGCTGGGTGAACCAGCACAGCGGCTATCACATCACCTTTGATGAAATGGACCACAGCTTTTCCGCGCCTTCGCATCTGGTGCTCAAAAATGTGACGTTCGGGCGCAACGGCCAGCCCGCCACGCTGGTGGCGCAAAAGGTCGATATCGGGCTGAGCAGCCGACAGGTTACCGAGCCGATGCACGTCGATACCATTTTGCTCTACAAAGGCACGCTGAATTTATCCCCTTCCACCGCACCGCTGCCGTTTCGTGCTGACCGCCTTCAGCTAAGCGATATGGCGTTTAACAGCCCGAAAACCGGCTGGGATCTCAGCGCGCAGCGCGTTAGCGGCGGTATCAGCCCGTGGCTGCCTGAAGCCGGGAAAATTCTCGGCAGCAAAGCGGATATCGCCCTGAGCGCAGGCTCGCTGACGCTAAACGGCATGCCCGCCAGCAATGTGCTGGTGCAGGGCGAAATTAACAATGACGAAGTGACTATCACCAATCTCGGTGCCGATATCGCCCGCGGCGCGCTCACCGGCAACGCGCGTCGGTTAGCGAACGGCGGCTGGGTAGTGGATAACCTGCGCTTAAGCGATATCCGTCTGCAAACCGCGAAATCGGTAAGCGATCTGCTGCAACCGCTGACAACGCTCCCCTCGCTTGCGCTTGGCCGCGTTGACGTGACTGACGCGCGGCTTGAAGGGCCTGGCTGGGCGGCGACCGATCTGGATATCAGCCTGCGCAATCTGACGCTGGTGAACGGCAGCTGGCAGAGCGATGACGGCAAGGTGTCGATGAACGCCAGCGAGGTGGTTTACGGCTCGCTGCATTTTCTCGACCCCATCGTGAACGCCGATTTGTCAGCGCAGGGCGTGGCGCTGCGACAGTTCAGCTCGCGCTGGGAAGGCGGCATGGTGAGAACTTCCGGCGACTGGCAGCGGGCAGGCAACGCGCTGACGCTCGACGAGCTGGCCCTGGCGGGGCTTGAATACACACTGCCTGCCGACTGGAAAAAGCGCTGGCAGGAGAAGCTGCCCGCGTGGCTGCAAACCGTGACGGTGAAAAAGCTCTCCGGTAGCCGCAATCTGATTATCGATATCGATCCTGACTGGCCGTTCCAGCTCACCGCGCTGGACGCGTGGGGCAATAATCTGCAACTGGCGCGTAACGGCGAATGGGGGATCTGGGGCGGCAACGCCACGCTGAACGCCGCCGCCGCGACGTTTAACCGCGTCGATGTGCGCCGCCCGTCGCTGACGCTGAACGCGAACCCTTCCACCATCGCCATTAGCGAGCTGAGCGCGTTTGCGGGCCAGGGCATGCTACAGGCCACCGCGGCGATTTCTCAGTTACCGCAGAGAATGACGACGGTGAGCCTGAATGGTCGCGCGGTGCCGGTCAATGTGTTGCATAACTGGGGTTGGCCGCAGGTGCCGCTGGAGGGTGACGGTAATTTACAGCTCACCGCGAGCGGCAGTCTGGCGGCAGACGCGCCGCTGCGCCCGAGCGTTAACGGGCAGTTGCAGGCGACAGGGAAAAGCGGGCAGCAGGTCCAGCAAATTATGCAGAATGGCGTGGTGCCGGGGACGTGATGGGCCTTATGGTGTAGGGCATGTAGGAAGCGACGGCAGGTGCGCTGCGCTTACCTGCCCTACGTTATCGCCTTAATGTCAGGGTCCTGTAGGGTGGGTAAGCGCAGCGCACCCACCAAAACCACCAGCACCAGTTCCCGTAGGGCGGGTAAGCGCAGCGCACCCGCCGGATCAAAAAACACCCGGCCCTGACGCCTACTCCTCCTCGTTGCCGCCCTCTTCCAGCGGCCCGAAAGGTTTGGCGGGCAACACAATATAAATGCCTTCAAACACCGCGCCGGGCGTCTCGTCGCCCGTGAGTTCCACCTGCAATTGCACGCGCGCTTTGCGCCCGCGCGCCAGACGGTCGAGATCGCCACTGAGCGACCCTAAATCGGCCACCGCGCCGGGCTTACCGGTAATTGGTCGGCTGTAACGAATATGCGCGTCGGCCAGAATAATCGTCCCGCCCAGATGCCGCTCGCGCAGCATCAGCCAGATAAGCCCCCAGCCCGTCAGCGTCGCCAGGGAAAACAGACTGCCTGCGAACAGCGTATGGTGCGGATTCTGGTTGCCGGTCTCCGGCATCGTCGTAATAAATTTCTGCCCGGTATATTGCAGGATGCGCACGCCCATCTTTTCGCTGAGCGGAATATGCTGATACCACGCCTGCTGCAACTGCGCGCACCAGTCGGCGCGGTGGAGAATATCATCCAGCGAGGCTATCGGTTTAATCATCAGAAAGTGGCGCAGCGGCGTGGTTTGCGGCGTGGTTATCTCGCCTTCATTCACAAACCCCAGCTTGGCGAAGAACTCCACGGCATCCTCGCGCGCGCTACAGACCACGCGCTTCACGCCTTCCTGGCGCGCGACCGACTCCAGCGTCATCGCCACCAGCGTACCGAGACCTTTCTCCTGCACCGCCGGGTCGACCGCCATAAACCGGATCGAGCCTTCGTTATCGGCATTGATATACAGCCGCCCGATGGCGACAGGGTTGCCCTCTTCATCCACCACCATCTGATGGTGAGCCATCGCGTCGTAGGCGTCCCGCTCTGAGCCTTTCGGCTGATGCAGCGGCTTGCGTAACATCTCCCAGCGGAACTGGTAGTAGCGCTCAAGTTCTTCTTCTGTTTCGGGTACACGAAGGTGATACATAGCGGTACTCTCTCTTGTTGTGCGCGGCCACGATGGCATCTGGTTCATATCTGCAACCAGAACGTCACGGGGCCGTCATTCGTCAGTGAGACCTGCATATCGGCGGCGAAACGTCCTGTTTCGGTGGTCATGCCCGCGCTACGGCAGCGGCTGACAAAATAGTCGTAAAGGGCTTGCGCCTGCTCAGGCGGCGCGCCGCGCGAAAAGCTCGGGCGCAGGCCTTTTTCAGTATCCGCCGGTAACGTAAATTGCGACACCACCAGCACGCTGCCGCCCGCCTGCTGCACGTTCAGGTTCATTTTGCCCTGTTCGTCGCTAAAAATTCGGTAGCCGAGCACGCGCTCGCACAGGCGGTTCGCTTTCTGCTCGTCGTCGTCTTTTTCGACACCTAACAGCACTAAAAGTCCCGGCCCGATCTCACCCGTCACTTCGTCTCCCACGCGCACGCTGGCGTGGGTCACACGTTGAATTAATGCAATCATACTGATTCAGCTTCTTCTCTGGCGGCCTGTCGTAATTTGCGATAATCCCCGAGAGTGACAGTAATTTCCGCGCCAAGCAAGACGATGCACCACGTCCAGTAGACCCAGAGAAAGAGAATAGGGATCACCGCCAGCACGCCATAAATCAGCTGATAAGAAGGGAACATCGTGATGTAAAGGGCAAAACCCTTTTTGCCCAGTTCAAAGAGCAGCGCGGCCACCAGAGAACCAATCAGTGCGTCGCGAGCCGGCACGCGCGTCGTCGGCACCACGCTGTAAAGCAGCCAGAACGAGAGCCACGACAGCAGCAGCGGAAAAATACGCAGCACGTCGTCAATCATGGTGTTAAAACCGCTCGCCCAGCGCAGCGACAGTAGATACGAGCTAATCACCAGACTCGCGCCTGCAAGCAGTGGGCCGAGCGTCAGGATCATCCAGTAAACGGCAAAGGAGTAGACTTTTGGGCGCTGACGGGTGCTGCGCCAGATCGTGTTAAGCGCGCTGTCGATGGCATACATCAACAGCAGCGAGGTAACAATCAGCCCCAGCGCGCCAACGGCTGTCATCTTACTGGAATTAGCGACGAACTGTTCGATATAACGCTGGATGATGTCGCCCGTGGCGGGCATAAAATTGGCGAACACAAAATGGCGCAGCTGGACGCTGACGTCAGAAAACATCGGGAACGCGGCAAACAGCGCAAAAATAACCGCGACAAACGGCACGAGCGAGAGCAACGACACATACGCCAGATTACCGGCAAGCGTCGTCATATGATCCTCATCGATTCGCACCCACAGCAGCTTAAGCCAGGCGAGCAGCGGCCCGGTTCGACGGGCCACTTTTTGATGAACGGATTTTAACATGCGGGATTCGAGAAATAGCTGGGCACAGTTTTACGGTCAGTCACCAGCACGCTGGTAATGCCCACTTTGCGCGCGCCGTCGATATTCGCCTCGTTATCATCGAAAAACACGGCGTCGCGAGCGCTAAAGCCTTCCTGCTCCAGCACTTTCTGGTAGATTTCCGGCTCCGGCTTGCGCATCCCCATCTCCTGCGAAAGATAGATAGCGTCGGCGGCGGCCCGCACTTCCGGATACTGTTCCGGCCAGTATGTCGTATGCAGCCGGTTGGTGTTGGAGAGCACCACCACGCGATGCCCCTGCTCGCGCAGTTGCTGCATGATAGTAATCACTTCCGGGCGCAGCCCGACAAACACCGCCTGCCAGCCCGCGGAGAACTGCTCAAAGCTCAGCGGCAACGCCATCTCTTCGCATAGCGCCTTCGCGAAATCCTCGTCGCTCAGCTCGCCACGCTCGTGCTGATGAAACGGCTCGCCCATGGAGAAACTCTGGCGCAGATTCGCCAGCGGCACGCGGCTGTAATCACTCCAGACGCCCAGCACGCGGTTAAAGTCGATATCGACAATGACATTACCTAAATCAAAGATATAGAGCATGACTCACTCTCCTTTCGGGCCATGTGAATGTTAACTGTAGCGAGAAAGGCGAACTTTGACTATGTGCTAACGCGCGGGTTTTGCATCGCCCGCGCGCGGCGTAAGAAATTTAGTGGTCGGTGTCGTCGTCGCCAGACGGCAATTCCGCCTGCACCAGCTCAATCTGATGGGCTTTTAAAATCGTGTTCAGCGATGCGCCAGGCTGCCGGTCGGTAAAGAGCGCCGTGGCCTGCGAAAGGTTGCCAATACTGACCGCCGCCGAGGCGTGGTATTTCGTATGATCGGCCGCCAGTAAGATATGCCGCGAGTGGGCCATCATGGTTTTCACCACGTTCGCCTCGTTCACGTCAAACTCCAGCAGCTCGCCGTCACTCTCAATGGCACCCACGCTCGTTATCAGATAATCCGCACGAAATCCTTCTATGAACGCAGAAGCCCCCGGGCCGATGATGCCGCCGTTGTGTGGGCGCAGCGTCCCGCCGGGCACCATCACTTCAAACCGGGTATTTTTATAGAGAATATGCGCCACGCGCAGGCTGTTGGTGATAATGCGCAGATGATTATGATTCAGCAGCGCGCGCGCTATCTGCTCTACCGTCGTGCCGATAGTGATAAAGAGCGTAGAGCCGTCCGGCACATAGTCGGCGATCGCCTGAGCTATCGCGATTTTCTCTCCGGTCATGGAGATCTCGCGCTGCTCAAACGCGGTATTCACCACGCTTGACGCCCGCCCCGCGCCGCCGTGATGTCGGGTAATCAATCCCTGCTCGCTTAGCTTGCGAATATCGCGCCGCACCGTCTGGGTGGAAACATCCAGCAGTTGCGCCAGTTCGTCGATATTCATATATCCCCGCTCGGCGATAAGCCCGATCAGCTGATCGTGGCGCGGATTGCCCGTCACTCCGGTAAGGCTCATGAACGATCCCCTTAAAATCATTGCTCGCCGGGCATTTTATACAAAAAGAGACAGAAAAGAGCGGGTTTGATCACAGTCGGGGATCCCGGCGCGCCCGCCAGGGCGGGTGCATTTCAGCGCGGCAACGGCGCTGGCGAAGCGCACCGCCTCCTGCGGCGATTCGCCGCGAGCCAGCATTACCGCCAGCGCGCCGTGAAAAACATCGCCTGCCCCGGTGGTGTCCACCGCCTCGACCGTAAAGCCCACCTGACGGTGCAGCGTGTCGTCATTTTCAAGCCACAGACAGCCCTCTTTACCAAGCGTGACATATACATGACCGTTCGTGAGCGTTTTTGTTGTTTTAAGGGCGTCCTGCGGCGATAACCCCGGCGCCAGGCGCGCCAGCCCCGGCGCGGAGAACGCGGCGTGATCGCTTAAAGCCACCAGCGAACGAATATCCTGTGGCGTCACGTCGCCATCCAGCAGCGTCATCACACCCGCCCGGCGCGCCAGCGTTAACGCGCGCGTCGCGCCTTCATGCCAGCGTACGTCCGCCAGCACGGCGTCGTAACGGCCGAAGTCGATGCCATCGAGCCAGCCCGCGTCGTCAGGCAGGTCGGGGCTCGGATAGTTAACAATCACTCTTTCGCCCGCGGCATCAACAAGAATGGCCGACTGCGACGAGCGTGCCCCCGTAATCTGGCGCGCCCGCGAGGTGTTAACGCCCAGCGATTCCAGCTCCGCAAAGAGTTGCGTGCCCGTCGCATCATCACCGACGCGGCCAATAAAATCCACCTGTGCGCCCAGTCTTGCCGCCGCTACGGCCGCCGTTGCGGCCGGGCCGCCGCCCACTTCGCGGTACTGTTGCGCCACATATTTGCCACCCTCATGCGGCAGGGCTTCCAGCGTATAAATGCGATCCTGTACGGCGATACCCACACACGCGATGCGAACCATAGCTTCCTCTCTGTTTGCGCTCAGGACGGGCCTGCGCCCGTCACGATTCCCGTCAATCAACATAGCGGCATTTTAATTTTCCCGGATCGTAAAAAAGTGATACCTGTCAATTTTTTGACTTTAAATTACAAATACGCTCATAAACAGACAAAAATAATCCACCATGAATGACAAAACTGACATCCCGCTTTTACGCTGACAGGAGCATGTTATGGCGACGATTGGATTTATCGGACTGGGACAGATGGGCGCGCCGATGGCGGCAAACCTGCTGCGCCACGGGCACCGGTTGCAGGTTTGCGACGTAAACGCCACCGCTGTGGAGACGCTGGCGTCAGAGGGCGCGACGGCGTGCGCCACGCCACAGGCTGCCGCCCAGGGCGCGGAATTCGTGATTACCATGCTGCCGAACGGCGATCTGGTGCGCGAGGTGCTGCTTGGCGATAACGGCGTCTGCCAGTCGCTCTCCCGCGAGGCGCTGGTTATCGACATGTCCACCATTCATCCGCTGCAAACCGACAGGCTGATAAGCGATCTCGCCGCGCGTGGTTTCAGCATGATGGATGTGCCGGTGGGCCGTACCTCGGATCATGCGAAATCCGGCACGCTGCTGCTGCTGGCGGGCGGAACGCCGGAGCAGGTGACGCGTGTCGAACCGGTGCTGATGGCGATGGGTTCAGAGCTCATCCGCGCAGGCGGGCCGGGAATGGGCATTCGCGTCAAGCTTATCAATAACTACATGAGCATCGCGCTCAACGCGCTCTCGGCTGAAGCCGCCGTGCTGTGTGAAGCGCTCGGGCTTTCGTTCGACGTGGCGCTGCAGGTAATGAGCGGTACGCCTGCCGGTAAAGGCCACTTCACCACCTCCTGGCCGAACAAAGTGCTCAAAGGCGATCTCTCACCCGCCTTCATGATTGATCTTGCCCATAAAGATTTAGGCATCGCGCTGGATGTGGCGAATCAGCTGCATGTGCCGATGCCGCTTGGTGCTGCCTCGCGGGAAGTCTACAGCCAGGCGCGCGCCAGCGGGCGCGGCCGCCAGGACTGGTCCGCCATTTTAGAACAGGTTCGCGTCAGCGCCGGGCTGACGCCGCGCCAGGCCACGCTTTGACATTCACCCTTAAGGAAAACGTTGATGGAAAAATACACCCTGAAAGAGATTGCCCGCCCGTCCGGCGGATTCGCCATGCTGGCGGTGGATCAGCGCGAAGCGATGCGCCTGATGTTCGCCGCCGCGGGCACGGCGACGCCGGTCACCGATGCCGTACTGACTGACTTTAAGCTCAACGCCGCGCGCGTTCTTTCGCCGTACGCATCCGCCATTCTGGTGGACCGCCAGTTCTGCTACCCGCAGGTGGTGGAGCAAAAGGCCATCGCAGAGAGCTGCGCCATGATTGTCGCCGCCGACCAGTTTATCCCCGGTAACGGTATCCCCGTCGACAGCGTGACGCTGGATGACGCCGTCGACGCGCAGGCGGTGCGCCAGCAGGGCGGCAAAGCGCTCAAGCTGCTGGTGCTGTGGCGCAGCGATGAAGACTCACAGCAGCGCCTCGCGATGGTGAAAGCCTTTAACGAGAAATGCCATGCGCAGGGGCTGCTGAGCATCATTGAACCGGTGGTACGCCCGCCGCGCCGCGGCGATAAGTTCGACCGTGAACAGGCGATTATCGCGGCGGCGAAAGAGCTCGGTGATAGCGGAGCCGATCTCTATAAAGTCGAGATGCCGCTTTCCGGACGCGGCGATGCCAGCACGCTGCTTGGCGCGTCGCAAAAACTGAATGACCAGATCAACATGCCGTGGGTGATCCTCTCCTCCGGCGTCGACGAAAAGCTCTTCCCGCGTGCCGTGCGCATCGCGATGAGCGCGGGCGCCAGCGGTTTCCTCGCCGGTCGCGCCGTCTGGTCAACGGTTATCGGGCTGCCGGATACCGACATGATGTTGCGCGACGTGGCGCTGCCGAAGCTACGCCGCTTAGGGGAAATTGTGGACGACATGATGGCTCGCCGCTGAAAGGAGAACAGACAATGAAATGGTTTAACACACTGAGTCACCACCGCTGGCTGGAACAGGAAACCGACCGTATTTTCGCGTTTGGCCGCAACGCCGCCGTACCCACCGGCTTCGGCTGGCTGGGGAACAATGGTCAGGTGAAAGAAGAGATGGGCACGCATCTGTGGATCACCGCCCGTATGCTGCATGTTTACGCCGTCGCCGCCCTGATGGGCCGCCCTGGCGCGTACGCGCTGGTGGAGCATGGCATCAACGCCCTTAACGGCCCGCTGCGTGATAAAAAATATGGCGGCTGGTACGCCTGTGTAAATGACAAGGGCGTGATGGACGCCTCCAAACAGGGCTATCAGCATTTCTTCGTGCTGCTTGGCGCCGCCAGCGCCGTCACCACCGGCCATCCCGCCGCCCGCGCGCTGCTGGATGACGCCATTGCGGTGATCGAGAAGTATTTCTGGAGCGAAGAAGAGCAGATGTGCCTGGAGTCCTGGGATGAAGCCTTTACCGAGACGGAAAACTACCGCGGCGGCAACGCCAACATGCATGCCGTCGAAGCGTTTCTTATCGTCTACGACGTCACTCAGGACAAGAAATGGCTGGATCGCGCGCTGCGCGTCGCCTCGGTCATCATTCACGATGTCGCCCGTAAAGGCGATTACCGCGTCAATGAACACTTCGATACCCGCTGGAACCCCATCCGCGATTACAACAAAGAGAACCCGGCTCACCGGTTCCGCGCTTACGGCGGCACGCCGGGCCACTGGATTGAATGGGGCCGCCTGATGCTGCACCTGCGCGCCGCACTACTGGCGCGCGGCGACGCGGCTCCGGAATGGCTACTGGAAGATGCCAAAGGCCTGTTTAACGCCACGATCAGCGACGCCTGGGCACCGGACGGCGCAGACGGTTTTGTCTACTCCGTCGGCTGGGACGGCAAACCGATTGTCCGCGAACGCGTGCGCTGGCCGATTGTGGAGGCGATGGGCACCGCCTGGGCGCTCTATAACGTCACGGGCGATCCGCAGTATGAAGCCTGGTACCAGAAATGGTGGGACTACTGCATGAAGTACCTGATGGATTATGAAAACGGCTCGTGGTGGCAGGAACTGGACGAGAACAATCAGGTGACCACCAAAGTCTGGGACGGCAAACAGGATATCTACCATCTGCTGCATTGCCTGGTCATCCCTCGTCTTCCGCTCGCGCCGGGCCTTGCGCCTGCGGTCGCCGCCGGGTTGCTCGACAGCCTCGCGAAATAACGCGCTGACCCCCACGCGAGGAGACGGACATGCATAAAAGCGGAACCACCATAGTGTTAACGGCAGGGGAATGGCAGGCGACTATCGTGACGGTCGGGGCGGGGTTAGCCTCGCTGACGCGGCGGCAGCGCCACGTCGTTATCCCGCACGCCCCCGAGGAGATGCCGCTCGCGCATCTGGGTAAAGTGCTGATCCCCTGGCCGAATCGCATCACTGGCGGGCGCTTTACCTTTGAGGGTCAGACGCTGACGCCCGCGATTAACGATCGTGTCGGCAATACGGCCATTCACGGGCTGCTGGCATGGCACAACTGGGCGATTCGGGAGCAAAGCCCCACGCACGTCGTGCTGAGCGCCTTTTTGCCGCCGACCTATGGTTACCCTTTTATGCTGATGGCGGACGTCACTTATCAGCTTGATGAAGCGGCGGGGTTGCGCGTGCGTATTTCAGGCTCAAATGCGGGTGATACCCCGGCGCCTTATGGCGTCGGGATGCACCCCTATCTGACCTGCAATCTGCATGACATCAACGTGTGCGAGCTCGCGCTACCTGCCGCGCAAATCCTGGAGGTTGACGCCGCGCGGCTTCATCCCGCCGGGGACGAAGGGCTCGATTTTCGCACGCCGCGCCGCATTGCCGATACGCACATTGACCACACCTTCAAAGCGCCGTCTTCCGCACGCTGGGAGGCAAGGCTGTCGCACCCGACGATGTCCGTCTGGCTACGGGCCGAAGCGCCCTGGATACAGGTCTATACCGGCGAAAAGCTGGGCCGCGTCGGGCTTGCCGTTGAACCGATGAGCTGTCCGCCCAACGCGTTTAATTCCGGCATTGATGTGGTCAGGCTCGCGCCCGGCGAAACGCACACCCTGAATATGGAAATCGGCGGCGAATAAGCAAAACAACACCGCCTTACTGACTGATTACCCTACACCGGAGGTCTTCATGGCTTCGTCACACATTACACTCGTTTCCCATGACGACGGATTTACGTTGTCGTACCGGCAAAGAACGATCCTGCATCACTCCAGGCAAACACCCTGCCTGTGGGCGGGCGCAGGCACAGCGGATATCGAGATGTTCCGCGGCAACTTCAGCATTAAAGACCGGCTCGATGAGAAAATCGCCCTGACGCAGGCGGCTGTCAGCGAGCGCGCTTCTGGCTGGGTGATTCGCTTTACGCGCGGCGAGACGATCGGCGCCACGCTTGAGGTGAGCACCGATGACCACGATCGTCTGGTGTTGAGGCTCAAAAACGACGCCGTCGCGCACAATCGTCTCTGGTTGCGGCTGGCGGCGAAGCCAGCCGATCATATTTACGGCTGCGGCGAGCAGTTCTCTTATTTCGATCTGCGCGGTAAACCGTTCCCGCTGTGGACCAGCGAACAGGGCGTGGGCCGTAATAAACAGAGCCACGTTACCTGGCTTGCCGACTGTAAAGAGAACGCGGGCGGCGACTACTACTGGACCTTCTTTCCGCAGCCAACGTTCGTCAGCACCCAGAAGTACTACTGCCATGTCGATAACAGCGGCTATATGAACTTCGATTTCAGCGCGCCGCACTACCATGAGCTGGCGTTCTGGGAAAACCACGCCACGCTGCGCTTCGAATGCGCGCCGACCTACATCGAACTGCTGGAAAAACTCACCGCCCTGCTGGGCCGCCAGCCGGAGCTGCCGGACTGGGTTTACGATGGCGTAACGCTCGGCATTCAGGGCGGTACCGAAGTCTGCCAGCAGAAACTCGACGTGATGCGCCGCGGCGGCGTGAAGGTAAACGGCATCTGGGCGCAGGACTGGTCCGGCATCCGCATGACCTCCTTCGGCAAGCGCGTGATGTGGAACTGGAAATGGAACCGCGATCTTTACCCGCAACTCGATACGCGCATTGCGCAGTGGAAACGCGAAGGCGTGCAGTTCCTCGCTTATATCAACCCGTATGTGGCAAGCGATCGCGACCTGTGCGAAGAAGCGGCGTCGCGTGGTTATCTGACTCAAGATGCCGCAGGCAAGGATTATCACGTCGAGTTTGGCGAGTTCTACGCGGGCGTCGTCGACCTGACCAACCCGGAGGCGTACGCCTGGTATAAAGAGGTCATCAAAAAACAGCTGATTGAACTGGGTTGCGGCGGCTGGATGGCTGATTTTGGTGAATATCTGCCGACCGACACGCACCTGTATAACGAGGTCAGCGCGGAGATTATGCACAACGCCTGGCCTGCGCTGTGGGCGAAGTGCAACTACGAGGCGCTTGAAGAGACCGGAAAACTCGGCGAGGTGCTGTTCTTTATGCGCGCCGGTTATACCGGCAGCCAGAAATATTCCACGATGATGTGGGCAGGCGATCAGAACGTTGACTGGAGCCTCGACGACGGGCTCGCCTCGGTGATCCCCGCCGCGCTGTCTTTGGCGATGTCCGGGCACGGCCTGCACCACAGCGATATCGGCGGATACACCACGCTGTTTGAGATGAAGCGCAGCAAAGAGCTACTGCTACGCTGGTGCGATTTCAGCGCGTTTACGCCGATGATGCGCACGCATGAGGGCAACCGCCCTGGCGATAACTGGCAGTTCGACGGCGACGCGGAAACCATCGCGCATTTTGCCCGCATGACGACAATTTTCACCACGCTCAAACCCTATATCAAACAGGCGGTGGCGCAGAATGCCCGCACCGGCCTGCCGGTGATGCGCCCGCTGTTTTTGCACTATGAGGATGAACCCCGCGTCTACACGCTGAAATATCAGTATCTGTTTGGCCGCGATCTGCTGGTGGCACCGGTGTATGAAGAAGGACGCCAGGACTGGTCGCTGTGGTTGCCTGACGATCGCTGGGTAAACGTCTGGACCGGTGAAACCCACGACGGCGGCGACATCACCGTGGACGCACCGCTCGGCAAACCGCCGGTGTTCTACCGCGAGGGCAGCGAATGGCAGTCCCTTTTCGCCACGCTGCGTCAGATAAACCCCATGTAAAAAGGACAAATCATGGGCTTCTTCACCCTTTTGACCCCGGATGGTCTTGTGCTCAGCAACGGCACGGTGATCGCGATTATCGGCATCATGTTTTTATATACCTTCGTTGGGATCTGCGCCGGCTTTGGCGGCGCACTCACCACGATGCCGCTGATAACGCTGCTGTTGCCATTAAAAATGGCAGCGCCCATGTCGGTGATTGTGGGCACTGCTACCGCCCTCTACGCGACCTGGCTTTCGCGTAAGGAGACGCAATGGAAACCGGCGCTGGTGCTGATTGTGTTTTCGTTTGTCGGCGTGCCGGTGGGCCTGTACGCCCTCGCCAGTCTGCCGGATCAGATAATGAAGCTCGGGCTTGGCGGCTTTTTGATCCTCTATTCCTTCTACAGCCTGTTTATTCCCAGGCTGCCGGTCTATGACAAAAACTGGCTGGCGATGCCGACCGGCGTTATCGCGGGCGCGTTAGGCTCGGCGTTCTCCACCAACGGGCCACCGGTGGTGGTCTACGGCATGTTGCGAAATCTGGCCCCCGCCGCCTTTCGCGGCACGCTCAACGCTTTTTTCACCGCCAACAATGCCGCCATTATCGGCGGGCTCGCCACCAGCGGGATCTTAACGCTCTCGACCATCAAGCTTGTGCTGTTCTGCATTCCCACCATGGTGCTCGGTTCGTTTGTGGGCCAGTACGTTCATCAACGTATTTCCGTTCGGGTCTTCCGGGTGCTGGTCTTTCTGCTGCTGATAGCTTCCGGGGCGATGCTCATCAAAGGCGCGCTGGGGATTTCCACGCTGAGCGCGCTGGCGCCGCCTTTCGGCGTCCTCGCGGTTTTGCAGCTTCTGTTTGGCAAAAAGGTCGCGGCCATCCGGGCTGCGGATCAGACATAACGCGTCGCCTGCGTGTGCGATGGAGAAAAACAATGTCTCAGACAAATACCGTTCAGAATCAAGTCGTAGCCACGCTGCGTTTGCCGTTCAGAGAAAAAGTCGCCTATGGAATGGGCGATCTGGGCTCCAATATCCTGCTGGATATCGGCACGCTGTATCTGCTGAAGTTTTATACCGACGTGCTGGGGCTGCCGGGCACGTATGGCGGCATTATCTTTCTGATTGCCAAGTTTTTTACGGCGTTTACGGACATGGGCACCGGCATCATGCTCGATTCGCGCCGCCGGATTGGGCCAAAAGGCAAGTTCCGGCCCTTTGTGCTCTACGCCGCCTTTCCGGTGACGCTGCTCGCTATCGCAAACTTCGTCGGCACGCCGTTTGAGATAACCGGTAAAGCCGTGATGGCGACGGTGCTGTTTATGCTCTACGGGCTGTTCTTCAGCATGATGAATTGCTCGTATGGCGCGATGGTGCCTGCCATTACGAAAAACCCGGATGAGCGCGCGTCGCTTGCCGCGTGGCGTCAGGGCGGCGCGACGCTTGGCCTGCTGCTGTGTACCGTCGGTTTTGTGCCGGTGATGAATCTTATCGAAGGCAACCCGCAGCTAAGCTATATCTTCGCCGCCACGCTGTTTTCGCTCTTTGGCCTGCTCTTTATGTGGTGGTGCTATGCGGGAACGCGCGAGCGCTATGTGGAAGCCCCAGCCGCGCGCGCCGCGCATAAGCCTGGGCTGTTGCAGTCGTTTCGCGCCATTGCGGGCAACCGGCCGCTGTTCGTGCTCTGTATCGCCAATCTCTGTACGCTCGGCGCGTTTAACATCAAGCTCGCCATTCAGGTCTATTACACCCAGTACGTACTGAACGATCCGATTCTGCTGTCGTATATGGGCTTTTTCAGCATGGGCTGCATTTTTATCGGCGTGTTCCTGATGCCGGGCGCGGTGCGGCGTTTTGGCAAGAAGAAGGTTTATATCGGCGGGCTGCTGATCTGGGCGGCGGGCGACGTGCTCAATTACGCCTTCGGCAACGGTTCGGTGAGCTTTGTAGCGTTCTCGTGCCTCGCGTTTTTCGGCTCCGCGTTTGTGAACAGCCTGAACTGGGCGCTGGTTTCAGACACGGTGGAGTATGGCGAATGGCGCACCGGCGTGCGCTCAGAGGGCACGGTCTATACCGGCTTCACCTTCTTTCGCAAAGTCTCCCAGGCGCTGGCCGGGTTTTTCCCCGGCCTGATGCTGACGCAAATCGGCTATGTGCCGAACGCCGTACAGTCGGCCGCTACGACCGAAGGCCTGCGCGAGCTGATTTTCATCTGGCCGTGCGTGCTGGCGGTAGTGACGATCGTCGCGATGGGCTTTTTCTACAACCTTAACGAGAAGATGTACGTGCGGATTGTGGATGAGCTGGAAAACCGTAAGCGGGCGTTTTCGCCTGGCGCATAACCATCACGGTGCCCGCGCCTGCGCGGGCCCTCGCTTTGAGGAACGGCTATGACGACATTCACCAGTCAGGACCCGCTGACGCTGCGACTGAGCCTGCGGGAGAAGTTTTCTTACGGCATGGGCGATTTTGGCTCCAATCTGATGCTGTGCATCGGGACGCTCTACCTTCTGAAATTTTATACCGACGAGCTTCACCTGCCGGCCTTTTACGGCGGCGTGATTTTTCTGGTGGCGAAGTTTTTCACTGCGCTGACCGATATGCTCACCGGCGTGCTGGTGGATTCACGGCGCGCGCCTGGCCCACGCGGCAAATTCCGGCCGTTTATTCTTTTCGCCTCCTTCCCGGTGGCGCTGGTGGCGACGGCGCAGTTTGTGGCAAACGATCTGCCGCTTGCGATGAAAACCGCGCTCGCCACGGTGCTGTTTATGCTGTTCGGCCTGTTTTACAGCCTGATGAACTGCTCCTATGGCGCGATGGTGCCCGCCATCACTAAAAACCCGCAGGAGCGCGCGCATCTTGCCGCGTGGCGTCAGGGCGGCGCGACGCTCGGGCTGCTGCTCTGTACCGTCGGCTTTATGCCGATCCAGTCGCTGTTTGTCGCGCGCCCGTCGCTGGGCTACCTGACGGCAGCGCTGATTTTCGCCCTCGTCGGGCTTATCAGCATGTTCTTCTGCTACTGCGGCGTGCGCGAGCGCTATGTAGAAGTGGTGCCCGCCGGACATAAACCCGGCATGCTGAAATCGTTCTGCGCGATTTTCCAGAACCCGCCGCTGCTGGTGCTGTGCATCGCCAATCTTTGCACGCTGGCGGCATTTAATATCAAGCTCGCCATTCAGGTCTACTACACGCAGTACGTGCTAAACGATCTGCATCTGCTGTCGTGGATGGGCTTTTTCAGCATGGGCTGCATTCTGGTGGGCGTGTTTATGGTGCCGGGCGCGGTGAAGCGCTTTGGCAAAAAACAGGTCTATCTCGGCGGGCTGACGCTCTGGGCGCTGGGCGATATTTTCAATTACGTCTGGGGCACGACATCGCTCAGTTTTGTGCTGTTTTCCTGCATGGCGTTTTTCGGCACCGCGTTTGTGAACAGCCTGAACTGGGCGCTGGTGCCGGATACGGTGGATTACGGCGAATGGAAAACCGGCATTCGCGCCGAAGGATCGGTCTATACCGGCTATACCTTCTCCCGCAAGATTTCCGCGGCGCTGGCGGGGTTTCTGCCCGGCATTATGCTCACGGAGATTGGCTATGTGCCGAATGCGCTGCAAACGCCTGCGACGCTTGATGGCCTGCGCCAGCTGATTTTCCTCTGGCCCTGCGGGCTCGCGATAATCGCAGCCGTCACGATGGGGCTGTTTTATAAGCTCAATGAACAGCGCTTCGTCTTTATTATTGAGGAAATTGCCAGGCGGAAGAAATATGTCGCCGCCGCCCCAAAAGTCAGCGCCGACAATAAAGCGTCAGCCGTCACGTTATAACGATAACCATCTTCGCTCCTCCCCTTCTGTTTACAGAAGGGGCGGCCTTTCTGTACCTGTTATAGGGAAATACTATGAAGAGAATCGCAACCGCACTGCTCTGTTCGTCTGTGCCCTGCGCGGCTTTCGCGGGTGCCTATGTCGAAACCCGTGAAGCGTATAACACCGCCTCGGAATTGCACGAGGTTATCCTGCGCGCGGGCTATAACTTTGATATGGGCGCCGGCCTGATGGCCACCAACGCCTACAATGTGGGGAAATGGGACGAGATTAAGCACAGCTATAATGAAATCGAAGGCTGGTATCCCTTATTTAAACCAACAGAAAACCTGACGTTCCAGCCCGGCGGGCTGATTAATGACAGTATCGACGGCTCCGGCGGCGCGCTCTATTTAGACACTAATTATAAATTTACGCCCTGGTTTAATCTGACGGTTCGCTATCGTTATAACCACAATAATTACGACACGCCGGATTTTAACGGGAAGATGGATAAAAACGACACGCACGAGTTCGCCAATTACTGGAATTTTAAAGTCACGGATAAACTCGCGTATACGTTTGAGCCGCACTTCTTTCAGCGGGTAAATGATTACCACAGTAAAAACGGCAAAGACCATCACTGGGAAATTACCAACGGCTTTCGCTATAAGCTCGATCAGCACTGGCTGCCCTATGTCGAACTGCAGTGGCTGGACCGCTGGAATGAGTATCATCGTGAACAGTACCGGCTACGTCTCGGGTTACGGTATTCGTTCTGATATAAAAAAAGCCGCTGAAAATTCAGCGGCTTTTTATTCATACCAGGCGACGCGAACGCCTGCCTGGTTTACGGATGCACCGTATTAGTCTTCTTTCGCACCGCGCATGGCACGTTTACGATCGTTTTCCGTCAGGTGACGTTTACGGATACGTACAGACAGCGGAGTCACTTCGACCAGTTCATCGTCATCGATGAATTCCAGCGCCTGCTCCAGCGTCATTTTGATAGGCGGAACCAGAACCGTGGCTTCGTCCGTACCGGACGCACGCATGTTGGTCAGTTTCTTACCGGTCAGGCAGTTTACCGTCAGGTCGTTAGAGCGGCTGTGAATACCGATGATCTGGCCTTCATAGACTTCCGCACCGTGACCCAGGAACAGCTTGCCGCGATCCTGCAGACCGAACAGCGCGAACGCGACCGCTTTACCCTGACCGTTAGAGATCAGTACGCCGTTGTTACGCTGGCCCACTTCGCCCGGACGGATATCGTCGTAGTGGCTGAAGGTGGAGTACAGCAGACCCGTACCGGAGGTCATGGTCATGAACTCAGAACGGAAGCCGATCAGGCCACGGCTTGGGATCACGTAGTCGAGACGTACGCGGCCTTTGCCGTCCGGATTCATGTTTTTCAGGTCGCCTTTACGCTCGCCCAGCGCCTGCATCACAGAACCCTGGTGCTGCTCTTCAACGTCCAGCGTCACGTTCTCGAACGGCTCTTGTTTACGTCCATCGATTTCGCGGAAGATAACTTTCGGACGGGAAACCGCCAGTTCGAAACCTTCACGACGCATGTTCTCGATAAGAACAGACAGGTGCAGTTCGCCACGGCCAGACACGCGGAACGCGTCAGCGTCTTCGGTTTCTTCAACGCGCAGCGCCACGTTGTGCACCAGCTCTTTGTTCAGACGGTCAAGGATCTGACGAGAGGTAACGTATTTACCTTCTTTACCGCAGAACGGAGAGGTGTTGACGTTGAAGTACATAGAAACGGTCGGCTCGTCAACGGACAGGGCCGGCAGCGCTTCGACATTCTGCGGATCGCAGATGGTGTCGGAGATGTTCAGCTCACCAAGACCGGTGATAGCGATGATATCGCCAGCTTCCGCCAGATCGGTATCGATACGCTCCAGGCCCAGATGGCCCAGCACTTTACCGACTTTACCGTTACGGGTTTTGCCTTCGCTATCGATGATAGTGACCTGCTGGTTCGGCTTAACTTTACCGCGTTTGATGCGGCCAATGCCGATGACGCCAACGTAGTTGTTGTAGTCCAGCTGGGAGATCTGCATCTGCAGCGGGCCGTCGAGATCAACGTCCGGTGCCGGTACATGGTCGACGATCGCCTGGTACAGCGGGGTCATGTCTTCCGCCATATCAGAGTGGTCCAGACCTGCGATACCGTTCAGCGCGGATGCGTAAACGATAGGGAAGTCCAGCTGCTCGTCGGTCGCGTCGAGGTTCACGAACAGGTCGAACACCTGATCCACAACCCAGTCAGGACGCGCGCCCGGACGGTCAACTTTGTTGATAACCACGATAGGTTTCAGGCCATGGGCAAATGCTTTCTTGGTCACGAAGCGCGTTTGCGGCATGGGGCCGTCAAATGCGTCAACCACCAGCAGCACGGAATCAACCATGGACATTACACGTTCAACTTCACCACCGAAGTCGGCGTGCCCTGGGGTATCAACGATATTGATACGGTAATCATTCCATTTGATCGCGGTGTTTTTCGCGAGGATGGTAATCCCACGCTCTTTCTCCAAATCGTTGGAGTCCATCACGCGCTCTTGAGTTTCAGCACGCTCGTCGAACGTACCGGATTGCTGCAGCAGCTTGTCAACCAGGGTCGTTTTACCATGGTCAACGTGCGCAATGATGGCGATGTTACGCAATTTTTCGATCACAACTTTGCCTCAGGCATTAGAAATAGCGCGTTATTGTACACGTATTAATCGAAGGACTAAACAGGATCACAATCATCTGACGCAAACAAGTGTTGTCGCCAGGCTTTGTGATCCTTTTCACGCAGCGGTAAAAGGGCTATTAAACGTAAATTGCACCAACACAGTGCTTGTTTTTTACACACAGGCACTATATTGGTGCAATCTCTCCATCGTGGTGCAGCCCTTTTGCACTATGACGCGCATCATAGCGCCTTTTTGGGGGAATTTGAAAGTTGGCACAGATTTCGCTTTAAAGAATTCAGGGCGGCAACGCCAATTTTAATAAGTACTGAAGACCTCGTTACCACGACGACAATGACAAATCCGGGAGAGTTAAGTATGTCCGCTGAACACGTTCTGACGATGCTGAATGAACATGAAGTGAAGTTTGTGGATCTGCGCTTCACTGATACTAAAGGTAAAGAACAGCACGTCACCATCCCAGCCCACCAGGTGAACGCCGACTTCTTCGAAGAAGGCAAAATGTTCGATGGCTCTTCCATCGGTGGCTGGAAAGGCATCAATGAATCTGACATGGTGCTGATGCCGGACGCCTCCACCGCTGTCATTGACCCGTTCTACGAAGAACCTACTCTGATTATTCGTTGCGACATCCTTGAGCCGGGCACCATGCAGGGCTACGATCGCGACCCGCGCTCCATCGCCAAGCGCGCTGAGGAGTACCTGCGCTCTACCGGCATCGCGGACACCGTCCTGTTCGGGCCGGAACCTGAGTTCTTCCTGTTTGACGACATCCGCTTCGGCAGCACCATTTCTGGCTCCCATGTCGCGATTGACGACATCGAAGGCGCGTGGAACTCCTCCACCAAATACGAAGGCGGCAACAAAGGCCACCGTCCGGGCGTGAAAGGCGGTTACTTCCCGGTTCCGCCGGTTGACTCTTCTCAGGACATCCGTTCTGTGATGTGTCTGACCATGGAAGAGATGGGCCTGGTCGTTGAAGCGCACCACCACGAAGTGGCCACCGCCGGTCAGAACGAAGTGGCAACCCGCTTCAACACCATGACCAAAAAAGCGGACGAAATTCAGATCTACAAATATGTCGTGCATAACGTCGCGCACCGCTTCGGCAAAACCGCGACCTTTATGCCGAAACCGATGTTCGGTGATAACGGCTCCGGTATGCACTGCCATATGTCTCTGTCCAAGAACGGCACCAACCTGTTCTCTGGCGACAAATACGCGGGTCTGTCTGAGCAGGCGCTGTATTACATTGGCGGCGTAATCAAACACGCCAAAGCCATCAACGCCCTGTCTAACCCGACCACCAACTCTTACAAGCGTCTGGTACCAGGCTACGAAGCGCCGGTTATGCTGGCTTACTCCGCGCGTAACCGCTCTGCGTCTATCCGTATCCCGGTGGTTGCGTCTCCGAAAGCGCGTCGTATCGAAGTGCGCTTCCCGGACCCGGCGGCTAACCCGTACCTGTGCTTCGCTGCCCTGCTGATGGCAGGTCTTGACGGCATCAAGAACAAGATCCACCCGGGCGAAGCGATGGACAAAAACCTGTATGACCTGCCGCCGGAAGAAGCGAAAGAGATCCCGCAGGTTGCCGGTTCTCTGGAAGAAGCCCTGCAGGCGCTGGACGCAGACCGCGAGTTCCTGACCGCAGGCGGCGTGTTCACTGACGATGCGATTGATGCTTACATCGCGCTGCGTATGGAAGAGAACGATCGCGTTCGCATGACGCCGCACCCGGTAGAGTTCGAACTCTACTACAGCGTGTAATGATTTATTGATGTTGATAGCCAGCGGATTTCAGGTTGTCGCCACTGCGTGAAATCCGCGAATGTTTTTTTGTTGCCGTGGAAACTTTAGCCCATCTTCGGATGGGCTTTTTTCACCACCCGAAACCGGTTTTAACGCCCTTTTTAGCGTTAAAACGCTATAATGCACTAAAATGGTGCAAACCCTGGGGGACTGCTGGATGGCAACAGGCACGCTGCCCGACGCTGGGCAGATCCTTAACGCATTAATCAATAGCATTTTACTGGTCGACGACGAGCTGGCGGTGCATTACGCCAACCCGGCGGCGCAGCAGTTGCTCGCGCAAAGCTCACGTAAGCTTTACGGCACGCCACTACCGGAGCTGCTGAGTTATTTCTCCCTGAATATCAGCCTGATGCAGGAGAGCCTGAACGCGGGCCAGGGGTTTACCGATAACGAAGTGACACTGGTCATTGATGGCCGCTCACACATTCTTTCCCTGACGGCGCAACGTCTGCCGGATGGCCTGATCCTGCTGGAGATGGCCCCGATGGATAATCAGCGGCGTTTAAGCCAGGAACAGCTCCAGCATGCCCAGCAAGTCGCCGCGCGCGATCTGGTACGCGGCCTGGCGCATGAAATCAAAAATCCGCTCGGTGGCCTGCGAGGCGCAGCGCAATTGCTGAGCCGCGCCCTGCCCGACCCGTCGCTGACGGAATACACCAAAGTCATCATTGAACAGGCCGACCGCCTGCGTAACCTGGTGGACCGCCTGTTAGGGCCGCAGCAGCCGGGCATGCACGTCACCGAAAGCATCCATAAAGTGGCCGAGCGCGTGGTGAAGCTGGTCTCCATGGAACTGCCGGAAAACGTTCGGCTTCTGCGCGACTACGATCCGAGCCTGCCGGAATTTACCCACGACCCGGACCAGATAGAACAGGTACTGCTGAATATCGTGCGTAACGCGCTCCAGGCGCTGGGCGAGGACGGCGGCGAGATCACGCTGCGCACCCGCACCGCGTTTCAGTTGACGCTGCACGGCGTGCGCTACCGCCTGGCCGCCCGTATCGACGTGGAAGACAACGGGCCAGGCATTCCGGCGCATCTGCAGGATACGCTGTTTTACCCGATGGTCAGCGGCCGCGAGGGCGGCACCGGGCTGGGGCTGTCCATCGCCCGAAATCTTATCGATCAGCATTCGGGAAAAATCGAATTTAACAGTTGGCCAGGCCATACCGAATTCTCGGTCTTCCTGCCTATTCGGAAATAGAGGTGATTATGCAACGAGGGATTGTCTGGATCGTCGATGACGATAGCTCCATTCGCTGGGTGCTTGAGCGCGCGCTCACCGGAGCAGGCTTAAGCTGCACCACCTTTGAAAGCGGTAACGAGGTGCTGGACGCGCTGAGCACAAAAACCCCGGACGTACTGCTGTCAGATATTCGTATGCCGGGCATGGACGGCCTGACGCTGTTAAAACAGATCAAACAGCGTCATCCGATGCTTCCGGTCATCATTATGACCGCGCATTCCGATCTCGACGCCGCGGTGAGCGCCTACCAGCAGGGCGCGTTTGATTACTTGCCAAAGCCGTTTGATATTGACGAGGCGGTGGCGCTGGTCGAGCGCGCTATCAGCCATTACCAGGAGCAACAGCAGCCGCGCAGCGCGCAGGTTTTCGGCCCGACCACCGACATCATCGGCGAAGCGCCGGCGATGCAGGATGTGTTTCGCATTATCGGCCGCCTCTCCCGCTCCTCCATCAGCGTGCTGATTAACGGCGAATCGGGCACCGGTAAAGAGCTGGTGGCGCATGCGCTGCACCGCCACAGCCCGCGCGTCAAAGCGCCGTTTATCGCGCTGAATATGGCGGCCATTCCCAAAGACCTTATCGAATCGGAGCTGTTCGGGCACGAGAAAGGCGCGTTCACCGGCGCAAACCAGATTCGTCAGGGCCGTTTCGAACAGGCTGACGGCGGCACGCTGTTTCTTGATGAAATTGGCGACATGCCGCTGGATGTGCAGACCCGTCTGCTGCGCGTGCTGGCCGACGGTCAGTTTTACCGCGTCGGCGGCTATGCGCCAGTAAAAGTGGATGTGCGCATTATCGCGGCGACGCACCAGAACCTGGAGCTGCGCGTTCAGGAAGGAAAATTCCGCGAGGATTTATTCCACCGCCTGAACGTTATCCGCGTGCATCTGCCGCCGCTGCGCGAGCGCCGCGAGGATATCCCGCGTCTGGCGCGCCATTTCCTGCAGGTGGCCGCGCGCGAGCTGGGTGTGGAAGCCAAACAGCTCCACCCGGAGACGGAAGCCGCGCTGACGCGTCTCGCGTGGCCCGGCAACGTGCGTCAGCTGGAAAACACCTGTCGCTGGCTCACCGTGATGGCCGCGGGCCAGGAAGTGCTGATTCAGGATCTGCCTGCCGAGCTGTTTGAAACCAGCGTGCCGGACGCGCCGTCGCAGGCGCTGCCGGAGAGCTGGGCGACGCTGCTCGCGCAGTGGGCCGACAGGGCGCTGCGTTCCGGTCATCAAAACCTGCTTTCCGAAGCACAGCCGGAAATGGAGCGCACGCTTTTGACCACGGCGCTGCGGCACACGCAAGGGCATAAACAGGAGGCTGCGCGTCTGCTGGGCTGGGGCCGGAACACCCTGACGCGCAAGCTAAAAGAGCTGGGAATGGAGTAAGCGGCAGCGTTGTGTAAAAAAGCGCTGTCGCCTGCAAATTGCTCTAATTTTATACTTTACTGTCCGCCAGGCTTGAGTATGATCGGGCGCGGTTATGGGGGAGAGTTGTTATGCTGGAATCACTGATCCATATCGCCACGCAAAGCGCAGAGGCGGGCGCCGCCGCAGGCCATACGCCCCAGACGGCAATTGCCGCCCTGCTGTGCGCAGCGCTGGTCAACTTCTTTAGTTAAAAAAAGCGGGCATTATGCCCGCTTTTTTTATATCACGCGTGAGAACTGTTGCAGCCGCGCTTTGCGACGCAGATAGACGTCAAAGCACATGCAGACGTTGCGAATCAGCAAACGCCCTTTCGCCGTCACGGTGATACCGCGCGCGTTTACGTCCACCAGCCCGTCTTTCGCCAGCGGCGCCAGCAGTTGCAAATCCTCGGCAAAATAGTCGGCGAAACGGAGCGACCACGCTTTTTCTACCTCAGCGAAATCGAGCCGGAAATTACAGATTAGCGCTTTGATAACGTCGCGGCGGATACAGTCGTCGCGCGTCAGCTCAAGCCCGCGCCACAGCGCGCTGCCCTGCTCATCCACCGCCTGATAGTAGCGCTTAAGCTCTTTCTCGTTCTGCGCGTAGCAGTCGCCGATCATACTAATCGCCGAGACGCCCATGCCGAGCAGATCGGTGTCGCCCTGCGTGGTGTAGCCCTGGAAGTTACGATGCAGCACGCCGTTACGCTGGGCGATAGCCAGCTCGTCATCCGGCTTCGCGAAGTGGTCCATGCCGATGAACTGATAACCCGCGTGGGTCAGCGACTGGATAGTCTGCTGAAGGATATCGAGCTTCTGCTGCGCCGACGGCAGATCCGCCTCTTTAATTTTGCGCTGCGCGGCAAAAAGCGCCGGCAAATGCGCGTAGTTAAAGACGCTCAGGCGGTCCGGGTTCAACTCCGCCACGCGTTGCAGCGTAAAGGCGAAGCTTTCCGGCGTCTGCTTCGGCAAACCGTAGATCAAATCGATATTGGCGGAGGTGAAGCCCACTTCCCGCGCGCGTTTGATGAGCGCAAAGATGAAGTCTTCATCCTGCTCGCGGTTCACCAGACGCTGCACCTCTTTATTGAAATCCTGCACGCCCATGCTGAGACGGCGGAAGCCTTCAGCGTGCAGGTGATCCAGCACGTCCAGCTCGATTTCACGCGGGTCGACTTCAATGGAGATTTCGGCATCGTCGTTGAACTGAAAATTCGCGCGCAGCAGGCCCATCAGGCGGCTGATTTGCGCTTTGCTGAGGTAAGTCGGCGTACCGCCGCCCCAGTGCAGCTGGCTGACGCAACGCCCGGCAAACAGCGGCGCGCGATGAATAATCTCCTGCTCCAGCACATCGAGATACTGGTCGGCTTTATGCTGCTGGCGGGTGACGATTTTATTGCAGCCGCAGAAGTAGCAGAGCTTGTGGCAGAAAGGGATGTGAACGTAGAGCGAGAGCGGCCTGTCGGGATAACGCGCGACCGCGCGCGCGAAGTCAGGCTCGCCAAACGTTTCAGAAAGCTCAAGAGCCGTGGGATATGAGGTATAGCGCGGCCCGGAATAGTTATATTTCTGGATGAGGGCCAGATCCCAGTCGATTACCTGCTCAGACATGCTTACTCCTTCCGACGGTTTCGCCGACGCGTTCGGCGAACTGGCCCACCCGGATGGCGGGTGATAAGCCGGCTGCGCAGCCACTTCTGGCGCCGCGACAGCCGGTGTAGTTTAACGAATAACCACACCAGATAACATACTATCGGAAGGAGTATAAGCAGGACGGTCGGCCCCATCGGAAGGGTTAGTTTCCGCCTTTGAGCAGGCGCATCATATCTTCCTGCTGCTCTTCTTCTTCGTCTTCTTCGTCGTCGTAAGAAAGGCCGAGCTGCTGCATCAGCTCATCAATGCGATCGAGACGGGAATCAACCCACGCCTGATCGTCCGCGCTCAGGGTTTCCCCCTCTTCCAGGCGCTCCAGCAGCGCATCCAGGCGCTCGTCGTTCTCCAGCATGTCCAGCTCTTCCTGCGGTGACAACATAGGTTTCTCACTCTTAGGTTGTGGTTGGTGCTTCTGAGGTCGGGTGTCCTGAGCGTCGCTCACTCCAAGCGGAATCGGTTTTTTACTGCCGATGCGCGGATCTTTCTGTGCCGACTGACCGGAGGATTTTCCGGACGCGCTGGCCCCCGTGGCGCGGCTACCCGGCGCATGACCGCGGTGCTTTTTATCGCGCTTGCGATCGCGGGCTTCCTGGTTTAATTCTTCACGCGTTTTACGGCGAGCTTTAGCTTTGGCGGGGCCTTTGCCGCGCACAGAGGATGAGGGTTGCTTCATAATTTTTCGTCTTGGGCCGTTTTAAACAGTATAGAATTGCGGCGGAATCTAGCAGAAAGCAAGTAAAGAAAAAAGGCGACAGGTAAACCTGTCGCCTTTTTTCCTGACTTTTTAACCGGTCATCGGTATCCACCGTCCTGGTGCGCTTACAACCCGCCCTGTTTGTCCTTCAGCCGACAACGCTCCGTGTCGTGTTCCTTTATCCTTGTTAACGTCTCCGACGTTGACCGTCCTGGTATGCTGTGTGCTTCGTCGCCCTGACGCTCCAGACCCCTCATCCTGAGTTATTATCCGTTGCGACACTCCGTTGCCCGTGCCTATTACTTTACCAGCCTGAACGAGGGGCTCAAGGCGCAAACGGCCTTAAAAGTCCATTTTAGGACATTTCTGCAAGGTTAACTGACTGTTTTTACTTAACTAAAATTCAAACACCCGCCTTTCAAGCCGATGATATCTCAATGTAAAACGGGCAGATCTCTTACAGACCTCGCGGGTGTTTTGTAAGCTGCCAGAGAGAACAACAGCCTTTTAGCCCTGTTCAGGTATAATCGCGGCTATTGCTTAAGCTTATCCTGACGGAGACGACCGTTTTGACTCAGTTGAACTATCAACAGACGCACTTTGTGACCAGTGCGCCGGATATTCGCCACCTGCCTTCCGATACGGGCATTGAAGTGGCTTTCGCAGGCCGCTCCAACGCCGGAAAATCCAGCGCGCTTAATACGCTGACTAACCAGAAAAGCCTGGCGCGCACCAGTAAAACGCCTGGACGCACGCAGCTGATTAACCTGTTTGAAGTCGCCGACGGCAAGCGTCTGGTGGATTTGCCTGGCTACGGCTACGCCGAAGTCCCGGAAGAGATGAAGCGCAAATGGCAGCGCGCGCTGGGTGAGTACCTGGAAAAACGCCTGTGCCTGAAAGGTCTGGTGGTGCTGATGGATATTCGCCATCCGCTGAAAGATCTCGACCAGCAGATGATCGAGTGGGCCGTGGACAGCGGTATTCCCGTTCTGGTGCTGCTGACCAAAGCCGACAAACTGGCGAGCGGCGCGCGTAAAGCGCAGCTGAATATGGTGCGTGAAGCGGTGATTGCCTTTAACGGCGACGTACAGGTTGAAGCGTTTTCTTCACTGAAGAAAACCGGCGTGGATAAGCTGCGCATCAAGCTGGACAGCTGGTTTAACGATCTGCCGCCTGTGGCCGAAGACGCCGCTCCGCAAGCGTAACCTTCCCCGGCGCGGGCCTGGCTCGCGCGTCCGCTTTCTCCGACGCAATAAAAAACGCCCCAGTCATTTCTGACTGGGGCGGCTAAAATATTCAGCCAAATCCGATTACGTGAAGTAAAAGGTCTGAAAGATAGAACATCTTACCTCTGTACCCTACGTCGATAACTCTACCCTTTTTTTATGACGGGAAAAAGCACTTTTTGTAATTTCTTTTCATAGTTTACATAGCAATTTCTAATGACTATCACAAAAATCTATTAGTTATGTTGCTAAGTTACAAAAGCGACTACGCGTGTTTGGGCATCAGTGCGCTTCATCCCAGTTCACGCCGCTGCCGACTTCCACCAGCAACGGCACGTCAAGCTGCATGCTGTTCTCCATGAGTTCATGGATTTTCTGCGACACGGCTTCCACGTCATCTTTATGCACTTCAAACACCAGTTCATCGTGCACCTGCATGATCATTTTCACGCGCGGCTGCTCTTTCTGCAGCCAGCCATCGACCGCGATCATGGCACGTTTGATGATGTCTGCGGCCGTTCCCTGCATCGGGGCATTGATCGCCGCACGCTCAGCGCCTGCACGCCGCGCCGCGTTGCTGGCGTTGATATCCGGCAGATAGAGACGACGCCCGTCCAGCGTTTCGACATAGCCCTGTTCTTTCGCCTGCTTACGGGTGCGCTCCATATATTCCAGCACGCCAGGGTAACGCTCGAAGTAGAGATCCATATACTTCTGCGACTCTTTACGCGGGATATTGAGCTGGCGCGACAGGCCGAACGCGCTCATGCCGTAAATAAGACCGAAGTTAATCGCCTTGGCGCTGCGGCGCTGTTCGTTAGAGACGCTCTCCAGCGGCAGGCCAAATACTTCCGCCGCCGTTGCGCGGTGGATATCTTTGCCTTCCGCAAACGCGCTGAGCAGCCCTTTATCGCGCGATAGATGCGCCATAATGCGCAGCTCAATCTGCGAGTAGTCCGCCGAGACAATGACGTAATCCTCCGGCGCGATAAACGCCTGGCGGATACGGCGGCCTTCGTCGTTACGCACCGGAATGTTTTGCAGGTTCGGATCGGTGGACGACAGACGCCCGGTAGCCGTGACCGCCTGATGATAAGAGGTATGCACGCGGCCGGTTTTCGGGTTAATCATCTGCGGCAGTTTGTCGGTGTAAGTCGATTTCAGCTTCGCAAGGCCGCGGTATTGCAGAATGACTTTCGGCAGCGGGTAGTCGAGCGCCAGCTCTTCCAGCACCTCTTCTGAGGTTGATGGCGCGCCGCCCGGCGTTTTCTTCAGCGGCTTGATGCCCTGCTTTTCAAACAGGATAGTTTGCAGCTGTTTGGTGGAGGAAAGGTTAAACGGCTCGCCCGCGATCTCATGCGCTTTTTGCTCAAGCTCGGCGAGCTTAAGGGCAATCTCCTGCGAGTGCGCGTGCAGCACTGCCGGATCGATTTTCACGCCGTTGCGCTCGATGCGCGACAGCACCGGCACCAGCGGCATCTCAATATGTTCAAAGATATTCAGCGGGCCTTTGTGCTGCTGCAGTTTTGGCCACATCTTCAGGTGCAGCTGGAGCGTCACATCGGCGTCTTCCGCCGCGTAGCGCCCGGCCTGTTCGAGATCGATCTGATTAAACGTAAGCTGGTTTTTGCCTTTACCGGCGATCTGCTCAAACGTGATGGTGGTGTGTTTAAGCCAGCGGCTGGAGAGGCTGTCCATATCGTGGCGGCCGGAGACGCTGTCCAGAATGTACGATTCCAGCATGGTATCGAAAGCGATGCCGCGCAGTTCGATGCCGTAATTCTGCAAAATGCCGCGGTCGAATTTCAGGTTCTGGCCCACTTTCACCAGCGATTCGTCTTCCAGCAACGGTTTTAATAGTTCCAGCACGCGATCGCGGGAAAGCTGATCCGGCGCATCGAGGTAATCATGCGCGACCGGGATATACGCCGCAAGGCCTGGCTCGGTGGCGAACGAGATGCCGACGAGGTTGGCCGTCAGGTTATCGAGGCTGTCGGTTTCGGTATCCACAGCCACCACCGGCGCGTTTTTAATGCGCTCGATCCACGCCTGAAGCGTCTCTTCGTCAAGAATAGTGACGTAACGCTCTGACGAGAGCGCTACGGCTTCTTCTTCCGGCTCGGCCTCAACGACAATCGTTTCTGTCGGCTTCGCGGCAGGTTTGCCCCGGGACTGGAGCCATTTCCCGGCTTCGAGATCGGACGTCCAGCGCTTGAATTCGTACTGCCGGAAAAGCGCCAGCAATTCATCAGCCTGCGGTTGCTGCACCTCCAGACGATCGTGGCTCAGCTCCAGCTCCACATCGGTTTTAATGGTCGCCAGCTGATAGGAGAGATACGCCACCTCTTTATTCTGCTCAAGCTTCGCCGCCATGGTTTTAGCACCGCGGAAGGAGAGTTCAGCGATTTTCTCCGGGTTGGCGTAAAGCGCGTCCAGACCACCAAGCCCCTGCAACAGCGCCTGAGCGGTTTTCTCGCCGACGCCCGGCACGCCGGGAATGTTATCGGACGAGTCGCCCATCAGCGCCAGGAAGTCGATGATAAGCTCCGGCGGCACGCCATACTTCGCGCACACTTCTTCCGGCCCCAGCACGGTATTGGTCATGGTGTTGATAAGCGTGACGTCTGGCGTGACGAGCTGCGCCATGTCTTTATCGCCGGTGCTGATAAGCACCGCGCGGCCCGCTGCGGCGGCTTCTTTGGCGAGCGTACCGATAACGTCGTCCGCTTCCACGCCGGAGACCGCCAGAAGCGGCAGGCCCATCGCTTTAACCATCGCATGCAGTGGCTCTATTTGCGCACGCAGATCGTCAGGCATGGGCGGGCGGTGGGATTTGTAGTGCTCGAACAGTTCATCACGGAAGGTTTTGCCTTTCGCGTCGAACACAACAGCCGCATGGGTCGGCTGGTACTGCAGTATCAGGCTACGCAGCATATTCAGCACGCCATACATCGCGCCGGTGGGCTCGCCGGCACTGTTAGTGAGCGGCGGAAACGCGTGGTACGCCCGATACAGGTAAGAAGAGCCATCGACGAGAATAAGGGGATTTTCTGGGATCTGAACCATAATGTCCGTGCCTGATAATGAAGTTATGGATAAAGGATGCCATAGCCTGGCGCAAAACATGAAACCCAAAGGGCCGATCGCGTGGAAAGTTTTGTCGATCCGCGCGATCGCTCGCAATGCTGCTTGTGGATAACTTTGTGCACAAAAACCTAAGCTATTAATAACGTGAGATAAAAAAGGAGCGAAGCGCTGTAAATAATCCAAAAAATCAGTGGTTTATAAAAACCCTGACGCCGCTAATTATTTTTTAGCGGAAAAGTTTTATTGTGGATATAAAAAATGGCTTTTGCCGTCTGGCTTACGCCACGCTTAAAACCAGGCGGTTATTCATCGCACGTTACGTTTCGGCTCATTACGTCGGAATGTTTTCTGTTAGAATCTGCGCCCTCTGCCGTCACTGGCATTTTATCTAACCGCCTGAAAATTATTATGTCGAGATTACTCGCTGCGCTGACGCTTATGCTCAGCATCGTGCTTACTATTCTGGTGACTATTTTATGCTCCGTGCCGATTATCCTTGCCGGAATAATTAAACTGGTGCTGCCTGTACCAGCGGTATGGCGCACGGTGTCCCGCTTCTGCAATTTTATGATGTATTGCTGGTGCGAAGGGCTGGCATTGCTGCTGCACCTGAATCCGCATCTTAAATGGGAAGTACAGGGGCTCCAGGGGCTAAATAAAAAGAGCTGGTATTTACTTATCTGCAATCACCATAGCTGGGCAGATATTGTGGTGCTGTGCGTATTGTTTCGTAAGCATATTCCGATGAATAAATATTTTCTGAAACAGCAGCTTGCATGGGTGCCTTTTATTGGGCTCGCCTGTTGGGCGCTGGATATGCCGTTTATGCGCCGCTATTCCCGCAGCTATTTGCTGCGTCACCCGGAACGACGCGGCAAAGATGTGGAAACGACGCGTCGTTCCTGTGAAAAGTTTCGCCATCACCCGACAACCATCGTGAATTTCGTCGAAGGCTCTCGATTTACCGTAGAAAAACAGCGCCAGTTGCGTTCACCGTTCCGGCATTTACTACCGCCGAAAGCGGCGGGCATTGCAATGGCGTTGAATGTGCTGGGAAAACAATTCGATAAGATGCTGAATGTGACGCTCTGCTACCCGGAAAATAACCGCACACCGTTTTACGATATGCTCACAGGAAAGTTAACGCGTATTGTGGTGCAGATCGATTTATTGCCGGTGGAGGCATCGCTGCACGGTGATTACATTAACGATAAAAACTTTAAACGTGGTTTCCAGCAGTGGCTGAACGGGCTGTGGAGCGAGAAAGACGCCAGGCTTGAGGCCATTTATCAGCAATATAAAAAAGCCGGTCAGTGACCGGCTTTTTCGTTTAACGCATTCGATTATTTTTTACCGAGCAGGTAGTTAACGGTATCCGCATATTGCTGGACGAAGACGTCCATATTGCTGGTATCCATGCCCTGCGGGTTCAGCTGATATTTGCCGTTAACGTACATGGCAGGCACGCCCTGCAGGCCCACATCGGCCGCCGCTTTTTCCTGCTGCGCGACGAGCGATTTCACCACGAAGCTGTTCCAGGCGGCGTCATACTCTTCCGGCTTCACGCCCGCGTCGATAAAGACTTTGCGGATGTCAGCGGGGGTCTGTACGGTCTGGGTTTTCTGCACCGCTTCAAACATCGGAGCCGTAATTTTATCTTCGATGCCCATCGCCATCGCAACCGCCCACGCCTGCGTCAGGTCTTTACCCAACGGGCCCAGGAATTCAACGTGGTATTTGGTCATTTTGGTGCCAGCCGGCAGTTTTTTCTTCACGCTGTCAGAAACGTGCAGCACTTCTTCAAACTGGTAGCAGTGCGGGCAGTAGAAGGAGAAGAACTCCATTACCTGCGGCGCGCCGGCAACCGGCTTCTCCAGCGTGTTGTACTGTTTCCCGTCAGAATAATCGGCGGCGGAAACGCTGAATGCCATCACCATACCGGCCAGCGCCAGCCAAATCTTTTTCATCATTTACTCTCTCCTGAATATTACAGATCAATACATTGGCGTTAGTTGTAAAGGAGGCTCATTGAGCGCCCGAATTTGCTCGTTAAAAGTCGCCGTCTGACGGCGCCAGAAATCTTCTTCAGCAAGCCAGGGGAAGTTGCGTGGAAACGCCGGATCTTCCCAACGGCGAATAAGCCAGGCCAGATAATAGACCTGTCGCATCGCGCGCAGCGGCTCTATCAGCTCAAGCTCTTTGATATTGAATGTAGTGAACTCTTCATAAGCTTCCAGGATCGTTTCCATCTGCATGCGCTGTTCAGCGGTATCGCCGTTCAACAACATCCAGAGATCCTGAATGGCCGGGCCGTTGCGGGCGTCATCAAGATCGACAAATAGCGGGCCGTCGCGCCAGAGGATATTGCCAGGATGGCAGTCGCCATGCAGACGCAGGGCATCGTAACCCGGCTGCCAGCGGGCGATGACGGCACCCGTAAGCGCATCGGTCGCCTGCAAAAATGCGGTTTTGAGCGAAGCAGGAATAAGCGAGCTGGTCTCGTAGATCGCGCGCGGCTCCAGCAGATATTCATTGATACCGATAGTAGGGCGATGTGAGAAAAGACGCTGCTTGCCGGTCTGATGAATACGGCCAAGATAACGGCCAACCCACTCCATCTGGTCAAGGTTATCCGTTTCATACTGGCGGCCACCGAGGCCCGGGAACACGGCGAACATAAAGCCATCGTGCGTTAACAGCGTGTCGCCATCCAGACGCAACGGCGCGGCAACCGGCACTTCGTCGGTTTCAAGCTCCAGCGCGAAGTGATGTTCTTCCCGGATCTGCTCGGCGCTCCAGCGGTGAGGGCGGTAGAACTTCACAACAAAACGCTTACGATCTTCATCCTGAAAAAGATAAACGCGGTTTTCAAAGCTATTAAGCGCGGTTAAGCCAGAATCCACACGAATGCCGTGTTCAAACAGGGCGTCCATGATGGTGTCTGGCTGTAGCGTCTGGAAATTAAAAGCGTTATCTGTCATCCCGATACCCGGAAAACACAAGCAATGCTTCAGGATATCATCTCAAAGCCGCAGCGAGAGCGTCTCTTACAAGCTTTTACTCTTTTATCACGCCGCGGGCGCGCAGCAGGGCCGTTTTGAAGTCTTCTTCATAGTCTTTCTGAATGCCTGGGATCACCGCGTCTTTATCGGCATCACGCATTTTTAACTGATAAATGAGGATATCATCGGTAAGATCGGCCAGTTCACCGGTAAAACCGGATTCAGCAGCCAGCTTTTGCAGGAACTCCAGCAGGTTGAGATCGGGCTCTTTTTCCCAGGCTGGTTGCAGCAGTTCGATAACTTCATTAAGACGTTTGCATTTCATCATGGTCTCCTTTTATCTGGCCGACACGTTAGCAGGGACAAAACCGTATGAAAAGAGGTGATATTCTTGGATAAGCTTAGCGCGATTACCGGCGTAGTGCTGGCGGGCGGCCGGGCGACGCGAATGGGCGGGAAAAATAAAGGGCTGATGACGCTCAATGGCAAAGCGCTGTGGAAGCATGTGGCGGAGCGCCTGGCGGCCCAGGTCGCGCACGTTGCGGTAAGCGCTAACCGGGATCTGGAGGCTTATCGCGCCAGCGGTTATCCGGTCATCACGGATACTCTCCCGGATTTTCCGGGGCCTCTCGCGGGGATGCTTTCTGTCATGCAGCAACTTAATAGCGAGTGGTATCTCTTTTGCCCTTGTGACACGCCTCATATCCCTGCCGATCTCGCGCAACGTCTGTGGAATGCGAAAGGCGCGAGACCCGCTGTGTGGGCCAATGATGGCGAGCGCGATCACCCTGCGATTGCATTGATGCATTACTCCCTTAAAGCACCTCTGGCTGATTACCTCGCACGCGGAGAGCGTCGCGTGATGGTTTTCTTGCGTGAGGTTAATGGCTGTAGCGTAGCGTTTGCGAATAAAGATGACTTTGCCAATGTGAATACGCTGGCCGAGCTTGAACGCTGGCAGGAGGAATAATGGTTCCGTTACTGGGCATTGCCGCGTGGAGCGGTACGGGAAAAACGACGCTGCTTAAGGCGTTGATTCCACTATTGCGTGAGCGAGGCATCCGTACCGGCCTGATTAAACACACTCACCACAATATGGATGTGGATACGCCGGGTAAAGACAGCTATGAACTTCGCAAGGCAGGTGCGGCGCAGACGCTGGTCGCCAGCGCGAAACGCTGGGCGCTAATGACAGAAACACCAGAAGAGCACGAGCCAGACCTTCATTATCTGGCGAGCCGGATGGACAGCTCGCAACTGGATCTGATTCTGGTGGAAGGGTTTAAACACGAGGCGATCGCGAAAATCATGCTGTTCCGGGAGGGTGCCGGGAGGGACGTTGCAGAACTGACGCCGGATGATCATGTTATCGCCATTGCCAGTGACAGACCGTTATCTGAAGCGGAATTACCTGTACTGGATATTAACGAGCCCGCGCAGGTAGCAGCGTTTATCGCTGACTGGCTGGCGGCACAGCGCGCGCAGGGGTCATTCCGGCGATAAGCGTAAAGGGCGGGGTTCAGGGAAAGGAGGAGAACCTGGCGGGCAGGAAGGCGCGTGGCGTCTGGTCGCGCGTAAAATCAGGATACCGGGATTCAGAACGAAAGCGGGTTATTTTCGCTGGCATCCGGTAACGGATATCCTGCCGGCGGGTCGCTGCCCGTTACCGTTGCGGGACGAGTTGCCGGTCTGCACCGGGTTTACTCTGCCCGCAGGCGCTCACCGTTGCTGAGCGGCATACAAAAAAGCCCCATGCTTTCGCATGAGGCTTTTCCGTTTATCTGATGCCTGGCAGTTCCCTACTCTCGCATGGGGAGGCCCCACACTACCATCGGCGCTACGGCGTTTCACTTCTGAGTTCGGCATGGGGTCAGGTGGGACCACCGCGCTACAGCCGCCAGGCAAATTC